>JBDWTN010000007.1:1062500-1792182 GCA_039984955.1 Marinobacter alexandrii
TCTTCATTGGACGCCAATCGTTTTGGTATTCTAGGATGAGCTCGAATTATCTATTTTCACAATTTTTCTTCTCACAAGCAGCATACAATATTAATGAATGATGCATCACATTAAACTGTAAAAGTTGACCAACGGTGGTTTGTATATTTTGAATGCGTGGATCACAAAATTCATGTACTTTATTGCAATCTGTACATATAAGGTGATCATGTTGTCGAAAGCCATATGCTTTTTCAAATTGTGCTAAATTGGTTCCAAACTGATGCTTTGTTACTAAATCACAATCCACGAGCAAGTCTAAAGTGTTATACACAGTTGCTCTACTAACCCTGTAATTTTTGTCTTTCATACTTACATATAGGGACTCAACATCAAAGTGTCCCTCTCGAACGTATATCTCCTCCAAAATCGCAAATCGCTCTGGGGTTTTTCGAAGGTTCTTATTTTCAAGATGTGCTTGAAAAATTTTTTTGACTTCATCCATGATATTTTGTCCATGCATACGGCAAATATAATTTAAGGTAATCGATCAGTTTGTTCTACTGACTTTTACTACTCCGTTAACTTTTTCTAGTTTTTTGACTAAAATATCAATATGCGAAGTATCCTCTACATATAAGCGAATAATACCTTCAAAGATTCCCCCCTCTGTATTAATAGATAATGAGCGCATATTTACTTTTAATTCTTCAGAAATAATGTTGGAAACATCACTAACCAACCCAAGACGATCTGTTCCTATAATCGATAGTGTAGCTTCAAAAGAATGCTTCCTCGATGAAGCCCACTTAGCTTTTATAATCCTGTATCCATAATTAGATAATAGCTCAGCAGCATTGGGGCAGGTTGTACGATGAATTTTGATACCCTCGCTAACTGTGACAAAGCCAAAAACGTCATCTCCTGCTATGGGATTACAACATTTGGCGAACTTGTAATCTATAATATCTAAATCTTCTCCGAGTAAAAGAAGGTCACTATCTGTCTTCCTAACCTTACTAAGCTTTTCTTCGACATCCTTAACGTCCCCCTCACCTATTCTTGTCTTTGAGTTCGGCTTATCAGATTTAATAAACGATTTGATAAGTGAATGATCTATTTTTCCTATACCAACTAAATAAAGCAGATCGGAAGCCGATTTGACATTGAAGTAATTAGCAATTTCTTCTAGAACTGTTTGCTTGTAATCTATTTTAAGTTGTTTGAGCTTTCTTTTGACAATCTCTTTGCCTTCATCAATAAATATTTTTCGCTCTTCTTTGAGGGCATCCTTGATTTTAGATTTAGCCTTAGAGCTTACTACGTATTGAAGCCAACTTTCATTCGGTTTTTGTTTTGTTGAAGTAAGTATCTCTACCTGATCACCATTCTTTAATTCAAAGTTAAGTGGCACTAGTTTTTGATTGACTTTTGCTCCAAGGCAATGCTCCCCTATTTCGGTATGAATATCAAATGCAAAATCTAGAGCCGTAGCTCCTTGAGGTAATGTTCTCAAATCGCCTTTTGGCGTAAAGACAAAAACTTCATCACTATATAAGTTTGACCGAAAGTCATCAACAAACTCTATCGCATTGCCATCATTCTGCTCAAGTATTTCTCTGACCTTTGATATCCACATTTCTAAACCGGTTTCATCGGTCACTTTTCCATCTTTATACTTCCAATGAGCTGCATATCCTTTTTCTGCTATTTCGTCCATTCGTCGAGTCCGAACTTGTACTTCAACCCATTTACCTGTATCACTCATTACTGTTGTGTGAAGAGATTCATAACCATTTGCTTTGGGAATACTTATCCAATCTCTTAATCGGTCCGGATTTGGCTGATAGTAATCTGTCACCAATGAATATACCTGCCAGCAAAGTGCTTTTTCATCTTTGTATGGCACAGTTAATATTATCCTGACAGCAAAAAGATCAAAAACTTCTTCAAAGGGTACACTCTGCTTTTTCATCTTATTCCATATAGAGTGGATTGATTTCGGTCTGCCTTTTATTTCATAGTCTACCTTCAGGGAGTTTAACTTGTCCTTGATTGGCTTAATGAAATTTCTGATAAATTTATTTCTTGAGTCTTTTGTTTCGTTTATTTTCCCTGCTATATCATCATAAACTTCTGGTTCAGAATACTTAAGGTATAAATCTTCTAATTCGGACTTAAAAGCATAAAGTCCTAATCGATGAGCTAGTGGTGCATATAAGTAGATGGTTTCATTTGCAATCTTGAGTTGTTTGTTTCTAGGCATACTCTCAAGGGTGCGCATGTTGTGTAGGCGATCAGCAAGCTTAATTAAGATAACCCTGACATCATCTGATAATGTAAGTAACATCTTTCGGAAGTTTTCTGCTTGCTGTGAGCTTCCCTGATCAAAGACACCAGCTATCTTGGTAAGGCCATCGATAATTATCGCGACTTTTTTTCCAAAAAGTCTTTCTATATCATCCAGCTCATAATCTGTATCCTCTACGACATCATGCAGTAAGGCTGCTACAATAGAAGTAGTACCTAACCCAATTTCCGAAACACATATCTCTGCAACCTCTAATGGATGAAAAATATAAGGCTCACCAGATCTTCTGCGCATTCCACTATGTGCTTCCATGGAAGTGTAAAATGCTTTTTTAATAATTTTAGCATCACCATCTTTCAGGACCGGCTTGGCTTTTCTTAAGAGCCTTCTGTAACGCCTAATGATCTCTTTCTTTTCCGACTCTAAATCTTCCTCTACTACCATAATAATTTTACAAAATTAAACCCTTGTTGAATCAAAAATATTACCTACTTTTGCCATCCGATTTTCGGAGCAAGAAAAAGTTTGAGCGATGAAATCTGCGGATGTGGCGAAATTGGTAGACGCACTAGACTTAGGATCTAGCGCCGCGAGGCATGGGGGTTCGAGTCCCTTCATCCGCACTAAGAAACAACCCTCTTTCCGATACCCGATCAATGGGACGAGTAAGAGGGTTTTTATTTTATAAACATCAAACAATAGTACGTTGGATATAATTTTTGACAAAACAGAAAAAACACAAGGTGTAATTAAAATTAGCGTAAACAAAGTTGATTTTCAACCAGGTGTAGATCAAAAAATCAAAGAGTACAGCAAGACTGCTAACATTAAAGGTTTTCGTCAGGGAAAAGTACCCACTGGCATGATAAAAAAAATGTACGGGAATGCTCTTATCGTTGATGAAATCAACAAGCTTGTTTCTGAAAAACTTAACAGCTACTTAAGAGAAGGTGATACTCAGTTTCTTGGAGAGCCATTACCTGTCCAGCAAAACGAAGAGTTTGATTGGGAGAATCAAGAATCGTTCGAATTTGAGTACGAGATTGGTTTTGCTGAACAATTTGAAGTTAAAGCTGATAAAAAGGTGAAGTTGGATAAGTACTTCATCAATGTGGATGATAACGTAATTGATGAAACAATCGAAAACCTTCAACGCCAATTTGGAGAGATTGAAAATCCAGAAGTTTCTTCTGATAAAGATACTTTGTATGGTCAGATAAAATCTAAGGATGGAGAAATCGATCAAGAAATAAGCATCGATATTCGAGATACTGAAAAGAATACTTTGAAGAAATTGGTCGGTATAAAGAATGGTTCTGAAGTTGAGATTGATCCTAAGAAAAGCTTCAAGCATGAAAATGCTCTTAAAAATCAGCTGAAATTGAATGATGAGGAATTTAAGAAATTGAAAAAATTGACATTTACTCTTAAGGCTATCAATCATCACAAATTAGCTCCAGTCAACCAAGAGCTATTTGACAAAACATTTGGTAAGGACACTATTAAGAATGAAGAGGGTTTTAGGGATCGTGTTAAAGAAATTGTTTCCCAAAATTATACAGCAGAATCAGATAAGTTTTTTGATCATCAAGTAAGAGAAAAGCTTACAGAGTCTTCTAAAATAAACCTGCCGGATGAGTTTCTGAAGAAATGGTTGATTCGAACTAACGATAACATTACTCCTGAACTTATGGAGCTAGAATATGAGTCATACGCCAAAGAGTTGAAATGGTCTTTGATCAGAAATCAACTTGTGAAGAAGCAAGATATCAAGGTTGAACACGAAGATGTAACCAATGAGGCAAAAGAACTCATCAAAAATCAATTTGCCGGTTCTGGAATGGGAAATCAGATGGATGACCAGCTTGATTCTTTTGCTGAAAATTATTTACAAGGAGAAAATGGGGAGAACTATATGAAAGTTTTCAATCAAGTTCAGTCTCATAAAGTGCTTGAACACATCAAAAGCGAAGTGACTGTCAAGGAAAAAACTATTTCGTTGGATGAATTCAGAAAACTTTGATTTTGAACCAAATGACATCATTTTAAGTTTTGAACAAGTCCTCTAACCAGGACTTTTTTATTTTTACACCATATACTTTAACTTATTGAAATGATAAACACTGAGGAATTCAGAAAATATGCCGTAAAAGGCCAAAATATAAGCGGAACAGCCGTTGATGATTATGTTCATCATGTAGAAAACATGACTAGGGCCGTTATCGAAGAAAGACCCACTAATTTTCGCGAAATTGATGTGTTTTCACGCCTTATTATGGATAGAATTATATTCCTAGGCACTCAAGTGGAGGAAAACATCGCAAATATTATTACAGCTCAGCTTCTATTTCTTGAGTCTGTAGATGCAAAAAAGGATATTCTACTCTATGTAAACAGTCCAGGAGGATCTGTATACGCTGGATTAGGAATGTACGATACGATGCAACATGTAAATCCAGATGTTGCTACAATCTGTACCGGAATGGCTGCTTCTATGGGAGCTGTACTTTTGGCCGGAGGTGCTCATGGAAAAAGATCCGCTCTTCCGCACGCTAGAGTTATGATTCACCAACCAAGTGGCGGAATGCAGGGTCAATCAAGAGACATGGAAATTACACTCAAGCAAACACTTGAATTAAGAAAGGATCTTTATAATATCCTTGCCAAACACTCTGGTAAGACATATAACCAAATTGAAAAAGACTCTGATCGAGATTATTGGATGCGTGCATCTGAGGCTAAGGAATATGGCTTAATCGATGAGGTTTTAGAGAGAAAATAATATTATGGCTCAAGTAACTTGCAGTTTTTGTGGTAGAAATAAAAAAGATGTTGACCTAATGATTTCTGGGATACATGCTCACATTTGTGATAAATGTATTGCTCAGGCTCAACAAATTTTAAACGAGGAATTAAAAACTACATCTGAAAACGATAGCCCCAATTTTAAACTCATCAAGCCTGCTGATATGAAATCGCATCTTGATGAGTTTGTTATAGGTCAAGATGAGGCTAAAAAATACATTTCAGTTGCGGTGTACAATCATTACAAGAGATTAATGCAAGCATCTGATAGTGATGATATAGTGATTGAAAAGTCAAATATTATCATGATTGGCCAAACAGGGACTGGAAAAACTTATCTAGCTAAAACATTAGCTAAAATTCTTCAGGTACCATTTTGTATTGCTGATGCCACAGTCCTTACTGAAGCTGGCTATGTTGGGGAAGATGTTGAAAGCATACTAACCAGATTGCTCCAATCAGCCAATTATGATGTTGAAGCAGCCGAAAGAGGAATCGTCTATATAGATGAAATAGATAAGATTGCGCGAAAATCAGATAATCCATCTATAACAAGAGATGTGAGCGGTGAAGGTGTACAACAAGCACTCTTAAAATTACTTGAGGGTACAACTGTAAATGTACCGCCCCAAGGTGGTAGAAAACATCCTGATCAGAAGATGATTAATGTGAACACCGAAAATATTCTTTTCATCTGCGGTGGTGCATTTGATGGTATTGAGCGTCACATTGCAAATCGCTTAAATACACAACCCATAGGTTTTGCAAATGACAATGAATTCAATTCAGGAGCTATAGACAAGGATAATCTCCTGCAGTATATCACAGCGCAAGACATAAAAAGCTTTGGGCTTATTCCTGAGTTAATAGGTAGACTACCAGTATTAACCCATTTAGATCCTTTGAACAATGAGGCACTAAAGAGAATATTGACAGAGCCTAAAAATGCTCTGGTAAAACAGTATACCAAGCTTTTTGATATGGAAGAAGTCAAACTTGATCTTCAAGATGATGCTTTGGATTACATAGTGGAAAAAGCAATGGAATTTAAGTTAGGTGCGCGTGGTTTGAGGTCTATTTGTGAAGCGATCGTAACTGATGCTATGTTTGAGTTACCTTCTAACAAAGACATAAAAGATATCGTGATTGATAAGACTTATGCCGCTGAGAAATTTGAAAAATCTAAATTCAATAAGCTTAGAGCTGCTTAAGTTTCATTAGCTTCCTCTAACCAATCAACCATTTTTTGCGCAGTTTGTCTCGCCACAGGTTCCATACCTATTATCAATTTCAATTCTTGAAAGCTTGACATTATTTCTGCACAATATTGATGATCAAGCAATATTCTACTAATTTCTTCTGTGATATTTACTGATTTATCTTGTGTAAAGACAGAAATTGCTTCTCTACCTAATAACTCATTTACTATAGATTGATTTTTTAATCTCTCTTTAAAGAACAATTTCTTATTAATCAATACACTGGGGCAGTTGGTGAGTACTGAAAACATACTACTCAATTGATCCATTGCGACTATTGCATTGGATCGAACTGCCATCCGAATAGCGTCTGTAAAATTTTTAGAAACATCAACCACTATAAAATTATATTCTGGAAGTAGCCTTTGAAACTTAACCCTCATCTTTTCTGCCATTTTCATATCACGTGTACCGGACACAAAAATTGATATTAAAATTTCAGAGGTTTCTTGATCGCTATAGGATTCATTTTTTCTTATATACTCATAAAGCAAACTGCCTGAATACTCAAAACCCATTTGATCATCAGGAGCAGGAAGGTCTACATAAATCTTACAGGCATTAAGCAAATTACTGCCCAGCAACTGTCCATCTAAAAGTGACTGATAGAAAAAACAAGTCTTAATCTTGAGCTTATTTGCTCTCTTGACTATTGAATTACTTTTTTTTGAGCCAAATACGATGAATAAATCCGGATCGGATCTAAATAGTTCTTTACCTAAGCCTGTTTTACTCGAATTTGTAAAAATTATTTCACTTCGAACATCAAAGCGCTCTAACTCCTTCGTCAAAAGCGAAGCTTGGTGTTTACAAATAAGGTTCTCAGACCAAATTAGATACTTCATTTATTCCCCGTAATAATCCACGAAATTACGAGGGGTTTCGTAGAGTCTAAGTCTATATAGCGAAGCTGTAGAACTAATTCTTGGAATATGTGCTTGCAGTATTTTCCAAAATTCAATGATCAGGTTTTCACAACTACCCATCTTATTCTCCATAAATGGCACATCTAAATTGATGTTTTTATGATCTACCTTATCAATTATTTCTTGGCTTATTACATCACTTAATTTTTTAAGATCAATAACAAATCCAGTAGAATCATTGACTTTTCCTTTCACAGAAGTAATTAACTCGAAATTATGCCCATGCCAATTTTTGTTGGCGCAGGGTCCGAAAACTTCTAAGTTCTTTTCCTCACTCCAGCTTGGGTTGTATAGTTTGTGAGCAGCATTGAAATGTTCCTTTCTATGAACGATAATCATGCTCTAAAGTCATTTATAACAAAACGTAGTTAGTTTTTGATTGACGCAGTATAGTTCACTAAGCCGATAATCTTTTCGTCCTTTTTAAATCTAACTTTATTTTGCTTTATGTATTTCGATATTTTGCTTTCCAAATCGGGAAATAGGCTTACAAATTCTTTTTTGTTTGATACGCTTTGTACTATACCGTCTTTTGATGGTGAAATATAATAAGTTTCTCTTAAAATAAATTCAGCTTGACCTACTGAGGAATTATAACCATTTGGTTCTGGAGCTTCCTTTATTTCTTTAACTATTTTTTTAAATAATGAAACATCGCCACTAGCTAGGTTTAATAGAAAACCATGATACGGGATATGCTTAAATAAATAAGCATTCCCATCATTGTCATTAAATTGAAAATGCTGAACTTTTTCACGCGCTATTGTTCTCTCATCACCGTTTTCTGATAGAAAGAATAATTGATCAGAATATGCGGCATACTTAATCTTAATATTGGGATAAACTGCACCCGATTTAGTTTTAATTTCTCCCATCATCCATTCATCCAATAGGTAAGGGCTACCTATTATGTTCTCTCTACCACCATCACCCCAGAGATCTCGGTTATTCCTGTTAGGATCAACTATATCTCCAATGTTTAACCCCTGAGCATAGCTAAGAGTCAAGAAAAATAAAAATACGCAAGTGAAAATCTTAAATCTAGTTATACTGTTCATTATTTAAGTTTTAATATTTTTCTTTTAATTACCGTCCTATCAGTATGAATTCTAACAAAATATATGCCATTGTTCAAGGTTGATAAATCAATTAATGAATCTGTTTTGAGGCTGGGTTCATCTAAAACCACTTTCCCGTTTATATTAACAATATCAATACGATAAACCCTATTTTGAAGTTCTTCACTTAAAGAAATGTTAATCATATTTTTTGCAGGGTTAGGATAAATAATGAAATCGCTTAGTTCATCTACTCCAGTTACTGTAAGAACTACATCAGCAACAACTGAATAGCTAGATTCTTCCACGTCATTCTCATTCTTTACCCTATATCGTATTGTAGTTGAGTTTTCAAATGGAATCGAATCATCAATGTATTCAGTTATTGAAGGGTCAATTGAATCTATTCTAATAAATCCTTCATTATTAATATTCCGCTCAATAATTACTCTCCTCGAATTGATCGCAGGATTGAACCACCTTAAAATGGTTTGATTATTTGAAAAATTTCCACGGAAAAACTCAACAGAGTCAAGTGAAAAATCCGGAACTAGACTAACCTGATCAATATACAAATTATTGCCATTTCCTGTTTGATTCTGTATAACCGGGGTTATTGAAGAGAAATCTTCTACATGCGATATATCAGAGATTTCAAATCTATTCGAAATAAAAGACCAATCATCAGCAGAAGGCACGAAATAACTATTTATGCCGGATGTAGTGGTGCGTAACTCCTCTCCACCTTCTTTAAAAAGGATATTAATATCTTCATTACAATCCAATTTATAGCCCAAGACTAAAGTATCGTAGGCCTCTGAGCTAATTCCCGTTTCAAAAAAACGGTGTGTATATGCATACGCAAATTCTATTGTTAGAGACTTGAGATCTCTCAAATCAAACGAACTAAAATTAAGGTTATCATACTGGGGTAACAATTCTGGGTTATAATCAAAATTATTTACCATAAAAGAACCGCCATCCAAGTCTACTGAGTTCTCATCATACTCCCACGTCAATGATTGATCACTATTATCAATAGACCAACTTTCTGGCAAATCTCCTGGGCTAAAAGATCGAAAAGAAGGGCTCTGAATTAGGTTTTCATAAGGATCACGAACTAAAATATAATTTTCTCGTGTAACTGTGGATTCTTGTCCTGCATCATTGGTAACACTGAGAGTAACATCATAGAATCCTGGTTCATCATAGGTAACAAATACAGTTTTCAATGGTGAACTTTCTTTATCGCTTCCCGGAAAACTCCAATTTCGAGATACCGAATTATTAGTTAAATCTGTGAATTTTATTGTGACAGGAGAACATCCCAATCTAGTATCTGAGGTGAACTTTGAAGTAAAGTTTTCATAAACAAGATTTAAATAATCCCTACCTGATTCAAGGCCATTTCTTATTCTTTCAAACTGTCCTACTGTAAAAGTATTCCTACAATTATTAGGTGCATATGACATTATGTTAGTTGGATCAGGTGCAAAAAAAGCGCCATTAGCATCTCTAGCACTTCCGGAATATGAGCATCCACTTACATTCCCTGATAAATTAGGATCAGCAGCTGTATCGCACAAGTCATCACCCGCTATAGTACAATTGCTTCCATTAACTAATTCATCTGTTGTGCCAGTATTTGTTTTCCCATGGGTATGATACAAGGTGAAATAATGACCCAATTCATGAGCTGTAGTACCGAATTCATTATCTGCACAAGACATAGCCAAAAATATCCTATCTGCACTTGGAGGAAATCTTGTATAACCACAAAGGGATGAACCTCCACTTGTAAGTGCCCCAGACACATAGATATTAACCACACCTACTTTATCATTCGGACCTGCTAGTTCCTGCTCTTGAGAACTATCCAAATTATAATATTGATCGCTTGATATGATTGTGGGTTCTTCGACTTCAAAAAAAATCATACCAGCAGATGAGTAGATATCGTTTACTTCATCAATCAAAGCAGAAACTCTTGCTAAAGCAAGACCTCCAGAATTATCGGACTGTCTAATAATGAAAAATTTAAGTGGTACACTAACAGTATTTGAGGTATTTGATATTCTTGCAGAACCCAGAAAAGTATCACGATTGATGACTGAATTCATAAACTCAACCTGTTCTTCAGTAGCAACAGTGCCACAGGTAGGATCGATTGTTTGAGCATTAGAACTTAATACTAACACTAATACTAAGAAAAGTAAATACTTTAATCTCCTCATAATCAAGTTTTAATAATCTTTTAAAGCAAAAAAAGGGCCATAGTACTATGGCCCTTTTATAACATATATTTATAATTTATAGTTCTGGCAATGCGGACTCTAGAACATGGACAACTCCATTGCTACCAGTTGCATTAGCTTGCACTATTTCTACTACTGTGAACTCTGTGTCATCATTAATCACAAATCCAGTCTCAGTAGACATACCCACTGTTACTGTTCCATAATCTAGTGTCTCACCAGCACGATTACTAAATTCCAAATCAGCGACCAGATCAAGACTAAAAAACAGTTCTGTGATTATGTGTCGTTGTATAACTGCTAATAATGTTGCGGCATCCGCTGACTCAATATTAGTGATTAAGCCTGCATAGTTGCCAGCTGCGATTGTTGTTTGATCAAAAACACCCCCGGCATCAAAAGCATCTCTGTAAAGCTCCTCTAATTCAGAATTTTGAACAGCCAAATATGTGACATCAATTAAACTATCTAACTCAAGAAATATTAACGCTTCGAAGAATAAATCTAAAGTATCAGTAGCTGCTTGTACAACAGACGTGGTACTTATATTAGAAAGAGGAATAACCTCTCCCGCTAACAAAGTAACATTGCCATTGTATGCTTCAACGTCTTGCAAACATGCATCGTCATCAGCTCCACATTCCTTCGCTAAAATACTAGAACCATTTTGCCCATAAAGAGCTATACGATCTGTATCTAAACTTTCTGTCGAACTAACGAAATATTGATCACCACCTATTGACTCTATTCTAGAACCAACTGCATCTTCAATATCCAGAATTCCCTCGAAGATGTAAGCATCTAACTCAGCTTGAGTATTTCCTCCAGCGTATGCATCAGGCACAAGAACAGTATATTCAGTCTCCGTACTTAATAGAGCACTGTAATCAAAACTACTTGCCTCAAGTGCTGTATGAAAATTGCTCAACGAGCCCTGCTCTGTTTCTGGATCGTCTATAGGTACATCTCCACTTAAAGCTTCGTAAATAAATGCTTCAGTAAATAATACTTCGTCAACAATATGTATAACCCCATTTGTCGCTAGTGTATTTACACTTGTTGTGCTAGATGTTTGTCCAGCATCAATCTCTATATCAATTTCGCTTACCTCTACACTGATGTCTAGGCCCTTTGCAGTACCTGATCCACCAGCTAATGTATACGTTCTTCCTGATGCAAGATCCTGAGTTAAAAATCTACCCGCTAAAACATGTCCTTGCAGTAGTGCTGTCAACTCATCTGTTGTGAAATCAGTTGCTAATGTAGCCAGTGTAGTTCCTATGTTAGCAAATGCTGCATCCGTAGGTGCAAACACAGTAAAATCACTAGTGCCACTGCTGAGAGTTACGTCCAAACCTGTTGCCTCCAGGGCTGCATCTAAAATCGTGAATTCAGGTGTAGTTGCATCAGCAGATAAATCAGCCACTATAGTTCCTATACTAGAAGTTGGAAATGTCAACATAGGAAAATTAACAACATGAACTATTCCGTTTGATGCTATATTATTCCCATCAGTTATTACTGCTTGACTATTAAACACTACATCATCTTCAACAGAAACATATATCTGAGAACCACTTTCAGCAGTTAAAATCCCTTTTGCGAATTCATCCACAGTTATAATGCTACCGCTAATGGTATGATCATTAATTAACTGAGCAAGAAATGCTTCATCAGCAGCTGCAACTGTCAAAAACCCGCTGTTTTCAAGTGCCGCTTGCATTGCAGGATTGTTAAGTACCAGATATGTTCTTTCAGTTGATTCTGACAATCTTGCGTCAAGACCCGTTTTTATGAGTGCATCGTAATATAGGTTTACTCCCGATATACGAGCCTCAGTAAAAAGACCTTCTACATCACCAGTGTACTGAATTACACTTGGACTGCTTCTATCATCACCACATGCACTCAAAATAACTATGAATGTCACTGCGATTGTATATATAAAATTCTTCATATTATTCTGCTTGCTTAGTTAAAGTGAATTGATATGCTCCAAAAGTTGCTAATGGCCCTTCACATTTAATAGAAAAATTACCCTCACTGTAACTTGAAGTTTCAAATACAAAATTTCTAAAAAGGGCTACATTCGGTGCTGGCTCACTGAAAGAAACTTGACCTGGACAGGTCAAAAAGGTTACTACCAAACCGTCATTAAAGTACTGATCGAATCCAGTAGAATTAGTAATGATCCCTTTCGTTCCTGTGACATCAGATGGATCTAATGCTATTTCAACCTGATAAGATTCAGCAAAGAAATCTGACAATCCACTAGGAGCATTAGTACCCGCAGTGAAATTTTCATCTACAGTATATACTCCAACCCAGTCAGCTATAGTGATTGGACAATCGTCATCAATTATGGTTACCGTTAGGGAAGTCTGAGGATTAGAAGAAGTTAAACCTAATTCTCCCGTACTTGTTTCCGTCAATGTTATATTAATTGCTCTATCTCCAGTTGCTACAACATCATCAGCAATAGCTACAAAAAATGAACCTCTAGTCTGTCCAGCAGGTATCGTAATTGTACCCTCATTGCTAAAAGTAACAGTACCAGAAGCATCATCTCCTTCATCGAAGAAATCTGATGTAACTGCATACGTCGTTGTAGCAGTGAAATTAATCGTGGCATCAGAACTAAAATCAGTACCTGTTCTAATAACCGCTACTTCTAACGTGTTTTGCGTCGTGATTGATGTTGATCCATCAGGAGTGGATACAACATTAGAAGTCTCACTAACCTCTGATGGAGTTGTAGGATCGAAATATACTTTTATCGTTCCTGTCAAATCATCATTTATCAGTTCTCCCGAATCCTCCTCTTCACATGCCCCAATAACAAATGTTAGCATGAGCAGGAAGAAAAATCTATTAATTAAATTATTATGTACTTTCATGTCAAATTAATTTATTGTTCGTAACCAGGATTCTGTGTTGTAATCGCCGGGTTAGCATCCAATTCAAACAGTGGAATAGGTAAGGTGAATCTGAAGTCATCAGAAGCTATGGAACAGTTACCAAAGTTTGTACATTCGGCATCTGGTCTACTGACTGATACTCCCGCTCTCACTCCTAGTCTTTTAAGATCTCTATATCTATGACCCTCAAAAGCAAATTCGATTCGTCTTTGCTCTAACACTGCGGCAAAAGCTGCAGTTTGATTAGCCACAGCTGGTGTTGCTACATCTGTCCCAAATCTAGCATCTCTCAATTCATCAATAAATGTTGCAACAGCAGCAAAATCACTTGAAGAGGCCGCCGCTTCCGCTCTTATTAACAACATATCAGCTGATCTAAATATCTTTAGATCATTGAGAAGAGGCTGCCCTCCTGATCCAGGATATTTACCTACAGGAAGTACAGCATAATCAGGAGCTGCTGATTCATCAACATACACCTCTCTACGAATGTCTCCGTCAGGCATTAAATCAAATAACTGCGAACTCATTACGAAGTAAGGAGATCCATCCACAGTTGGATTCACAAAAGCATAGTTTGCTCCTGCCCAGCCTCCGGCGTTAGCACTACCCGTAGCACCCTGACCGTCATACGGATCACCAACAGATCTTTCCAATTTAAAGATAATCTCCGTATCATCTGAATCATCCCACATACCTTCAAATTGGGTTGTATTTGAAATTGGATAATTTGCAAGTAGGCTAGCTGCTAATGCATCTGCAGTAGTATAATCCTCCGTGTAAAGAGCTACCTTAGCTCTCAAAGCAGTTACAAAATCTTGACTTACTCGTGTTGGACTACTCTGTACTGTTAACAATCCTGCGGCAGTAGTTAAATCCTCACCAATCTGAGTTAAGAATTCTGTACTTGTCGCTCTTGGCAACTGAGTCGCAACTTCGGGAACAAAATTTACCAACAGAGCAGATAAAGCTGTACCATCTGTGTAGTTAATTGTGTAATACGACCAAAGTTCAAATAAGCCCCATGCCCTTAATGCGTAAGCCTCACCTAACACATTATTATATGCGTCAACCTCATCTTCTTCTGCTTCAATTAAATCAGCAGCTTCGATAATTCGATTAGCCGAGTTTAGCGCATCGTAATACGTCTGCCAAATAGAAGATGTAACTGCAGAACCTGTATTTACAATACCGGAATAAACTGCTTGCCCTTGTCCTCCATTATCAGGACCAATTGCTATTTCATCCGTAAAATTGGATGCCCATTGCATCGAAGGAGTGTAATCAAATTGATTATACGTTCCTAGGATACCAGATTCCAGATCAGCTAAAGACTGAAATGCCTGTTCAGCTCCAAGTCTTCCAACTTGATCTATATCTATCGACTCGTTACAACTTACAGTAAGTGCAACTAAGCCTAGAATAATATATTTATTCATTTTCTTCATGTTATATCAAATTATTGATTAAAAACCTAGCTCTATTCCCAACGAGAATGTTCTTGGCGTTGGATAAAGCCTTGAACCTGTGGTACCTTCAACATCAAATCCTCTCCAATCAGTAAATGTTAAGATATTCTCACCATTTACAAATACTCTTGCTCTTTGAAGGAATCCAGTCTTATCGAGCATAGATTTCGGGAAATCATAACCAATGGTTGCAAATCTAATTCTTAAGTAATCTGCATTTCTTAAAAATCTATCACTTGCAAGTGCTCTGTTGGTTGCATTCAATCTTGGGATATCCGTTACTCTATTAGTTGGAGTCCAAGCACGATTTATGTCTCTTGAGTGTCTGAATTGACCAATATTATTAGGATTGATAAACCCAGCATAATCATTATCAAATCGATATACACCTATTACGTAGTTTGTTTGAATCTGAACAAACACTCCTTTATAGTCAAAGTCAATATTAATACTACCCTGATAGTCTGGAATATTGTTCTTCCCTGTCCAAACTCTATCATTATCAGCATCAGGAGTTTCTGTAATCTCTCCATCGGCCGTTAAAAACAATAAGTTACCATTAGCTGGATTCACGCCTGCATATCTCACAGCGAATACTTCTCTAATAGGGCCTCCAATTCTACCAACACCAACTTGCTCTTCAAGACCTCCTGGAAACTCTAATAATTCGATTTTATTATAGTTACCAACAGTTCTAACAGTTAAGTTAGGACCATTAGGATTTCTCAAAACATCATAGGCAAGTTCTAAATCTACTCCTCTATTTCTCATTTCACCAAAGTTCGCGTTAATGCTTGTTACAGATGTAACTGCTGATACAGGAACTGACTGAAAAAGACCACTTGTCGTTTTCTGGTAAAAATCCACTTTGGTTCTTAGTCTACTTTGAAACAATTCAGCATCTAATCCAATATTAAACTGCTCTTGTTCTTCCCAACTCAAACTTGAATTACCTATTTGACTTAGGAACAATGAATTAGCTCCACCGTAACCTGCGCCAGTTGCAAAAAGGTCTCTGGTTCTATCAGGAGAAGAAAATACTTGGGATTCATTTAATGCTACGTCAAGCACATTGATAACCTGGTTTCCTGTCACACCATAAGATGCTCTTAACTTAAGGATATCAAATGGTAAATTTGAAGCGAAAGACTCATTGTGAATATTCCATCTCGCTGCAGCTGACCAAAATGTACCCCACCTGTTACTCTCAGCAAATCTGAACGAAGCATCTCTTCTTACAGTGAAATCGGCACCATATTTTGAATCATAGTCATATCCAGCTGTACCAAAGTACGAGAATAATCCTGCTTGTAAAATATTCGCTCCGACGGTATTTGCGAAGAAGTCGTTAGTAGCATTATCAGGGACAAATGCACTTCCGTCACCAGGGGAGAATGTTTTAGGATCTAATCCATTGGATCTAAAGTTAAATTGATCATGTCTAGCTCGAAAGTTTTCAGTATATAACCCACCAGTTATGGTGTGTAAATCAAACGACTTTGTATAATTAAGACTCGCTAATTGATTATATCTAAACTCTCTAGTAAATCGCTGATCCTGGAATCCAGGAGTAGTATTACCTGTCTGAGCAAATAGAATTGCATTAAAAGAATTAGGTCCTTCAGCTCGTGTTAATATCTCTTCCTGAAAATCTCCAGAAATTTGGTATCCTATTCTCAACCCATCAATTATTTCATATCCTAAATTAATGGTTCCAATAACTTTCAATTCATTCTCAGTCCTTGTGTAGGTATTCAATCTATCTATCAAGAATAGAGGAGTATTTGCGAAAGCAAGTGGTACCTGAATATCAGCGCCATTTGTATACTCATCTGGAGTTACATAAGTCACGGACTGATAAGCTCCTAAAATGTAGTTACGGTTAATACCTCCACCACCAATTGCATTAGGCTCTTCACTATCTGAATAATTTAATGAAGTATTAACTGAGTAAGTGAATTTACCGTTATCGTTTTTACCTGAAAGGTTTGCTCTAATATTACCTCTTTCAAGACTACTACTTTGAAGTATTCCTTCCTGATTTAAATAACCAAAATTGAGAACGACTCTTGTATTTTCACCTCCTTTAGTCAAAGATAAATTATGCTGCTGCGCAATTCCTTGATCAAAAAAGAAATCCACATAGTCTGCATTCTTATTTGTTGCTATTGAATCCAGTTGAACATTCGTAAGTGGCAAATAACTTCCATCAGATTGAATATTCAATCCAGGAATACCCTGACCTGTTCTATTTTGATGATAAATCGGTGCTGGACCAAGACCCAATCCGAACGCCGCTCTTTCAAGCTCTAATTGCTCACGTGTTCCCATCAGGTCATAACCATTATCCTGAAGCTTTGAAGAAGCTACTCTATATGTATATTCAATTTGTAATGGGCTACCGTAAGTTCCTTGTCTCGTTGTTACAACAATTACTCCATTTGCTCCTCTGTTTCCATAAATAGCAGTTGCTCCCGCATCCTTAAGAACAGAAACTGATTCAATATCATTTGGGTTAAGGCTTCTAAAGTTATCCTGATTTACAGGTGCTCCATCAATAATAAATAATGGCTCAGTATCTCCATTGATTGAACCAATACCTCTAATATTCACATTAGAGTTAGCTCCTGGCTGACCGCTTGTCGTTGTAATATTCAGACCTGCCACTTGTCCCGACAATGTCTGAACAAATGAGGGGTTCGGTCGATTTTGAATATTCTTGTTTGAAACAGTAGCTGCCGAAATACTTGATTTCTCTTTAGTTGTGCTACTGTAACCAGTAACAACAACCTCTTGAAGCTCAGTAGCTCCACCTAGGGTTACATCAATTGTAGTTCGTGCTCCTATTAGAATCTCCTGAGTTTCAAAACCCACATAGGAGAAGGTAAGTGTAGCACCATCTTCAACTGAAAGACGGTAATTTCCATCAAGATCAGTTGTAACACCTGTTGTTGTGCCTTTAATCACAACATTCACTCCTGGTAAGGTCTCACCTGTGTCGTCAGTGACCTTTCCAGAAACCGTCCTTTGCGCCATTGCACTGAATGCAACAACAGTTAAGAACGCAAAACTTAGTAGTAAAATCCTCTTCATACTTACTAGTTAATCGTTAAACATTAATTATTTGAACCCGAAAGATATCTCTTTTTAAGAATAATTAACAAACTCTTAATTCGATCAAATTGACCTTAAAGCATATGAGATAATGTTTTTAAGGTATTTATTAGCTGTTTTTGAAAAAAAAATGAGATTCGCCAAATAATAACCTATCACTCTCACTAAAACTTTAATTTAATTCTGAATAAAGAAAATTTCGAAAATTGTAATAAAAAGTAGAACCTTTTATTGGTTCACTCGTAGGACACGAAATTCTATTCTGCGGTTGGATTTTCTGTTGGAATCTGTTGTATTAGGCAATAAGGGCTGCAAATCGGCATATCCCTTGAAAGATATTCTACTCCTTGATATGCCTTTAGAAGTAAGCATATCATATACAGCACCTGCTCTTTTTTCTGATAATTGTTGATTATAATTTTTTGATCCAATGTCGTCAGTATGACCAGCAATCTCTACTATCATGTCTGGATTTTCAATTAAAAGTTGATAAGCATTATCTAATTCGGAGATTGATTTCTTTTTTATCTCATAGGAATCTATGTCGAAATAAATGTTTTTAAGTATCAGGGATTCTCCTTCCGATATAGGTTTGAGCTTGATGTTTATTGTATCTGGTTCTGAAACTTTATTGGTCTGCGTTGTGAAATGAAAGTCAGAATATAGATATCCTTTCTTCTTAACATAAGCTGCTAATTCCAGTCCTGCAGGTACAATCATCAGATAGCTACCTGTTAATGAGTCGGACTCATTTCTATAGATTACTTTGTTCGTATTCAGATCGATTATTTCCACCTCTGCTTTCAAAGGAATTAGAGTTTCCTTATCTGTTACTCTTCCTATGTTATACGAAACTGGATCGGGTCGAATTTCTTTAGGTAACGTGATACTTACAATTTTGCTATCCAGTATTTCAAAATTCTTTTGTTCTTCCTTAGCGAAATATGCCATTTGACCTTCGGCACCTATTATTATAGCTACTTCGTCTTTAAATGTATTAATAGGAAAGCCCAAGTTTCTCGGAATGGACCACAAAGAGTCAGTTTTAGAAGAGACGAAAAGATCATATCCTCCCATCCCAGGGTAGCTATTTGCTGAGAAATACAAATCTGAACCATTCGGATGGATAAATGGTGTGGTCTCATCTTTTGGAGTATTTACATCTCCACCCAGATTTATGGGAACAGACCATTTTCCGTCTGCACTTTTAGATACCCAAATATCCCTACCTCCAAGCCCTCCTGTCCGGTTAGAGGAAAAGTACAAGGTTTTGCCGTCTGCTGATAATGAGGGTTGTGATTCCCAGTATCTTGAGTTTATAGGCTTTCCAAGGTTTTTAGGCTTAGACCAATTATCACCCACTTTTCTTGTAATGTATAAATCACAGCTACCTAAAGAGTATTTTCCATCACAAGAAGTGAAAATCATCGTTCTTCCATCAGCGGATACTGCACAAGCTCCTTCATTTAGCGATGAGTTTATTCTAGGTGAGATTGATTCTGCAGGAGTCCATTTTCCATCTACAAAATGACTAACTACGATATCTTCATCTCCCTGAACATAATCTCTCTTCGTGAAAAACATGGAAGCATTGTCGACTGTAATTGATGGTAAATATTGAAGTTTGAATCTGTTTACCTCAGAAGGTAATATCTTTAATTCGATACTATCAACAGGCTTTTTTAACTCCTTTTTAGCAAATCTTATACTTCGAATTAAGAGGTCAATATCTCTACTGGATTCACGTTCAGGCACCTTCACTAGGAATTTATTAAGGAAGGATTCAGCTTTCCCATATTCACCTCGATCAAAAGCCATAAAGGCAAGTCTCTCTAATACTGAGGCAATAGGGTCTAGAGCTGTTTTTTCGTAAAGTTGGAACTTTGAATAAACTGAATCTTCTTGACCCATCGCATTATACAAACTCCCCATACGGATGTAAGCCTCAAAAAATTCAGAATCTTGTCTAACCGATTCTTCCAAATACGATATAGCAGTGAGGAAATCTCGTTCCTTATATTTCTTATCTGCCTTTTCATATAGCTTTTTTGCTTTTTTGCTATCAGTGGAAAGTCCCGACTGAGCAAATGAAACTGTAGAAATTGCAAGTAAGAGAAGAAGGGAGAAAACTCTCTTTATGGAATATCCATGTATTTGTGTGTCTGTAGTGATATTTTCCATTCAGGATTCTTTTTCACAAAATCAACGATCAAAGGTGTCATTTCTTTTTCTTTTGACCATTCAGGTTGAAGAAACAATTGTGCATCCTTGTTCATTTTTTGGCTATGTCCTAAAGCCCATTTGAAATCGCTTTTATTATAAGCTACGACTTTCAATTCATGTGATGAGTTATAAAATTCAACTAAGGGTTCTTTGAATTTCTTTGGGGAGAAGCAAATCCAGTCCCAATCACCGGTGATTGGATATGCACCTGAAGTTTCAATGTTGGTTTGAAGACCTGCTTCTTTTAACTTCTTTGTAAGCATCGAAAGATCGTACATTAAAGGCTCGCCACCAGTCACTACAACAACATGAGCACCAGATTTTTTCACTTCTTCAGTAATGTTTTCTATTGAAACCCAATCAAATTGAGATGCATCCCATGATTCTTTGACATCACACCAGACACAGCCAACATCACAACCTCCAAGCCTAACAAAATAAGCGGGAGTTCCCGAGAAAAAGCCTTCCCCTTGTATAGTATAGAAAGACTCCATCACCGGAAGATATTCCGGATCAGTGATTGAGCTCATATGCCTTTAAGGTGTTCAATAGTAGGGAAGCGATTGTCATTGGACCCACGCCCCCAGGTACTGGAGTGATATAGCTTGCAATGGGAGCCACATCTTCATAGACTACATCACCAGACAAGCGAAACCCTGATTTACGTGAAGGGTCCTCAACACGGGTGGTTCCAACATCAATGACTACAGCTCCTTCTTTAACCATATCCTTTGAAATAAGACCTGGTTTTCCAACTGCCACAACGAGAATGTCTGCCTCCTTGGTATGCGATTTTAAATCAATGGTTGCCTTGTGACAAACGGTAACTGTAGCCTGTCCTTCCTGAAGCATCATCAAACTAAGAGGTGCTCCCGCTATTCTACTAGCACCAACTACTACACAGTTTTTTCCTTCTGTAGGGATGTCATATCTTCTAACAAGCTCCATAATTCCGTATGGAGTAGCTGGCAGTAAAAGTTGATTATCTGAAATAATGCTTCCAAAATTTTGATTAGTAAAGCCATCTACATCTTTGAGCGGTGAAATTCTTTCCGTGATGTTTTCCACTGAGATATGATCAGGAAGAGGTATTTGAACAATGAATCCATCGATATCAACGTCCTCATTCATTTGCTCTATGTGTTTAATGAGCTTTTCTTCTGAGATAGTGCTTGCAAAATGCATCAGTGTGAAATCAAAACCAACTGCTTTGCATGCGTTGATTTTTCCATTTACATATGTATGGCTTGCTCCATCATCACCTACAATGATAATAGCCAGATGAGGCGCTCGCCCCCCTCCTGTTTTGATTTTCTCAACTTTCTCTGCAATCTCTCTTTTGATGTCTTTCGAGACTTTGCGTCCGTCAATGATTGTAGGCATTATTCAAGTATTTAATCAAGTTTTAAAACAGCCATGAATGCTTCCTGTGGGATTTCTACATTACCAACTTGGCGCATTCTCTTTTTTCCTTTCTTCTGTTTTTCCAGAAGCTTTCTTTTACGCGAGATATCACCTCCATAGCATTTTGCTAATACATTTTTACGCATAGCTTTTACGGATTCTCTCGCAATTATTTTTGTTCCGATTGCTGCTTGAACTGCAATCTCAAACATCTGTCTTGGGATTAACTCTTTCAGTTTTTCGCAAAGTCGCTTACCCCATTCATATGCTTTATCTCTATGGACAATAGCAGATAAGGCATCCACCTTATCTCCATTCAGCATGATATCCAATTTAACCATGTCTGATTTTCGATAGCCAATTAGCTCATAATCAAGTGACGCATAACCTCGAGAAATAGTCTTCAACTTATCAAAAAAGTCGAAAACGATCTCCGCAAGAGGGATTTCGAATGTCAATTCAACTCGACTTGATGTGAGGTAAACTTGGTTCTTGATCTCCCCTCGTTTATCCATACAAAGGGCGATTATTGGACCTATAAATTCATCTTTGGAAATAATTTGCGCTCTAATAAAAGGCTCTTCAATATGGCTAATAGTATTAGATTCTGGCAGCTCAGAAGGTGCACTTACTTTTAAGATTGATTCATCACTCTCTACCGCATGGAAACGCACTGAAGGGACAGTAGTGATCACTGTCATATTAAACTCTCTCTCCAATCTTTCCTGGACGATTTCCATGTGGAGCATTCCTAAGAATCCACATCTAAATCCGAATCCTAGTGCGGCAGAAGTTTCTGGTTCCCAGATCAATGAAGCATCATTCAATTGGAGCTTTTCCATGGAAGCACGAAGCTCTTCAAATTCACTCGTCTCTACAGGATAAATGCCTGCAAAAACCATCGGTTTTACATCCTCAAATCCTTTTACTTGTCTTTGAGTAGGATTATCTACATGAGTAATAGTATCTCCTACTTTCACCTCTTTAGCTACTTTAATTCCTGATATTAAGTAACCTACATTCCCTGCAGATATAGTCTTTCTTGGTTCATGCTCCAAACGCAATACTCCGATTTCATCCGCCTCATACGTTTTGCCTGTATTGACAAACTTCACCTTGTCTCCTTTACTCAGAGATCCATTAAATACTCTAAAGAATACTTCAATGCCTCGGTATGGATTAAACACAGAGTCAAAGATCATGGCTTGGAGTGGCTCCTCCGTATCCCCTTGTGGAGCAGGCACTCTGTCTACGATTGCTTCTAAAATATCAGTAATTCCAATACCTTCTTTTGCGCTAGCATGAATGATTGATTCTTTTTCACAACCAATTAGATCAATTATCTGATCAGAAACTTCATCAGGCATTGCACCAGGAAGGTCTATTTTATTAAGGACTGGGATAATTTCCAGATCGTGTTCAAGTGCGAGATAAAGATTTGATATTGTTTGTGCTTCTATTCCCTGAGCAGCATCTACTACCAGAAGTGCTCCTTCACATGCCGCTATTGATCGAGACACTTCGTATGAAAAATCTACATGTCCAGGAGTATCAATAAGGTTTAACGTATATTGTTCATCATTTAATTCATAATCCATCTGGATGGCATGACTCTTAATGGTGATTCCCCGCTCTCTCTCCAAATCCATATTATCAAGTAACTGAGCCTGCATATCACGTTCTGTTACTGTTTGAGTGAATTCCAAAAGCCTATCAGCCAAAGTGCTTTTACCATGGTCGATGTGGGCGATAATACAAAAATTTCGAGTGTTCTTCATAAGACTAGTCCACGGATTGTGACTTTCAATCTCCTCAATCCTTTGAAAATTAGGCGCAAAGGTAACAATCCTTTCACCTATTCATTCAAAAAAATATTACTGTTTGTTTTTGGTATCTATCAGAATGGTAACTGGTCCATCATTGACTAGTGAAACTTTCATGTCTGCTCCAAATTGTCCCGTTTCAACTGTCTTTTGAAGGTGAGCTGATAATGTCTTCACAAATGACTCGTATAAAGGAACTGCTACATCTGGCTTTGCTGCCTGGATGTATGAAGGACGATTACCCTTTTTAGTACTGGCGTGCAATGTGAATTGACTTACTACCAAAGCTTCTCCTTCTATATCTAAAAGGCTTTTATTCATAACCTCCTGTTCATCAGGAAAGATTCTCAAACCACTAATCTTACGGCAGAGCCAGTCAATATCTTCTTGACTATCTGTATCTTCAATACCGACAAGGAGCAGTAACCCTTTTCCAATTTGGGATTTTATGTCTCCTCCTATTTCAACAGAAGCTGAACTTACTCTTTGTATGACTACTCTCATGAATATGCAATATCTATCATTTGATTTGGCTTGAATCTTTTGAAGCCCTCAGCATTCTTCTCAGCTACTTTCAACATTGATTTTGCAACTTCAACATCCCGAATAGCTCCTATTCTCTTTTTTGAGTCAATAAGAAAAAAGGAAGCAATTGCGCTAATTGCTTTAGCTACTTCTTCAAATGCACGTGTCTCTTGTCTATCACCTAATAACAATGATGGTTGAAAAATTTTAAGCGCTCTCAATTCCAATGCTTGAAGAGACTCTTCCAATTGTCCTTTTGCCCTGTTGTAAAATAATGGAGAAGAGCTATTAGCTCCGACTGCTGATACAACCAAAAATTGATTAAATCCTGATTGTTCTTTCGCAATTTCCGCAAATGCAATAGGATAATCTACGTCTACTTTCAGAAACGCTTTTTTTGAGCCTGCTTTCTTTTTTGTAGTACCTAATGCGCAGTAAAAATCATTTGCATCTAATTGCCCAGAAGAATTTATTAGACAATCAAAGTCTTCAACAATAATCTCTTGAATTCTTGAATCTGATAGTTCTAAAGATCTACGAGTTACTATCTTAATTGAATCATAGAGATTTTCTTTCAGCATCAATCGAACCAATTGCCTCCCAACCAGTCCTGTTGCACCTATAATTGCAGCCGTCTTTTTTGACATGTATCAGGTTATATTATTCAGCTTCTTCAAACTGTTCTTTTTCCCATTCAATAAATTTTTTGATATCTCTGTTCAGCTTTTTTACAATTAAAAAAACAACTGAGGCGTCATCAGTGAACCCGAGGGCCGGAATGAAGTCTGGTATTAAATCTATTGGAGTAATGAAGTAGGCTAAGGCAAACAAAATAAGAACTATTGAGGATATCGGAAATGCTTTGTATTCCTTCGAAATATGGGATTGAACCATTCGAATCAGCACTTGAAGTTTTGCTTTCAATTCTTGTAGTTCATTAGAGTTTTGTGCCAATTTTTGCAATTTGTCTCCAGCTTTTGCAAGCGTAGACTTCATCTGTTCTTTGTTAGCAGCTGTTTCTTTAGCTTTTTTCCATATTTTTTTGGTTTTATCCATAGTCATTAAAAAACGCCCTGAATCTCTTCTTTGATATATCTTATTGCTTGTTTTGGTGTGTCCATTTCTTCACTTGAGCTATTTTCAAGTATTGCCCTAGCTAAATCAAATCCTTTTGATTTTTCATTTAATGAGTTGGCAGATGAATTGATTATTGAAATAGTTTGCTCAACAGCTGTTATAATATACGTCCAGGCACTATCTGACATATAAACTTGCTGAGATAGGTTATGATTAAATTCATTTCTTATTTCATGGATTAGAATTTGCTGAAATTCTTCTGCTGAATAGTCTGAACTGCTGAGCCTAGAAATGAGATTTGCTGGCGTGATTCGTTCTAACAATAAAACAACTCTCTCATACGCCTGCAACCTTATCGGCACTACAATTTCCTGATTTTTTTGACGCACTCCGAAAGCAATTTCATCTAATTGCTTTTGTAAGAATGATCGAACGAGCAAGTATGCGAGATACAGAACGAGTCCTGCTGGAATCGTAATTTTTAGAAGGTCGTAAACCATTTCCATGTATTGGATTGTTTAGTGTTTGTTAATCGTCAAAAATAACTCGAAAAATTCGAGATTTATTCATTGCAAATTGGTATTAATTATTGACTCGATTATAGAAAAAATAGATAATACTTCAATTTTAATGAATCATAAACATGACGAATCTGCTTTTAACATTCAACTTGTTTTAACCTGAAAGGAGATAGATTTAAACTCGAAAAAGAATAAAGCATGGATTTGCCTGTAGAAATAACGGACAGAGCGCTAGAAGAGGTAAAAAATATTCTGAAAAATAAAGGAATTCCTGAGGACTATGGCTTGCGGATAGCTACAAAAGGTATGGGTTGTGGTGTTGGGTTTAAGCTAGGGTTTGACAAAAAGAAAGAGACTGACGATGAATACTTTATTGATGGCGTACAAATACTGGTACAAAAACAAGAAATGATGTTTCTAGTTGGCAAAAAAATTGAATTTTATGATGAGGCAGATGCGCGAGGTTTTGTGTTCGTTTAGCCTTCTAGCTCCACAGTAGCTCTATGACAAAGACCCTTAATTGGTGGATTGTATTTACTTATTCGAACCTGAACATTGTTTACCTCTGAAAAATTTGCTTTTAAAGCTTTTATCATTTTTCCTGCAAGATGTTCTAATAGATTAGCATCTATACTCATCACGCTTTGTACTATTTCATAAACCTTCTCGTAGTTTACCGTTCCTTCTAACTTATCATCAGAGGCAGCTTCTGAAAAGTCTACATCTAGCGTAACATCAACACTGTATTTGTTACCTATGACACGCTCCTCTTCATAATAGCCATGACGTGCGTAAAATTCCATTCCTTCTAATGAAACTTTTCCCATGAGTTAGTCAGTATCTAGTTCGTCAAAAAAGGAAACTGTTTTAGATACACGAGGACCCTTTTTCTCTTCGCTCTCCTTCTCTTTAGAAACTAGTTCTTCCTTTTTTGAAACCTCTTCCTCTTGCTTTGGCTCTTCAACTACTGGCTCTACTTTCTCAGGTTGTCTCGGGCTTAATTTTTCTTTCTCTTCTACAGCTTTTGACTCTTCCTTCTTCTCCTGAACAGGATGTTTTTGAATTATTCGCTCTCGCAGCTCCTCCGTTTTCGGAGGTTTGCTTACTTCTTTTGTTTTTGATTCTGCTACTTCAACTTTTGGCGTGATTTCATTGGATATAGGTTCGATTTGCCTTGTCTCAATCTGTACTTCAGTTTTTTCCGCCTTTATTCTTTCTTCACTATCCCTGGCGAGCTTTTTCACTCGCTTTACATAATCGTCGAATTTAAACTCCTTACTCTCTCCTGTATTCCGCTCTACTTTCTCTATTAGCGTAACGGAAAGGTTTTTCAGTTCTTGCAGTGCATTTTGTCTGTGGTTTTCAATATCTCGATGATTTTGCTCAATACTTTTTACGGCATCCTGAAGTTCTTCAATAATCTGACGAGCCTCCATTTCAGCCTGTTCAATCATGGCTCTTGCCTTGTTCTTGGATTCACTAAGGAGTCCTTCAGCATTCATCTTAGTCTCCTTCATGTGAAGTTCAGCAGCTTTATTTGCCTGCTCAATCACATTGGCACCCGTGTCTTCAGCTGTCTTGAGAGTCTTGTAAAGTGAACTCTCTACTTCTCTGAGTTTCTCAACCTCTTTCTCTGCTTGTTTTAGCTTGAGTGTTAGCTCTTTGTTTTCTTCCAGCACACGTTCCCACTCATTGGAAAGTGACTGTAGAAAAGCGCTGACCTCATCTTTATCATATCCTCTAAGTTTCTTTTCAAAGTCTTTCTGGCGAATTTCCAGCGGCGTTATCTTCATTCTGCAAATTTAATTTCCCAAACGGAGATCGAACGATCATCGCTACAAGTTACTAACAAGTCGTGATAATTCATCCATAGAAGCTTATTAACGCTATTTCCATGTCCTGCGTGCCTATGCTTATCTAATACTTTTAATAATTTGAAATTGTGCGCATCCCATAGCTTCACCGCTTTATCCATACTTGCAGTTACAAAGTGTCTACCATCGTTACTAAAAATCACGTCATTGATTGTATATAAATGTGCTGCGATAGACTCTCTTAGCAAATATTCAGCTTCAGTATCCCAAACTTTAAGATGTGCATCTCTGCCTGCAGAGATCATATATTTTCCAGATGGATGAAACTTAGAAGTAAATACGGAATTTTTATGACCTTTCAACTCACGGGTTATCTTAAGAGTTTCTGAATCTATAATCCGCGTAATATGATCACTAAACGCTATTGCAATGGTTTCGCCGAAAACATCGAAACTACGTACACGTTGATCTGAAAATTTTAGTCGGTTTTCTATTGCTAAATTTTTATTCAAAAGAACAATTTCCCCATTTGATAAACCTGCCCAAATCAAGTCATCAATCAATTCAAAGTCGAAGATTTGAAATTCTCCAAGCTGAACTGACTTAACTTCTTTTTTTGATTTTAAACTAATCTTATGAATACCTTGACCATTTTGTCCAACGTATAAAAAATCTTCTTTTGAATCGTATAGGAGTGCATAAACTGATCCAGGAATTTTTACAATAACCTCTCCTTCATCTGGTGATTTTAGATCCCATAAGACCACCATGCCATCACCTCCTGCTGAAACAAACCGATGATCATCAAGCTTGCATAGCGTATAAATACTATCGTTATGCCCGAGAAATGTATGTAGCTTTTTTGCGCTTATATTACTCATTTGGAGCACAAAAGTATTACAATTGCTTTATGCCATTGCTATTAAACAAACAGATAGATACGGATTCCGCCTATGCTGTTTGGAACATTCAAGAGACTTTTTTAGAACTACCCTATCTTTCTCCAGAACCTTTCCCTGTTGATTTAAATCCAGTAAGGCAGGCTGAGTGGATCGTTGGTCGGATCTTAGTAAAAACTCTTTGCGAAAAGTTCGATATTAAATATGATGGAATAGGTAAACATGAAAACGGTAAACCATTCCTTAATAATAGCGATGTTCATATATCAATTTCACATTCATTTCCTATAGCTGCTGCCATGATTCATCTTCGAAAATCTTGCGGAATAGATATGGAGCGACCTAGAGATAAGCATAATTATGTGAAGATGAAATACCTGCATACTTCTGAAATGGAGCATCAGAACGACTTGGAAAAGCTCTGTACTATCTGGTGTGCAAAAGAGGTCATCTACAAAATTTTCGGGCGTAAGTTTTTAAGTCTGAAAGATGAGATAAAGGTTTCTTTTGAATCTGATCGTATGATCAAAGGCGAAATACTCAAGAAAGGACATGAAGACACTCATGAAATCCACTATGAATGGGTCAAAGAGTATCTCCTTGCCTATGGTATTTAGCCTATTCGTCCTTTAAAACATTTACAGGGTTTGTTTTTGCAGCTTGAAAAGATTTGAAACTCACTGTAAGTACTCCTATTACAAACGTGATAAGGCCTGAAGCAATGAACACCAAGGGATCAAGTGTTGTCTGAAATTCGAAATTTTCGAGCCATTGCGTTCCGTAGTAGTATCCAAACGGAATGGATAAAACAAATGCAATAAGCATCAATTTTGAATAATCTTTCGAAAGAAGAACAAGAATCTGAGCTATGGAAGCGCCATGCACCTTTCGAACTCCAATTTCCCTAGATCTGCGCTCTATCGTGTAGGCAGAAAGACCAAAGAGACCTAAGCATGAAATAAAGATGGCTATCACAGAAAAGATATTAGCCAACTTGCTTACAGTCAATTCACTCTCATAGCTTGCGTCATAGGCTTCACTTATAAATTCGTAATCAAAGTCAGCTGATGGGTTAAGTGTTCTCGTCACTTGTTCGATCTCAGACAAGGTTTCTCCCACATTTCCCTTGATTTTGATTAGAGACAGATGTGCTGAAGAGGGGTCAATACAACTGATGATCAATGGAGCTATCGGTTCGTGCATGTTTCTCATATGAAAGTTTTTGGCCACTCCTACAATTTTTCCATTGATGCCCCAAAAAGAAAGATCCTTATCTATTGGATCATCAAAACCCATCAGCTCTGCAGCTACTTCGTTAATAATAAAATTAGTAGAGTCGGTAAGCTGATTTGAAAAGGCACGACCTGCCACCATTTCTATCCCCATGGTTTCAATGAAATCTTCATCGGAAAGAATCACGTTAATTTCGTATCCTTCAGATGGGCTTTTACCTGTCCAGCTGGCAGAACTTGTTGATCTGCCATAGTCAATGGGATTCCCTGATGCTGCAGTCACATGCTTAACTTCTGGTATCTTTTTTAATTCATTTTTATAGGTATCTAACCGGTCGGATAAATCTCCACCCATATACACAGCTACCAAGTTTTCTCTATCGACTCCTAAATCCTTATTCAACACAAAATCTATTTGTTTATACACCACAGAGGTGCCGATAATCAAAAGAGTGGAGATAGCAAATTGAAAAACTACAAGTCCTTTTCTGAAATAAGAACTAGCTGAAGACTGCTTGATCAGTCCTTTCAGTGACTCGATGATGTTTAAACCTGGAAGCAATAGTGCTGGGTAGCTTCCTGAAAGCAAAGCAGTAACCAACGTAATTCCGAAGAGAAAATACCAGGTTTGTAGCTGTGTGAAATCAATCGCCAAGGATTTATTTACCAGATCATTGTAAAAAGGAAGTAGTAATAGGACTACAACTATAGAAAGCAAGACGGATATTGTTGTAAAAGTCAATGCTTCTACATAAAACTGTATTCCTATGGAAGTTCGCTGAGCACCCATCACCTTTCTTAGTCCTATTTCTTTGGATCTTCGACCAGATCTAGCCGTGGCGAGGTTCATGAAATTCACACATGCAACGATCAGTATAAATATTGCTACTATGGTCATGATTCTCACATAATCAATTCGGCCTCCATCTATCACTCCATTTTCGAAATTGGAATAGAGGTAATAGTCCTGGAATTTGTGAACAATTAATGTTTCATCACCAGCATTGTTATTTCCTTTTGAATGATCCTTTATCTCATTAAAAATTCGCTTTTTAAAATTTTCTAATTTTAAAGGATCGTTTAATGTGAAATACACACTAAATGAGCCATTCCCCCAATCATTTACCCAGTCATTTTCACTAATGAAAGCTTGCGCAGAGGCTAGCCATTCAAAGTCTAAGGAAGAGTCAGTTCCCATATCTTCAAACACACCTTTCACCGTAAGAGTATAATCATCTTCAAGCTTTATTGTTGATCCACTCACCTCGTTTTTCCAGTTTTCTCCGAACTTCTTAATAGCCAAAGATTTTGAAATAACAATCGAAGATTGATCTACGAAAGCCGTTTGCTTGTCGCCAACCAAAAAATTCAAGCTGAAAATATTAAGAAATTCCTGACTAGCCATTCTTCCCGCTTCTGTGGTCATGCCCTCTCCCTCACCTATATCATATCTCACTGCTCTACTAAGCAAGGCTACTTGATCTATTTCCGGATATTCATCCTTCATTAAGTCAGCGGCAGGTTTAGGTATGGTGTTAGTCGTTTGTACCATACCATTGGATTGTCTCATATTTCTGAACAATTGATAAATTTTATCGCCATTTGTATGGAATTTATCAATGGTTACTTCGTCATTGACCCATAGCAGAATAAGTATACTGGATGCTATTCCCACAACAAGTCCTAGTAAGTTTAGCAGTGTAAAACCTTTATATCGTAGTGCATTTCTGCGTGCAATTTTTAAGTAATTATTTAGCATGGCATAATTGATTAGTCGTTGAGTTATTTCGATATTTTTTATCATTCCTGGCCTGAAGAGCAATAGCACATCAAGCATAAATAGTAGTTGAGCTTTTATTTTTTTCTTTTCAAGTCTTCTTTCATAAAGCTCTGCCAGATCTCCCTCTACATCCTCCAACATACGAGGTTTGCAGAATAATCTTAAGAATTTCAGAGGAAGAGCAGGTAGTGATATTTTCTTGTGATCACTCATCCAAATTTGAAGTCAAACGCTACTGATGGAATTGCTTCCCAAAGTTGGTCGCGCGCATCTTTCACCTGATCAAGTGCACTTTTTCCTTCTGGAGTAACTAAATAATATCTCTTTCTTTTTCCTCCTCTTACTGCAGTGGTTTCACCAAATTGAGACTTTAGAAATCCCTTCTTCTCTAGTCTGTTCAGGGCAGTTCTCATGGCTCCAACACTTACTTTTCGTTTAAGGCGATTTTCAATTTCATCTTTGATGGAGATACCGTAAGCATTTTCATATAGTACAGCTACAGTGAGCATTACTACTTCCTCAAACTCTCCTATTGAATGTTTTCCCATAGAATTTTTATTTAAATCCTAAAAGTAATTAAAATATTTAAGTCCTAAACGTAGCTTTTATTGAAAGGTTATTCCAACAAAGATTATGAGCCGCTAAAAGCAGGGTTCTACTTATCTAGATCAGGGATAAATTGATATTCTGGTTTTCTAACCATTTCTCTGATATTATGGATGGCTGTAAGCGGGCTATCAAATAGGAATATATTAGCAATCCAAGCAGGAATTCCTGAAGCATCACCTACGGCACTATAGGTCATTCTTGTTTTGCCGTCTTCTTCTTTGAGTAGCCAATAACCTTCAGATTGTGATACTCTGATAGTCTTTTTTTTCTCCGGGATGAGGTCGGCTGCATTAGTTACTTCTATAAATATGCCATCATCTCTGCTTTCCGTAATAAATCCGTTAATGATATCTCTTCGATAGAATGGCCAAGGGAGCTTGAAAACAATTCGTCTCATTTGAATAGAATCATTTTGACTTAAAACCTCCCCCTCTTCGCAATCAGGATACCATTTATCATAATTTTCAATATCGATTATTACATTATAGACCGTGAAAAGACTAGCATCTATCAATCCAGAAGCCTTAAAAGCTTTTAACTCGTAACCTTCAATTGATTTACTAAAAACCTCAACACCGTATTTTGTTTTTTCAAGTTTCCAACCTTCTTCTGATATAAGACGGGGATGTTGGGCTGAAACGCAAAAAGAAAAAATTAAATATGCTACAATTTGCCGCAGAAAATATCCTCTCATAAGCTGAAATACTGATCGTCCATCTTCTGAAGGATCAGCTTAATTTCATCTGCCTTGTGATAATCACCAAGTTTTTCAAAGGATACAATAAGGTTTCTCAGGGCTCTAAGAATGATATCAAGGTTTGAGCATGGATCATAGAAAATATCTTGTTTTTCTAGCTGTAAGCTTTCTAGGTAATTGTCAATATCATCTCGAGTGAAAATGAGTCCTCTGTTGAATACGTTGATATAAAAAGAATCTTCACCTATTTGATAAGTGAGGATAAAAAGGTTTGGGAGATTTACGCCATAAATCGGCAATTCCATTTTTTGAGCAAGCAAGAGGTAAATAGCACACAATGAAATCGGATTCCCTTTTTTTGTCTCAAGTACCGAGTTTATCATCGAGTTTGCTGGAGAATGGAAGTTCTTGGTATTCGCTCTGAATTTGAATTTATTGAAGAAAATTTCGTTGAAGATTTTCACTCGATCATTGGGAGTCATTTCGTCTTCCATATGTCTCCAGAGTTCATGATAAAATTGCTCAATTTCTTCCTTTATATCAGCAATTTCTAAGTCAGGATACAAATACGTAGCTACTATCCAAAGACCTTCTAGCAAGTCTTTTGATCCGTTTTCCTTCCACTCCAAGAAACGCTCCTTGAGCAATTCAAACTGAAGTTCATGGACTAAATCTTCAATTTTATTTTGAATGATCGGGTTAAATGTGCTTTCCCATTCTTGTTCTAAAAGTGGGATAATACTCGTCCCAATTGACATAATCTTGTTTTCTACATGGGACACTACCTCTCCGTCCTCATCATCTAGTAGAACAACTAAAGCTTTTATTTCAGATTCTTTAAGCAAGGAATAAATTTATCAAGTTTGAATAACACCTACATTCATCCGTTCTTCAATAGGAGCATGGTTGGCCATTTCAATCCCTTTGGAAATCACATTGCGTGTTTCTTTGGGATCGATAATTCCATCCACCCAAAGTCGAGAAGCTGCGTAATATGGGCTAAGCTTTTCATTGTAGGAATCTTCGATTTTCTTAAGTTGAGCTTGTTTTTCCTCTTCGGTAAGTTCTTTTCCTTTCGCTTTAGCTGAGGCAATTTCAATTTGGAGTAATGTTTTTGCAGCAGAGCCTCCACTCATGACTGCAATTTCTGCAGTTGGCCATGCATAAATCAATCTTGGATCGTATGCTTTACCGCACATGGCATAATTCCCCGCTCCATAAGAACTGCCCATCACAATGCTGAATTTTGGAACTACTGAATTCGAAACAGCATTAACCATTTTGGCACCATCCTTAATAATGCCCCCATGTTCCGATCTAGAGCCAACCATAAAACCATTCACATCATGTAAAAAAACCAAGGGAATCTTACGCTGATTACAGTTCATGATAAACCTTGCTGCCTTATCTGCTGAATCTGAATAGATGACTCCTCCTAGCTGCATTTCTCCTTTTTTGGTTTTCACAACCTTGCGCTGATTCGCAACTATCCCGACACTCCACCCATCTACACGTCCGTATCCACATACAATTGATTTACCATAAAGCTCTTTGTATTGATCAAAGTCTGAATCATCTACCAAGCATTTGATCACTTCAACCATGTCATATTGAACTCCTCGATTGGCAGGGAACTCTCCATAAATATCCTCCAACTTCTTTGCTGGGAATTTACTTTCTGCTCTGTTAAATCCAGCTGTTTTGGGTGCTCCAGCCTTATCAAATATTTTCTTTATTGCATCAAGTGCTGCTTTATCATCCTCATATTTATTATCTGTCACACCAGATATTTCACAATGAGTTGTTGCCCCTCCAAGTGTTTCATTATCAATATCTTCACCAACAGCTGATTTCACTAAATAGCTTCCTGCTAAGAAAACAGAGCCTGTGCCATCCACAATCAGAGCCTCATCTGCCATAATAGGCAAGTAAGCTCCTCCAGCAACACAGCTTCCCATGATCGCAGCTATTTGAATGATGCCTTTTGAAGACATAATCGCATTATTCCTGAATTGTCTTCCAAAATGTTCTTTGTCAGGAAAAATTTCATCCTGCATAGGAAGAAACACACCTGCGCTATCCACTAAGTAGATAATTGGTATATCATTTTCTATCGAAATCTCTTGAGCGCGAAGATTTTTCTTAGCAGTCATTGGAAACCATGCTCCAGCCTTGACCGTTGCGTCATTAGCGACAATCATACATTGTCTTCCTGAAACTTTTCCTAAGCCCGTTACCACTCCTGCAGATGGGCACCCCCCCACTTCTTTATACATTCCATCAGCTGCAAATGCTCCAATTTCAAGAAAATCGTTGGGATCATCTATTAAATAATCAATCCTTTCTCTGGCAGTGAGTTTTCCTTTCTTGTGATGAGATTCGATCTTTTTTTCTCCTCCACCAAGTTGTACCTTCTTGAAACGCTCACCTAGCTGATACACTAATTGTTTATTAGCGTCTTCATTTTTGTTGAATTGGATATTCATGTATTCTACTTTCCGTCTTGAGAGACCCCTTTCAATTTCTTATTCTTGCGACCGAGTGGTCCCATGAAATCTTTAGGATAATTATTAAAATGAATGATTAACTCGTCCATGTCAACCAACAATTTGTTCAGGTTATTATATACCGAATCATTATTCAACATTTTCCCTATTGTACCTTCGTCAGATTGAATGTCAAGAAGTAGATTGTTCACATGATCGAGAGACTTGTTAACCTTAGACAAAGTCTCTCCTAGAGGCACAGCATTGAGCGAATCAATAAGCAATTTTGATCCAATTAAAACACTATCCAATTGATCAGATCTGTCTTTTATACTGATTAAAAGGTTATTAGTATTTCGAATAGTTCCTTCAATATTTAGTTTTTCCGCTTTATTTGTAAGAGTTCCTATTGAATACTTAAGTGTATCTACAGTTCCTTTGATATCTGTTTCGTTTAACTGATCAAGAAGTGTATTTAATTTCGTAATCGTAGTATTAAGGTTATCAGCTACCGGCTCAAATTGAGCCAGCATGCCCCCATCCATCTCAGATGCGAGTGTATCACCTGGTTGAATTGGAGTAACCGATTGCCCCACATCCAGTACTATTGCTTTCCCTCCAAATAGGCCATCATTAGAAAGTCGAGCTGATGCATCTTCACTAATCATAAGACCTTCATCTATATCTAAAGCAACTACGATATATCCTTTGGATTGCTTCAATTCAAATCCACTTACCCTGCCAACAGGCAAGCCATTGAAGTAGATAGGGTTGGAGACATTTAATCCAGATACATTGTTATACTTCGCATAGTATCTGTTTGAGGGTGAAAACAAATCTGAACCTCTCAAAAAGTTGAAGCCATAATACAATAGAGCTCCTGAAATAATGGTGATTAAACCAATTTTAAATTCCTTAGACACTGTTCTTAATTTTAATTCCTGGCATCAAATGCTTCTTTATATTCTTTTATAGCACGATAGATACCTGATGCAATATATGATTGGATATCTGGGTTATTCAGTTCCTTTTCTTCCACAGGATTGGAAAGGTAGCCAATTTCCACTAACACGCTAGGCATTGCTGTGCTCCACATTACATATAAACTCGATTGCTTTACTCCATAACTTCTTCTACCTGCTCTAGTTGTCAATTGGTCATCAATCAAACTTGCTAACATCAGGCTATTATCCTGATATGCTGATTGAGTTAAATTGAAAAGTATATATGATTCCTCTGACTGAGGATCAAAATCATAATTCTTCTCATAGTCTTCTTCTAGAAGGATTACTGAATTTTCACGTTGAGCAACGTCTAAAGCTCTATCTGTATTTTGGGCTCCCATGACATATACTTCGGAACCTTTTATTCTCTGCTTTCTGGTAAGTGGTGTGCTCTTTGGTAAGGAGTTTGCATGGATTGAAACAAATAAATCTGCATCATGATTATTTGCAATTTCAGATCGCTTTTTAAGATCAATGAACGTATCGTCTTTTCTTGTAAAAACAACCTCTACATCAGGCACGTTCTTCTTAACATATTCTCCAACCTTCAAGGCTACTTGAAGTGCAACATCTTTTTCTTTGGTGTAAGATCCAACTGTACCAGGGTCCTTACCACCATGTCCAGGATCAATCACAATTTTAGTAACAGCAAAACTCTTCTTTCCTACCGGTTGAAATGAAGCTAGAACCAAAAATAATGTCAGTCCGATGGGTAGTACTATATTTCTCACGTCCTTTATTGTCTAAAATGAAATACTTTTACGCAAAAGTCAGAAAAACGAGCAAAAGCAAATGTTTTTCTAAACAAATGAATACAAAAAATCTGCCAATTGTGTCAATAATTAAGCTTCTCAAAGATAGTTTGGTCGTTGTTCATTTTCAAAAAAGTGAGTTGGATTGAGGCGTCTTATAATACTTTTATGTTTTATTGGCTCTTTCTGTGCATCGGCGCAGGAAATAGATTCGTTGATCCGATCCGATACAACAACTATCGGTCTAGATAGTACAATTGTTTCAGACTCAACTTTAGTTGAACCTTCTGGTAGCGGAAGGAAAAGTGATATCGAGACTACAATCAACTATAACGCTCGAGATTCTTTATTCTTTGATATTAAGAAAAGGGAGCTATTTCTCTATGGTGAAACTCATATAGATTATGGAAGTATTGCATTAGATGCTGAGCGTACGAATGTCGATTGGGATGATCGAACTCTTAAAGCAAAATATTTAACAGATTCAACAGGCAAAAAAGTTGGCAAACCGGTATTTAGTGAAGGGTCAGATGTCTATGTCACTGATGACATTGTTTATAATTTCAAAACTGAAAGAGCACTTATTAAGGGAGTCATTACTGAGAAACAAGGAGGGTTCATGCATGGAGAAGATGTTAAGAAAAATGCAGAAGACGAACTTTTTATCCGTGGAGCAGAGTATACCACCTGCAATCTTGAGCACCCTCATTTTGCAATTCATTCTACTAAGCTGAAGGTGATTCCAAATAACAAGGTTGTATCCGGGCCTTTCAACATGCGATTTAGAGATGTTCCTACTCCTCTTTTCTTTCCTTTTGGGATGTTTCCGCAACCTCAAGAAAAATCATCAGGTATTATTGTTCCGTCTTACGGAGAAGAACAAAGGAGGGGTTTCTTCCTTAGGAATGGAGGATATTATTTTGCTATTAGTGATTATGTTGATTTGAGGCTAACTGGTGATCTCTATTCAAAAGGAGGAAATGCGGTAAATGCTGTTTCTAACTACTATAAACGTTATTCTTTTCGGGGAACATTTAACTTCTCTTATGTTAAGTCCGTGTCTGATGATGTAGAAAGTGCGTTAGAAACTAATGACTACAGTATAAGATGGAATCATACTCCAGAATCCAGAGGAAACTCTTCATTTTCGGCTTCTGTGAATGCCGCAACAAGAAGTTACACAGAGAATAACAACTTAGTCGTTCAAGATTTCAGTAGAAGTATCAACTCGCAGTTAGCTTCTAGTATAAGTTATAGAAAGACTTTTTCAGGAACTCCATTCAACATGTCTTCAAACCTAAGACATAGTCAAAATTTACAGACAGGTATTGTAAATCTCACTTTGCCTGACTTGACAGTTAATATGAATCGTATCTATCCCCTAAAAAATGTAGTCAAATCCAGTAAATCGCCACTTTCAAAATTAAATTTTAGTCATGCTCTAGCAGCGAAAAATGAGATCTCCAATTCTTCAGTAAGGAACCCTTTCGGATTTGAAGTAATCAACAGAAGCGCTAGACTGGACTCCATTCTTACGTTTAATCAAGAGAATTTTGATGAAATAAATGATAGATCTCAATTAGGAGCTCAACATACAATTCCGATTTCAACCTCTATGAGTGTTCTCAAGTATTTCACGCTAAATCCAACTTTCAATTATCGAGACTTGTGGTATACAAAAGAACTTCAGTATACATATCTAGAGGAAGAAAATGCGGTGAGAATAGATACTGTAAACGGATTCAGTAGAGCTGGAAGTTGGTCCTCTGGTGCTTCGCTAAATACACGAATCTATGGAACTGCTTTCTTTAAGAAGGGCAAAATACAAGCTATCCGACATGTGATGACCCCAAGTTTGTCATTTAGCTATAGTCCAGATTTTTCAGACACCAAGTACGGTGTATACAGTGATGTTCAAATAGATTCTCTTGGAAATACTGAAAGAGTTAGTAAATATGAAGGATTTGCTTATGGATCTCCTCCTGGCGGAGAAAGTAAGACAGTTGGCTTTTCCCTTTCCAATAACATAGAAATGAAGGTTGCGAGTAAAAAAGATACCGTCACTGGCTTCAAAAAAATAAAACTTTTTGACAACCTCGGGTTAAGTACTGGATATAATATTGCTGCAGACTCATTCAAGCTCAGTAATATCGGCATCAATGCCAGAACTAGTTTTCTTGGTGGCACCATCTCATTAAACTTTACGGGTACATTAGACCCTTACGAGTACTTACTAATTTCGGAGAGCACAAATTCAAGCGGTGAGCGTACAGTGAGCCAGAGAAGATTAGATAGGTATACCTGGAATAATGGAAATGGACTTGGCAGACTATCTAGTATGAATACGGCCATTGGTATCAATTTAGCTCCGAAAGGCTCAAGCAGAAGATCGAATAATTCGGCTAATTCAGCTGGGAGCGCATTGGAACCTGATCAAGGAATTCTTGCTCCTGAGGAAGGAGTTGGGGCAGACGGATATACGGATTTCGAAAGACAGCAAGTAAATCACATACAAAATAATCCTGAACTATATGTAGATTTCGCAGTTCCATGGACATTGCGAATGCAATATTCTATCAACAGAACAAAAACAGGATTTCAAGACCCTACTATTCGCCAAAGCTTTCAATTTAGTGGTACACTCGGTTTAACTGATAATACCCAAATCACCTTCAATTCAGGTTATGACTTTGAGGCAAAAGACTTTACAACCACGCGTGTCGGAATATCGAGAGATCTCCATTGCTGGACTATGAATCTTGACTGGGTTCCTTTTGGGAGATTCCAGTCCTATTTTTTATCGATCAGAGTTAAGTCCGCAGTACTGCAAGATTTGAAACTTGAGAAACGAAGAAGCTTCTTTGATTTCTTTAACTAGACCTCTATTATAAAATTGTAAAATAGCCCTATTAACTATCCAACCCCCTAAATCCCTTACGATTTAGGGGGTTCTTTTTTACAATTAATCAGACTTTTTCAGGACTAACCTTACCAGTTTAAATCATTTTTTAACTAAACAAATCATGCTTATGAAAAAGTTTTACTTTTCATTGATTGTGTGTCTTTTGGCAGTGACTCAGGTCTTTGCTCAAAGAACGGTATCTGGAAAGGTGACCGACGATGTTGGTGAAGGCCTACCCGGAGTGAACGTAGTGATAAAAGGCACTACTACAGGAACTACTACTGATATTGACGGAAACTATCGGTTAGAGGTTCAAGATAATACCACTCTAGTGTATTCTTTTGTCGGATTCGAAACTCAGGAAGTTACTGCAGGAGGAAGATCAGTGATAGATGTTACGATGGGTGGTGTAACGGAGTTACAAGAAGTTGTAGTTACTGGTTACGGTGTTCAACAAAAATCTGATTTGACAGGAGCTATTGGTCAAGTCAAAGGAGAAGATCTCCAAGACCTGCCTGTTCCAGGAGTGGATCAAGCTCTTCAGGGAAGGGTAGCAGGAGTGAACGTAATATCTGCCAATGGGCAACCAGGTGGTGGTATTTCAGTTAGGATCAGGGGAGCATCTTCGATTAACTCTAACAATCAGCCACTTTATGTGATAGATGGTGTTCCTGTTGAAAGTTTTGACACTCAATCAACCGCCCAAGGAACTTTTGGAGGTTTTGGAGGTCAAACAGGTAACTCTCTCAATCAAATAAACTTCAATGATGTTGCATCTATCGAAGTATTGAAAGATGCATCTGCAACTGCTATTTATGGAAGTAGAGCAGCTAATGGAGTTGTGTTGATCACTACCAAAAGAGGAAAAGCCGGACAAGCGAGAATCAGTGCTTCTTACACTGCTGGTGTTTCAGAAGTGTTTGAATTACCAAGCTTATTGAATGCCGAGCAGTATGAACTATTGCATAGAGAATCTGTAACAAATGCTGGAAATACTCCTGATGACACATTTTACGGAGATGCAGAAACCGATTGGGTAGATGCAATTTTCAGAACAGCAAAAATTAGTCAATTCAACATATCTGCCTCTGGGGGATCTAATGATTTAAACTACTTTGTATCTCTTCAAAATGATGACCAAGAAGGAACGATGCTCGGCACGGGATTCAGAAGAACAACTGCAAGAGTAAATCTCGATGCAAAACTTTCTGACAAGGTTGATTTTGGAACTTCACTATTGTTTGGAAATACAAAAGATATCATTCAATCGGGTGATAATTTCATTATAGGCCCATTCTTTAGCGCACTTAGGAGTAGGCCTGACCTTCCAATCTATAACGATGATGGAACGTTTGCAACTACCAATCAATTTGATAATGCTGTAGCTGCTACGACGTATGAAAATACGTTTGTTAGTAACCGTTTTCTTGGATCCTTCTTTGCTCAATATGAAGTAATTGACAATTTGATTCTGAAAGGGACTATCTCGCTTGATAGAGTAGGCGTTAATCGTGAACTATATTGGCCAAGTACCACATTAGGAGGAAGGTTGAATGGAAACGTTTTTATAGAAAGAGGTTTTGATGAACAACGTACTTTCAATAACACGTTCACAGCTAACTATAAATTCGACTTAAATGAATCTAATAGATTCAATGTATTAGTTGGAGCAGAATGGCAACTTGTAGATAGAGATCAATTTTCTGCATCTGCTGCAGGGCTACCAAATGATATCTTAAGAACATTGAATTCCGCAGCTAACCCTGTGAATACTGATGGACTTAAGACAGAATGGGGTCTTCAATCATATTTCACTAGAGTTAATTATGGTTATGGAGATAGATATTTAGCAACAGTAACAGTTCGAACCGATGGTAGCTCAAGGTTTGGTGAAGATAACCGCTTTGGCATCTTCCCTTCCGTAGCTGTAGGATGGAATGTGATGAATGAATCATTTTTCAATTTCGAAACCGTTAACAATCTAAAAGTTAGAGCTAGTTACGGAGTTACAGGTAACCACAGAGTAGGAAACTTTGCTTCTCGTGGGCTTTTCGGAGGAGGCTTTTCCTATGGAGGAAATCCAGGAACTGCACCAACTCAAATTTCAAATCCATCATTGAAGTGGGAAGAAACAGCACAATTTGACGTTGGGTTAGACTTTGGATTATGGGGATCAAGAATTACAGGTTCAATTGACTACTATGTTAAGACAACCACTGATGTATTGCTTCTTGCACCACTGCCAAGATCTACAGGTTTTAACAATGTAAATCAGAACATCGGTGAGATTGAAAACAAAGGAATCGAGATTGAACTATCGGGTGATGTTATCTACACAAACGATTTCCAATGGAATATATCTGGCAACATTGCTTTTAACAGAAACAAGATTCTTTCCTTAGTTGACGAAAATGATATTCTAGCTACAGGTTTTAATCAAAGTATTGTTAGAGTAGGTCAGCCTATTGGAGCCTTCTTTGGATGGCAAGTGGAAGGCATCTTCCAAGATCAAGCCGAGATTAACGAGCTAAATGGTGCTTCTCCAACTGGGTTATACCAAGCAGCTGGAACTTCTCCAGGCGATCTTAGATTTCAAGATACTAACGGAGATGGGCAAATTACAGCAGATGATCGTGTAATCACAGGATCTGCTCAGCCAGACTTTATAGGCGGTATCACAAGTACAACTACTTATAAAGGCCTAAGTCTTACTGCTTTCTTCCAATTCTCTCAGGGGAATGACATTATCAATTTGACTAATACCGAGTCATTGATTTTTGAAGATGCTGACAATGTTTCTACTCGCGTACTTGATAGGTGGACTCCTTCAAATACAGACGCAACATTGCCTCGAGTAGTACAAGGTGATCCAAACAATAACGCTAGAAATTCTAGTCTTTTTGTTGAAGATGGATCGTTCATCAGACTTAAGACACTACGTCTAGGGTACACACTTCCTCAAGAATTATTGTCGAACGTATTTCTTTCGAATGTGACTGTATTTGCTCAAGGCACTAATCTTTTGACTATCACTGATTACTCAGGTATTGATCCTGAAATAAACACTTTTGGTCAAAATAATAGTACTGCTCTTGGAGTAGATAACAGTACTTACCCTGGTGGTAAGACTTACACTTTTGGTGTTAAGCTAGGATTTTAAAATCAGACAATATCATGAAAAATATATTAATGAAATTCACATACATTATTGTGTTATTTGTCTTTGTTACTTCGTGTGACCTATATGACAATTTAGACACAGTTCCGGCTCAAAGCTTGTCGGATGCAACTGCTATTACAAATCCAAATGATGCTGAATCTGCTCTTACGGGTGCATATGCTGCATTGAATCAAGATGGTTACTATGGAAGAATGCAAATTATTTGGGGTGCTAATCAGTTTATCTATTTAGGCTCCAATGCTTCTACCACTCGAAATTCCACTTTTGATTCCGAGAATAACAATGTAAACCCTGTAGATAATACATTATTAGGTACATGGGATGACATTTATGAATTAGCAGATAGGTCTTCAAATGTAATTACGGCTGTTGAGTTATTGGACGATGCAGCCTTTACTGAAGGTAGAAAAGAAGGATTATTAGCAGAGGCACGTTTTCTGCGAGCTTTAGCTCATTTCGATGCGCTTAGATTCTTCGGAAGATTCTGGGAATCTGGTTCAGAGGATGGAATTCCTTTGCGTTTAGTTCCTGGAAATACCACAAATAAGGATCTGGCAAAAGCAACTGTGGCAGAATCATATGCTTCAATTACAGGAGACCTTGACTTTGCGATTGCTAATGCGCCAGACTTCACATTAAGCTATAGAGTATCAGCAGATGCTGCCAGAGCTTTAAGAGCTCGAGTTGCTCTGTATATGGAAGACTATGCAACTGCAATCGCACTTGTTGATGATGTGGTTCCAAACTTTACATTAGAAGCTAACTATGGAGACATTTTCGTTAACAGGTTATCGTCTTCTGAATTGATTTTCGGAATGTTTGCTAACGCTACTGTAGAACAATCTGGGCATTCATTCTTTTTCATCAGTCAAGCAAATGGCGGGAGACAAGATTATGCTCCAACAGCTCAGTTTCTTAATTTAATTGCAGGGGATCCTAGGGAAGCATCAATTGTGAATGCGGTTCCTGAAGTGCTTAAGTACCCCAACGTGAATACTCAGGATGATCCGACCTATATTGTCAGATTAGCTGAACTTCATTTTATCAAAGCTGAAGCTCTTGCTAGACAAGCTGCTCCGGATCTTGAAGCAGCCAAGGACGCGTTATTCTTTGTAAGTGATCGAGTAGGATTAGCAAGATCAGCTGCTACTACAATAGCTGAATTCTTGGATGAACTTCAGGAAGAAAAAGTAAAAGAGCTTGCTTTTGAAGGCAGTCATTCCTGGTTTGATGCAATTAGGTTAGGCAATGTTAGAACCCTAAAGTCAAGTATAACTACTGACGACAGGCTAATACTTCCGTTTCCACAAACAGAAGTAGACACTAACGCTGCTCTTGAGCAAAATGATTCTTATTAACTAATCTAGTTTTTTACAATTTAAAAGGGCCCATATGGGCCCTTTTTTTAACCTCTCATTTAAATGAAAATCTGGGCTTACTTATTACTTATCATACCTCATATTGTTCTTCCACAAAGCATACAATTCCATCCAGGAGAAAAAACAATTTGCTATGCTTCTGACAAAGTTGAAAACACACATATACCAGCAAGTTTTTTAGGTGGTAGGCTTGCAAATACTACGGAAACAAGCGCTGAGATATCAGTCTCTTATAATGGATTCACTAATGAAGCTAGAATAGCTTTTCAATACGCGGTAGATATCTGGGCTCAAACAATTACATCAGATGTTCCAATTAGAGTTACCGCCAACTGGTCACAATTAGGTCCAGGAGTACTAGGGTCAGCAAGTGCAACCAGTACTGTCAGCAACTTTGAAAATGCACCTGAAAAAGATACAAGATACCCACTAGCTTTAGCTGAAAAGCTCGCCAGAAAACAATTAAATTTCGAATCTCAATCCGAAGTTTCTGCCAACTTCAACAGTCAGATTGACTGGTACTTTGGAATTGACGCAAATCCTCCATCAGATCAATATGATTTAGTTTCTGTCGTACTACATGAGATCGGTCACGGCCTAGGATTCTCAGCCTCATTTGGAGCCAACGCTCAAATAGCTGCCTGGGGTTTAGGAAATACTGGACAACCAAATACTCCGATAATTTACGATCTCTATTTAGTCGATAGGCTAGGTAATCAACTTATCGATGAAGATGTTTACGCTAACAATTCTGCAGAATTATTGGCTGCTGTAACAAATAATAGTGTTTCTTATGGGAGTTCATTGGCGGAAGATGTCTATGGGACATTTCCACCAATCTTCGCACCTAATCCATGGAATGGTGGCTCTAGTATTTCACACTTAGATGAATCTGTATTCCCAGCAGGAAATGAAAACTCATTAATGAGTCCTCAGTTTGGACTCGGTGAGGCCATACATCTTCCCGGCGAAGTAACTAAAGCAATATTTTCTCAACTTGGTTGGGTACATACATTCATTGATCATGATGAAATTGTTTTTGCTGAAAGCCCTGGTGTTCCAGTTCGATTTCTTATAAAACTGGAAAGTGACTCCTTAATCAATGCAAGTAATACCGAGCTCATTATATCAGAAGATAATTTCAATACCTCTACTATCTATAATTTAAGCCAAAGCAGTAATGATGATTTATATGAAATTTCAATTCCATATGAAGACTTGCCAGACGAATCATCATACTATTTTAGATATACAAGTCCGGAAGGAAGGATTTACCAATTTCCAGAAGAAGGTTTTAACAATCCACTCTCTGTGATAAAGGAACAAGACAATGAGGGGCCCTCAATTTCCCATGTCCCAGTCAGTTTTATTCTTCAAGAAGAATTTGATATAGAATTTAGTGTTGAGGATAATTTCGCTATTGACACTTTATATATTGAATATAAGACCACTGAAAATGGAGATAGCAATTATAAAGGTCTTGATTTTGAAGTTTCAGAAACAGAAAAGTTCGAGTTAAATAAAAGTGACTTAGGTCTTTCAGAAGATGATACTTTATTCTACAAAATCCATGCGCTAGATGTATCAGTCAATCAAAACACATCCTCATTTCCACAAGCAGGATTCATTAGAGGTAGAGTCATTAACATTAGCGAGCAAGTCGATTTCTATTCCTTGAGTTTTGATACTCCTGAAGCTGGGGATTCATTGGTTTTAAATAATCTAAAAATGGAAACTGGGGAAGGTTTTTCATCCATGGCTATCGTTTCTGATCACCCGTATAAAAATGACGCACAAGGGCTTGCCTCCTTTATCCTAAAACATCCTATTAGGCTTAAAGAAGATTCCAAACTATCATTTGATGAGATATTATTGATCGAGCCTTCTACAGAAATAGTTATAAACGATTATTTAATCATTGAAGCATCTTCTGATAACGGTAACACATGGGTCCAAGTAGGTGAAATAGCAGATGCAAGCAATGACGATCAGTGGCTAATGAGATACAATTCAAACGTTGAAGCTTCCGGTTCTTTGGCTACAGGAGATGCTTCACTATACAAGCAAAGAGAAATTGATTTGGTAGGACAAGCTCTACCATTTTCTTCCAATGACAATCTCATTATCCGTTTTTCATTCGTTGTAAACAGTACAGTAAATGGATGGGGAATAAGGATTGACAATCTGAAAATTGGAGATGGAATAGTATCAGCAGTAAAAAGTGAATCGCCAATTCTCATCTATCCAAATCCTGTCTATGAAACACTTCGCATTAACAATGCTAAAAGTGAGAATTACAAAATGATTATTCGTGCTTTATCAGGTCAAGAAATAGATCATATTGATCTATCAGAAAATACAGACTACAAAACGCAGAAACTTCAACCAGGCATTTATCTACTCGAGATTAGAGACGAGCGTGGGAAAACAATTAAAACTGAAAAAATTATAAAAAAATGAAATCACTAATCGTTTTAGCTATATGTCTATTCTCTCTCAAAAAGGCAGTTTCACAAGAAGCAAAAGGTTTTGTGAATACTAGTCAAACCGCAGAAAATATCGAAAATGGTAATACGCTTAGAACATTTGATGAAAGGTATGAAGGCATTGAGGGGCACCCATACATGTTCAATGAAAATCAGGAAATATGGCTAGTCACAATAAAACCAGACACCATTTTAATCTTTGGGAACTTAAATCTAGAAGCTAAAGAATTAATTTCAGTAAGTCCCGATAGGGTTAAGGGGATTATTCCTTTAAGGAATATCTCATATTTCTTGGTGGATGGTGTTAGCTGGAATGAAATTCAAATCAATGATAAAAAACACGTCGTTTCAATAGTTTATGCATCCAAAGCTTTTAAAGTTCTCAGATCGCATGATAAAGTACTCGAAAGAGCCGATTATGCAGGTGCTTATTCAAGTGGAGAAACGAAAGATGAATTTAAATATAAAACATCGCTATGGCTTGAAATGGATAATAAATTAACTCCATTTAAAATGAGAGCTAGTAATTTATCTGAGATCTTCAATTTACCAGCTAAGCAAATAAGATCATTAATTAAGAAGAGTTATTTAGATCTTAATAGAGCAGAGAATTATTTTGAAATTTTAAAACTATTGGATGAAAATAGTTAAGATATTAATCATTGCATTCTCTATAATTTCTTGCTCAAGAAGTGGTACTCATTTTCGTATAGACATAAACCCAGGGCTTCAACCAATAAAAGTTTCATCTATTCTCTTGATTGAAAAACCTTACAAGACAAAGTTGAGTTTCATAAATGAGTTAAAGGAAAAACATAATCTAACAGTTGAGAATAAAAACCTTATTGCCTTAATCAAGAAGTACAACCCACCTGAAGAATTGGAAATTCAGGAAGTAGATAAGCCTTCATTCATCATCTATAAAAAGGGATTGAAACCAGTGTATGTACACCTTCAATCAACATTGCACGCAGAACTATCTTCCTTGCTTTTTTCTCTAGATACTATGGAACTATCTAAATAAAGATCCTTTTTGCATAAAGAATCTCTTAGGGCTTGTGTCAAGAAAGTACTTAAAGTCTTTAATCAAATGAGATTGATCATAATAGCCGCACAGATAGGTGATCTCAGTTAAGCTTTGATCACAACTATCTCTGTAAGTCCTAATGAAATGATTGATTTTTTCGATTTTACAATACTCTTTTGGGGTAAGTCCAATTTCACGATTAAAATGTTGCTCTAATTTAGATTTACTGACATTCAAAGAGGAATATATTTCCTTAACCGAGATTGTACCATATGAATTTCTAATCTTGCCTATCGATTCTAATATGGTAATGTTGTGATCAAAGAATGAATTTTTACTAGCAAAGCACTTTATCAATATTTCCTCCATTTGATGGATACTTTGCATTCTTGAAGCCCTGTTAATGGCTTGTAAGGTTGATTGATTTAATCCAAGCTCGAAAACTCCATTAAAAATTTCTTTTAACCCCCTAGATATCCCATATGCATACATAGGATTGATTTTAACTAACAAGTATTCACTGTCTTTTGCGATTGTAATCTCCGTTCCTCTTCTTCTTGGCATTAAAAAATATCCAATGCCTTCTCTCATTAATATTGACCTGGCGCTTCCTAGAGCTTTGAAAGATAGATTCCCACTCACTGGTATAAATATTTCAGCTGTATTATCCGGAACTAAAATTTGCTTTGAAGGAACATTGAGTGAGTCAATCAACAAGATCTCTTCAACAATAGATATGTCTTCTTCAATTACTATTTCTTCTATGTACATTTTGGTGATATTTGTTTCATCCAAAACGTATAGAAGGCACCCACTACTTATTGATTTTCAGGCACATATGTAAAGAATCGCGATTCTTTATGTAAAAGATCGTGCATTTTTACACTTTCAAAGAATTTGAATAGGGTAAACTTTAATTGAGTTGTTTTGATGCCCGATATTGAGTCGGAGACATCCCTGTCTCACTCTTGAAAGCATTATAAAAAGAAACTTTATTGGAAAAACCGCTTTCATCAGCGATAGCTTCAATTGTATAATGGTCGAATTTTCCTCCAGTCAATAGATCTTTTGAATATTCAATCCTAAAAGAATTAATAAACTTATTGAAGTTTCCATTACTAAATTTATTAATAGAGCGAGACAATATTCTTTCGTTGTACGAAAGTTCTGAGGCAAGATCGGAAAGTTTAAGACTCTTATTTAAGTAGAATTTTCGCTCATTGATCAGCTCAATGGTTCTATTATAAACCATTCCTAATTCCTCCTCATCTATATCTACCTTACCGGAGGATGCCTTTTTTGGTCGTTTAACATACCAAATAAGCACTATCCCTATCAAAGTAAGACTTATTGCAATCATTGTCCAATTCACGTCGAGCATTTGTTATATAAAAAACAAGTGTTAAAGCTAACTACCCCAATTCGCCAGAAAAATCTTCTTTTTTACAGTTACATGGTTTCAATCTTTTTTACAATCATCAGATATGGCACTACAATAACCTTGTAGTCCTCTTCATACTTAATAGAGGGGTACCGGGTTACTTCGGCCCCTCTTTTTTTTTACAAATGATCTTTCTGATATAACTATTCTAAGATTATCATTTGATAATTCACAGTAATTTCATTCTATAGAACCTGAAATATTTTTTTTTCGTTAAAAAATGTACATTTGAATAGGTTAACCAGCTAAAATGTCAACTATGCAGAAGAAAAGAGATAATTGGCTCAACTTCAAAAACATAATCCATTATGCGTTTGATGATATGTGGAGGAGTATGTGGGAGTTTTTGCTTAAAAGGCAAAACAGATTTCATCACCATCATGCACATCACGAAGAAGAATAAAATATACCAAGAAAATATAATTTGAATAAGTCGGCATTGCCGACTTTTTTTATTTTAAATAATTTACCGCTATGCAACCATCAGCTTAGAAGCTGCATCTACCCCATGAAGGTTAAAACCATGCTGCGAATCAATAAGTCACTAACCGAAGAAGAACTACTTGAAGGCTGCCGAAAAGGTAAGGCTTCAGCGCAGCGTAGTATGTATGACCGCCTTTCTCCTAAAATGTTAGGGGTATGCCTCAGGTACATAAAAGACAGAGAAGAAGCTGAACATGTAATGATTGGAGGTATCGTAAAGGTTTTTGAAAAAATGGATCAATTTAAAAGCGAGGGCAGCTTTGAAGGATGGGTAAGGAGAATCGTAGTAAATGATTGCCTGATGTATATCCGGAAAAATCGGAATATGTCTCTTCAAACAGATATAGAAACAGTAACTGATAGTCCTGATTTAAGTGTGATGGAAGATGCTTTAGATACTGCCGATCTTTTAAAATTGATTAATGATTTACCCGTAGGGTATAGAACGGTGTTTAATCTCTATGCTATTGAGGGTTACTCTCATGCTGAGATTGCAAAACAATTAGAAATAAATGAAAATACTTCTAAGTCTCAATTGAGCAGAGCTAGAAAGTGGTTACAAGCCCGCCTAGCAGAAGTTGAAAAAGAACTTGAAAATAAGATTACAAATGGATCAACAAAACATTGATCGGTTATTTAGAGAAAAACTAGACCAACTGGAGGTGGTTCCATCTTCAAATTCATGGTCGCTAGTAGAAAAACAGATTAGGCCTAAAAAGACCCCTATAATTTACTGGGTGGCTGCATCTGTGTCACTCTTATTCATATCATGGGTGGTATGGCCGGTAACGAATACGCAAGATCTAACTCCTATTGCCTCTGAGATAACTTATCCAGTCAACCATGGTTCACCTGAGTTTGTACTTCCAGTAATCGATAAAAAGGATAAGTCGGTGAAAAAAAATATTCAAGAAAAGCAACCCATTATACAGAAGAAGATTCAAAAAGCTCATAAAGTACATTTTGCGACGAACAATAGTCAAAAATCACAAGAAGAGATCATTGAAAAAGTTGAGCTCATTGAACCTGAATCGAAAAAGATGGTAGCTACAGCTGAGATAGAAAAGCCTGAAATCACTAATTCAGAAGCTATAGAAGTCGAAAAACCGGTTTTCAGAACCGTAAAAATTACATACATCGCTTCTTCTGACAATAAACCGGTAGAAGTACAAAAAAATGATTCTACAGGAGCTTTAAAGAAATTTATCGCCTTTGCAGGAAAAATAGATCCGGGGGATATGTTGGCCGACATGAAAACGGCTAAAGACAATCTACTTAATGGTGGATTGAAAAATAAAAAGGACAGGAATTCATTATAAACGATAAGGACATGAGAAATCAACTGACAATAAATTCAATGATGAAGTCAACGATAATATATATCCTACTTGCATTAATGCTGCCAACGATGGCACTAGCCAAAAGTGGCACTAATCTAAAGCAGGATACTGTAATCATAGAACTGAATAATAATAGCAAGATCGTTATCATAACAAAAAATCGAAATGATTTAGCATCTCTGGAAAACTATGATATCAATCAAATGGTGAGAGATCTAAATAATCAACTTTCAGATAGTGTGGAGTACATGGAAATAAGTGATGGAAAAGCTTATGTGAATGAGGACAATGAGGTGGAAATGAAAGATTGGAAGATAAATGATGATGAAATCAGAATTAAGCTTGGAGGCGTAGAAGTAGACGTAGATCCTGACGAAGTTGATGATTGGGATGAGGATGATTGGGGAGACAGAAGAAAGGTGACCTATGAAACTGAAAGAAGAGATCGAACCACACACCACTTCAATGTAGATATCGGTTTGAATAACTGGCTAGATGATGGAAGCTTTCCTGAAGGGAATTCTCCTTATACGGTAAAATCTTTTGGCTCTTGGTATGTTGGATTAAATAGCACCAACAGAACGTGGGTTGGTGGCCCTATTTTTCTTGAGTGGGGATTGGGAATTAACTGGTACAATTGGAAATTAGAGGATGCAGATTACATTATCCAGGAAGGTTCAGAAGCTGTCGAATTCAATTTAGCCCCTACTACTCAGAATGGTAGTAAGAGTAAGTTGACAGCTTCATTCATCAATGCGACCGTCGTTCCAATGTTTGATTTTTCCAGAGGAAGAAGAAAAATCACAAGTATAGAATCGGGCGGAGTACGAATAAAAAGATACTCTAGAAAAGGATTCCGATTTGGGGTAGGTGGATATGCTGGTTACCGAATTGGAAGTCATACAAAATACAAATACAAGGAAGATGGAGACAGAGAAAAGGATAAGGAAAGAGATAACTTCTTCCTTGAGAACTTCCGCTATGGACTTAGAGCTCAAGTTGGATGGAAGGGTGTTGAGCTTTTTGCCAACTATGATTTGAATGAAGTATTCTCACCAAATAGAGGTCCCCTGAATGCTAACGGGCAAAATGCAAAATTAAATGCGATCAGTTTCGGAATTACGTTATAACTATTCTCTTAGATAAGATTAAAAGGGCATCATTCAATATGATGCCCTTTTTTATTCTTCATGCAAAGTTTTTCGATCTTCTTTCGATAATCTCATGTCCCTAACAAACTTATCCTCTGAAGGCCTCAGGAAAGAATACTGAATCAATACCGCAAAATAGGCTATCACAAAAATGAATGATGGCGCAAGCCACATAGCAGCTACAGAGATAATTCCAGCACCGCCCAGAATTAGATACTTTCTAATGTTTCTTTTTTTAAACTCACCCATCTTATAGGCTACATCAGCTGAATCTGTGATTTGATATTTGATATTTTCACCGCGCCAAACATACCAGCTAGCATAACCAACAACCCATATTGATTGAGCAATAAGTATAAAAAACGGATTACTCATCGAAATTGGAGAGATGAACGATGAATCCCATTCCAAAAAAAAGAAAGCAAACGGCACGAGTGTCAGAGCTATAATACTGTGATAAACCTGATACAGTTGATGATGATAATCTTTCCAACTTTTAACCTTCTTCTTCATTGCTCACAAAAGAAAAGAATTAATCTCATGATAACCATTTTAAATTTCTGTCGTATATTGTAATGATATCATTTTAATATCATTATGAAACACGCATTAATATTTCTTTCTATTTGTACTTCATTTTTCTCGAATGCTCAATCATTTAAAGAAGAGCCTGTTGAGATTGGGGAACTAAAAGGCACTTTAATCACTCCTGAGCAAGAGACCAGCAAAGCAATTTTAATGATCTCTGGATCCGGACCCACGGATAGAAATGGAAACAGCGCACTTGGCCTCAATAACAACTCACTCAAAATGGTAGCACATGCACTTGGCAATGCAGGATATGCTGTACTCAGATTTGATAAACGCGGAATCGCTGAGAGCAAAAATGCCATAACCAATCCTACGGATATGAGATTTGATGATTTTGTATCAGATGCCAAAAACTGGTTATCACTATTAGAAGACAGTGGCTACTCAGACTTGGTAATTGCAGGGCATAGTCAAGGCTCACTTGTGGGCATTTTGGCTGCTCAGGACAACAAAAATGTTACCGGTTTTATCTCTATTTCAGGCCTATCAGAAGATGCAGGCGAAGCTATTATAAGACAATTAGGCATGCAGTCGCCAGCTTTAGCGGAAGATGCCAGAGTTAATATTGACTCAATGAAAAATGGGCATACCGTAAATTCGTATAGCCCGTATCTCGCCTCTCTGTTTGGTCCTCATATTCAAGATTTTTTGAAATCATACATCTTATATAACCCGTCAAATGAGGTTAAGAAATTGGACATTCCTGTTCTAATTGTAAATGGAACAACCGATATGCAAGTAGGAAAAGATCAGGCAGAAAACCTTAAAGTGGCTTATCCAGATGCTAAACTTCTTATCATTCCCGGAATGAATCATGTTTTGAAGGATACTCCAGAAAATGACTTAACCGCCAATATGGCTACTTATAATAATCCAGATCTCTCCTTGAGTGATGGATTAATGACTGGAATCATTGAATTCCTACAAACTCTGTAATCAGTTTTCAATTTTAAAGCTTATCAACTATGCAATCAAACGAAAAAACCCATACTCCCTTATCTGGTTATGTCGCATTGTTTTTCAATGTCAGCCTTTTAGGAGCATTCATCGCACTGGTTTCTATCACTCAGCAACCCATTTGGCTTTTACTGATAATTCCATGGTTGATCATGATGCCGGGTTTCTTCTTTGTCAATCCTAATGGATCTAGAGTACTTGTCTTATTTGGTAAATACATTGGCACAGTGCGCGAAAACGGGTTTTATTGGGTAAACCCTTTTTATACCAAAAAGAAGATTAGCCTTCGTGCTCGAAACTTTGATAGCGAACGAATCAAAGTAAACGACAGTATTGGAAATCCAATTATGATTTCAGTGATTTTAGTATGGAGAGTAAAAGACACATTCGCAGCAGCATTTGAGGTAGACGATTATGAAAATTTTGTGAGAGTACAAACTGATGCTGCTGTAAGAAAGCTCGCTGGAACATATCCGTATGACAATTTCGACGATGAACAAGCTGAAGTAACTTTAAGGTCTGGAATCAGGCAGGTAAATGAAGATCTAGAAAAAGAGCTTGATGAACGATTAGCTATTGCGGGAATCGAAATTCTTGAAGCGCGCATTGGATACTTGGCATATGCTCAAGAAATTGCTAGTGCAATGCTCAGAAGACAGCAAGCAACGGCAATCGTAGCAGCACGTCACAAAATAGTAGAAGGTGCTGTAAGTATGGTAGAAATGGCTCTCGAGCAGCTTAAAGAAAAGGAGGTGATCGATTTGGATGAAGAGAGAAGAGCTGCAATGGTTAGTAATCTCATGGTTGTCCTTTGTGCTGACAAAGACGTTGCTCCGGTAATAAACTCAGGGACTCTTAATCATTAGATTATGAACAATTATAAATTTCTAAAGCAAAAATCCTTTGAGAAAAGAGAGGGCTTTGAAAAAAGACTTCATGATATTTCTGGACAAGGCTGGAAGGTTCATAGTTTTTCAGTTGACCATGGAGCAATTACAGTCATGTTAGAAAGAGAACGTTAAGCACAGAGGCCATGAAAGGAAAACTATTGTTTAAAGAAGAGCAAACCTTTGTTGGTACCTGGATGTGGTACTTGGTTATTGGGATTTCCATTCTATCCGTTGGAGGGACAGCTGTAGGTCTTATTTATACTCAGAATAATGAAGGAGTCATAGGATTGATCATTGCCGCAATCGTGACGGGCGGAATTATCGCTCTCTTCTATACTTCCAAACTATACACATCCATTGATCAGGATACGCTGTATTATCGTTATCCGCCTTTTGTAGGTTCTGAGAGAAAAATTTTGAAGGAAGATGTTAAAGAAATTTATGTTCGAAAATATAAACCTATACGTGAGTATGGTGGCTATGGCTATCGATTTAGATTCAGGTCAGGAAGAGCCTTGAATGTGTCTGGAAATGAAGGATTACAACTAGTCCTACAAAATAATAAACGTATTCTCATAGGAACTCAAAGACCACAAGAGATGAAGCAAGCTGTGAGGCGATTGAAAGAAAACTGGGGATTAGATGGCTAAGAAAAAACCATTTGCGCTACGATTAAATGAAGATACCATGAAGGCTCTTGAAAAGTGGGCTGCAGATGAGTTCCGTTCAACTAACGGGCAGATAGAATGGATTATTCATAAGGCATTAAAAGAAGATGGGAGACTTAATAAATAGTTATTGGTAGAAATGAAACGAAAAATTACTTTAAGCTAATTATTGGCAATTACACTTTTCGCAATATCAATTGCACTTTTCGGCTTTGAAAGTCCAGAGTGGATCGGAAATGAGAAAAGCTATATTGGTCTTCTAGCAGCAATAATTATATTTTTAATGGGCCGTAGGAAATCGACTCACTGACCCACAAAAAACATCGCATTCACCATCAGTAGCTTCCCATTTTGCCAGAAAGATCGAAAAAGAGGGTTGTCTACTATATGGATAATCTGACCTCTACCCTTGTTTTCAACTCCAAAAACTAATGTTTCAGCCATATCTTCTCTAGCATATTGGCCGGCAAATCCGCTTAACAAATCTTCTTTATCAACTACTACTCCCACATTATTCCCATCTAAATAGGCTACCCTGCTTGACCCTGTCTTTAAAGTGTAGTAAATGCCCTCATAGCCAAAAGCAAGTGGATGCGTTCCGTCCATTTTTACTTTGTAAATAGCACCTGGAGCAAATCCTTTAATAAATTCTCTCTCTTGATCTTCATATGGAATAAGTTTCGCCGAGTCTTTCCGTTTCTCATCTATAGACTCAGACTTCTTCTTAGCTTCATCATCCACATAGGCGGAAAGAGATGAATAATCAGTATCCTTCAGCTTATTCAACGCACCTTCTATCGCTATAAGCTTACCTCCTGCTGAAACCCAGTCCATCATCTTGTTCATTTCCTTTTCTCCATATGAACTATACCACCCACTTTGCATGATTAGCACATTATATTCAGAAAGGTCTATCCGATTGAAATAATCCGTCCCAAGAATTGTTACTGGATATTTTAATTCTTGCTCCAAAAAATGCCATGTCGCTCCAAAAGCAAGAGAAGAAGTACCCTCACCGCTCAATAAAGCAATTTTAGGTTTCTTCAAATACCTCACGTCTGATGAACCTATATCAGGACCCATATCCATAAATCCCGTTTTGATAGCTGTGACATTCCGAGTGTGCTTATTTGCCAAATCAACAACTCTCTTTTCAAAATTTTGAATGGATTTATTATCACGTTTAGCAATGATTAGGCTACCTCTATCAAAGGACTTTCCTTTATAATTCATTGGCTTTTGAGTGAACCTGACTTTTACATTCTCTTTTAAAAGAGAAGCTAGAAATCGTGCATCATCCATACTATTCCATTTATTGATGAAAGCATATACTTTTTCAGGCACTTCAGAATCCTTGAAATTATCACTTGTTCTATTGCTTACATCAATCATCTGTGAAGTAGCGTATGCTCGAAGACCATGGGCATATGGAACTCCCCATGCAGTGATATCGTAAGTAACAGAATCCACTAATTTCGTTTTTGGCTCAAACAGGATATGAGCTAAAGTCGCTTTTGGTTGATTGGTATTAACTACCAAATCTCTCGACCCTATTGAAAAATTTGTCTGTTGACCTGTGTTATAATCGTATCCTTTAAGGCCCTTTACATTTGGCGCTGATCCATATTCAATACCTTGATCATCTAGCCAATTCATTAATATTCTAAACTTATCTTCATTCCCATCAAATTTGAGAACAAAGGATTTGTACTCAAGACCAGGTTTATCTCCAAAGAATTTAGTGAATTCAATGAGCAATCTATCGGCATGATTGACTGAAATTTCAATTGTAGAAAGGCCTGTTGTGTAATGATGAGCTATTCTATCCTTAAGTGTCAACGTATCCCCTTCTTGCTTAATGATCCCCAATCCTGCTCTTCCATGACCTGCCTGTTCGTATGTCATACCTATCGCACCATTATAGGTAGGGTATGTATCTCCATAGCTTGGATATAGCAAATCAAAAAACTGCTTGGTAAAATAGAACCAGTTATTATCATCAAAATATTTCGCATGATTACGACCGATCTCATTTTGAAAATCTCTTTGGAAGAGAGTGATTAACTCATGAAATGGCTGGGCTGCTGGAGCAAAATAATAAGGTGAGTTAATACCTTGTTCGTGGAAATCAACATGAATTTGAGGTAGCCACTGGTTATAAACCTTTAACCTACCTTGAGTTTCAATTTGTGTTTGCCATGCCCAATCTCTGTTTAAATCGAATAAATAATGATTAGGACGTCCCCCAGGCCATGGCTCATTATGTTCTATTGCATTAGGATCAGGGTTATAAGGCTGACTCGCATTTTGCCAATAGAAATTCACATACCGATCTCTGCCGTCAGGATTAATACATGGATCTATTACAATCACTGCATTTTCAAGCCATTCACTCTTATCTGACCCTGATCTTATCAATTCATATATGGTTGCCATAGATGCTTCCGTAGAGGAAGATTCATTGCCATGGACATTGTAGCTCAGCCAAACAATTGGAATAGTAGATGTCGGAGTTCCTTCTTCAATACCTGCTCGTCTAAGGTTATCGAGTCTGATGTTTTCAAGATTTTTAATGTTCTCTTCAGAAGACACGAAAGCAAGTAAAAGTGGGCGTCCTTCATAAGTTTCTCCATATTGTTGGACAGAAACCTTTCCTGATTCTTCAGATAGAAACTCGTAATAATCAACAACTTGATGATGGCGAGTAAACTTCTCACCAAGCTCATACCCTAAGAACTCTTTAGGGCTTTGAACTTGCGAAAAGAGTAGGAAGGGAAAAATGGTAATGAAAGAGATCAGGGTCTTCATAGCTTTTATTTAAGCCCCGAAATTAAACTCATAATTTAAGTCTACAAACACAAAAGTGTTGGGTGGCTTCTGAATACATAAAGAAGGTATAATGAAGAAATTAATCTCGTTAAATAGTTAACCCATCTCTATGCGAACACGATCAGAAAGTGGCTTACCAACACATGTAAGGACGTATCCTTCATCCAACTCATCTTGAGATAAGCCTTCTGCCTCATCAATGCTAACCTTCCCTTCTACGCACTTTCCACGACATGCTGTACATAAGCCACTTTGACATGAATAAGGCATATCTAAGTCATTATCTAGTGCAGTATCTAAAATAGAAGCATTCTTCTTAACCGTCACTGAATATTCCTCGCCATCTAGCAAAATAGCAACTTCGCTTTCTGTCGTTGCACCTTTATCAATTATATCGTTGGGAGAAGTTTTCCCCGCTTCAAAACTTTCCATCCTGATTTTAGCTTCAGCGTATCCTTTTTTGTTCAAGCCTTCTGAAACTATATTCATCATTGGTTGAGGGCCACATATATAAAATTCAGTTTGCTCATTGCAAGACAATTCCTCGCAAATAGCTCCAATCATATCAGAAGTAGGCCTTCCTTGATAATCTGCCTCGCCTTCTTCTAAAATATGAACTGCTCTAAATCGTTCTGGATATGTAGCCTGTAATTTGGCTATTAAGCTCTTGAATATGATGTATTCATCTTTTCTATTTCCATAAACAAGCGTTGTATGACTTTCTGGTTCTTTCAAAAGAATGGATCTGATGATGGAAATCAAAGGGGTGATACCACTACCTCCGCCAAAAAAGATTGCTTTTCTTTTATTAGAAGGATTATACTCAGTGGTAAACATGCCCATAGGCTCCATTATTTCCAGTTGATCACCAGCCTTGATATGATCGTTTAGATCGTTTGACATTGCTCCACCATCTACTCTCTTTACCGTTACTGCAGGGTTTTCATCCTCGAAGGGAGTCGTGCACAAAGAATATGCTCTTCTGATCTTTTTTCCATTAACCTCCTTAATGATGGTAATGAACTGCCCTGGCTCATATTCAAAACTTTCAGGTTTTTCAAATACAAGATTCACGGCGTCCTTTGCCACGTTCACCACTTCCTTAATTGTCACCGTTTGATAACGATTGTCTTTCTTGTCTTTCTTCTTTTTGAATAATGAAAATGCCATATTGTCGATTTAAGGGCGCAAAGATAATTCTCTAAATGAGGTCAAGCAAGTAAACATGATGAGGTATTTTTGTGTTCGCTTTTATACGACTTATTTCCATGAAATAATTTGAGGAAGAATAATAATTATCAACACAATTCCCTCAGACAAATTCCATGTGGACATTGAACATAAATTATACACATGAATCTTAACCCACTAGAGGGTATCTCTCCTATCGATGGCAGATACAGATCCAAGGTTTCTCATTTAGCCGACTACTTTTCTGAAAAAGCTCTGATCCAATACAGAGTTAAAGTAGAAGTGCTCTATTTTATTTCACTTTATGAAAGTGGCATCCCCCAATTAGCTGGTTACAAGCCTGCAAATAATGATAAACTGCATAAAATCTATGAGACTTTCTCTTTGTCAGATGCGGAAGAAATTAAAGAAATTGAAAAGACAACCAATCATGATGTAAAAGCCGTCGAGTATTTTCTCAAAGAGAAATTTGATCAATTGGGACTCTCTGATTATAAGGAATTCATTCATTTTGGGCTGACATCACAGGATATTAATAATACTTCAATCCCATTGTCTATGAAAGATGCACTTGAGCAGGTGTTTCTTCCTAAGCTGGAAGCGCTGATTGTAGTACTTGAATCAAAAGCTACCCAATGGAATGATGTTCCAATGCTAGCAAAAACACATGGACAACCAGCTTCTCCAACCAGACTTGGGAAAGAGATTATAGTCTTTGTTGTGCGGCTTAGAGAGCAGTTGAATTTATTGAAGCAAATTCCTTTTTCAGCAAAATTTGGTGGGGCTACTGGTAATTTTAATGCCCATACAGTTGCCTACCCAGATCATAACTGGCACTCGTTTGGGGATCAGTTTGTGAAAGATAAGCTGGGACTAAAGAGAAGTCACCCCACAACTCAAATTGAACATTATGACCACCTAGCAGCCCTTTTTGATGCATTGAAGCGAATCAACACAATATTTATTGACTTCAGCAGAGATGTATGGCAATACATTTCAATGAACTACTTCACGCAGACAATTTCAAAAAATGAAGTAGGCTCATCTGCCATGCCACATAAAGTAAATCCAATTGATTTTGAAAATGCAGAAGGAAACTTAGGTATTGCCAATGCACTGTATGAGCACTTGAGTGCCAAACTTCCTATATCCAGATTGCAGAGAGATTTAACTGACTCTACTGTGCTCAGAAACATTGGAGTGCCGATTGCTCACTCCTTTATTTCACTTCTTTCTTTGGAAAAAGGTTTATCTAAAATCAATGCGAATGCACAAGTCATTAAGGCAGATCTGGATGATAACTGGGCAGTTGTAGCTGAGGCTATACAAACTATTTTGAGGCGAGAAAGCTATCCTAAGCCTTATGAAGCCTTAAAGGAACTTACCAGAACCAATGAAGCCATAACAGAAGCTTCAATTGGCTCATTCATTGATGGGTTAAGTGTTTCGAAAGAAATAAAAGATGAACTCAAGAGAATCACACCTTTTAACTATGTAGGTAAGTAGCTTAATTAAGCTACCCCAGCTAAAAGATAGAGCACCGCCATTCTAATTGCTACCCCATTCTCCACCTGCTGTAGGATTATCGAATGATCAGAATCGGCCACATCGCTGGTAATCTCTACACCTCTATTGATGGGGCCTGGGTGCATAATCACTATTTCTTTGTTTAAAGAATCCAGTATTTGCTTATTCACACCAAAATACTTTGTGTATTCCCTTAAAGAAGGGAAGTATCGCATCTGCTGCCGTTCAAGTTGAATACGAAGGATATTAGCTACATCACACCAATCGAGAGCCTTTCTTATGTTTGTCTCTACTTTTACTCCAAGCTCTCCTATATGTTTTGGGAGCAAAGTCGCCGGACCACAGACCATCACCTCTGCTCCAAGTTCTTGCAAAGCAAAAATATTAGATAACGCAACCCTTGAGTGAAGAATATCACCAACAATTACAACCTTCTTTCCTTCTACAGTTCCACATTTTTCTTGAATTGAAAAAGTATCTAAGAGTGCTTGCGTAGGATGTTCGTGAGTTCCATCTCCAGCATTGATAATATTTGCATCTATATGCTTGGATAGAAAATGTGGAGCTCCAGGACTAGCGTGTCTCATGACTACCATATCTACTTTCATAGCCAGGATATTATTGACCGTATCGAGTAGTGTTTCTCCTTTTTTCACAGAGCTGCCTGAAGCAGAAAAGTTTACCACATCTGCCGAAAGTCTTTTTTCAGCAAGCTCAAATGAAAGTTTAGTTCGTGTAGAATTTTCAAAAAAGATATTCGCAACAGTTACATCACGTAATGATGGAACTTTCTTAATCGGCCTATTAATGACTTCTTTGAAATTAGCTGCTGTCTGAAAAATGAGATTGATATCCTCTCGATCGAGGTTTTTGATTCCTAAGAGATGCTTGGTTTTCAATTGACTCATTCTTCCTTCGTGATTAACCAGATATGATCTTCTTCTTGTTTCTCGTCTAAATCTACGAGTACCTTCTGTGATTGGATCGTATTAACCTTTCTGCCAACATAGTTAGCTTCCACAGGTATATCTCTACTGTATAGTCTATCGATGAGAACGAGTAATTCTACCTTGGCCGGCCTTCCAAATGTGTTCATAGCATCCAATGCTGCTCTAACACTTCTTCCAGTGAATAAAACATCATCTACTAGTATAACATTCTTGTTCTCAATCAGAAAAGGGATTTTCGTTTGACTAGGAGTAATGGGTTCATCTCTTCTTCTAAAATCATCCCGATGAAATGTAGTATCCAAATATCCAAGATGGATTTCCTTTGCTATCAGTTTCTCAAGCCTTGTTTTTATTCTTTCTGCAAGGTGAATACCTCTTGGTTGCATCCCAATTATCACCGTTTGAGAAAAATCATCATGCACTTCAATGAGTTGTTGACACAATCGGCTAATTGTGACTTTTAGTAAGGGGCTATCAAAAAGCAGGCGCTTTTGCATCAGTAATTATTCCTGCAAAAGTAATGAGATAGAATTTAATTCGGCTGCCTATCTAAGTCATATTGGATCTTATTAATGTAAAAAACCTTTCTGGTAGTTTTTCCAGCTACTCCATTGGGGTTCTTAATTGATTGATCGCCATAAGCAAATAGGGTTTTATCGTACCATCTTTCCAAGCCCTCAACATTTGGGTCTTTAGATTTAATTTCATCTGCTTGAAAAGAAAGCTTCACGGGATTGAAAGTTCTTCCTTCGATTACGGTATTGCCTTCAATAATCTTTGTTCTAATCTCATTTTCTTCCAAATACATTAGTATCACACGGTCATTAGAAGTACTTACAACTACATTTTCTTCTAAAGAATATGTTTGAGTGTCTTCAATTTTGAAAGTCTGATCCCAAAGAATATTACAATTCGGATCAAATCCTAAAACAACCGCATGAGTGTATTTATAGCCAAGAAAAAATGGGTTTCTCGAAAAATTGGAGTTGTCTCCTTGAAAAGTAGTATAGCTATTTCCAGAGTTAGAGTAGTTATACCTGGGATAATATGCTTCTGCAATCATAATATATTCTCCATCTCTTTCAATAATCTCATGAACCAGAAGACGATAATTAAATCTCTTTACTTTCCCTTTTTGTCGTTTCTTTTCAATTCTATTTCTTATCCTTTGCTCACGTTTTGGTTTTAAGTGACCAAAAAAGTTATTTAAGTCAGCAAAGGGGTGATACTTATTGAACTGTTGTTGACCATTGATGAATTTACTCAGATAAAAGCCTTGACTATATTGAAGAGACTTTTTTGAGTGCGTCCCTGCTAAATATTGAAGTCCGCCAGAAAAGGAAGTACTCGCCGCATCTAAGATGCTTCTTCTATCTCCAGGGTTTACAAGATTGTCTTGTATAATATCTCCTTTGTCTGTAAAAGTCCTTACTCGTACGGTATATTTTTTATTCCGCATTTTTTCAGACATAATGACTGTAAAGATTTTGGAATCCTCATCTACTACGAGATCTAGAATATCATTCCTGTTATCGTAGAAGCCAGGCACTACTCTTGGTATTCGATCATTAATATTATAAGTAATAACCACAGGCCTAAAATTCGCATAACCTGCAATTAACAAGGTCTCCCCTACGGATTCAAAATGAATGATTTCTACCGGGAACACTGTTGTAATTTCATAGGTAATGAAATCGATGGTCTCAGGATTCAATTGGTAAACAATTAAATCTTCACTACTATATTTCTTCGCGCTGAATAGTAAGTAAAATTTACCATCAAAGTATTCATAGCCAAGCATTGATCCTTCAGCTGGAATCACTAATGTTTGTGACCACTTCACGTGTAATGCAGTATCGATCATATTCAACTTCCATTGGTAGCCTCCATTCCTAGCAGGCTCGGTAGTTTCTTCAACAACTAGAATTCCATTTTTATCACCAGGAACAACAAAAAACTCTGAAACATCTCTATGTTTTTCGAATTCTATTCTATTAGGTTGAAGGATGACAGAGCTTGTGTCTCGATCCTTTTTCTTTTGACCAAAAACTAAAACAGGTATTAGTAGGAGTAGGATAGGTAATCTTAACATGGCATTCATAAAACAACTTTATTTATAAGTTCCCTAGTTTTCACTCATTTCTATTATAATATCGAATTCCTCATGCGTGACAGATTGAACTGATAAACGTGAATGCGTGACAAGCTGCATTGATTCAAGCCTTTCATCAGATTTTACTTCTGCAAGACTCACAGGCCTTCTTAGTTTTCTTAAGGGAACAACATCCATCACGTACCACCGATGATCCTCTGTAGTAGGATCTTTATAGTATTCCTTCACAACCTCAGCTATCCCCACAACAGACTTTTCCTTTACACTATGGTAGAACAGGCACAAGTCACCAACTTTCATTTGCTTAATGTTATTCCGTGCTTTGAAATTTCTAACACCATCCCAATGATCCCTTCCAAGATTCACAAGATCGTCCCATGAATACGTATTGGGCTCACTTTTAATCAACCAATAGTTCATTTCTAGCTTCTTTTCTATTTAAATCTAATAAAGGTTATCTCCTGCTTGAAGTAATTTGATATGTTTCTTTATCGAAACAAATTTCATGCTACTTAGCTTCATATACTTGTATCATGAAAATTCTAGTCATAAGATTTGGAGACTTTAGTCAGGTTCTTCTCACCACTCCGGTAATTAGGATATTAAAAACCAGCTTAAACGCTAAAGTATTTTACTTAACAAACAATGCGAATGCTGAACTATTAGCTGAAAACCCGTATTTAAATCAAATCTTTGATTTAACTCATTCTATTGCAATACTCAAGAAAGAAAATTTCGATGTTGTAATTGATCTTCAGGGCAACTTAAAATCTCGGAGGATCACCTTCATATTGAACAAGAAAAGATTCTCGATTAAAAAGGAAAGATTCAAGTATTGGCTATTTGCCAATTTCAAATTGAACCGATTGTCGAAAGAACATATCGTTCAAAGATTCTTAGACGTTATCAAACCGCTAAATGTAGAGGAAGATAACTTGGGTCTTGATTTCTTCATTCCGGAACGAGATGAGGTTGAGAAATCTTGGCTACCTGAAACACACCAGAATGGATATGCTGCTGTCTGCATTGGGGGTAAATACTCAACCAGAAGACTTCCAAAGAATCGACTCATAGAACTCTGCGACAGAATCAACAAACCCATTGTCTTAGTGGGAAATAAAAACGATAGTGAAACAGCCGTCGAAATAGAGGCATTCTTTAAGCAGGGAACCATTGATGAGGAAAAGGAAATCGAAGAGTTAAATAAGAAAGCAGTCATATTTAACGCATGCGGGAAGTTCAACTTCAATCAATTAGCTTCATTACTTAAGAATGCCAACTGGGTCTTCACTCATGATAATGAAATGATGCACGTTGCTGCTGCACTAAAAAAGCAGATTTATTCAATTTGGGGTAACACAGTTCCCGAGTTTGGCAAATATCCATACCGTACTCAATTTACTATTTTCGAGAATACTAAACTTTCTTGTAGGCCGTGTTCAAAAGAGGGTTTCTCAAAATGCCCGAAAGGTCATTTTAAATGTATGAATGATGTAACTTTTGACTTCTATTTACCTGACTAATTATTTAAGGTTATGAAGTTTCTACTCAATTTTTTGATTTTCTGCTGTCTATTATCGAGCTGCAATCAGGTTAGAGAGTTAACCACTATCAATTGTCACATGCAGTCTCCTGTTAATATTATTCCTGAAGATGGATTAAGCAGTAATCACAAAGTGATTGTACATTACAAATCCTCAAAAGAAAAAGTAGCCAACCTTGGGCACACGGTTGAAGTCCAATATGATTCAGGTAGTTTCATCTCTTATGATGGAAAAGATTATCAATTCAAACAATTTCACTTTCATACTCCCTCCGAACACCTTGTTAGAGGCTTTGAATACGCCATGGAAATGCATGTGGTTCACACGTACAAAGCACCTCAAGACGAAGAATCAGAATATCTTGTTGTAGCCGTATTCTTTGAGGAAGGCCGATCAAATAATTTTCTAAATTCTTTTTTCAGTACAATTCCTGATGAAGAGGGTGCTGTCTTTGAATCTAAAAACCTTACTATTGATGCCACTGAGATAATGCCAGAAAATCTTAGTGATTTTTATAATTATCGAGGATCACTCACAACACCGCCATTTTCCGAATCCGTCAATTGGATAGTGCTGAAAAATTCAAGAAAAGCATCTGCCGAACAAATCTCTAAAATCAAAAACATAGAAGGTGAGAACGCCAGGCGCGTACAATTCCTTTACGACAGGAAGATTGAATCAATAAACTAGATGAAAACACTCTATCTCATCCGCCATGCTAAGTCTTCTTGGGCGTTTGATCTCAGTGATCATGACAGACCTCTGGGTAGGAGAGGACGAAGAGATGTTGTGAAAATGGGCCAACATCTATCGAAAAATCAACTTAAGCCTGAAGTCATCATTTCCAGCACAGCTAGTCGAGCGTTTTATACGGCACTTCATATCTGTGATCAGATGGGTATTGACGAAGGCCATATACGTCTCCAGAAAACATTGTATCATGCTGGCCCGTCCGAGATTCTACAAGTAATAAAGGATTCGTCAAGCTGCGAGAGACTAGCAATTTTCGGACATAATCCAGGATTCACTAGTACTGCAAATGCACTAGCTAATCTTGAATTTGATAACGTCCCAACATGCGGAATAGTAGGAATAAACTTCAATGTTAAATACTGGAAGGATGTAAATTTTGGAGAAGGAATACTCTCCTTTTTTTACTTCCCTAAAGAAATCTAAAGAATATACCTGCTTAAGTCCTTGTCCTTAACCAGACCTGCTAATTTTTCTTGTACTGTGTTTTTATCAATTACTATTTGAGCGTTGGGTCCTATGGTATCTGGAATATCAAACAAGATTTCGTTTAGTAGCCTACTCATAACTGTATGCAATCTTCTAGCTCCAATATTTTCTACTTCCTCATTGATGTGAAAGGCCATTTCTGCAATTTCCTCTAGCGCTTCATCCTGAAAAGAAAGATTTACTTCTTCAGAAGCAACTAATGCCTCGTATTGCTTGGTCAACGCATTTTTAGGCTCTGTAAGGATTCGCAAAAAGTCAGCTTTCGTCAGATTCTCTAACTCTACTCTGATCGGAAAACGACCCTGTAACTCAGGAATCAGATCTGAAGGTTTACTTACATGAAATGCTCCTGCTGCCACAAATAGAATATGGTCAGTATTGATGATCCCGTATTTTGTATTTACAGCGCTCCCCTCAACGATAGGTAGCAAATCCCTTTGAACTCCTTCCCTGCTTACATCAGGTCCTTTTCCTCCATCTCCTCCTTTTGCAATTTTATCTACCTCGTCAATAAAAATTATCCCCGTATTTTCTGCCTTGTAAATTGCCTCCTCTTTCACTTCATCCATGTCAATCATCTTAGCCGCTTCATCTTCTAACAAGATTTTTCTAGCCTCAGCAATTGTCACTTTCCGCTTCTTTTTCTTTTTCGGCATCATGTTGCCAATCATTTCCTGAATATTAATCATAGAAGCTTCATCCATACCTCCTCCAATAACACCCATATTACCACCAGGTGTTTGCGTAACATCTATTTCAATTTTACGGTCGTCTAGCTCTCCACTTCTGATCTTTTCTCTAAATCGTGCGCGCGTTTGCTCGTTAAGTTCCACTTCACTCTCTGGCTCATCACTTCCTATCTTAGTTGCATAAGCGTTTGGACTTCCCTTCAATGGAGGGATCAATGCATCTAGAATAATACTCTCCACTACTTCGGCTGCCTTCTCCTTTACTTCTTCTTTTTTAGCTATTTTCACCATGTTCACAGCTTGCTCCACTAGGTCACGCACCATACTCTCAACATCTCTCCCCACATATCCCACTTCTGTAAACTTTGATGCTTCTACTTTAGTGAATGGAGCATCTGCGATCTTCGCTAACCTTCGAGCTATCTCCGTTTTACCCACACCTGTCGAGCCTATTAAAAGAATATTATTAGGTACAATCTCTCCTTGAATTTCCTCCTTCACATTCATTCTTCTCCATCTGTTTCGAAGTGCTATTGCAACATTTCTCTTCGCATCGTTCTGTCCAATAATATACTTATCTAGTTCCGCAACTATCTGTTTAGGTGTTAAGTCATTTTTTATATTACTCATAGAATTTTTTTAAAGTCGTTCAAATTTGTCTTTAAACTTATAAAGCTGCTTCCCCCTGCAGTATGAAAAGTGGCTCTCGAAAATCGAATTTCAACTTTTTTTACTTTGGCCATTAAACCAAACGAAAAACCTGCTCCCCCACCAATATCATCTAGCTTTAATTCTTGTTTTCGCTTATGATTATAACCAACTAAAAGTTGAAAATTGTCACTCAACAGGAATTCAGCTCCAAGATTTACTCTGTTAAATAATTGATTAAAAGTACTTACGGATCTTCCCGAAGAACTCTCGCTACCGGAAGAATTTTCATGAGTTAAATTAGTGCTAGTCAATGTAAATCTCAACGGCATATATTCCGGTTTAAATGACATACCTATTTTAACATCAAATGGCAGTTCGGGATTAGAAAATTGAGTGTACTCAGAAATCCTGAATCCCATGTTTTTCAGCACCATTGCAGCACTCCAATTCCTATTTATTCGAAAGACTCCTCCTATATCAACAAGAATTGCTGTTGAACCATAACTCTCAATTGATGAATGTGTCAGCTTCAGGTTTGTTCCTAAACTAAATACTCCTATCTGGTGAGCTTTGCCTATTGAAAAAGTATAATCTTGTGCTCTAAAAGATCCTAATTGTGCACCCGTTTCATCTACCAAATCAAATGCACCATAATTGATGTAATGAATACCCGCAGCAAATACTCCAGCATTCCCTATGCTAAAGCTATACGCTCCTGAATAGACGAATACATCAGCAAAATATGGATTGAAATGAAAAAAAACATTTCCTGCGCTTATAGAGTCTAACGTTGCAGGATTTTCGAAAAACTGAGATACATCACCATCTACTAAAGAAATAGTAGTTCCTCCAAGAGCCGCTGCTCGAGGGTTTGAGGTTAGATTCAAAGATTGATAACCTGATTGCCCACCAATTTGTGCCAACCCAAAAATGGGAATTAAAAATGCTATTAGGAATATATACTTCAATCTTTCTTTTCTTCTGGAAGGATGAATTTTATTGGATCTGCTACTTTTTGTTTTGTTAACGCAATATCCAGCACTTCAGGTACATATTCTACAAAATGGATTTTTAACCCTTTCAAATACTTTGGACTGATATCTTCAAGGTCTTTTTCATTCCTTTTACACATCAAAATCTCCTTAATTCCCGCTCTCCTTGCTGCAAGAATCTTTTCTTTGATTCCTCCAACAGGTAAAACTTTCCCTCTCAATGTGATTTCCCCTGTCATCGCCAGCTGTTTTTTCACTTTTCGTTGTGTAAATACTGATGCAAGTGACGTAAGCATAGTGATACCTGCGGATGGTCCATCTTTAGGAATAGCTCCGGCAGGTACGTGAACATGCAGATCATAGTGATCAAACACTCGGTAGTCTATTCCTAGCAACTCAGAGTGAGAACGCAAATAGGATAATGCTGCTACTGCTGATTCTTTCATCACATCACCAAGTTGCCCCGACAATGTTAATTTACCCTTTCCTCTACTTAAAGAGGATTCTATAAACAGTATATCACCCCCTGAAGGGGTCCAAGCAAGACCTGTAACTACGCCAGGAACAGAGTTATCCTCATAGTTATCTTTATCAAAAATTTCTGGCCCCAAAATTTCTCTAACTCTTTCCGCGGTAATCTTAGCATCATAATCTTCTTCCATAGCTACAGACTTAGCTATAGAACGAATCGTCGCTGCTGCTTTTCTTTCTAAACTACGCACGCCAGACTCACGTGTATAATCATTGATCAATTTCTCTATTGCTTCTTTGTCAAAGGAAATATCCGTGGTTTTAAGACCATGTTCTTTTCGTTGTTTTGGGACTAAATGTTTCTTAGCAATTTCCACTTTCTCCTCAAGAGTATATCCACTGATATCAATGATCTCCATTCGATCTCTTAGAGCAGGCTGTATTGTATCCAATGAATTGGCAGTTGCTATGAAAAGCACTTTCGATAGATCATAATCTACTTCTAAGTAGTTGTCCTTAAAAGATGAGTTTTGTTCTGGATCCAAAACTTCTAGCAACGCAGAAGAAGGGTCGCCACGGAAGTCCGAGCTCACCTTGTCAATCTCATCCAAAATAAACACCGGATTTGAGGTTTTAGCTCTGTTCAAACTTTGAATAATCTTACCAGGCATTGCCCCAATATATGTTTTCCTATGCCCTCGTACTTCGGCCTCATCATGAACTCCACCAAGAGACATTCTCACGTATTTTCTACTAAGCGCATCCGCTATAGATTTTCCTAGAGAAGTCTTACCGACACCTGGAGGACCATACAAACATAAGATAGGGCCTTTTAAATCTTTCTTAAGCTTTCTTACCGCCAAATATTCTATAATTCGATCTTTCACCTTATCCAGCCCAAAGTGATCTCTATCAAGTACTTTTCTAGCGTTCTTGAGGTCGAAATTATCTTCAGTTGTTTCATTCCAAGGAAGGTCTACAAGTAATTCTGTGTAACTCATCGCCACAGGAAATTCAGCTGCCGCGGGGTTCATCCTCAAAATCTTATCTAACTCTTTATTAAAATGTTCCTTTACTTCTTCTGGCCAGTCTTTCTTATCCCCTCTTTTCCTCAAGGTTTCTACTTCCTGATCTGGCCCATCCTGACCCAATTCATCCTGAAGAATGCGTATCTGCTGTCTTAGAAAATAATCTCGTTGTTGCTGATCTATATCGGTATGTACTTTATCTTGAATTTCCTGCTTAAGTTCCAGCATTTGAAGATCCTTGAGCATAAACTGAAGCAATTTTTCTGATCTTGCTTTCGGGTCGTCCATCTCCAAAAGCTTTTGTTTATCTTCTACTTCAGCATTCACATTTGATGAAAGGAAATGAGTAAGAAAATTAAAACTGTCAATATTATCTATCGCCACTCGTGCCTCCTTTGGAATCTCCGGACTAAGCCCCATGATCTTGGTGGCAGTATCTTTTAAAGATTGCGTGATTGCCTTTTGCTCTTTTTTAGGAAGTGTTTTCTTCAGATCTGGAACTGTATTGTAGGTTACAATATGGTGTGGTTCTTCTTGAACATGTTTACCGATTTTAAACCGACTTTGTCCTTGAATAATGATCGTCGTATTTCCATCAGGAAGTACAATCATTTTAAGAATCTTGGCAATAGTGCCCACCTCATACAAATCTTTGAACTTAGGCTCCTCTGTCTTAACATTTTTTTGAGCGACAACTCCTATGATCCTGTTTCCTTTATAAGCTTTCTTGACAAGCCGAATAGATTTAGTCCTCCCTACAGTAATGGGTAAAACTACCCCTGGAAAAAGAACTGTATTGCGAATAGGGAGAATGGGCAAATTCTTAGGCAAATCAGATTCCGATATCTGGCCTTCTTCTGGAGAAATGATCTGAATAAGTTCTTCAGAATCTTCATTTGCAAATTCAGGTATAAATATTGATTTCAAAGTAGCGTCGTTCATAAAAGTGTCAATGTGTCAGATTTACTTGGCACATTCCCTAGGTTTGAGTGAAAGGTACATAAATGTCAATCGCTATGCCAAAGGCAAAGCACGTGGCAAATAGTGCTAACTTTAAATTAACTTTAATTTTTACTGACGAATCGACAGCATGCGCCGAAATTTTCATCGCCATATAGGATTTTTCTTAGTTCTTCTAAGTTTAGCAACCTTCGCTCAAAAAGGCAGAAAAGAGGTGCAAATTGTTACTGATTCAATTCCGACAGATGTCGTCTTTAATGCGTATGAGTTTAAGGGCATCAACAAGTATCCTGAATACTTTAATAAGCAAAAATTAGAAAGAATCATTGCTTTAGATAAAAGTGAAAAGTGGGAAGAGCTGTATTCGGCTCTTAAAGATTACGTCGGCAGATTTGGGATTCGTAATTTTTACAAAGACACCAAATTAATTTGGCGACTCGCAAAAATGACTGAACTCTTCGGAGATCCAGAAGAAGCAAAAACCTTATATCGAATGGTGCTTAGGCATCACTACCAAGGAATCAGTATTAAAGAAATCGAACTTTACTATGATTCACTAAATCGCCAAGCAGCAGAACAATTTGTACCAATAGATTATTACTATGAACTAGTAGAGCACAGAAAGCTGATAGACACGCTTCAACCACCAAGAGGCGTTCTTTTAAATATGGGCATGTTGGTAAATAGCGCTAGTGCTGACTATGGTCCCTCCTTGAATATTCACAACGATATCCTGGTGTTTACTTCAAAGAGAAAACAGGTCGATGAGACCATTAGGTTTAGAGAAGATGAAGATCTTTTCTTTAGTCGAAAAGACCCTTATGGAACCTGGTCGAAAGCCAAACCGATAGATAAGCTAAACTCTCACTACAATGAAGGTTCTCCATGCCTTAGCGGAGATGGGAAAACACTTGTTTTTTCACGATGTGAATCTCCAGGTTCTTATGGAGATTGTGATCTATTTATTGCTACCCTTCAAGAAGATAGTACCTGGACCAGACCGGAGAACTTGGGTGTAAGTGTAAATAGTCTCGCGTGGGACTCCCACCCTGCACTTACGCATGTTGGAGATACCCTATTCTTTTCTTCAGACCGACTTGGTGGCTTTGGTCTTGCAGATATTTACTACACGACTCGGGATGAAAAAGGAAGATGGTCTGCAGCACTCAATATGGGTCCAGTTGTAAATACCAGACAAAATGATGTAAGTCCGTTCTATCATCCAGTATATGAAGTACTCTATTTCAGCTCAAATGGGCAGCTTTATAATTTTGGAGAATTTGATATTTATAAAGCCTATCATTCGAATGGATATTGGACCGAGCCACAAAATATTGGTCCACTGGTGAATGGCAGAGGGAGTGAATTTTATTTTACGATTGATTCTGAGTCGGAGTTATTGTTTTATGCCAGGTCCTCAACCAGGGATTTAAATAAACAGGACATCTATTCTTTTCCTCTCCCCATGGAGGCACAACCTGAAGCAACAACTACCGTGACAGGAAACCTTACAGATTCTTTAACAGGAGCCGCATTCCAAGGAATCGTTTCAATCATTGATTTAGATAAAGGTCATGAAGTTGCCCCAAAATTTCTAAAGCAAGATGGGTCTTTTGAATTTGAGCTGATTAATCAAAGAAATTACTTGCTTATACTTCAAGGAGACGATTTCTTTAGAATAGAGGAGGTGTTTTATCTAGATGGTCCTATGGAACTCAATAAAGTGACAGAGCCTATTGCCTCTAAGATGAAATTTGAATCGATTGAATTCGATGTAGGAAAAGCAGAACTTAAGGCGGAAATGTATGCAGATCTCAATAAAGTTGTCAATTTTTTATATGATAATATTGATTTCAAATTAAAGATATCGGGCCATACAGACTCTGTTGGAGATCCTGAAAAAAATCTACAGCTATCCCAAGAGCGTGCGGAAAATATTAGAGATTACATCGTTGTATTTGCTGGGATATTTGAAGGCCGTATTGAAGCGACTGGATATGGTGATCAGCAACCGATTGTAGAAGAAGAGGTAACAGAGGAAGACAAAAAATTAAATAGAAGAGTAGAATTTGAAATTTATAGAGAAGTCTCCCCTGTTGAGGAAAATGGAAATGATTTTTAATTTTCTGACCTATTTTTAATTCATTAACTGTAGCATTATGATTAAGAACAAAGATTTCGCACCTAAAATCATTAAGAAAGGTAGTTTCTTTAAGTCTACCGAAGTAGAAGATTTTAAAAATGTCTTAACCCAGATGAATGAGTGGATAGATGAAAACAAACCTGAAGTAATAAACGTCGAGACGGTAGTTCTTCCAAATATTCATGATCCTGAAGAAGAAGGAAGTGAAGACACTATGCTTGGATCCGATGGACAGAATTCCTCGATGTGGTTTCAGTTTATACGATTGTGGTATAAATAATGTCTAAGACATTTAATTTATTTTAATCCTAAAACCTAACTCAAGATAGGTTTTAGGATTAAAATAAACTGATGGTATCATTTATGATCACAAATGCCATTAATGAAAGTAAAATCACCATTCCTACTTTCTGAGAGTTTTCAAGGAATTTATCTGACGGCTTTCTACCTGTCACGATTTCCCAGGTAAGGAATACCACATGACCACCATCAAGTGCTGGTATGGGTAAGAAATTCATAAAAGCCAAAACCATAGATAATAATCCAACGATTCTCCAGAAATTATTCCAATCCCATGTACCACCAAAGAACGTAGCAATACGTATCGGTCCTGAAAGAGATTTTCTCACGTCTACATCCCCAGCAATCATTTTCTGGAATCCTTTGATGTTTAACCACACCACTGCAAATGCATTGTATGTTCCTTCCGAAATAGCTTCACCGAATGTAAATTCTCTCGTTACATAGGTTAATTCAAAGGCCGGGTAAAATCCAATAGTGCCCTCTTCCCCCACACTTACAGTCAAGTCTTTTCTTTCACTCCCCCTTTCAATCATAACCTGAACCTCTTGGCTTGGATATTTTTGAAGTATTGGCCTAATTTCGTCATGGTATCCAATAGGTTTGTCATTAACGGCAAGTATTCTATCACCAGTCTTTAAACCTGCATTTTCGGCATTACCTCCAGGCTCTAGCTGGCCTATGACAGAGGGTAATCTTGGCGAGATAATATTGACTCTATTTCGCTTATCTGCAAACTTATCAATAAAATCATTTGGCATATCTACCCTTATTTCCTGACCATCTCTTAAAGCTGTATAGTAATTATCTGATCCAAGTAATAAGTCTGGGCTTAGCAAATCAGAAAATCGTTCATAGTCTTTACCATTGATAGCAATTACTCTATCTCCAGTTTGAAAACCAAGCTGCTCACCAAGATCGTAAGCAACAATACCGTTCTTATTTAGCTCTTCCGAAGGAAGATATTCTTCGCCATTAACAAACGCCAATGAGATAAAAATGATGATTCCGACAATAACATTAACAATAATTCCTCCCATCATTACAATCAATCTCTGCCATGCGGGTTTAGCTCTAAATTCATATGGTTCAGGCTCGTCACTTAAACTTTTTGTATCCAGAGACTCATCGATCATCCCCGTTATTTTCACAAATCCACCCAAAGGAATTGCTCCGATTGAATATTCTGTCTCCCCAATCTGCCTTCCCCATATCTTTGGAGGAAATCCAATTGAAAATTTCTCAACACGCATGCCGAACGATTTAGCAGCCACCATGTGACCCCATTCGTGCACTCCCACTAAAATTGACAGCCCAAGAAGTAGCTGTCCTACCATTATCAAAGTTTCCATTCTATATTAGTTCGAGCGCTTTAGCTCTTGTTTCTTCATCAGTTTTTATAAAATCCTCTAATTCAGGATTGCGAATATAGCTCACCTTTGCGAGGCAATTTTCAATCACATCCGAAATCTCGAGGAAGCTTACTTTATCTTCTAGGAATGCTTGAACAGCTATTTCGTTCGCAGCGTTCAAAATGCACGGTTGATTACCTCCTTTCTTTGCAACTTCAAAAGCTAGTCCAAGGTTGCGGAAAGTTTCAATATCGGGTTTCTCAAAGGTTAATTGAGGATAATCCATAAAATCAAACCGTGGATAATCTGCTTTCAATCTCTCCGGATATGAAACTGCGAATTGAATAGGTACTCGCATGTCTGGCAATCCCATTTGTGCTTTCATCGAACCATCCTCGAATTGGACAAGCGAATGAATAATGGACTGAGGATGTACCACTACCTCTATTTGATCTAAAGAAACGCCAAACAACCATTTTGCCTCAATCACCTCAAGGCCCTTGTTCATCATTGTTGCAGAGTCTATGGTTATTTTTGCGCCCATATCCCAATTGGGATGCTTAAGTGCTTGTTCTTTAGTTACTCTTGCTAAATAATCTCTTCCTTGCCCTCGAAAAGGCCCTCCAGAAGCTGTTAATATAAGTTTCTCTATTGGGTTGTGGAATTCTCCAACAATACACTGAAAAATGGCGGAGTGCTCTGAGTCTACAGGCAATATATTAACACCTTTCTCTTGAGCTAGCTTTGTAATGAGCTCTCCAGCAACTACCAACGTTTCTTTATTTGCTAAAGCAATAGGCTTTCCGGCATTTATGGCATTTATAGTTGGCAGCAATCCAGAATATCCAACCAGCGCAGTAAGAACCATATCAACAGACTCCATCTCCACCACAGATGCAAGAGCTTTCTCTCCTGCATAAACTTTAATATCTCGTGGATCAAGCGCATCAAACACTTGTTGATACAATCCTTCATTCGCAATCACAACACAGTTTGGCTTGAATTCCAAAGCCTGAGCTATGAGCAATTCAGCGCTGTTCTGTGCTGTCAAAACTTCCACTTGAAAATGATCTGGATGTCGCTTGATTACGTCTAAAGTTTGGGTTCCTATTGAGCCTGTGGAACCTAGAATGGCAATATTTCTTTTCTTCATTTAATGCGCGCTCTCTGTATTTTTTCAAAAGAACAATCAACAAAGGTAAGAGTTTGCATTTTTTAACAATCAGATGGAATAAATTTTGATTCCATTCGGTTTACTTTTCAGAAATAAAACGAAATAAAGATGAACAAGCTAAAAATGATTGCATTGGCAACAGTGTCTGGAATGGTTGGAGCATTGATCATAAATCAATTGCAATCACCTAAAGGCAGATCAGTAGATATGAGTCAACCTGAAGCCGAATCCAAGATTCCTGTCTCGAAGATTAGCAAGGTTTCATATTCTTCTATGATTCCGAATGAAGATTTCGTTGAAGCCTCAAAAAAAAGCACAGGAAGTGTGGTTTTCATTCAAACGTTAAGTGAAGTAGAATACCGAAGTGGAGGTTGGATGGATTGGTTTTTTGAGCCCAGGTCATCTCAAAGAATTGGAAGCGGATCTGGAGTTGTTTTTTCGAATGACGGGTATATCGTAACTAATAATCATGTAATCATGGATGCTGATGAGATCACCGTGATTGCAGGTAAAAAAAGCTTTAAGGCAGAATTGATAGGAAGAGACCCAAGTTCTGATTTAGCAGTTATTAAGATCGAAAAAGGGGGATTACCCGCTATTGAAAAAGGTGATTCAGAGCTGGTAAGCGTCGGTGAGTGGGTACTGGCAGTTGGAAATCCATTCAATTTAACTTCTACGGTCACAGCTGGCATTGTAAGCGCCAAAGGAAGAAACATCAATATTCTTAAGGACAAGTTTCCCATTGAGAGCTTTATCCAAACAGATGCTGCAATTAATCCTGGAAACAGCGGTGGGGCTCTGGTTAACTCAAATGGCCAACTTATTGGGATTAACACAGCTATTTTATCCAGAACCGGATCTTATGCTGGTTACGGATTTGCCATCCCTGTAAACATTGTCAAAAAAGTATTCAATGATTTGGTCAAATACGGAGAGGTTCAGAAAGCATTTGCCGGGGCGGATTTTATAGATATTGATAGTGAATTAGCTAAACGTATCGGGATACAAGACCTTGATGGAATACTAATTACCGACGTTAAAGAAAATGGAGCGATTGAAAAAGCTGGATTAGAAAAGCGTGATGTCATACGAAAGATCAATGGCCATCAAATAAATAATAAAGCAACGCTTGAAGAGCTCATTGCAAAAAGTTATCCTGGAGAAAAACTTACAGTTATTGCGGAAAGAGATAATAAGATGATAACTCGTGAGGTCGTGTTGACCAATAGAGAAGGTACAACAAGCATCATTATGCGAAATATTTACTATGCAGAAGATCTTGATGCAAGCTTCGAAAGTGTCTCAAAAGTAGAGAAAGACTTATTAGGAATTGAAAGCGGAATTAAGGTGATAGACTTCAAAAGCAATGGCTTTTTCTACAATTTGGGTATTCCTAAAGGTTTTATCATCACCCGAATAAATAACAAGGAAATAAACAAGCCAGAAGAGTTTTCTAAGATCCTCAAGAATATTCGTGGGCGGTTTGATATAATTGGAATAGATGAAAGTGGAAGAAAGGTCTATTACCCCTTCAGGCGTTAAGCCGTACGCATTTTAAGTTTTTTCTTCAGTTCGTCTACTGAATATCTAAATTTAGCATCGGTATCCATCATGTCATTCACCGATTGGAGTGCATGGATAACGGTGCTATGATCTCTACCACCAAAGTGGTATCCTATAGACTTCAGCGAATGATTTGTGTAATCTTTTGAGAAATACATCGCAACCTGACGTGCAATAACAATTTCTTTTTTCCTTGTTTTCGCTTTTAAATCATCTTGACCTACATGGAAGTAATCAGAAACCGTTTTTTGGATATAATCAATACCTACTTCAGAATCGATTTCTTTCACAATATTTTTCAGAACCTTCTTAGCCAGTTCTAAATCCACATCTATGCGCATTAAAGACGCATGCGCAATCAATGAGACGATCACACCTTCCAGCTCTCTAATATTTGTATCTACTGTATAGGCAATGTATTCTATTACCTCCTCAGGAATATGAATTCCATCTTCCTGAATTTTGCGCTGAATAATAGCCATTCTCGTTTCAAAGGCTGGTTGCTGAAGGTCAGCTGTTAGTCCCCATTTGAATCTTGAAACAAGTCTTTCTTGCAGTCCTTTCAAATCTTTCGGTGCACAATCACTTGTCATAACTATTTGCTTTCCAGCTTGATGCAAATGATTGAATATATGAAAGAATATTTCCTGGGTTTTCTCCTTATCCCTTAAGAATTGTACATCGTCAAGTATCAGGATATCTACCCCTCGATAGTAAGAAATAAAGCTTTGTACATTATTATTCTTGAGAGAGTCGATGAATTGATTTGTAAACTTCTCAGAAGCCACGTATATAATTTTCTTAGAAGGATCTTCCTTCTTTATATAGTTTCCTATTCCTTGAACAAGATGAGTTTTCCCCAGTCCAACTCCTCCGTAAATCATTAATGGATTAAAAGAAGTGATACCCGGTTTCTTTGCCACCGCATAACCTGCAGAACGACCTAATCTGTTGCAATCACCTTCAATGAAATTCTCAAAAGTATTTGTTGGATTTAGATTATTTTCACTTTTCAAATCATCAATAAATGCAGTATTTATACCATTAGCATTACTTCCCTTTCTGTCAGTTAGGTTGTTGATTTTCAGGGGAGTGGCGGAAATTTTCTTAGAATCTTCATTTTCAACAACAACAGAATATTCCAATCTGGCATCTTCACCCATCTCTTTAGCAATGGCTTCCTTCAGAATGTGCACATAATGCTCTTCCAACCACTCATAAAAAAACTGACTAGGAACTTGAATTGTAAGAACGTTACCCTCTGCTTTTAAAGGGTTTATGGGGTCAAACCATGTACTAAAACTTTGGTTAGGAATACGTTCTTTGATGTATTCAAGGCAGTTTTTCCATACTAAGTCATGCATTCTTGATTAGCGTTATAAGTGGTTTATATTGGCTTAGGTGACCCTTTAATTTTCGAAAGGGCATCAAATATGTCTCATTTTTTTTTCTTAAAAAAATGAAGAATACACTTGATTTTTTCAAATAGATTCATACGTGGAAGTAGGCGGGTTTTCACGAAAAAAAACTTCGAAAAATACAATTTTTCTTAACATACTTTTTCTAGTCTATTTTCGTGAAAATAACTCATCAAATACAAAAAATTTGAAAGAATTAGATCTAAACGTTTTTCCCAAAATTGATAGGACAGGATGGGAAAATTTAGCACAGAAACAATTGAAGGGAGCTAATCCCCTTCATGAACTTTCATGGAAAAATGATGGTGGACTAGATTTGGAAAGATACTATGATGAGTCCGATCTGATAGAACTAACATATTTGAGTGATTTTTTTACAGATCTTAAACCACATCGATGGAAGCTTTATCAAAGAATTGCAAGTGAGGACATCAAAGAAGCAAACAGAGAGGCATTGGAGGCCTTAATGGGTGGATGCGATGGAATTATCTTCGATTTAACTAACTCAAACAAAACGGATGATCTTTTAAAAAACATTGATGAACAGATTTGTGACTTATCCTTTATAAACAATTCCTTAGATTCATTACCTACAAAGTCAGTTTTGTTTACTGACTCAAATTGCATTTTTGAAAAGAAACCACATACATCACCAATTACTCAATTGGTAGAGTTGATTTCTTCTCTGGAGTCTGAAACATTTGTTCACAGAAAAGCTTTTGTTGATTTCTTTCTTGAAATAGCTTCAGTTAGAGCATTGAGATATCTATTGAATCAAAAGTCAATGGAAGTTCATATTCATACTCAAATACCTAAGCATGAGTCAGAAGAGCATCAATGGTTCTTAAATACAACAGCCGGCCTAGCTAGTATATTGGGAGGCAGTCATTCGATAGATTTAACAACCCATATTGGAGATTCGAGAATCAGCAGAAATACAGGTAACTTAATTAGGGAAGAAAGTGGAATCAAAGAATATACAGATCAATGCGGTGGGTCATATTACATAGAAGTACTAACAGACAAGATAATTAAAGAAGTTGTTGAAAAGCTGAAGTAATGAGTGATAAGAAATACATACAAGAAGGGTTTTCTGCAGGAACTCCGCCATTTCTAAGAGGTCCATACGCTACTATGTACACTTCAAGACCTTGGACAATCAGACAATACGCAGGTTTTAGTACAGCTGAAGAATCAAATGCCTTCTATAGAAGAAATCTTGCTGCAGGTCAAAAAGGTCTTTCTGTTGCTTTTGATCTGGCAACTCATAGAGGATATGATAGTGATAATGCCAGAGTCACGGGCGATGTTGGTAAAGCCGGGGTAGCCATCGATTCTATTGAAGACATGAAGATCCTTTTCGATCAGATCCCCCTGAATCAAATGTCAGTTTCAATGACGATGAATGGGGCTGTTATTCCAATTATGGCATTCTACATTGTCGCAGCTGAAGAGCAAGGGGTTTCACCAGAAAAACTTACAGGCACTATTCAAAATGATATATTGAAAGAGTTCATGGTGCGAAATACTTATATATATCCGCCTGCTCAATCGATGAGGATAATCGCTGACATCTTCAAATACACCTCTCAAAAAATGCCAAAGTTCAATTCCATAAGTATCAGTGGCTATCATATGCATGAAGCTGGTGCTACAGCTGATTTGGAAATGGCTTTCACATTAGCTGATGGATTAGAGTATGTAAGAACCGGCATCAAAGCTGGAATAGACATTGACTCATTCGCTCCCCGCCTTTCCTTTTTCTGGGGTATTGGGATGAATTTTTTCACAGAAATTGCCAAAATGCGCGCCGCACGAGTTTTATGGGCTAGAATCATCAAAGATTTCAATCCTAAAAGTGAGAAATCTATGGCTCTAAGGACACATAGTCAAACGTCCGGTTATAGTCTCACTGCCCAAGATCCATATAATAATGTAGCAAGAACAACTATTGAAGCACTTGCTGCAGCTCTAGGTCATACACAGTCTCTCCACACAAACGCTTTAGATGAGGCGATTGCCCTACCTACTGACTTCTCCGCTAAGATTGCTCGAAACACTCAGATTTATCTTCAAAAAGAGATCGATATTACAAAGGTTGTTGATCCAATGGGCGGTTCCAAACATGTAGAGAAGCTAACGAATGATTTAATAGAAAAAAGTTGGCAAATCATTCAGGAGGTAGAGGAAATGGGTGGTATGTCTAAAGCCATAGAGGAAGGCTATCCTAAAATGAAAATTGAGGAAGCTGCAGCCCAAAAACAAGCACGAATAGATTCTGGAGCTGAATCAATCATTGGAGTGAATAAGTTTATTACGGATGAAAAAACAGATATTGATATTCTAGAAGTTGATAATGATCAGGTGAGACGAAAACAAATAGATCGAATCAATCAAATCAAAACTGAAAGAGATGAGTCTAAAGTCCAACGGTGCTTAAAGGATATTGAAGAGGCCTCTAGAGGAAATGGCAACTTACTTGAGTTGGCAATCAAAGCTGCCAGAGCACGAGCAACTCTTGGGGAAATATCTTTAGCAATGGAAAAAGTTTTTGGTAGATTTCAGGCCACAAATAGGACAATTTCGGGCGTGTATTCATCTACAATTAAAGGCAATGAAGATTTTAAGAAAGCTCTCCAGCTTTCAGATAAATTTGAAGAATTTGATGGAAGGCGTCCACGCATCATGATCGCAAAAATGGGGCAAGACGGCCATGACAGAGGAGCAAGAGTGATTGCAACTTCATTTGCTGATCTGGGATTTGATGTGGACATTGGACCTCTTTTTCAAACCCCTGAAGAAGTAGCTAAACAAGCCATCGAAAATGATGTTCATATTGTGGGTGCATCTTCATTAGCGGGAGGTCACAAAACACTTATTCCCGAGCTTATTCAACAGTTAAATGAACAAGGACGGGGTGATATTCTCGTTGTTGCCGGAGGAATTATTCCTGAAAATGATCATACAGAACTCTTCTCCAAGGGCGTAGCAGACATTTTTGGACCTGGAACAATCATCTCTAAAGCAGCAATAAAAATTCTTAATAGGTTGATGAGCTAATAGTTCTTCCATTTTCAATAACTTTATTCATTAGAAAATACAATTAAAAATGAAATACTTACAATCCGCCCTTGTTGTATTGATGCTATTTTGTGCCACCATCGCAAATGCTCAGTATCAAAAGTACATTGATAAAGCAGACGATGAATATGAATCTGGAGACTACTCATCTGCCAGAAAACTGATAGAGAAAAAAGTAAAAAACAAGTCGACTAAAAGTCTGGGCTACAAAAATCCTTTTAATGCCATAGCGCTTATAAAGGAAGCTAAGATAAATGTTGGTTTAGGAGAGCTCGTAAGCGTTATGAAGCCTCTAGAAGAAGGAATCGCTATGAGTGAGGAAGTTAATGGTGCTCAGAGCGCAGAACATGCTTTCATTCTTATGGAAGCCTCCGATGTACTTATATCGTATGGTAATTTCCTATTAGCCAGTGATTACATTGAAAAAGCAAATGGCTCATTTGAATCCGCAGGAGCACTTATTGAAGACATTACTGCCAAACTTGATGTACAAAGAGCCCAAGTTCTTTCAGGTAAAGGATTTTACAGTGATGCAATAAAACTGGTAGATAGTCAGACTGATTATTATCTGAAAAGAGCTCTATCAGGAGAGGGAGATAAAAAACAACAGCAAGAACGCAAGGAAGAATTCGCTAAGATGATGATCGTAAAGGCTAATTCCCTTCGACATATGGGAGATTATCAATCTGCAGATTCTGCTTTCATCACAAATCTTCAATGGGTAGATGACAATCTAAAGAAAAGCCATCTTTTATGGTCTGAGAATGCATTCTTGAATGCCAAACTCCTTGAAGAAAATGGCCTGGCTGTTGACGCGCAGGCTAAACTTTATGAAGACGCATATGTGTGGGCAATCAGAAAATATGATCTTTCTCATAACACGGTTATGAGAATGCAGTCAAATTTGATGAGAGCTTATTATAGAAATGGTCAGAATGCCAGGTTAAAAATCACTCAGGCAGATTTCAAGAAGTCTTTAAAAGAATTTAAAAAGACAAGTATTTTCAATCTTGCTGAAGATAAGATGGATCTCACTTTTGATCTGGATGATCAGGATATAAAGAAGCTTGAAAATAAAATCAACGATATGCTTACTAGTCCTACAATACCGGAGTTTCATCGTGAGCGAGTAGAGTTATTAGAGCTTGCTAAGAAAGTGGCACTGTATTCAGGAAATCACAAAAACACAGAATCCTACGATACTGAAATCTTAAGGATAAAAGAATTTTTACTAGGCACAGATGCTCCAGAATATCACTTAACAAAAGTCAAATTGGCTAATTACTATGTTGACTTCACCGATAAATTTGCTGAGGCAAAAAATATCTTTGATGAAAGTTTTCATGGAATAGTAGAACCTGAGATTACAAAAGGACATGTAGACTATCAGGACATCATGAACCATTTAGCCAAGTTCTATCAGGAAACGGATAACTACGCAAAAGCTTCTGAAATATTGGATGAAGCGCTCTTAGCTGCTAGAGTAAAATATGACAATCAGGATATTGAATATGGGAAAGAATTAGAGAATATTGCTGGACTGCAGATCAGTATAGGTGAGTATGATAAGGCCACTAAAAACCTAGAAGATGCCATTGAAATAATGGAAGGCTCAAAGACTGATGAAGCCAAAAGTTATTTGGCCTCTGCCTTTATCACAAAAGCTAAACTCTTATCTATTAAAGGGGAGTATGATCAAGCAGAGGATCACATATATGATTCAGAAGACTTACGCAAAGCAGGGGCTCTTACTACCGATGTGGCCGGATTAAGTTATCGAGATGATTTAGGAGGGCTGTACACGAATATTGGAAGATACTCTGATGCAACAAACCTTCTAACAAAATCTCTAAAAGAAAAGAACGATCAGTTTGGTGCCTCAAGTCGGCATTTAAATCAAACATTGGTACTAAATGCTCGACTTAACTTGATCAAGGGGGACTATACAGAAGCTGAGCAACAGGCGAGAAAAGCCAATACAATCGCGACAAGTACCTTCGGAGATACTTCATCCAAAATCGTACCTTCCATGTTGCAACTTGCGGATGTCTATACGACAATCGGTGATTATGAAAAAGCTGAGACCCTTCTAAAAAATGCAATTAAAATACAACAAGACAAGTTTGGCCCTGAGCATGTTGATGTAGGCAAGTCTACTTCAAAACTTGCATTAGTTTATTTCTATCAAGATAAACCATTGACTCAAATACAATCTCTTTTCCAAGAAGCCGAAAGAATAATCGGTAAGAAATTAGGTTCTACTAATCCAACCTATGCTGAAATTCTAAAAAACATGGCTGTAGCAAATATTTCAGCTAGTAACTACTCATTGGCGTTTAGCTATCTGAATCAAGCTGAAGTTATCTGGAAAGCTAAGATTGGTAAAAGAAATAATATCAACGCAGCTACTGCATTGGTACTGAAAGGTGACATCTACTACAAACAGAAGAAATATAGTGAGGCTGAAGATTATTATGAAGATGCTCAAAAGCAATATGAAAGGGTTTTCAATAACACCCACCCTGAATATGTGAAAGTGCAGTCAAAGCTGAGTAAGACGTACTTTATGCAAGCAAGATTCAAAGACTCTCAAGATGAAATGGAGGAAGTTCTTGCTAACTATAAAAACTTCATACAAGAATATTTTCCAGCTTTAAGTGAAAGAGAAAAAGCAAAGTTTTGGAATACGATAAAAGGTGACTATGAGTTTTACAACACTCTTATTATTAGTAGAAATAGAAATGCGAAGTATATAGGAGAGTTATATAACAACGCACTCCTCACCAAAGCACTTCTTCTAAATTCATCGATCAAGATTCGTCAAAGAATCATGGGCAGCAATGATGAAGAGCTAATCAGTATGTATACAAAGTGGGTCGAGGACAAAGAGCTTTTAACAGCTGCCCTATCCATGAGTGTACAAGATTTATCCGAAAATGGAATTGATCCGAATGTATTGGCTGGGAATGTAGAATTGCTTGAAAAGAATATCAGTTTAAAATCCGAGCTTTTCTCACAAAGTGCTGACAGCAGACAAATTACTTGGACAAATGTTCAGAGTGCTCTTGGCGAAAATGAAGTAGCTGTTGAGATGGTTCGTTTCAGAGTATTCGACCATGTATTCACAGATTCTGTGATGTATGCCTTGCTCTACATTAAAGGGGATAAAAGATCTGAACCCAAAATGATTCTCTTAGACAATGGAAAAGATTTAGAGAATAAGTATTTGAAAACTTACAGAAATAGTATCAAATATAAGATTGATGATAAATACTCTTATGAGCAATTCTGGGAACCAATAGAAAGGGAAGTTGGTGCCGTTTCAACCCTTTACCTATCTCCTGATGGAGTTTACAATCAGATAAACTTAGAAGCAATTCCTACTCCTGATGGAAAATATGTCCTGGACAATTCTAATATTCTTTTGATTAGTAACACCAAAGATCTTTTCATGAATAAGATCAAGACGAAAGTTGTAGCAGAAGAACAACATGCTATGATGTTTGGAAATCCTGAATTTTATGTTCAGACTCAACCAGGAAAGCCATTAGCGAGCTCGGGTTTGACAAGATCAACCGCAGAAGTTGTTTCTTCACTACCCGGAACTAAGAAAGAAATTGATGAATTGGATGACTTGTTGGATCGAAAAGGATGGAGCACTGATAAGTTCACAGAAAGTGATGCTAGCGAAGCATCTATTAAGCTAGTTACTAACCCTCGCGTATTCCATGTAGCGACTCACGGATTCTTTAAAGAAACACCAAAGGCTAGCGAATTGGATCAAGAATATAATGAGACAGCAGCCTATGACAATCCACTGCTCAAGACTGGTTTATTATTAGCTGGAGCCGGTGACATTCTCAATCAGACACAATTCAATTACAATGTTGACAATGGAATATTAACAGCATACGAAGCGATGAATTTACACCTTGATCAAACTGATTTGGTAGTACTTTCGGCCTGTGAAACAGGACTTGGAGAAGTACAGGCGGGTGAAGGTGTATATGGTTTACAAAGAGCATTCCTCGTAGCTGGGGCTCGTACTATCGTCATGTCTCTTTTTAAAGTAAGTGATGATGCCACACAGCAATTGATGATTAAATTTTATAGAAAGTGGATCGAGACCGGCAATAAACGACAAGCATTTATTGATGCCAAGAAAGAAATCAGAAATGAATATCGTGACCCTATATACTGGGGACCATTTGTAATGATAGGATTGGATTAAAATCAATAAGAACTAACAAAAAAGACATCCGAATTAGATGTCTTTTTTGTTTTAAGGCTGTCCGTTTAATGCTTTAAATAACACAGTCAATTTCTTTCTCTATTCCTCTCATAAACTAGCAACACTGTCAAGAAGCGTCATTTGTCTTGACTCATTAAAATATCATTTCATTAATCTCCACTCTCACTTCGCCAATAGAATTTACTCCTAACGTAGAACTTCAAAAACTATTCAAACTATCCTCTCATTCCTGAATTCTACTTAAGCAACAGACTTCTGTTCGTTACTATCACAATAGAATATGAAGGTTCACATTATCATTAGCTGCAAACTTCTCGAGAAGAAATCAATCGCCCCAATATGATCAAATACTTCTTGGTTATTGGCCATAAAAAAGCCCTGACCTATTCAGATCAGGGCTTGAGAATTCGTTTCTATGTAAAGACTATTCAGCAGTCTCTTTATACACCTTTATTCCGTTTCTTTCAATGATATCCTTTCTCAAGATTTTAAAATCTTCCACTTCAGGATTCATTTTGATAGCTTCTTCGATAGCTGTAAGAGCATCGACGATCAAACCATTCTCCTCATAAAATGAAGCGTAAATCACTTTATTTAGTGGGCTATCTTCATCAACTTCCGCTTTCAGGCTATTCAAGCCTTCATCATATTGCGACGGATTCTCTGGTCGCTTGATAGCAATGTCACCAGAGCTAACATCTTGATTCTCTTTTGCTTTTACGTTGATGATCCAAAGACCTTCCTCATTTTGCATTTGACCTTCAGTGAAGTTCAATTCAACTGTGTTACCTGTAACTTCAGCTTTCATGATCTCTTCATCAAAAATATTTTTAACTGTTACAATGAACGTATTCTCTTCCATTCCTTCTGGAGTATCCCAATTTAAGATGGCTTTATCTCCAAGGATGTTTGCGTCTTCAGCAGGAATTAAAACCTGAATTTGTTCATCACCAGCTAAAGCTCTTGAAACAGCTCCGGTTGCGTTAAGACGCGCTCTGTAGTTTGGCTGTTCTTTCTCGTTCATTTTATTCGCTAAGAACTTAGCATACCTACTTGAAACACTTGCTGACTTTGTATTTACCATTTTGGCTAAGTCCACAACTTTCTTTGTTCCAGGAGTTCTAACTTCTAGTGTTTTTCCAGACTTGTGCATCAGTCCAATGTAAGCTCCTTGCGAAGCAATTAACTCATCACCGTCACTAAGTGTAGCTCCCGTTTTAAGAGCAACAGCAGATGCGGTACCTTCTTTTTTTACTTGGTTTTGACCCTTATTGGCCAAAACTCTGAATGTATATCCTTGTCCATTGGCAACTCCAACAACAAAAACAAGCATAGTAGTGATAGTAATAGAAACAAACTTTCTCATAATAGTTCCAATAATAATTTGGCGTTTTCTAAATATTTATAATCTCGATACTTTAAATAATTCTTTTCTTCCTTCTTTGGATAGTGAATTCTTCACTACCCCATAAAATACTTCCAGGCCATCGCCTGAAATTGCTACTGCAAACAATAAAAATGTAAGATCCAATTTCATGCTAAAGATATCCATGAAGTAAACCATGATATAAATTAAGCCCACAAACTCAATAGCCTGAATGATTTTTGTGATTCCGTCATACCATTTAGGTAGTTTCTTGTAAACCCATGAGAAAACCATGATATTCAAAAACAATCCTATAAAGCCAACTAAATACTTCTGCCAGTCTTTGAGGTAAAAAATATAATTCTCATTCATAATCATAGAAACTATGTTTGCGTGAATCACACCTCCATACATGTCAGGGAAAGCTCTGCCGATATAAGTATCATTCAATGGTGTAAAGAATTTGTCTTCAAAGTTTTCTCTGTCTCCCAAGTACTCACCTAGAAAACAAAATATAACCACTTTCCCCTCAATGATTTCCGGAACATAATTACTACCGAAAACATCCCCTACATCTAGTGCATAATACTTATTACCAAACTTAGTAGCCCCATAATCAAGTACATTACCACGGTAATTAATTACCTCCAACTCATTTCCTCTATCTAAAAAGAATTGAGCTTTAGCTGAATCGAGATAACTCGACATCTTCACTCCAAATGCAATTTGATTTTCCCCATCTGCTGTTTCAATCTGTGGTACAAATTGACGACACATTTTCAAATCTTGCTGCACATTCGCATCTGTATCCAGATTGGCAAATGCGGGCTCAGAATTGAATGTAAACCATGGCCAAGACGTATGAACCGAATCAAATTCATCAGTTTCAACATTGTACAAAACCTTTGTTACCATCACTAGATTCTCTACCCTACTCAAAGCATCCATCAACATCATATCACCCAGTGTATCTTCTTTCGGGAAATCGAAAAAAGAGTCCACTCCAATAACTGCTGGATTATGCTGACTAATGGAATCAATCATCATCGCAATTCCTGCACGTGACTCCAATCCTATATTAACCATAACTACATTTTCATCAGCTATGGGGTCATCCAACAACTGCGAAAAATAGATATCAGTAAATTCCATGTCACCAAAGGCATCCCCTATTGGATCAAATATGTCAAAGATCTTTGCTTTTGAGACGACTGTGCCTACAAAAACCATTAAGCCAATAATAAAAATTGTTCCAAGGATTACATCCTTCCAAAATCTTCTAAACATTGTGTATTCGTTGGTGAGTTAGTCAGTTACGATTATATATGCAAGTAAAACATTTATCATCAACGATCACAATTTGTGTATTAGAAGAATTCAATTTTTTCTTCAAATTACGCAATAAAAACTTTAATACTCGTCCTATGGATTCAACTTTTCGGCGAACACATCCAAATCATCTACAAGTACTTAAGGAAAGACTATTGTTAGGTGAAAGAGTTTATTTAAGCAAGGCAATAACTTTAGTTGAAAGCAAAAAAGCAGAAGACAAAATAGCAAGTTCAGAACTGATAGATGGTATCATCAATAATACGGGCAAAAGCCTTAGAATAGGAATAACGGGAGTACCTGGAGTAGGGAAGAGTACATTTATAGAAGCTTTTGGTTCTATGCTGACAGGAAAAGGGAGAAAAGTAGCAGTTCTCTCCATTGACCCAAGTAGTAATAGAACACGAGGAAGCATTTTGGGTGACAAGACAAGAATGGATCAGCTATCTCGTGATCCTAACGCTTTCATTCGTCCCTCAGCGTCAGGTTCGAATCTTGGTGGAGTTGCGCAAAACACACGAGAAAGTATCTTGTTATGTGAAGCAGCAGGTTTTGATATCATCATCATTGAGACCGTTGGAGTTGGTCAAAGTGAGACAGTAGTAAAAGGGATGGTCGATTACTTTTTACTTCTCATGCTAGCTGGTGGAGGTGATGAGTTGCAGGGAATCAAGCGTGGAATCATGGAAATGGCCGATCACATTTTGATTAATAAGGCCGACAAAGAAAACATTAAGGCAGCAAAAAAAGCTAAAGAAGATTATAAAAATGCCGTTCATCTATTTCCTCCAAATGATGCCGATTGGATAGTTCCAGTAGGATTATGCTCAGCCATAGAAAAGTCAGGAATAAACGAAGCATGGGATCAAATAGAAAAGTATGAAGCTGTAAGTAAAGAGAATGGTTGGCTTGACATAAATAGAAAAAATCAATCAGTAGAGTGGTTTCACGAACGCATTCATGCCCGTTTAGAAGATAGTTTTTATTCCAGGCCAGGTATTGAAGATGAACTTAAAAAAAGGGAGGAGCTTATCTCCTCCCAAAAGATCTCCGTTAGAAAAGCGGTGGATGAGCTCTTTAGTTAAAAGTATATTTTAAGCCCATCGTATAATTTCTTCCTACGCTATTGAATCCTGCAATAGCTTGATAATCTTCGTTAAAGATGTTATTCAAACTACCGGATAGAGTTAAGTCATTCCATTTGTATGAAACTAAAAAATCAAATAGATCAAACGATTCCGCATCAACTTGAACAGTTTCAAAAGTAGCGTTATCGAAATATTGCAAATCTCTCTCTCCTGTATGCAGATAACTCAGTTTTGTAGTAAGATTATTTACAGGAAGATAGGTAGCAGAGATTCCATACTTATGTGCAGGAATCCTGTAAGCTATTTGATCATTCAATCTCCTCGTATAGGTATAGTGACCAGATAGTGTCACATTTTTCTCAAAATCTAAGGTACCGCTAATTTCTAATCCGTCTGTTTCAATTTCTTGATCTGCATTTACATAACTACTTGTCGAACCACCTGTGAAAAGAATAAGATTTTCATCCTTTCGGTAGAAATAAACCATACTTAAATCAAATGCTTCATTAAAAATGGAAAATCCTCCCTCTGCTGATCTGGATTCTTCAGGATCTAAATCAGGATTAGCTCCGAAAGGCCCAAAAAGTTGGAATAAAGAAGGGGTAATGAAAGAAGTAGAATAAGATGAGAAAATTTTCACATCAAATTCTTCTAAACTATATATATATGAAGGGTTAATGTTATACACCAAATTTGTTCCATAATCACTATGATTATTAAGTCTACCTCCTACTTGAATATTGAAGTCCTGAACATCATAAATGAGCGTTACATAGGGGTCTATCATATCAAAGCTCTCTTCCTCCAAGTCAGGTTGACTATAGGCTAGTCTTTGATAATTTAATCCTCCCACAAGCTTTAGCTTTTCACTAAGATTTTGGTCTAAAACAATATCTCCCTGAAAATTTTTTGCTTCATTGTCTGAAATAAAACCAGATGAATCAAAAAATCTTTCCAGCTTGCTTACGAAGAAGTTTCCTTTAGCATTACCTCCAAGCCACTTATACGTTGGTGAAGCACCAAACCTCAGCTGTTTATACTCAGAAAAATTTGCCTGAGCATCGGCGAAAGCTCCACCATCAAAATCTGATTCAAAGTAGTCATAAGCACCAGTCAATCCAAGATTGAATGACTCAGTAACCTGATAACCTACTTTTCCAAGGAAGTTATAACCTTCAAATCCATCATCATCAAAATTTCCAGATCCTGATTCATCTCTTGCCGCTGAGAAACCATCGGACGACTTGTATCCTCCATTGATTACATAAGATAACTTATCTGCACTTCCAGAAACTCCCGCATTTGCCTTGAATGTATTAAAGCTTCCATATTCTATTTTAGCATTTCCACTGATTGGCTTACTACTTGATTTCCTTAATGTAATATTAATAACCCCAGCTGCAGCCCCTGTTCCATAAAGTGTACTTAGCCCTCCTTTTAGAATTTCTATTGATTCTATTTGATCAACATCTAGCAACCTAAGGTCATATGTTTGATCTATGCCTGAGGGATCGTTAAACGGTACTCCGTCGATCAGTACCAATGTACGTTTACTTGAAGCGCCTCTTACGAAATAATCAATATTAGTTCCTAAAGGCCCAAAATTTCCATCCATTTGAACGCCTGGGACTTCATTTAACAGATCAGCTACAGATCTGGCCGAGCTATTTTCAATATCCTTTCTAGTGATCTTAAAAATAGACTTTCCAGATTTTTCAACAGGGATTTCTGATTTGGTTCCTGTGACTACCACTTCATCCAATTGGACGGTCTTGAGGGTGTCCTGTGCCTTGACAGTCCATCCCATGCACGCTAATGCAATGATTAATTTTAATTTTCTCATAGTTATTTAGATACTATGAGCCTCGTAGAAAGAATGGAGTTAACCCCTTCCTCTGCCTTCACCCGAAGCTTAGAATTTATATTGATATGGCAGGTCTCCTGGCTTGTCTGGTTTTGGCTTCCTTCCCATAGAGACGCTTATCGTCTTTACAGTGGATATGATATGACCAAAACATTCTTCAGACTTACAGTTGCGGGGACAGCCCTTGAATTTCCATTAAATGGATCACAAGATTCCCGTTTTAATTCTCCTCCACAGATGTGGAATCAAAACCAAGTCAAGAACAAAACTAAACAACTTACCGAGTTGATGAGCTACTTTTGAAGCATGAATAGATTGATTTTCGGAACAATAATTCTTATGTGTGCTTGTTCAGGCCCGGAAAAAGAAAAATCTACTGTTTACAGCGTAGAAGAATTGCGACATGCCAAGGGGTTTCATTTCGAGACCAAGGAGAATCAAAGGTATCTTGTCATTGATGAACCATGGCCGAAGGCTACTAAGCCAATTAGGTACCTATTGGATAAAGCTCCAAAAAAAATTGTTTGCACGTCCACTTCCCACCTTCCATTTTTTGAGATGTTAGGTGAAGAAAAATTGGTAATAGGCTTTCCTAATCTCAATTATATTTCATCTGAAGTTTTCTTAAAACAAGCAGAGCAAGGGCTACTGACAGACTTAGGTCCAGATGGAAGTATGAATATGGAATTACTTCTTGGAATTAATCCTGATGCAGTGATTGCCTTCGACATGGGTGGAGAGTCAAAAACATTAGATAAAATTCAAGAGGCAGGTATACCTGTTTATTATAACTCAGACTTCTTGGAACAATCTCCCTTAGGTCGCGCTGAGTGGATTAAATTCTTTGGGGCCCTGTTAAATAAGGAAAAAGAAGCGGATTCTATCTTTTCCGAGATTGAAAAAGAATATCTAAGAGTAAAAAAACTAGCATCAACCGCTGAAAATAAATCATCTATTTTGAGTGGTGTTGTCTACGGTGACACATGGTTTCTTCCTGGTGGGAATAATTGGGCTGCAACTTTTTTTAGCAATGCTGGTGCAGCATATCTTTGGGATTCGGACACTACTTCCGGCTGGTTAGAATTAAGCTTTGAAGCTGTTTATGAAAAAGGAAACGATGCGGAATACTGGATAGGAACCTCCACGCTTAACTCTAAAGATGAGATGCTTGGTCAAGATTCCAGATATTCTTCTTTCAAAGCATTTGAACAAGATAAGGTATTTAATTACAGCAAAAAGAGAGGGCCAAACGGAGGGTACGATTTTTTTGAGTCTGGGTATTCCAGGCCAGACCTAGTTTTATCAGACCTTGTGAAAATTGTACATCCAGAGTTACTTCCAGACTATCAAACGGTGTACTTCCAAAAACTTCAATGATCGAATCACACTTAGATGAATCAAAAAAGAAGTGGAACAAAGTCTTCTTCAGCCTATCTCTAGGGTTAATTCTATGCTTTTTGCTAAGTATTTCTCTTGGATCAGTGTCTATCCCGTTGAATTATTTTTTTAAGCATTTCTTGGGATCAGGCGACAATCATGTCTGGTCTAACATCATCATTAACTTTCGTTTACCTAAAGCTCTAACTTCAATTTTGGCGGGGAGTGCATTAGCAGTTTGCGGCCTTCAAATGCAAACGTTGTTTCGGAACCCTCTAGCTGGACCATTCATTTTAGGTATCAGTTCTGGAGCTGGACTTGGTGTGGCTCTAGTCATCTTTCTAGGTATTTGGTTGGGTGGATTCATTGGCATGTCTGGAATTGGAAGAAGCTGGTTACTGGTTGGGGCTTCTGGGATTGGCTCATTCCTTGTGTTATCAGTTGTACTAATTGCATCTTTTAGAATTAGATCAGGAGTTTCATTACTCATCATAGGGCTCATGTTTGGCTCTGCTGTAAGTGCTTTAGTAAGCATCCTACAATATTTCAGTCAGGCAGAAAACATACAAGCTTATGTAATCTGGACTTTTGGAAGCTTGGGAAGCCTTTCATGGATGGAGCTTGATGTAATGGGGCCTATAATCTTACTTTCACTCATCTTATCCTTTATTCTCTCTAAATCACTAAATGCCTTACTGTTGGGAGAAAATTATGCTGAGTCATTGGGATTAAATTTGAAGCAAGCTAGAATGTTGATAATCATCAATACCAGTATATTGGCGGGAACAGTTACTGCATTTTGTGGTCCAATTGCATTCATTGGTTTAGCTGTTCCTCATATGGCTAGAATGCTCTTCAATACTGGAAATCATCTTCTGCTTACCCCATTAGTAATTCTGCTGGGAGGTATATCTCTAACACTTTTTGATATTATTGCGCAATTGCCTGGTGTTCAAGAAACGCTTCCTATTAATGCAGTGACTTCTCTCTTTGGCGCTCCTTTTGTTATCTGGTTAATCTTAAAGAAATCAAATCTTAACTATCAATTCTAAATGGATTTACTGAAGGTTGATCGATTAAGCATAGGGTACGGTCCCAATAAAAGGCTAGCAAAAAATATTAATCTAGCGTTAAAATCAGGAGAATTGGTTGGTCTGGTAGGTCAAAATGGTGTTGGCAAATCCACCTTTATTCGAACAATCTCTGGCCTTCAACCCCTATTGGAAGGAGAAATATATCTTTCAAGCGAATCTATACACTCCATCTCCCAAAAATCAATCGCTCAAAAAATTAGTGTAGTTCTCACCGGCAAACCAGATTCGTTAAATCTTTCTGTTTTAGAACTAATTACCCTTGGTCGTCATCCTTACTCTGGATGGCTAGGAAATCTTAAAAAAGAAGATAAGGAGATTATCGAGCAATCCATTTCGCAAATGGAAATCAACTATCTGGTCAAAAAACGATTATTTGAATTAAGTGATGGACAACTTCAGAAAGTGATGATTGCCAGAGCGCTAGCTCAAGATACAGATTTGATTATTCTGGACGAACCTACATCTCATTTGGACTTAAAGAACAAAATCGAAGTACTTCAACTCTTAAAAAAAATTGCTATTTCGGGAAAATCAGTTCTCATCTCAACACATGAAATTCAGCTTTCATCTCAAGTGTGTGATCAATTTTGGTGCATGGACTTTGGGAAAGAAATGTTGATTGGAAAACCCAGAGCTCTAATTAAAGATGGCACTTTGCAGGATTATTTACATATCCCTAAAAACACTTTGATATAAAAAAAGAAAGGGACCCGGGTGGGTCCCTTTTACGGGTGAGATAATCGTAACCTAACCTAACCGAATAGAAACGTGCCTTTGCACGCCAACTCACCCATTTCACCTAATCACCAATATGTGGTACGTAAATAACCGAATTTAGATTGAGAAGGTTTCGATATTTTTTTGTCAACCACTAGACAAACAAGATTTATTACAAAGAAAAGATTCTCTATTTATCACCACAGCACCATTAAAGATTATCAACTATCCTCCTGCCCAAGGTTTAGCTCATTATTTCACTTACTACTTTTATTAACTTTTTTTAACAGTGCACATCTCAAAATTTAAATAACAAGCCTAAATATTTCTGCTCACTACCAAGGGTATTTATAATCAAAGTATGTCAATGGCTTGACAATAGATATTGGTTCTTAGTAACTTCAAAGCTGTCGACGCTTCATCAGCGTATTATTGATTTTTATAATCTCACTCAATGCAAAAAATTGTCATTATTGGGAATGGAGTAGCTGGTATTACAACAGCACGCCATGTCCGCAAGCTCTCCGATGACCAGATCACGGTTATATCAGGAGAGACAGATCATTTCTTTTCTCGAACAGCGCTTATGTATATCTACATGGGACATATGAAGTATGAAAATACTAAGCCTTATGAAGATTGGTTTTGGGAAAAAAATAGAATAGACCTCAAAAAAGCCTGGGTCAAATCAATTGATTTTGACAAAAAAGAGATCCAATTTGAAGGATCTGAATCTATGGCTTATGATAAACTAATTCTTGCTACAGGAAGTCAATCAAACAAGTTTGGGTGGCCTGGACAGGATCTCAATGGTGTACAGGGGCTTTATTCCTACCAAGATTTGGAGCTGATGGAGAAGAATACCACGGGTGTAAAACAGGCGATAATTCTTGGCGGAGGTTTGATAGGTGTGGAGATGGCCGAAATGCTTCATTCCAGACATATCCCGGTAACGTATCTCATACGTGAAGAGCATTTTTGGGGGAATATGTTACCTGAAGAAGAAGCAACTCTTATTGACGGTCATTTAGCCAAAAATGGCATTGATTTAAGGCAGCAAACTGAACTAGAAGAAATCATAGATAATGGCAATGGGCGCGTAAAGGGGATTAAAACAAAATCCGGCGAAATCATTGATTGTCAATTCGTAGGATTGACAGTTGGCGTTCACCCCAATTTAGATTTAGTAAAAGAAACTAAAGTTGAAACAGACAGAGGAATATTAGTAGACGAAAATCTACAGACAAGTGTTCCGGATGTTTATGCTATAGGTGATTGTGCACAATTGAAAAATCCACCATCTCATCGCAGACCAATCGAAGCGGTTTGGTATGTAGGAAGAATGATGGGTGAAACGGTTGCTCGAACCGTAACTGGTAATAAGACTAAGTATCAACCAGGCGTTTGGTTTAACTCGGCCAAATTTTTTGATATTGAATATCAGAATTATGGCACTGTACTGCCTGGTTGCCCGGAGGGTTCTGGATCTTTTTATTGGGAATGTGTGGACAAAGAGAAGTGCATAAAAATCATTTATAAAAAAGATAGTCTCGAAGTTCAAGGAGTAAATCTTTTCGGCATTAGAAATAGACATGAAATATGGAACAAATGGTTAACTGAAAAGAGGCCTCTTGATTATATTATTTCAAATCTCCCAGAAGCTAATTTCGATCCCGAATTTTTTAAACATTGGGAAGGAGAAATTCAACAGAAATTCAACGCTGAATTTCCAGATAAGCAAGTAAACGTCAGAAAAAAAGGATTCCTAGAAAAACTATTCGTATAGAACTAACCGCTAAGATAACTGAGTCGTGAACAGAGAACACAGAGAATTAAATATTAATGAAATTACTGAAAAAGTGATTGGATGCGCTATTTGTGTTCATACAGAATTAGGTCCTGGTCTTCTTGAATCTGCATATCAAGAATGCTTGTTCTATGAATTACAATCAGAAGGGCTATTTGTAGAAAAAGAGAAACCATTGCCTCTTTTATACAAAAGTGTAAAAATGGAGTGCGGTTATAGGGTTGATCTTTTGGTTGAGAAGAAAGTAATCGTAGAATTGAAATCAGTCGAGGCTCTAACTGATGTTCATGTTGCTCAGGTTCTCACTTATCTCAAATTATCAAACAATAAAATAGGGTTGTTAATAAACTTTAATTCATTCAGAGTTAAGGATGGTTTAAAACGGCTAATAAATAAATATTACGAGCCTCAGTTCTCTCAGAGTATTACCTCTGATTCATCTGTGGTTAAATAAAGAATTATGAAAGCAATCAGATATACAGGACTTGTTCTATTTCTATTTTCACTCGGATTATTTCTGAGTAGTTTTTTTATGTCAACCTTCACGCTTACTGAGAATACTTTCAGTTCCATTGTGAAGAGTGAGCATCAAGACATTTTAAAGCCTGCCCTGACGGACGTTTTTGGTAAAGAGTACTCACTTAGCATTCCATTTGTTAATTCAATTAATGCTGCAGTAAAGCAAGTGAATGAAAAAGCAAGAGCAGAACAAAAGTGGGATGAAGTAATCTACGATGATTATGCAGGATCATTGGCTAGGGCATCTGCAGGAGGTTTTGTGCCTGAGAATAAATTATTAGTCTTCTTCTTGATTTATATAGTAGGTGCTATTGGTGCAATGATGTTCATTTTACCCCAAATAAAACTGCAAGGTCCAGCTGGCATCAAGAACAATCATATTTTCCATAATGCACTCAACAATCGCGGTTGGATGGGAATGCTAACAGGAGCTCTTTTGGTTGGGTTTTACATATTCCTTTATTTCTTTCCCGCCTATATAACCAATTGGATCATCATAGTTGACCCGCTTCAAAAATTGATTAATCCATCAGCTTCTTCAAGTCAATGGTTTCTATATGGATTCTTATACACCTTCGCTGTTTTGGTGATGGGTGTACGCATGATTATCAAATATCGTCATAGTAAATATCAGATTTTCAGAACGTGCTCTGTGATGTTCTTCCAGCTAGCAGTTGCTTTTCTAATCCCTGAAATATTGGTAAAGCTTAATCAACCATATTTCGATTTTAAAAACATGTGGCCGTTGGATTACGATTTTTTTGATGCATGGCATATCAATACGCTAACACAATCTGGTGGGCTCGGAATATTTATGTTCGTGTGGGGCATCACCCTTTTTGTAGTAGGTGTTCCAGTCTTTGTTTATTTCTTCGGGAAGAGATGGTATTGTTCTTGGGTTTGCGGATGTGGTGGTTTAGCCGAAACTGCTGGTGATCCCTTCAGACAGCTATCAGATAAATCAACAGAAGCATGGCAAATTGAGCGTTTCATTATTCATGGTGTCCTCGTTTTTGGCATTATTATGACAGGGTTAGTTCTATACAATTTCTTTGGTGGAGATTTTTATATCTCCTTCAGTAAATGGACGGTAATGGGAACTGTAATTCTATTAGGTGCCGGACTTTATTTATATCATAGAAAGAAGTTTCCGTCCATGTCTGGTAAGAAAGTGAGAAATACCGCAATCAGCATTTCTGGTTTCTTCGCACTTGGAGTCATATTTAGTGAATTTTCTGTTTTCGCAAAGTATATGCCCGTTGATGGAAGTAACTTCAGCTTCTCTAGCGGAAACATTCGCACAGTATATGGCTTTATGATCGGATCCATTTTCTCTGGAGTTGTGGGGACGGGATTTTATCCACTAATGGGTAATCGCGTCTGGTGCAGGTTTGGATGTCCGCTTGCTGCATATCTTGGGTTGGTACAACGATTTAAGTCAAAATTCAGAATCACAACAAACGGAGGTCAGTGTATTTCATGTGGTAACTGTTCAACTTACTGTGAAATGGGGATTGATGTCCGGGCATATGCACAGAAAGGACAAAACATTGTCCGTTCTTCATGTGTCGGTTGTGGAATATGTTCAGCAGTTTGTCCGCGAGGCGTCCTTAACCTCGAAAACAGAGAAGAAGATGGGCGAATTAACCAACCAATTTTGCTAGGAAACGATAGTATATCTGTTACTAAATAAATCATGAAAGCTTTTAAATTTTTAATCCTCATTTGGTTAGTGGGGTGTATTCAAACGGATTTAGAAGATCCCTTTCCCCCGACTATTAGAATTGATAACTCAATCAACGAAATAGATTTTAGAGTCTCAGGTTCTTATATCTTAAGTGCCATATATACGGATGATACTGGAGAACCTATCGAAACCGATGCAATTTGGGAGAGTTCAGACGAAAATATTTTGTCCTTTAATGGGAATATCGCAACAGTACATGCAGAAGGGACTGTGATAATAGACGTTGCTACGAATGGAATCAATGATTCTCATACTGTGGAAACGTTAGCTTCTAGAGGATCTCTTCTAATAACAGGGTCAGTACCTGTTGTTCAGATAGGAAATAGTTCTCCATTTAAGTTTAATTTTATAGATATAGATGGTAAGACAAACAACCTAGAGTCCGCTATATGGTCTTCATCTAATGAAAGCGTAGCTACTATTGATAGCAATGGAACTGTTGAGGCTGTAAGCGCAGGTACTACTACTATTTCTCTAATAGTGGATGGTATAGGTCAAACGACCAATCTGGAAGTCATCACAGATGACGTAACCGTAGATCCAGCTGTCAGACTACTTTCTTTTGCACAATTTTTATCAGTCAATAATTCGTTTCAGTTTGAGGCGGACTACCTCCAATCAGACGGAACAGTAGATGAATCTGCTATGATCTCTTGGGCCTCTACCGATGGTCTTTCCGTTGATCAAAATGGATTAGTCACGGCGGTTAAAAGCGGAACAAGTATTATCGATGCTTCTTTCGGAAAATTCAATACCTCCATAGAGGTAACAGTAGAAGGTGATGAAATATCTACAAGAAGCGGTTCACTAAGAGGCACAGGATATGATATAGAAGGAGATTTCTTATTAGGTGAGAATGAAGACGGAGACTTAATTCTTACGATTGAGAACTACAAACCGGATGGACCTGGGCCTTACTTCTATTTAACGAATCAAGATAGAAACGTAAGTAATGGCCTTAATCTCGGAGACGCTGGTACTGCTGGAACAGTAACCATAAACATCTCACAGATTGATGATACTGTAGAAGCAAGTACCTTCGATTTTTTAATGATTTGGTGCGAGCCGTTTAATGTAAGGTTGGGCATTGGTGCTTTTGAAAACTAGATATTATGAGAAGAATATTTATAGTTTGCCTTTTTCTAACATTATCAATTTGTGCCTTGGCTGGTGGCGGATGGACTAAAAAGAAAGGCAAAACATATTTAAAACTGAGCCAGTACACCATTATCGCTGATCAATATTTTAACCCTGAAGGAAATTTGATCAGCATCAACCCTCGTATTTCATTTTACAACACAGCACTTTACGGCGAATATGGATTATCAGACAAGATAACTGCCGAGGTATATTTTCCATTTTTTTCAAGATCGGTACTCAACTCTTTGCAAAGAAGAAATGGTGATTTTGTTCAAGGGGATGAGGTTTCCTCCATTGGGGACATTAACATTGGATTTAAGTTTGCCATAAGCCAAAAAGGACCAACCGTATTTAGTGGGAAAGTTACGTTTGGACTACCAACAGGAGATGCTTCTGGTGGAAAAACAGGCACCTTACAGACTGGAGATGGTGAATTCAACCAAATGCTGACTCTGGATATTGGTCATTCATTTTACCCAGTTCCTGTTTATGCCAATGCCTCTGTATCCATTAATAATCGAACTAAGGGATTTTCCGATGAGTTTAGATTCTCTTTCGAGGCTGGACTTACGTTAAATAAATTCATTCTTATCGGAAGACTAATCGGAGTTGAATCGCTCATGAATGGAGATTCAGCAGATAATGCGAATCAAGGAGTATTCGGAAATAACATTGAATACTTATCGCTGATGCCAGAACTTGTATATAAAATCAAAGAAAATTTTGGTGTGACGGCCGCAATTGGAACTGCCTTTTCAGGGCGTCAAGTATTAGCAAACCCGTCATACGAAGTTGGATTTTTTTTAGACATTTAATCCAGAAAATAGTTTACTAACAATAGAGATAACAGAATACGAATGAAAAAAATCAGCCAATCTCAGATCAAACTATTAGCCATATTCTGCATGGCCCTTGCACCCTTCATAAGTATCGCGGGTGGCGGATGGACCAAACAAAAAGGAAAAGCATACTATAAAGTATCCCACTGGTGGATAGATGCAGCTAAACAGTTCACGTTCGATGGAAGCAGTGTTGCTTCTGTTGAGGAAGGAATTTTCAATACCTCCATTTTTGCTGAGTATGGATTTACTGATCGTTTCACTGGAATTGTAAATCTCCCATATAGCAAATCTGCAAATGATACTGAATCCATCAGTGGAATTGGAGACACAGACGTTGCTTTCAAATATCGAATAACTAAGTCCAACAGCAAATTTGTACTGGCAGGAACTCTACAGCTAGGATTACCTTTCGGAGAAGATGCTGGAGGAAGTGATGGAAGCCTGCAAACTGGTGATGGAGAATTCAATCAAATCTATCGCCTAGATCTAAGTAAATCTTTCCAAATCAGTTCCATAAATGCTTACGCAAATGTCTACTCAGCATTTAATAACCGAACTCAAAATTTTTCTGATGAGATGAGAGTAGGGGCTGAAGTAGGTGCAGGATTTCTGAATAATAAAATCTGGGCCATTGTTAGACTAGATGTTGTCGAATCATTCCAAAACGGTGCAGAATCAACTGCTGCAAGTGATGGAGCTACCATATTCGCTAATAATACTGAATACATGGCTTACAGCTACGAAATAGCTGGATACATTACGGAAAAGATTGGCATCTCTGCTTCAACAGCAAGTGTATTCAGCGCTTCAAATATTTTTGCAGCTCCTGCATATTCAGTTGGCGTATTTCTAGATTTGAAATAAAAAAGTAAGGCTAAAGCCTTACTTTTTGTAGAATACGTTTTCTAGAATGGTGGTTCAAATCATCCGAAATACTGTAGGCAAGCCAAATGTTGATTTCTCTTCCTTCCGAAAGGTCATAGTGAAGCTTATCAACCTTGTCTTTATAGATACAAAAAGATAAGGTAGTGTTCCCCTCTTTCTCGCTTCCTTTCAAATCGAAAATTCTGCTAGGTACAGCTAAAGCCTCCGCAGGAGGGTGTTCACCGAAACCAGTAACGTACTGATCTTGTATCAGAACCTCCCCATTTTTCACATATCCTTGGATAAGATTCGTATTTACAATGTCCGTTCCTTCTGTGAAACCGACAGCAACCCATCCTAAGGATGGGGCTGTAATGTTTACTTGAACATGATCGTCAATATGCCTCCATTCCAACTTGAAGCCCTCTGCTTCCAGTGTTTTATATGGACTACTTGTTGCCACAAATAGAAAAATAAATAAATATTTCATTATCAATTATTGATATATCATTTTTAATTCAAAAAAATTATTCCCTACTGAAATTGATATAAATAGTATCTAGTACTTTTTTGAAGGTTTTCATATCCTTTTCTGAGAGACCACTAATTCCCTTTTGACGATAAATGACCGCCTCAGGAATCACTTTATCAACCAGACCTTGTCCTTGTTTAGTTAAAAGAACCATGAATGACCTCCTGTCTGCACTTCTTCTTTCTATCATTCCATTCTTTTCCAAAATATCAAGTGAACGCGTAATAGAAGCTGGATCCTTAGATACTGCATCCGCCAGTTCTTTCTGAGTTTGATTTTCTACCTCACTCAATCGCTTCAGGATAATCCATTGATCAGAAGTAAGATCTACTCCAAGCTTTTTGAAGAATCGATTTTTAGCTTTTCGTTGAGCTTTCATTGCCCGATCCATCCAAAAGAAATACACCTCATTCAAAGACTTATCCTTTTCCCTCATACTTCAAATTTTTCAGAAAGTTAATCATTAAGGATTGGCTACTTGAATGTAGCAGTAACTAATTCTCCAATGATTTTCCAATCACTACCTACCTTAATAAGCGAAAGAAAAGATCGCATTTGCGCTTGATTCCCATTAAGGACAACCTTGACAACAGCGTTTGAATCATCAAATACTTCAATGGATTTAATCGTCACTTTTCGGCTATCTCCACCCCACTCTTTCTTTTCAAATTGAGAAATAAAGGCTGACTTATCTGCAACAAAAGGGTCGTCCTTGCCTCCGTACCAAACCAATCTGTATTGATCGTGTAAAATATCACTTAAGTTTTTCACATTTTGCTGATCACCAGATGAAGCATAAGACTCAATTGCTTTCTTAATAAAATCTTTGTCTGATCCTGCCTGTCCTACAGCTACTGCATACAAGCTCATTCCAAGAAGGAATAATGAAGTTTTAATCATTTTATTGATTTGTTAATTATTGATATATCAATGATACGTATATATCATGAAATAGTTAAACATTTTTTCTAATTTTCTTGAATGCTATTTGAAAACAGGCCGCCCGCAAGACTATTAAAAGATTTGGTGAAAGAATACTGGATTTTTGAGGATCTTGATCATGCCTCATCAACTCAAAAAATCATCCCAGATGGCTATAGTGAAATAATCATCCATTATGGAGATCCTTATGAGATAAACTTAAGAGGATCATGGGAGTCTCAGTCATCCTTTCTATTCTCGAGTCAGATTAGTAAATACTTCCATCTTCGCAATACTGGAATTTCAAAGATGATAGGAATTAAGCTACACCCTACAGCCTTTTTCGAACTCTTCCACAAAGAAGTATCAAATTATACCGATCAGGTAATTTCACTTGATCATTTAACCTCTGTTGGAGAGCTTGAAAAGTTAAAAGCTGCTTACTCTATTAATGATAAAGTTGAGTTAGCAGAAAATTGGCTACTAGATCATTTAAAAGACATCTCCGAACAAACTAAAATCAGGAAATGCATTTCCATGATATTTGATTCCCATGGCATGATAGAAATCGAAGAAATTTCTCAAAAAATAAATCTTAGTACAAGGCAAGTGGAGCGTCTATTCAAAAAAGTTGTAGGCCTGACTCCAAAATTCTACTCTCGCATTATTCGGTTCAATTACATATTTGAAGTGATGAAAGAGCAAAAAGATTCCTGGGTGAAAACAGCATTACAATCAGGGTACTTTGATCAATCTCATTTCATCAAAAATTTCAAAGAATTTACTGGCGAAGAGCCTTCAGCCTATGGTTTTGATAAAGCAAACCTAGCAAACTTCTTTCTTAAGAAGTAGTGTCGGTTTTTTACAATACATGTTTGCTACGTCAATATATCATTGTCTGAAAAAACGATGGGAAAAATATTTGCATTCATAATCGCGTTGGCATATACTCAATTATCATTCGGGCAATCCATGAAAGATTTTAAATGGCTTGAAGGAAAATGGGAAAGACAAAATGTAAAACCAGGAACGAGCGCATTTGAAGTGTGGGGGAAAGCAAAAAATGGATACAAAGGCCAGGGTATATCTCTGAAAGGTCGCGACACCACATTTGTAGAAAATTTAAGCCTAGTAAAAAAAGATACTGATTTTTATTACGTGGCAGATGTAAGTAGCAATACAGAACCAACTTACTTTAAGATTACATCCATATCCAAAATGGGGTTTGTGAGTGAAAATCCTCAACATGATTTTCCAAAGAAAATAGAATACACTCTTGATGGTGATAAACTCACTGTAGTTATTTCGGCTGGAGAAAAAGCAATCGGCTTTGTTTTTATAAAAGAGAAGTGACAACTACTAGCTAGTAGTTAGCATTAAAAACATATACAGAAAACATATAAATGAAAGCAAGCCACAACTAAGACGGAAGTCAGTGTATCGTTTGTTTCCAATCACGACTAGTGAAAAAATGAAAATGATTACTGAAAATGTATTCCTGAAAGAATAAATGGTTCCATGAATAAAATATTCTCTTTTCCCATTAATTGATCGTACTTTTTGTGGCCTGTACAAAATTGAAGAATGTCTGATTACAACACCATTCATTTCACTTCCCTTATAGTCTTTATAAAACGATCGGTCTGTTGCAATCTTTCCTCCTTTAGCAACTTGAATGTAAGTTTCATACCTTCCTAATATCACATCATCCGTTTCATATGTATATTCAGTGAACGAATAGTAATAGTCGAAAGTAAGCAATAGGGCAAAGCCAAAAAATATGATATTTAGGATTCTGAAATACCGATAGAATCGTTGCTTAAACAGAAATTGTTGCTCCATCCTGTTCCTCTGTTCCCTTATCCTATTCCGGATATATTCTGTCCTATATTTCTGTTCTGGAGTGGTCTCTTTCAGTACGGTTTTCACTGGAACGCCTTGAAGGAAAAGATCATACAAGTTTCTGGTTGTAGTATCTGATAGAATCTCATAGGCCTCATTGATGTGGATCATTCTTTGGGCAGCTAAAGGATCTGGGTTAATGTCTGGGTGATACCTTTTCACAAGCCTCCTGTATGCCGATTTAATCTCACTTTGATTTGCATTAGCACTTATCTCTAAGACCTCATAATGATTCATTTCCCTAAAGTATAAATAGAAATTATAGTGTGTGTCTCTATTAAGTCATTTTTAGTTCATTGATAAAATTACCTTTGCGCCTCACAAAAAGAGGCACACTTTGAATAGACCAGACATTCGAGTAATCATTCCCGCATTCAATGAACAGAATGCGGTAGGTTTGGTCATTGATGAAATTCCTAAGGAGTGGGTCACAGAGGTTATTGTAGTAGACAATGGCTCTACAGATGACACATACGAACAAGCTAAATCCAGAGGAGCTACAACGCTTAAAGAACCTGCACGGGGATACGGAAACGCCTGTCTAAAAGGTATGTCACACATTGCTGAATCTTCTACCAAGCCAGATATCGTCGTTTTTCTGGATGGTGATCATTCTGACTACCCAAAACAATTGATCGATCTGGTAAAACCAATTATAGAAGATGAAGTTAATTTGGTTATTGGCTCCAGGGCCTTAGGCCAAAAAGAAAAAGGAAGCATGACTCCTCAACAAATCTTTGGAAATTGGTTGGCTACTTTTTTAATAAAACTTTTTTACCAAGTAAAATATACCGATCTAGGTCCATTTAGAGCCATAGATTATGAAAGTCTGCTTAAAATCAGCATGGAGGATCGAACATATGGATGGACAGTAGAGATGCAATTAAAAGCTGCTAAGCTAAATTTGCATACGAAAGATATTCCTGTGGACTACAGACAAAGAATCGGCGTTTCAAAAGTGAGTGGTACGGTAAAGGGAACGATAGGTGCCGGGTATAAAATCATTTATACAATTTTTAAATATCTATAAGGGTGGAATGGTTAGTCATAGTACTTTATGGGGTTACGTTGTTGATCATTTGCCTTTTCAGTTTGGGTCAATTCAATCTTACATGGCATTATTTGAAAGCCAGAAAACAGAAAGAAGAAGCTACTGAAGAACTTTCAGAATATCCGGTAGTTACGGTTCAGTTGCCCGTTTTCAATGAACGCTATGTAGTTGAAAGATTAATTGATGCTGTGGTTAAGATTGATTACCCAAAAGAGAAATTGGAAATTCAGGTGCTTGATGATTCCGATGATGAGACAATACAAATCATTGAAAATAAGGTGACTGAATATGTCGCCAAAGGCTGGGACATCCATCATGTAAGAAGGCCAGAACGTATCGGATATAAAGCCGGAGCTCTAGCCTATGGCATGGAAAAAGCGAAAGGTGAGTTCATTGCAATTTTTGATGCTGACTTTGTTCCAAATCCTGAATTCCTTGTTCGAACGCTCACAAAATTTAGTAATGAGAAGGTAGGCATGGTTCAGACCAAATGGAGTCACCTCAATACAGACTATGGCTCACTTACTAAGATTCAAGCATTTTGGTTGGATGCTCATTTTACTGTAGAACAAAAAGGTAGAGAGCATGCTGGAAGCTTCATAAACTTCAATGGTACCGCCGGAGTATGGCGCAAAGAATGTATAAAAGATGCCGGAGGTTGGCAGTATGATACCATCACAGAGGATCTCGACTTAAGCTACAGGGCTCAATTGAAAGGGTGGAAATTTGTCTATAAAGAAGAAATAGAATCTCCTGCAGAGCTACCAGTTCTTATTCCTGCCGTAAAATCACAGCAATATCGATGGAACAAAGGGGCAGCTGAAACTGCACGAAAAACATTAGGGAAAGTATTGACCTCTAACATAGGCTGGAATCATAAAATAAGAGCCGTATTTCATTTGCTCAATAGCTCCGTCTTTTTGCTACTTCTAATTGCTGCAGTATTGAGTATACCTATGCTTTATATCAAAGAGTATAATCCAGATTTAGCGCTAGTATTTGACTTGGGAAGTATTTTCATTATTGGTTTTTTAGCCATGGGGTTCTTCTATTGGGTTGCAGCAAAAGCCACACATCCAGAGTATACTTTTCGTTATTTTATTCGCAATTTCCCTATGTTTCTGGCCTTTTCAATGGGCATGGCTCTTCACAACTCCATTGCAGTTGTGGAAGGATATCTAGGAATTAAAACACCGTTTGTAAGAACTCCTAAATTCAATGTCCAGTCAAAAGGTGACTCTTGGAAAGGAAATCAATATTTGAATAAAGTGCTAACCCCCGTCACATTTATGGAAGGGCTGTTATCCATCTATTTCATCTATGGAATTTTTTCAGGATTCAAATTAGAAGATTATGGTCTTTTACTTTTCCATGGAATGCTAGCGATTGGTTTTGCTTATGTATTTATTTTGTCGGTAAAACCGATGAAGTACCAAGGCTAAAAAATTCACACCCAAAATGCCTATTCAGAACAAGACTGGCTATTATACTTTTTTTTTAGTCTTTTTTCTTGCTCTTTTATCCATCAGTAATTGGATAGAAAGGCATGAAACAATGCCCCTCCTATTTGCTTATTCCAGTGCATTTATTAGCTACGTATTTATTCTGTTAAGGCCGAAAAACTCAAACCTACTCTTAGCTTCTGGGGTAATTATTCGCTTCCTTTTCTTCCTGAGTCTCCCTATCCTTTCTGATGACTTATATCGTTTTATCTGGGATGGGACATTATTAAAAAATGGCATTCATCCATTCGCAGAACTGCCCGGTTATTATTTAAGCCAAGGAATTCCCGAGGTTAGCAAAGAGCTATTCAATCGGCTCAATTCACCAAACTACTTCACGATCTACCCACCACTTAACCAATTCATTTTTTGGTTGAGTGCCGTTATTGGGAATGGAGATTGGTTGGTATCAGCAAACATAATTCGGCTCATTTTGTATGGTGCTGATATTGGATCGTTTATTCTCTTGAAGCAACTACTCAAGCACTACGGGAAATCAGAAAACCTTGCTTTCTGGTACTTCCTCAACCCATTAGTCATTCTTGAATTTGTTGGAAATTTACACTTTGAAGGGTTAGTCATCTTTTTTCTTTTACTAGGCGTTTATGCTTATGAGAAAAATAAAAAAACACTTTCTGGCATTGGATTGGGCTTAGCAATAGGAACCAAACTACTCCCTCTTATCTTTCTTCCCTTTTTCTTCCTAAAGGGGATAAAAGAAAAAAAATGGAGTGCTGCTATTCTTGGAGGATTAATAGGGATATTGACACTTCTCCCAATGCTAAACCAATCTTTTATCGATGGGATGCAGGAAAGCCTAGACCTCTACTTTCGGTCGTTTGAGTTTAATGCAAGCCTTTACTTTATTGCTCGTGAAATAGGCCACTGGATCTACGGGTATAATAATATTGCCTTAATCGGGCCCTTGCTTTCTATTTTTTCAATATTGAGCATACTAAGTATTTCTGTCTTTGGATTAATAAAAAAATGGTCAGTGCCCAAGACTCTTTTATTCATTCTAACGACATACCTTTTACTTGCCACCACAGTCCATCCATGGTATATTCTCCCTTTGGTTGTCTTTGGGGTATTGTCCGGTTACTGGTACCCAATTATCTGGTCAGCCATGATATTTTTGACTTATGTTGGATATACTAAAGAAGGTTTTGAACTTCCTATGTTCATAGTTGTTATCGAATATTCAATAACAGGTTTAGTTTTGCTAACTGAAATACGAATAAAAAATAGGTTATGAAAAAATACCTACCTCCATTCATCATTTTACTTGTTTCTTCCTTCGCTTCGTGTGGGCAAAAAACATTTGATCAAAAAATGGAAAGTCTTTATAAAAAGACGGTCCCTCTAATTAAATCGGATTCGTTGAAATCAAAACTTAATAATGTTGTAATCTTAGATACTCGGGCAGAACAAGAGTATAATATAAGTCATATCTCAGGAGCACGATTTGTTGATTATGACGACTTTGAAATAGATCAGGTCAAGGATATTCCTAAAGACCAAGAGGTTATCGTTTACTGTTCTGTGGGGTATAGAAGTGAAAGAGTTGGAGAAAAACTTCAAAAAGCCGGATTCAAGAATGTGAAAAATCTCTACGGAGGTATTTTTGATTGGAAAAATCAAGGATATGATGTGATTGGATCAAACAATCTGGCAACTGATAGTGTACATACATATAACAAGTCATGGGGACAATGGCTTTACAAAGGAATAAAAGTATATGACTGATAGATTATTAATGATTTTCGTGAAAAACCTGATTCCAGGCATGGTAAAAACCCGTCTGGCTAAGGATATTGGAATAGATAAGGCCTTAGATGTCTACATGGAACTGGTGAATCACACGAACAAAATCACACAGAAGATTGAAGTAAACAAGGCTGTTTACTATTCTGAATATGTAGAGATAGAAGACATCTGGGATACCGGAAATTACGAATTGAACGTACAAAAGGGGATGACTCTGGGAGAGAAAATGTCTACCGCTTTTGATGAGGCTTTCGATTCACATAACAAAGTGGTCATCATAGGTAGTGACTGCTATGATCTCAATTCTAAAATAATCAAAAAGGCTTTTGAAATGCTAGATGAAAACGACCTGGTCGTTGGACCAGCCAAAGACGGAGGTTACTATCTGCTAGGTATGAGTGAATACCTTCCTCAATTATTCCAAAATAAAGAATACAGCACTGACTCTGTTTTAAAAGAATTGCTAAACGAAGCAGAAGAGCTAGAACTCTCCGTACATCAACTTCCAACACTTAGTGATATCGATACGTTAGCGGATCTAAAAGAAACAGATATGGATTGGGAAAACCTTGGCGCTGATGCTCAAATAGACGGTGAAGAAGAGGCTTACTAGACCTCTTCTTTATTCATATCTCAAAGAATCAATTGGGTTCGCTCCAGAAGCTCTCCAGACTTTCACTCCTATAGAGGCGAGAGCGATAACTACTGAAACCAAACCTCCAAGAACATAAATCCACCAAGATATCTCTGTTTGATAGGCAAAATCCTCCATCCATATATTAATGATATAATAAGAAATTGGCGTGGAAACCACGAATGCCACAATAATCAATAAAATGAATTCTTTACTAAGGATGGTACCAATTTGAAGGATAGATGCTCCCAGCACTTTTCTGATTCCCAACTCTTTTGACTTTTGTACGATGGTAAAGGAAATCAATCCAAATAACCCCAAACAAGAAATCAAGATAGCAGTTGCAGTTGCGGTGGAAGCCAGCTTTGATGTTCTCCTCTCAGTTTGATAAAATTGCTCGATGGTTTCATCCATGAAATAGACAGTCAATGGATAGTTCGGATAGATATCTCCCCACGTATCTGTTAGTTCATTTATTGTTTGTTCGATTTGACCTACTTTCACTTTAAGTGCAAAACATCTCGATTTTTCTCGATAGCGATAAAGCATAGGCTCAATTGGATTATGTAGAGATCTGAAATGGAAATCCTCTAGAATTCCGACAACAGTATGATCCGCATTGTTATACTCAAACTGGGTTCCTAAGGCTTCTCGAGGATGGTCAAATCCTAACTCATGCATAAAAGTTTCATTGATCAATAGCTCAGGCAGAGTGTCATTGGGTAGCAAATTTCTACCTACCAGCAATTCTATGTCATAGAACCTTAAGTATGTTGTATCTCCCGACTTGATATGAGGATTGATCACAATCTCTCCTTCGGAGCTTTGATATTTAACAGTGGATGTAGAATAGCCACTCTGTACAGGTGGTGTACTCTGAAGAGCATATTCTCTGATCTCAGGCATCTCATCTATTTGATTCAAGATCAATTTTGACTTGCTGTATTGCTCATAATATGGCGTGTAGAAGTATATCACCCCATCTTCCTTGAAGCCCAAATCTTTGTCAAGCATGAAAGATATTTGCCAGGTGATTGCTATCGTACCTACTATCAGCAGTTGAGAAAAAAGGAATTGAAACAAGATCAGCGCTTTTCTAATAAGTGATCCTCCAGGGTTCTTTGAACTTGATCCAGAGCGTAAGGCTTTTATCGGTTGAAAAGATGAAATGATCCACGAAGGATATATCCCTGCAATTATTCCCACAGTTAGTGTTAAGATGACAAGAGCTAGCCAAAATACAGGGCTATCGTATTCCAGTGTTGTACCTTCTGGAATGAATTCTTCAAAGAAAATAAAGCCATAATGAGCAATAGGGATAGCAAGTAATACAGCAAAAAATGAGACTAAAGTACTTTCGGTTAAGAATCTACCAACAAGCTTGTGTTTCGGACTTCCCAGAACTTTTCTCACCCCAACTTCTTTCGATTTAGCTGTTGATTGCGCAGTTTCTAAATTCACAAAGTTAAAAATCGCAATTAGCAGAATAGCAAAAGCTATGACACTCAATATCGTCAAGGTAGGCATGTGAGCTGCACTCCTGCTATTATTAAAAATGCCAATTTCAGGATCAAAATGAATCTCAGCAAGTTCCTGTAACTTAAAGTTCTGATAATAGTCTTTATTTTCTTGCTGGTCTGAAACATGTTTGCTTAGCTCATCAAGTTGAAGCATTAGATCAACTTTTCCTACATTATTAGATGTCTTGACCCATAATTGGGAAGAACTATTTGTACTCCCCCAGTCCCCAGTAAAATCATCTTTCAGCCATGACTTGTCTATAGTAGCATAGGAAATAAAATCAGTAAAATCAAAGTCAGTATTATAGTCGGGAAGTTCGACAATACCCGATACAAAGAGGTTTAGTGAGTCGCGATAGATTACTTCTTTACCCACCATATCCAGCCAATCAATGTTTCCAAAGTATTTGAGTGCTTGATCTGTCGTTAATACTACTTGAAAAGGTTCCCCTACAGATTTTTCAGGTGAACCTGCGAGCCATTCATATTGATCAATAGCTTTAAAAAATGAGGGGCTGGCAATCACAAAACTACCTTGCGATTCAAATTCTTTTGTCTTACCTGATGCCTCCGGGATATCTACTGCTGCACGATAAGTATGGAAATAAGCAACTGCATCCAATCCTGAAAAAGTTTCTTCAACGTATGGTCCTACGGGTATTGAAGCTCCCTTATTAATGGCTGTGAATGATCCTGAGTATGATGTGTAAATGCGATAAATCCTATCCTCATCGGGAATCTGTGTATTGAAGCTTATTTCAAACCTGACAATACTCAAAATAGCCAGAAAAGCTCCTACACCTATGGCAAGACCTAGAATATTGATTGCTGTTGTTCCTTTATTCTTAAGCAAATTCCGCCAGGCGATAATCAGGTTATGTTCCAAGAAAGTAAGTGATGTGTTAACTCTAGTATTATTCATTTTAGTCCTTTTTAATGCATATGATCTGAAACTTCTGATAACGATCCACCAATAAAATATCTTCGAGAAACGAATTCCACTTTCAGTGATAAATTCATTATAAACTTCAAAAAGGTCTCCTTCAAGTTCTTCAAGCTTCTCATCAGAGCAGAACCATCTAAAGATTTTTAATGGAAGTTTTGGCGGGGTGTAACTCATCTTAAGTTTTCCAGTGCGATTTTGGGTATTTGATTTCTCATTCTGTTTCGAAGCTCATTTGCTGTCTCCAAAGCCACTTTCCCAGCTTGTGAGATCGTAAAAAGGCGTTTGCGCTTTCCTCCTCTTTCACTCGACATCTCACCCATCCTGGAATTCAATAGTCCTTTTTCTTCCAGACGATAAACTGCCGCGTGCACCGAACTGATGCTGACCTTTCTATCGGTCTGCTTGTTCAACTCTCGCTGGATGGCAACACTGTAGGCATTGTCATACAATATGCCTACGGTTAGTAGTACGAGCTCCTCAAATTCGCCAAGATTTGTTCCTTTCATTTTTTGAAATATTAATTTCGTAAATGTAAGTAATATACTAAAACGAAAAAATAAGGTTACAAAATCTTTGATTAAAAGTATTGACCTATGCCAAGCACAAATCCATTAATGCTTGGCTCTTGTAGGTTGAACCCATAATCTACACGCAGAATAGCATTGTAGATTTTTTTATGAATCAGACGAAAACCACCTCCTGCAAAAAGCACAAAATTCTGTGATTCAGCAAAATCAGAAAAATTTCCACCTGGATTTCTCCATGATCCCAAGTCAGAAAAAAGTACACCCTGAACAGCTATCTTCTCTCGATCTCTTAGGGTTCTCCTATATTCAGTATTCCATATAATTGCTCCGGTACCTCTATCCACTCGGTTGCCAACCCCTCGTATATTTAGGTAGCTATCAAGGACAAATGGCGCAAAGGGGCTCTCCTCATTGGTACTTAGACCTAACCTAAGTCGGGTAGCAAGGTTTCCCCTTTTCCCACTTCTTTTAAAATATTTCACATCATTAAACGCGATGTAAAAAGCAGGGTCATTATCAAGTGATTGAACGGTCTGAATGTTGAGCTGATTATGTAGTCCATCGAGATAAAAAAAATGGTAATTAACCCTGTTCCAAATAAATGTCGCTTTGCCTAAAAGTTTATTCTTAGTGACTTTTTCCGGGGCTCCTTCAAAATCTCCTTCCGTAAATTTTCGGTAGTCTTCCGTAAAGAAAGCACCACCAAACTCAATCCTGTCAGTGAAATTTAGATATCTGATAACATTAGCACCTAGCGTGTAATTATCATATTCATATTCCACCGTTTGCCCTGAAAAGAAAAGTGGTTCCAATGTTGACCACTTTATCAGATTAACATTGGCTCCCCACTGTGACTGTCTGATCCTATCAAACGTAAGGTGAGTGGCGAAGGAATTACGATCATAATATTGGTAGTAGGCAGTCAGCTTGTTTCCCTTTCCGCCAAGATTAGCTTCTGAAGCTCCTACCTGAACCCAGAAATTCTCTTCTATTCCTCCAAAACTGAAGATGGGAAGTAACGTGTATAATTCTTGAAAAACATAAACTAATTCAACTCCCTGATTCAGCTCTTGAACTTCAAACTGAACATCCGAAAACATCTCAAGATTTGCAAGACGTTGTTTTACCTCTATAATTTCTGTAGAGTCTAATGGATCTCCTTTCTGGATAGAAATGAATTGACTGATATATGATGGCTTGGTTTTCTTTAGCCCTTCAAAACGAATTGCTTCTATTTCCTGGGAATAGGAAATAGAAGCAATTGATAAGATATATGTTACAATTAATAATCTCTTCACTATTGGCGTATCACTCGGATACCCAAATTTATAGTTTCTCCTGCTCCCTGACCTTCACTACCTAACCAAAAATTGGTATAAAGGAATTCAAGTTCGATGAGATTCGGAATCAATTGATATTTTGTACCCACTCCTGACTGAACAAAGTACGAGAAAAACGCTTCAGCTTTTTCAACATCATCAGCAGAATTATAATGAGTAGGGAAGTATTCTGTCATACCATAGATTGTCCATCTGGATGTTGGGAAATAACTATAGAAAACACTTGTCTGTGTTTGAAGAAAATTATTACCCGCGAATGACCCATCATTCACAAATCGATACCAAAAAGCTTGCTGAAAGAATAGCTGAGATTTTTCATTCAATGGAACATCAAAGAAAATTTGATTTAGCCATAGAGTAGCGTCTGTTTCCAGAAAATATTTATTCGCACTTCCTTCAGGTTCATCTACCAAATTGAACAATAGTGTGCTTTGAAGGGACAGACGTGGAACGGACTTTAAAGGCGCTATTTTAATTTTAGGTCCAAATCCTGTTATCCCAGTTTGAGAACTTAATCCTGCTTGCTGAGTATTCGAGTGCTTTACCCAAACATCAAATCCAACATTTATTTGGTCATTAACTCCATATAAAAACTGATTGATAGAAGTAAAGAAATTATCCCTTACACCATTGTCCACCTTGCCTCCATCTGCATCGAAAGACTTTGCCTGTGTATAAAGGTTTTGGAAACTTTTAAATTCCCAATCTCCCTTACCGAAGAGTATGGAAGGTGTGTAGTTCTGAAGGTTGTTCTGAGCTGAGCTGAGAAGGAACCCTGTTACGAGAAATGTAAATAAAATGGTACGCATGTTTTTCAATTTTCATCAAAGAACGTAGAACCAGTCCAAAAGGACGGTCAACTAAAAGACAATTCACGTTTTGTGATAAATTGTTGATCTCTTCGAGATATTTTAGACGAGTTTTTCTAGGTCTCGGATCAAAATCCTTCTTCTATCAAAGTTGATTAGGTTTTTTTCGCGCAATTCATTCATCACAGTAGTCACGGTTTGCCGTGATGTTCCAGTCAAACTCGCTATGTCTTTATGGATAAGGTGGTTCTTAATCATGGTTTCAAAACCGACCTTCTGCCCCTTCTCCATAGCCATCTCTTTTAAGAAATCCACGATTCGGGTACGAGCATCTTTAAATACCAATGATTCAATCTTGCGTTCCATCTTTCTCAATCGGAAGCCAACAATCTTCAATATTTTCAAATTAAGCTCTGCATTATCTACCATAAGGTTTTGCAGGTCTTCAATCGTCATCGAACACACATGTGTGTCATTATCCATCGACTGAGCAAAATCTTGGCGCTTATCTTCTCCAGCCAATGCCAATTCACCAAAGACCTCTCCTCGAGTCAAAATGGCCTTTACAATTTCTTTACCATCTGGCCCATATGTTCCTATCTTCACACGTCCATTGGAAACCATGTAAATATTTTCAGAGGATTGATCTTGAAAGTAGATGAAGTCATCTTTTTTATACACTCCCGGAATGTGCTTTTCTTCTAAGTAAGGCGTCTTCTTAGGGCACAAAACTTCGAATAAGTCTGTGTCTTCAAAATACCAAAGATTTCTTTCGTCGCTCATAATCTGTGATGTCAGGATTTGATGCAAATTTGCAAACAACCACGGTTAACAACAATTATAACTAAAAAGCTCCACCGATGGATTATTTATATCTCAAAGCTCTGCACATCATATTCGTAATAACCTGGTTTGCTGGATTGTTTTATATCGTAAGATTATTCATCTATCATACGGAAGCATTAGGAAAAAAGGAACCAGAAAAATCTATTCTTTCTGAGCAGCTGGCAGTCATGAGTAGAAAGCTTTGGCACATCATCACCTGGCCTTCAGCTATCATAACAATCATTCTCGGTACATCCCTTTTAATTTCTCAGCCAGCATGGCTAAAGATGCCTTTTATGCATATTAAGCTAGGTTTTGTACTACTTTTAGTTCTCTACCATCTTGGATGTCATGCTATATTTAAGCAACTTCAAAGAGGCGAAGCGAGGTATTCTTCCATGCAATTAAGGATTTTCAATGAGGGTGCAACGTTGATTCTTTTTGCTGTAGTTTTCCTCATTGTATTAAAGAATGAGCTCAGTTGGATATGGGGTACGGTTGGCCTTATTAGCTTTGCAGTAGTTCTCATGCTTGCAATAAAACTTTATAAAATTGTTAGAAATAAATGATGAAATAAGTATAATTAGACAACCACCTTCTCAGTGGGTTAATAGTAATTATACGAATTTCCCGGCGGGGAACCGCATGTTGCCATTGAACAACAGATAATACACATGAAAAAGTTACTCATTCCTTTCATTCTCCTGATCGCTTGTGATCAAAAGTCTTCTTCCGACTCACTCCCTTATTTGGGTAATACGATATACGAAGAAAATGATACTATTTATCATACCATTCAAGATTTCGAATTGGTTGATCAGGATAGCAGTACAGTGACAAATGAAACCTTTAATAACAAGTTATATGTGGCTGATTTTTTCTTCACATCATGCCCCACCATCTGCCCGAAAATGAAAGCCCAAATGCTAAGAGTCTATAGCAAGTTTGAAGATAATGATAAGGTGATGATCTTATCCCATACCATTGACCCTACCTATGATACTGTGGGACTCTTAAAAGATTATGCTGACAGACTGGGAGTAAGCTCGGATAAATGGAAGTTTGTAACAGGAGATCAGGATTACATTTATGATCTTGCAGAAAAAAGCTACATCTCTTTAGCTGATGAAGATTCAAATGCTCCAGGAGGTTTTGTGCATTCCGGCGCTTTCCTTCTTGTAGATAAGGACAGAAGAATCAGAGGATTTTATGATGGAACAGTTCCCGAGCAAGTAGATGTACTGATGAACGATATTGATAAATTATTGAAAGAGTATGAATAAGCTTAAAAGGGCACTATTTGTTGTGATTGCAGTTGTCACACTTGCATGTGGTGGTGCATCTGAAACAAAAGAGGAGTCGACTCTTTCATCAAGAGATCAAATCAGATTGAAGCAGTACCAAATTCAAGGAGCTAAGATCTACGCTACCTATTGTACGAACTGCCATCAACAAGATGGTAAAGGGCTTGCATCGCTTTACCCTCCACTGGCCGGATCAGATTATCTTCTGGAAAATCTCCCTAGGGCAGCCTGCATTATTAAAAATGGTCAAAGCAAGGAAATAGTGGTTAATGGTGTAACCTACAATCAGATGATGCCTGGCAATCCCATCACAAATCTTGAGATAGCGGAAGTGCTCACATTCATTAGCAATGCGTGGGGCAATGAAGGAGGTCTGATCGGAGTAAGAGATGTAGAGAAGTGGGTTACTGAGTGTGAGGAGTAAGGTCTGACCCCTTACGTCATCCGCGAGCCTGCCTGCCGGCAAAGGCAGGGAATCAAAGCACTCTCAAACTAACTAAGTCTGGAATCTTGCCATAGTTGGTCTTGTGACCAACTATTCTTAGTGTTTACTTGTTGGTGACAACACCAACAAGGGCGAAAGTAGTGAATGGTGTGACCTACAATCAGATGATGCCTGGAAACCCCATTACCAACCTGGAAGTAGCAGAAGTACTTACCTTCATCAGCAACGCGTGGGGCAATGAAGGAGGTCTGATCGGAGTAAGAGATGTAGAGAAATGGGTTACGGAATGTGAGGAGTAAGGTCTGACCCCTTACGTCATCCGCGAGCCCGCCTGCCGGCAAAGGCAGGGAATCAAAGCACTCTCAAACTAACTAAGTCTGGAATCTTGCCATAGTTGGTCTTGTGACCAACTATTCTTAGTGTTTACTTGTTGGTGACAACACCAACAAGGGCGAAGAAGCATGTGGAATAATGATTTCCTCATTTGCAATTAAATCAGAAGCATACGCTAAGACGGCATAGACATCATCCTTGGATAGATGACTATAGGAAGATATTAATTGGTCAATTGTCATTCCTTCAGACAGTTTTCTCAACACAATTTCAACAGTTATTCTAGTGCCTTTAATAACTGGCTTCCCAAGCATCACATCTGGGTTTGTTACAATTCTATTTGTGTATTCCATGACTAAACTGTTTTATACAAAATACGACATATTTTCCTATTTGATTCAAAACTCTGCAAAATCATTCCAATCTTCATTTATGGTTTCAAAGGCCGCTTGAGTGGCTTCTACTTGATTTTTACCCCCTTATTAGTCTTCTGACCAAAGACTCTGCTTCTTTTTATGAAGGAGGAGATATTCATCATTCTTTCTTGAGTGACTACAGTGTGTTTATTTAGTGTAGTTTCTTGTTGGTGACAACATCAAACAAGGGCGAGAAAACTGAACTTCATATATCCAAGCTTTTTAATGATCTTCTGCTTTTTGAGCTTGTAATACTCTGTTAACGTCTACAAACCCTATAAAATCATGTAATAGGAGATTGCTTCAGTCGTTCCTTATTTGTAATGAAGAGGTGAATAGGAAACTATTCAATACCACTGCTGCAATCCAAAGGAACCACAATAGTCGAGGTAGATGTCTTGGTAGCACTCCCTGAAGAACAATTGTCTGTTACTTGCACTCTAAGGGTGTAATTACCATATATAGAAGAGTTTAAATTTTGAAGCATAGAGCGAGTAACAGTTTTTTGTGATCCACCACCCAACAAAGGAGAGTAACTTCCGCTACCGTACTTAAGAGACCATGAATAAGTGTAGTTTAATCCAGAGCAAGAGAATGTACCATTTACATTTGCTTGGAAAGACGCACTAGATGGACTGCCATTATAACATATTTCATCGTATGTAGGGTTCATTGATACACTCCATGATCCTGATCCAGTGCCACCACCACCATTGTCTCCATCATCCCCATCTGGGCAATATTCAACATCAATTGTCTTTACCCCAGATGTTTTTAAACCACAATTGCTGCTTACTCTAACTCTTATTCCAAACGATCCGATTGTTCTTAGAGTAGTGGGGAGTTCTACAATAGAAGAGTTTCCCCCAAAGTTAACCCATCCCCCATACTTGTTATGTTGCCATTGGTAGCTATAACTTCCTGATAAAACACCGCACGTAGTTCCTCCTGAGTTAACAGAAATAGAATAGAATTCATCACTGAGTGTTTGATTACCTCCGTCTATTGGCTGTATTACATCTCCATCACTACAGATAGTTCCATCACCTAAGACAGAGTTGAGACTCCACTCATTATAGAATGTTTTAGAACCATAGATTGTTTTAGGTTCATATTCTGGGTTTAAGAGTACTAATCTTACCGATTTACTACCTGTACCTGAGAAACTGTAATTAAAGGACGAATTGGTACTTAGTAGGTTACCATTGGAGTCAAACCATTTGATTTCTGTTGGGCCATAAGCATTCAATCCTACCACTCGTATATTTTGTGTACTCCCAAGAAGGTTGGAGCCGTTTATTTGTATCGTACCTGTAAGTTCATTGTTTTCATTGGCATAGTTGTACCTATACCGTCCCACAATGTTACTATCCTCATCTCTAGTGAGACTCAGACGATTGCGTGAGTCGTATTCGTAGGATACCGATTTGTTGTTCATATCTGTCTCTGACTCTATACCGACAAGTGGTTTAGTGGTATAGGTGGTTTTTCTATTTGGGTCATTCAATGGATCATATTCGACTTTATTCAGATAGCCCCTAGCATCATATTCATAGTCCGTGTATTGTCCAGAAATAAGATCATAGGAACGAGATATTGCACCATCATTGTCATACATTAGTTCAGATAAGGGTTCGTATCTACTGTCTTTTGTGATATTATTACCAGAAGAAGAAGCCTCATTAAAATTACTTTCTAGTATTGGAGACGTTGCTGTAAAACCATATGTTTTGAATGGTCGAGCTGAGCTTGGAGTCGTGTACTTGTCATATTCAGTATATTGTCCAGAAAGGATATTCCATGTGCTTGTCTCCTTGAAAAGATTTATGGTTTCTACTGGATAACCCAGTAAATTATCTTGTCGCATCTTCCAAAGCGCATCGACTTCACTGGAAGGGCTTGAAGGTTGATTCATAGGTGCGACATCAAATACATATTTCCTTTCAGTTTTCGATTGAGTACCATCCGAATTGGTTTGGACTACCGAAGAAGGATACAACGAATTGGTACTATTATAGTTGAATACTTCGACGCTTTGAGCATAATTGATCTCATTTGAGTGATAATATTTAGCAGTAATTCTTTTTTGCTTTATTGGCACTAAATAGTTTAAATATTTACCTACTATGAAGACCTCATCAATTATTGGTACAGGTTGTCCGCTTCCAAAAAGAAAGGACTCTAACGTACCCCAAAATCCTCCAGGTTTCGTATATCCACTTATGGTAGAAGTAAAAAACACTTTATGACTAGGAAAATTGTATATGGGAAAAACATCTTCTGATGTATAAAAATCGTATGAAATTTCACTTTGTTTTTGATAGCTGCTGTTGGGTAAAAGTTTATAGTTGGCATAAGATTTAATCATTCCTCTTTCAAAAAACCTGGTAGTGACTGGTGTGTATGGAGGGCCTTGGTAACCTCCACTAATTACAAAATCATTGCTGCCGACAATCTCTGTTTCCGGTGCTACATCTGGATTATCTGATGGATTATAGAAAACATATTCTTCTTTACCATATCCATTTCTTGTTACCTCTACTTTCGAATATCCTAAATGACCACCTGATAAATCAAAAACATATCCAAGATTAGTAGAATTTACAAAAGAACTCCCAAATTCATATTCACCAATTCCTTGAGTAAGCCTAATAATGTCAGCATCAGAATATGTAACAGAGCAATCACCATTGTTAAAAATGCCGCCACCTGAACCATTGCAATCAATACTGGTTATTTGCTTCGATGCATACATGGTCATACCATAAACTTTCTTAGCAGTTAACTTAGGATCAAAATAATTATAGGTCGTTGTAGTTTCCTTACCTCCATAATCACTTACAATACTTGATACTCTGATACCACCAATACTATTCCCTGAATTGTCTTTATTGGATTCGTAATTATAGATAGTCTTTCCACCATTTGGGTAGTTAATGGCATTGAGTGTATTGGCCATGCTTGTTGTCTCTGAGGGATCTCTCTCTACACCCGTCACTATCGCAGCATTATGATATACTGCTCCATTATAAGCTGTTGCTCTACCTCTAATAAAGGGGAACCGTTCATCTCTTAGAGCTCTTGCAGCTCCGGGAGCTGTAATGAGTGGATCTGAAAGCCTTCTGCGAGGAGCATTGGCAAATCCTAGATAGTCAAAATTGTAGCCATCCCTTGGAGGAAGACTGTAATAATTCACTTCTTCTCCGTTTGCATTTGTTGGTTCGTCAATATCACTGGAATACTCAAAACTTCTATATAAGTAACCATTCTTATTTATTTTCCTTAGCGCCAGTCTATATCTATTTCTGCCATCACTCAATCCAGTCCAGTTGGTAAGAGTATAAGCTTTTCCGCCATCCGGAACATCATTGGGTATATCGCTACTGGCAAACATGATTGAATTTCTTGAGTCGAAATATTCATGTTCAAAGTCAAGGGACATTACTATGGAATTTCCTGGTTCTTTTACTGCTATACCTGTTAAATATCTATTGCCAATGTCTAATCGACTTGAGCTCCAGGAAAATTGAATAGTCCCTTTTAAGGTTGATATAGAACTTATATAAGAAGGTTGACTAATGGTAATTTTTGTATTGCGTTGCTCAGCTTCCCATTGATCACTAGGATCATTCCAATTTATCTGAGCCGCTGCATTAAAGTATTCATATGAATAACTTGAACCGCTCACATAACTGAAATCTACATCATGAGATGAATTGTAATAATCAATTTTTGCAAGGTTCCAAGTAGATACATAGGCTTTTTCGTTCTCCGGCTTATATTCTCCATCTTCCATACCGTTTGAAATCGTTATTTCATTGGCATTTTTGACTGTACCTACATTACCAAAATGATATTCATTGCCTCCTTCGTCAGTGATTATCCAAACGTCTTCGACGTTGTATGAGCCATCAGGCTGTGGGTAGCCAATGGTTTCAAACTTAATTTCCAAGTTGGAAGAGGGGATAGTATAACCTTGGTTATACGTAGGTGAGTAAATGAATTGACCTCCACCTCCAGGAAAAGAGAAATAGTATATGTCGTATTCACTATCCTTGATACCGTTAGCAACATCTTTATACTCTTGCGTAGTATTTGGATATAAAATGGTGTTCCCATTATCAGGTAATCCTCTCACTACCCTTGTGATCTTTCCGCCGGCTGATAAATTCCAACCTAATCCTATAGGCCCAGCAACATCTTGCACTTTATGCCCCCCAGCATGATAGCTGAGTCCAACCTGAATGCTATGGTCATTGTGATGGGGGAGTGAGTAAAGAGGAACGCCAATTTGGGGTACTCCTGCATATAGATTAACAGGGGTACTAGACTGCCTTACCAATCCCATAGAATTTGGAGAGGGAGGAGTTTGTGCAAACAAACTAACATTGATTAAGATTAAAGCAACCCTTAATACTTGGTTTAAAATGAGGTTGTTAATTTCAAAGTCTATCATTTCAATCTATGTTTTAAAATATTAGGTTGCTTCAATTAAAAGATCTTACTCTTATTGTTTCTAATAAAAAGTACAAAATCACTTCACTTTTTTCATATTTTGCTAAGGAACAGATTGATTGATCTAAGAATGATTCCAATTCAATTTCAGATAATATGATTTTAACTTCTCTTGTACCATCACTTTTAGTTATTTCTATTGGTATACCAATCTTGGATTGGTCAAAATCAGCTAATTGAAATGCTTTATCATACATTTCAATTAATATTGAAGTATCTACCCTAAACCAGTAAGTGTTGTTAAATACCTTTCCAATAGTATCATTATTGTACAGAACTGGTCTGAATATCTCCAGATCTCTATCTAATTGAAGGTATGGTGTATTTACTTCTTTGCTTGATGAAATAATAAACATAAGGTCATTATCTAAGTGAGATGAGGAAATAGTCAAAGATTCTACTACCACATTATTCTCTTTCGGTTTTGAGCATCCAATAAGACCCATTATTAATATATAAATGAAATATTTTTCCATTATCTACTACTTATTGCATTTAAGTGGAATTGACTTGGTGAATTGCGAATTATAGGAGGGATAGGAAGTGCTCTATTTGCAGTGCTCGGAATCCTATACCCCCAAGAGACAGTTGATATTCGTTCCCATTTTCCATTTCTAAGTCCAACTATGGACGTCTCGGCTGTCCACTCTACAAAAAAATCAGAATCTACGCCTGTTGGGGCATCTGACATTGCAATGTCAAATCCCTCCCTATTTGAGTTTACAGGTCCATCAAATGGCCCATTCCCGTTGCGATAAACAAAACCATCATGACCGGGTTTGGAATCTATAAACTGCTGGTCTACTTGATTAAAAGGATACCCCCTATTTTGGTTAGTAACTACAGTTTGAATAAAATTAAGTTTAGTGTATTTATTTCTCCCTTTGAGAATTCCAGCATTTACAGAATGAAACTTAACACCATACCGATCATCATATAGATGATCTTGATATGCATAAAATCTACCACTCCATTGAGCATTTCCATCGTTAAGGAAGAAACAATCATCACAATCAGCCAGATTAGTGGCGCTTGACACAAGTCCATCACCTAATTCCCCAAGGTCTATTCTATCTTTTCTGGTAATCCCAATGTTAACCCCAAGACGATTATTATTCCATGCTCTATCTTGAGGAGACCCACTATTGGCTTCTGGACGCTTAAAAACTTTTACGCTCACATCGTACATAGAAGCGATAGCTCCAACAGCTGTAGCTCCAAAATTAGATGCAATATTGGCATTTCTTGACCATGAATTGGGATCGTACCATGTGCTATTCCCTTCAAAAGCAGAATAAATACCTCCAGCAATGTATTCAGTAGCTTTTTGTCCCAACCAATTCTTGATCGCGTTTCCAAACGGATCCCATCCACCATCAGGGTCTACATGAAAGTGCGGATTATTACTCATAGCTAAATATGGAGAAGCGAACTGACCATATGGATCATTTTGCATCCAACGTCCAATGGCCGGATCATAGTTTCGTAAAAAGAAGTCGTTGTATTCCGTAAGACTATCGTAAGTCGCATAGTATGACTGGTACAGCATTCCTGGGTCTTCGAAATTCGGATTTCGCCAGCTGTTCGTGGTAAGCAAACCAAACGGATAGTATTCATTGATCTGACTTACTTTAAACTCGGCGGTAGGGCTTTCATGGATGATTTTTAGATCATCGAAATAAACATTTGAATTTTGGTTAGTCTCATTGGCTACATAAATAAACAAGTAACCTGAATCGTTTGATCCAAAGGTAATCTTAGGAGCTACTACTCTTTCCCAAGCACCATCAGCTAACGAAGAAACAGAGACAAAACCAGATTTTGCAGGAATATACGTATACGTATCATCAAAAAATAGATATTGTAAATAGGCTTCTGGTTGATCATTAGGGTTGGCATCTCCGGTAAACAGTGTAGTACCCGGGTTACCTAAGGCACTATTCAGACTGCTGGAAGCACTCTCAGCACCAGTTCCGGCACTGGCTCCTCCAAAGGAAGTTCCTACTAGACTTACAATATTATTAATGGACTGGTTATTCCAGGTGACTGAGGAACTGTACTTAGCCCACACTTCAAGCTCTACTTCATCGTTTGGTGAAATACTCAGTACTTTGGCAGGGCCTAGCGGATTTGTGGCACCATTTAATATGGCACTGTGACTACCTCCAGAGGTTTTATTCTCTCCAGACATTCTTGGGTCTGGTGAAGGGAAAGCAAATTCACCATCACTGACACCACTTTCCATATTTGCTTTGTACACATTTCGTTTTGGCAGAATTCCAAATGCTACACGGTTATTCCCTTGATGATCGGTGATGAAGTATTCGTAAAAGTATTGGTCATTTTGTTTAAAAACTCTCCCTTCATCTGTGAAAATCTGATAAATGTCATTGTTTAAGTATTCAATCAGACCTACATAATCCATGCGCTCCGTTTTTCCATCAGAGAAGGTGACGGTCTTATACAGTCGGTTACCGGTAGCATCATATGTATAATCTATTCTTCTACCATCATCGAATATTACGGCAGATGGCATTTGCAAGTAATTATATTCAATGGACATTGCCTTATGCTGATCACGCGTAAGATTCCCATTATCATCGTATTCATACTCGTTGGGCATACTTGCAGGAATGCGATCATTGAAACCTTCTGGATCACCGGCATTATCGGCTACTTTTTGGAGCTTATTGGAGGTGTTATTATCCTGGTATGTGTAGGTCAAATTATCAACCGTAGTACCCTCCGATTTACGTTCCATTGATTTGATATTTCCCTGATCATCGTAACCAACATTAATTTCATTGTGATCTTCATTTGGAGCACCGCTAACCCATACTCCATCTGCGCCATAGTCAGTCTCATCTAATCGACCTAAGTCATCATATATGTATTCTGTAGCGGGTCTGTTAAATGCTGTTCCCTGTAGATTGTCTGCATCCCAACTGAATACGGCCATTCTTCCATCGTATCTATTTTCTCGGGATCCATTAACTGAAGGAGGTCTTGTATAGTACAAGTTTGCCCCAAAGATATCGGGTTGAGCTTTCGATTCAGATTCTGAAAGTCGGTCATTATTGATACTATTCAGCCAACCCCTAATGTTGTATCGATAATCTACTGACTGTAAGAACGAACTTCCATTGTTTGTTGAATGTAGGTTTTTCTCAATCAATTGTCCCAGTGCATTATACTGATAGTCCGCTACCAGCACTTTGGGATCATTGTTGATCTGCTGCCAAGATCGTAGCAACCTAAACTCATGATCATATTCGTATTCACTAAGGACTGAAAGTGTACTGCCAAATCGCTCATGATCGAGTTTCATTTTTTCTAAAACTCCCGTGTAGTCATTTAATTGATTGGTGATACGATCTATTGATCCGAGGTGATTTTCAGAAACAACTTGCACTGCACGATATTCATCATCATAATAGATAACTGTATTCAGCCATTGATTAAGTCCAATAACTTTGACTTTGCTTCCAGTGGTCAGGCCTTTGACAGCATCATGATTGACATTGTTAACATTGATACCTGATGTACCACTGAACAAAAATGGATTTATTCCACCATATTGAAAAATATCTATATCGGTATCCCAGTTTGTGTTATTTCGGTAATTGTAATTGTCGAAATACGTGATATTTTGGATTTCAAGGGAGTTTTTAGGAAAACTTTGGGTGCTTGTGTATCCTTCTGGACTATCGTCTTCAATTTCATACAGTTCTGTTCCTGTGGCACTCCATACCTGTGTTTCAAGTATACTTTGTGCTGCACTGGAATTATATATCCCTGTCATGATTAATCGATTGTATCGATCGTACTTTCTGAAAATCCATTGATTATCGTTTCTCTGTTCAGCGTCTTGCGAATACACCAATCTATTTCTATTGTCATAGACATAGAGTATTTCTAAAATTCCTGGATTTTTTTCATAGATCGTCCTACCTCTGTAATCATATCGATACTCAAAGGCGTAGTTTTCAAGTTGCGCGCTTGTAATCGTCGTATTATTGGCGATTGCTGGAGGAAAGATGAATCGCAATCTATTGAAAGCGTCATAGATGTAATAAGTGGTAATCCATCGGGCTGTCCCACTGTCATCATACCATGTTCTTGATGCGATGTTTCTGCCTCTACTATCCGTAATGGATTGTGTTTTAATGCCTTCTTCATTTTCAGACTCGACGATCTGAAGTGTATAATTCGGATGATTCACATTCCTTACTGGATTTCCACTACTGTTTAATTCCCATCTAGGAACCACATTGGAACCATCGTTTAGAAAATAATCTAAATCACTGTCTCGGTTGTTTTCAGGAAACTCTATGTTTCGCCAATCACTACCGGTACCCATTTGAGATTCTGTCCTACTGAGTGGAGAGTCTTCCAATTTGACTTCAGCATAAGGAGTAAAATCTTGAACTATGCCATTGGGGGGATTTTGATAATAACTATTTGTCAAGCCATGAGCATTATTGATAAATTCTCCAGAATTGCTTGAATTAGAAGTAAACGGGAGATACGATTGGTCAGCGACCCCAGTAGCACTGTTGTAATAATTGGGTTGCACTAAATCTTCGTAATTTGGTCCTGCTTCAGCCACTGTAGTCATCAACGGTCGACCTAATCCGTCAGAATAGGTATAAGTAACTGTTTTATCATCTGCCCCCAGTAGTGTTAGTGCTTCTTCTGAGCTAACAGGCACTTTTGGAACTTCTACTCTCACATAATTTTCGTTTGGAGAAGGTGGTGGGTTTGTTGGAAGGTGTGAGATAAATTTAGCTCCTCCAACCGGACTAATCGTGACAGAGCTGCCCGCAGTAGCTGTGATAGTTATACTCTTTGTGAAATAGTAGCTGTCTGTAATCGTCCTGTTTCCACTGAGGGAAGTGATATTTTGCTCTGTTACGTATTGCACTTTTTGTGCATATCCGTTAGCTATTCCTACTGAAAGCGCTAAAAGCGCTAAAAATATTTTTTTGTTTATGATCATTTCGTTAGCAGGTCATATTTTCAAATATAAAGATTGCAATTGCCTTATTTTATCATTCGTTCATCAAAATTAATTTCTTTAGTCAACTCACCATTCCCATAGTTACAAACATTTTATTCATTATTCTCGATGAGTTTTTCCAATCGTTTCAACCGCTGATCTAACGAGAAGATTTGCTCATTTTTTTCTTTAATCACTTTGTTCTGTTCTATTTGATACAATGTCAACTCCTCAATCTTTTTCAACAACAGCATATTCATCTCCCCGAGCTGTACACCATTGGCTTCCATTCTTTGGCAGAAGGTACTTCTGGAAGGTGCTTGTTTGCTTTGATGTATGCTTCTGTTTCTTCAAGTGACTTGAGGTTGTAATCGGGTTCGAATACATAGTCTGGAACATCAATTACATCTACTTTCACCTCTTCTGAATAGACAGTTCCATCTATGATGGCATCTCCTTCAGGAACAACTATATTACCATCTGTTTGAATTCGGAAAAGTTGTCTTCTATCTGTACCACCACTTCCATCATTTGCACCTCTATTGAAAGAATATGATCCAGCCCAGTTTTTCACGAACCAGTCTACGGTAGGAGCTCCTGAATTTGTACTGATTTTTAGTTCGACATCTGCACCATTGTTCTGTGTTTCATTATCAAAAACCACAAGAAGGCCAGCTTGGTTAGCTTGGTTATTTAAGTACAAATTTCCTTTGTTGTCAAGGTTTCCATTTATTCGAGCATCACCTCCCACAGATAGGTATTCCGTACCAGAAATGTTGGTTGTCCCTAGACTTAATCCTCCCCACTGAGTAAGTCGAGCTCTTACGTTTTCAGTAGTAGAGCTTCCGGTACTAGCAAACAGCAAGCTTTGATTCAAAGATCCGTTTCCAGCTCTGTAAATCCTCCAATGCCAATTGCTTGTTCCTCCTATTGTAATTCCAGTGCCAGAAAATTGTTGACCAGAAGGTGATAGAATACTAGCAGATATTAGAATAGATGTGAAGATAATTTTTTTCATTTCTTTTCAAGTTTTTCGATTCTATGAATAAGTTCTTTATTTATGGCTTGTTGTTTAATCAAATGCAAGGTCAACTCTTCAATCTTTTTCAGCAACAACATATTCATCTCTCCAAGCTGTACACCATTGGCTTCCATCTCTTTGGCAGAAGGCACTTCTGGAAGATGCTTGTTTGCTTGGATGTAAGCCGCTGTTTCTTCGAGAGACCTTAGGTCGTACTCAGGTTCGAATACATAATCAGGTCCAGGAACGGAGAGGTCTACTTTTACTTCTTCAGCGTGGATGTTTCCTTTGACCGTGAGTTTGGAGTCGGGGTTGCTGGTGCCTATTCCTATATTGCCATTCCTTTTTATTCTCATCTTTGGTGATCCCCAATTGATATTATCACCTTGCCCCGTAGATGTTTGAGATACTAGAAAATCCATATTTCCTCCATTCCCAAAAAACATAATGGCTCCTGCCCCAGAAATATGTCCACCTACATTGTTGGCAAATTTGGTGTTGCCTACTGTACTTAAGCCACCCGGAACCATTTGTTTACTTGCAAACGAATTGAATAGGATGGCATGACTTCCACTCCAAGCACGAGTAACTAGTTGAAGGTTTGTATAAGTACTTAAATCATAGCCACTTCCATTCGTATTTGTAGGCGCATTAATATTTAATCCGTAAGGTGAACTTTCACTATGTCTATTATATCCAATATCAATAGCATTTTGAGCATTAAACTCATTCTGTTTTCTGGCAATACCCAAAGTGGAAATCTGAGTTCCTGCGGTTGCAAAATCTACTTGATCTATCTTGATGAAGAAAGGTCTATTACCTCTTGGAGGTGATATTTCATGTATGGTAATTCTGTGCCAGTCATTTTGTGGACCATGGAATCTGATCTCCATATTGAACTCTGTGAAACTGTTGGTGACCAATATGTTGTCATTGCTCAGAATGTTACCTGAAAGCCTTTCTAAATGAAAGCTGTAAGTGGAATTATACTCTGAGTTTAGTCTGAAATGATATAGTTCGCTACCACCTCTAGAGCTTAGGTTTATGAGATACTCACCATGATGAGTATGCCCTGCTGCCGAAGAACTATGTGAAATTTTCAATCCAAAGCTTGTACTTGCTTCATTAAAGTCTCCTTGGTAGTCATAAACTATATTTTGTCCACGCAACTGTGCAATGGAAAAAAGTAGACAGAGTATGTAGAGTGTCTTTTTCATCGTATTAAATTTTATTTCTCCAGTTTCTCGAGTCTTAGAATAAGTTCTTTATTAATAGCTTGTTGTTTAATCAAATGCAAGGTCAACTCCTCAATCATTTTTTGCTGGCTTTGGCTATTTGCCTTTAGCTGTTGGTTCAGTTCTTCCTTTTCTTTATTGTTCTGGATGAGATATAAGGTGAGTTCTTCTACTTTCTTTAATAACAACATATTCATTTCCCCAAGTTGTACTCCATTGGCTTCCATTTCTGAGGCAGAAGGTACTTCTGGTAAGTGCTTGTTTGCTTGGATGTATGCTTCTGTTTCTTCGAGTGAACGAAGGTCGTAATCGGGTTCGAATACATAATCTGGCCCTGTTCCAGCGTCGATAGTCACTTTTACTTCTTGCGCGTGAATATTGCCGGCTACAGTGAGTTTGGAGTCCGGGTCGGAGGTGCCTATGCCAACGTTTCCTTGAACAAATAATGGAGCTGGATTCGTTGATGTGCCGATTCTTACGGGGTGTGTCGTATGATATTGGAGATAAAGATCTCCATAATCTGAACTTGTGTGACTTTTGCCTGTCAAGTGTCGTGCCTTTATTGTGCCATTGGTTGTCCCGCCAACATTCAAATTACCCTGTACGGTCAATTTATCGTCTGGGGATGTTGTGCCTATGCCCAATTTACCTCTTACAGACACGGTATTGCCAGCCTCACCTACATACATTATTTGAGAGTTTGTGTGTCCATAAAAATGAGAGGACTCTAAGACATAACTACTTAATGAATTGTCGAATCTGGGAGATGGCTGTGAACCTATAATTACTTTTCCATCATTCTTAATGACCAATCCTGGTGTTGCAGTGTATGAATCAAATACAAGTGTCCCTGCAGGATTGGCCCCAATATTTATTGGATTTTCGTAGATGGACGGTCTACTGGCAACAATACCAGAACCTTCATATATTCTGACACTTCCTCCTTTCCAACCATTAGATAAAAGCGATAAAAACACATCAATACTCCCATCAGCTTGCTGGTAAGCTCTAACTCTCACCGATGCATAGGGCTCACCATAAGAACTTCTAAGGTAACCATTGAATCCGCCTCTGTTACCCATATGTATGACTTGCTGAAACGTGCTAGAAGATCCATGACTTCCTCCAAATAGTTCAATCATGATTTTGTCGCCAGTTGCATTGGTACTAGGAGGTAAGGTTGCAATTTTCCAGTTTCTCTCAGTCACCCCATTAGACGTTCGATCAAAAAAGAATAGTTGAGCGGCAGCAGCCTGCGGAGAGGAGCGTTCTAGGTAAGTTGACTGCCCATGAGACAAAAATGAAACAGCAATGAGTGATAATAGATAGAAACTTCTCATATTATTTGTTCTTGATTTTATTGATAGATTCTTCTTGACTTTTTATGATCTCATTTTGCTCTTCATTCTCCTTCTTCAATTCTATCACATAAAGCGTCAGCTCTTCAATTTTCTTCAGTAACAACATATTCATTTCCCCAAGTTGTACTCCATTGGCTTCCATTTCTGAGGCAGAAGGTACTTCTGGTAAGTGCTTGTTTGCTTTGATGTAAGCTGCTGTTTCTTCGAGTGAGCGAAGGTCATAATCTGGTTCGAATACATAATCTGGCCCTGTTCCAGCGTCGATAGTCACTTTTACTTCTTGCGCGTGAATATTGCCTGCTACAGTGAGTTTCGAATCGGGATTGGTGGTGCCTATTCCAAGTTTACCACTTGGATGAATAGTCATGGCATTGTATGAACCTTGTCGGAAATTAAATCCTTTAGATGAAGGATTATGTATAACCATATAATCACCATTGGGCTGAGCTGCTGTAGTAACTCCTGTTTGTATGAAAGAGCCGCCGTTCCATGAAGTAGAGTTTAATTGCAGATATGGATAATCTTTTACAATACCAATCTCACCATCAACGGTGAATTTGAACTGCGGGCTGGTGTTGCCAACTCCAATATTACCCGAGGGAAGAATAGTCAAAGCATGATAAGAGCCCTGTCGAAAATTAAATCCTTTAGATGAAGGATTATGTATAACCATATAATCACCATTGGGCTGAGCTGCTGTAGTAACTCCTGTTTGTATGAAAGAGCCGGCGTTCCATGAAGTAGAATTTAGTTGTAAGTATGGATAATCTTTTACAATACCAACCTCACCATCAACGGTTAACTTAAATGATGGACTGGTAGTACCTATACCAACATTTCCATTAAGAAGAATCTTATGATTGCCATCTTCTCTTCCTATCTGTAAACCTCTATTGGAATTTTGACCAGCTAAATAAATCAAGGCCGGACTATTTGGATCTGAAGGGTTTCTAATCCATAATGAACCCCCAGCGTTGTTGCTCATATAAGAACCTTCAGCAGATGAATCAAGAATCCAATCTTGACCGAATGAATAAATGGATAGAAATACTGCTCCTAAAAAGAAGAGTTGTTTGATAGGCATAATATGAAAATTATAAACTGAATAATGATGTATTCTTATAAAGTGATAGTCAACGATCAAAGATAATGATCGAAAGTCAAGGCATTATTAAAAATGCCATCCAATGAATAAACAGTCGATTTTAGAGGATGAAGTGTATGATCTAATGAATGAGTGACACATAAAGAACCTCAATGGGAGCTTGGCGAGGCAATCTTAACTAATGAATCTATGTCGTTTAGTTAAGCGTTTTTTCTTATATCCTCCCTCTACCTCCCTCCATGAGGGAGAGATCATTAGGTGCTTAACTAAACGTTCTTAAATGATGAATTTGAAACCAAAGCTATCACTCCGTACAATGTTACGATGAGATTGCTTTAGTCGTGCCTCCTTCGCAAGAAGGATAGATAAAAGAGTGTCTCTTTCTTATTTTAATGTCAGAAATTATTAGTCCTCCAGCATTTCCTCTCCTTTTGCCAGAGAGCTTAACATATCTTCTTTTACCTTTTGAACGGATTTTTTCTGATCTTCAAAGTACTGCATTACCTCTTCATCAGTGCCTTCAAAATCAGGTTTGAAGTTTCTCATCCATTGCATCATGCTTTCGTTAGCCTCTCCAATATCGTTTGCTAGAGACTTCAGCATTTCTGCTTTTATTGAATCTGATTCCACCAATGAATCTGCTTGAGCTATCAGGCTCTTTCTTGCATATCTTAATTCACTCATTTTTGGCATCACTTCATCGTGAACGCCAATCACCTCATCTTTCAATGCTTGGATTTCATCTTCTTTGGTCGGGCCACAAGCCACAATTAAAAGGAATAGGAGTGTCAGGTATTTCATCTTAATCAAATTTTATTTCAGCGTCTTTAAGGACATACATTAGTTGGTCAATATCTGTATCATTAAGTACCAATTTTCCAATTACTGTTACTGGTTTTGCTGTGTACTTCACTTCTTCTTTCAAATAAGCTTCCGCCACTGTTTCCGGACCACTTCCTCCACAAAAGAAACAAGCAGCGATCGGTAAGGAAGATATAATGATGTGTTTAGGTTCAAACATTCCTTCAAATGGAATGATAAATCCTTTAAGAGAAACCATCTTTCCGTTCATTTTTTGTACATCATCTCCAAATTTCGGAACATAGATTTCTCCATATTCATCTTGAGATTTCTCATACTTCACATCTGCCAGTGTTTCCCAGTTTTTACCTGAATTGGTGTACTGTGCGAGAGCTCCAAAGGAGATAAAGAATGCTAGAAGAATTAAGCTTTGTTTCATCTGTATACTACTTTTCCTTGTTATGCTTTAGATAACGTTTCTGATATATCTGACTTATACGCAAGAAATGCCGGAATGATCGAGGCAAAAATACCTACCGTTAAGCTACCCAGCATCACATAGTATTCATCAAACACAAAAAACATTCCACTGGTTTGTATTTGCTCCATTGATCCGGTCAATATTCCAAAACCCAGGTGTGCCATTCCAAAACCAAAAAAACTCCCTATGATGGTCAAAACAATACCTTCAGTAAGGATAAGCATGAAAATCTTGGCTTGGCTAGCTCCCATTGATCGCATAATTGCTAGTTCATACTTCCGCTCTTTCAATGAATTTATCAGCGCGATAAAAACACTCGTGGCACTGAGTATGATGATTACCAAGCCGAGAATATTCACCACATCAACTCCCACACCTATAATATTGAAGAGACGAGCAGTTTCATAGGGCGGTGATGCTGCCTGCAAATTGCTCGTTCCATTTACGATACGTGGTAACTGGACTGCAGCCATAGGCGACCGATACTTTAGGAGCAAAGAAGTAATGTCTTCGTTAGCCAGTTGCTCCTTTGTGACTTCAATACCTAAACGGTCTAGCAAAATCGGTTCATGGGCATTACTTCCATCCTCATGATTGTGCTCCTCGTGCTCTCCATGCACTTCCCATACACTTTGGATCGATACCAATATCAACTGATCCATGACTGAACCCGTAGGATTCATGATCCCCACTACCTTAAATGGGTGTTCTTCATGCCCTCCGGCTCCTTCAGAAAGTCCATGCGCACTTTCAAGTTCATCGCCAATTGAAATTCCTAAATTTTGCGCAACAGCTGAGCCGACCGTGGCAGTCATTTCGGAAGAAAACCAATTGCCTTCGGCTAATGAAGATCCATAAAGATCTGCATATGCTTTTGCTGTTCCTACTATACGGTAGCCTTGATAACTATCGCCCAATGAAAGGGGAATAGCAGATTTAACCAGCCGATTTCTTGTAAGATTGTTCGCATCCTCTAGCGAAATATTCCCAGTAGGAAAATCTATATGGAAAATACTAGCTAATATGATCTGCAGCGGGCTTCCCTTTGCACCAACCACTAAATCAATTCCTTGTGCATTTTTGCTGATCTCATTCTTAAGAAAAGTACTTGTTAATAGTATGGAGACAATAATGGCTACTCCAAAACCGAACAGAAGAACACTTAAGAGTGAACTTAAAGGCTTAGCTAATACATTTTTGATACTCAGTGAAAATAGGTTCATAACGGCAGCTGATTTTGAAATTCACTTTTCACGCGATGGTCATGAGTCGCCACAATCAATGTTGCTCCTGTTTCCTCTGCTTGCGACTTCAAGAGATCAATCACCTTCTGGCAATTCTCATCATCAAGACTTGCAGTAGGTTCATCCGCTAGTAAAAGCTTCGGAGAATTGATCACGGCTCTTGCGATCGAAACTCGCTGAGCTTGACCCTGACTGATCTCATGTATTTTTCGGTTTGATAATTCCTGAATGCCTAGATGATTTAACACCTGTTCAACTCTTTTAGCATCCGTCTTCTTTTTCCCCAGATATTGTGATAGCATGAGATTTTCTTTCACTGAAAGAGAGCGCACTAAATGAGGTTTCTGAAATACAATTCCAATGTTCTCCCCTCTAAATCGATCAAGTTTAGCATTTGAAAATGAAGCTAAGTCTTGTCCCGCAACCTGCAAAAGTCCCGACTTGGGAGGCATTAAACCTCCAATCAAATGAAGAAGTGTTGTTTTTCCGCAACCAGAATTCCCAAGAATGATCGAATGATTTCCTTGATTTACTTCCCAATCAGGATACGATATATCTCGTTTTGCATCGTATGAATGTTTTAATCCCTTGATTTGAAGCATCAACTATTCATTTTTTTCCTAATACGTTTAATTTGATGGATATGGTGAATCTGATGGTAAACGAATGAGTCTACGGCACCATTAAGGTTTTGTCTTCCAGCCATGGGATGCTTGTACACTAGTTTCTCGAGCCATTTATCCGGGTATTCTTCTACAAAAGAATGAATGGCCTTTCTTGTATCAGCCCATTGCTCCTTTATTTCGTTCAGGTCATACTCAGGTGGATTGGAAATATACGATGGAGCTCCCCACTTCAATGAACTTTTAAGTCCTAAATTGGTCAACCACATTCTAACTTTATTACCCATTCTTGAGTTTTGCATCTTATCCCCTGCCTGAACTTTCTTTTGCATGTACTTTAAGGAAGCTTTTTCTGCTTCATTCAAATGAGACATCACCTGAACGAGACTCCAGCCATATGTCTGATTCTTCAGTTGATCTTCCGATAAATCTTCAATAGATTCAAAAATTTTCTCTGTATCATCATCCAACCTTTTTAATTTCCTATTTATATCTTCTTTCACTAATATTCATTTTTTGCTAAAAAATATAAAAAAAGTTATCTTCGTTACTGTAAATCAGCCTTTTAGAAAGGTATAACCCACCCAAAAACCCATTGAAATGGGGCTGGTACTAAAAGAAGTACCAAATTAGAAAGTATTTATTCATTTGATATGATGTGATCGTATAAATGATTTTATACTAAAAGTTACTCTCAAACGCTTGTATTAATGTTCGTACTGTTAATTTTTTAGAATTAATATTGCGTAAGATCACCTTTTAAATTACACGGAAGTGAGTATTCTCGACATTATCGCCTTGTTTATCTTCCTTTCAGGAGCGTTTATTTTTATAAACACTTTTTACCTGAAGCTACCTTCATCAATCGGATTGATGATCATGGCTCTTGTGCTTTCATTTTTGGTACTTATTATCGGAAATGTATTTCCTGAGCTACATCTTGCAGAACATGTGAAGGAGTATGAATTTGAAGAAGTCCTGTATCAGGTCGTCCTAAGCTTTATGCTCTTCTCAGGAGCACTCAATATTGATTTTAGGAAATTAAGTAGTCAAAGGAGTTCGGTGCTTATCTTGGCAATTGTAGGCGTGCTTATCTCCACGATTGTGATTGGAACTGGTGTCTATTTCATGCTCGATGCTATGAGCATTCATCTTGAATATCTGTATTGCCTCGTTTTTGGCGCTTTGATTTCACCTACCGACCCAATTGCTGTAACTAAAACCATTGCGAGGTTTAACCTATCGAAAGAATTAGAAATAAAAATAGCCGGTGAATCTCTCTTTAATGACGGGATAGCTGTGGTTCTTGCTCTTACGCTTCTAGACATTGCTCATGCTGGCGATGATCATACACTTTCATTTTTTGAGACGACCTATATTGTCGTTGCAGATATTGGAGGAGGTATTTTCATTGGACTCCTCCTGGGATATATTGGCTATCGACTTCTTAAATATGTTGACAATGATGCAGTTGAGGTAGAAGTACTTATTACACTCGCTTTAGTAATGGCTGGATCTCAACTTGCAGACTTTATTCATGTTTCATCTAAGCAAGCAGCCGTGGTTATGGGGCTTGTAGTTGGAAACGAAGGAAAGAGCACTCATGTAGCTGGAGCTGCAGGAGATTATGTATTTAAGTTCTGGAAATTATTAGAAGAGACCTTTAGTGCTATGCTTTTTGTGCTTATCGGATTGGAGATGTTAGTGTTAGATCTTAGATTGGATGTCTTAGCTGCAGGATTTTTTGCCGTTTGTATTGTCCTTTTTGGAAGATGGACAAGTGTTTTTGTGCCCATTAAATTGATGTCTGTAAAAAAGGATTTTGCTCCAAATACCATATCTGTACTGACCTGGGGTGCACTCCGAGGTGGGCTACCCATAGCCTTGTCTCTATCTTTGACAGATTTTCAAGGAAAAGACGTCATTGTTACGATGACGTATATTGTAGTGGTTTGTTCAGTTCTCTATCAAGGATTGACAGTTCCCATATTGATGCGGACAAGTCATCCAGATTCTTCATCATAATATCACCGTATTTTAAAGGTATCTTATAACTTTATGCTATGATCAGATTATGCTATGTGATTTGCGTTATGCTATTGTTAATTTCTTGTGGTGATAGCAAGGATGAGGCAAAAAGCCCCACTTCTCCTCGAATAAGGAAAGCAACAAATATTGAGAGCCCTACTCAGAATCAAAATTTCACAAGAGGGAATCAAATATCTATATCCGTCAAAACAGCCGATGATTTTGTGGTTGATTCCGTTCAAGTTTCAGTGGATGAACAAGTGAATTCATTTACTGGAGTAAACTTCCAATTCAGTTTAGAGTCAAGAAAAGTAGGCACACATAGATTGCTAATAAAGGTCTTTGGATCAGGTAAGTCTGAGACACACTACAGAAAGGTGATCATTTTATCCGAAACAGCTCCAGAAGAATTAACCTATGAAATACAAAATACGTATCCTCATGATACTGAAGACTATACTCAGGGATTGCTAATTAAAGACGATTTCTTGTATGAAAGTACAGGTCAGAAAGGAAGATCAACATTTAAAAAGAAAGATTTAAAAACCGGAGAAACATTGAAGGTGGTAAACCTTTCATCTGATTTCTTTGGTGAAGGACTTTCGCTAATCAACGATGAGTTTTATCAGCTCACTTGGACAGCAGGACAGGGTTTTGTGTATGATATGAATATGGAACAGGTCCGTACATTTAATTATCAAGTAGAGGGGTGGGGATTGGCTACACTCAACTCGGAGCTTGTTTTGACGGATGAAACCGAAAAAATCTATTTTGTAGATCCTGCAAGTTTTACCATTCAGCGTGAACTTCAGGTGTACGATAACACAGGCAAAATTGACGCACTAAATGAACTTGAAGTAATCGATGGACTGATCTATGCCAATGTATATCAGGAGGATTATATCGTAGTGATTGATCCTGATACAGGAGAAGTACTACAAAAGATTGATTTATCCGGAATGCTTTCAGAAAGTGATTCTGATGGTGTAGATGTTTTAAATGGCATTGCTCAAGATCCCGAAACCGGACGTATTTATGTTACAGGTAAGCTCTGGCCAAAGCTTTTTGAAGTTACTTTTCAACCAAAAACTATTTAACAATGACGCTAGAAGAAATAACTGGAAAAATTAAAAAGCTTGCTGATAAACACAGCGGAAGGTTCCAAGGAAAAGCAAACTTTAAATTTGAAGAAGGTATCGTGCATTTAGATGACACAGTATCCCCTACTGTCGTAGTAAATGAAGAACGAGAAGCTCCTTTCGCAATCAAAATGTCAGCTGAGAATTTCAGCAAGATTCTATCCGGTGATCTTAATGTAATGATGGCATTTATGAGCGGCAAACTAAAAATTGAGGGTGATAAAGGGGCTGCAATGAAGCTCACTGCTTTATTCTAAGTTTTAAAGAGCTTCTTCTGAAGGCTCAATGTCATCAAGATTCATCTCTTCAAGGTCTTTGTCGGGAGTGCTCGCAGGACCTAAACGCTCATTATTAAGGTATTTTTCAAAGCTCATATAGTAGATTGTAGCTATGATAGTACCTATGAGGGAGCCTGCTACAACGTCTAAAAGAAAATGTTGTCCTAGATAAACTCTTGATAGAGCTGTCAACGTGGCAAGTATCAATATCACGATGGAGTACTTATTATTTTGAAGCATAAGGACTAGGAAAGTAGCTAATGCAAAAGCCGTCATTGAATGGCCTGATGGAAAGGAGTGATATTCCAATAGATCTACTCCATCTATTGGAAATATAGTAGCCTGTCCTTCAAAATACTTGGATGGTCGCATGACATCTGCGAACAAGATCTGCTTGAAAAAAACTGAAATAAGACCTACTGAAATCCCCACTAAAGAAAGTATGTGAGCAAAACGTTTCTTCCTGATCAATAAATATATTGTGATAACAATGAAGAAAGGTGCTCCTCCTGAGTGCGTCCAATACTTAAAAAAGAAGTCCCAAATTGGATTATGAAGTTCGTTTAACCAAAGCACAAAGTTTCCGTGACTCTGATAAAAGTAGTAAGCAAATGAAACTGCAACAAGACATAGATACGAGACAAAGAATGAATTTGTGCTTTTAAATCTATTGATCATATCTTAACGTAAGATATACAGTTTCCCAAAGCCATTCTTAAAGGCTTTATCAGCACTAGTAGCTCTCCGCTCAATCCGATTACCATTTGAATTTATAAAGACTTTGTAGAAGTAAACTCCATTCGCAAGTTGATCTCCAAATTCATCTCTGCCATCCCAGGCATAACTTGTTATGTTATTTCCAATTCTAATAGGGCCTATTTCATCCTGTGTGATTTCTCTCACAACTCTTCCCGAGACCGTCAATATTTGAATTTTAATTTCATCAGGAATTTCACTTCCCGTCAACGTGAACACAAACCTGCATCTGGTAGAAAATGGATTGGGGTAAGGATAAAAATGAGTGACTGTCGACTCATTGATAACTTCAAAATTAATTTCGTACGGCTCTTCCCCTGCCTCATTACCTGCTTCATCCTCTGCTCGGACTCTAATAGTATGCAAACCATCATCTAATGGTCCAGGCTGGTAGGTGATTTCAAAATCTTGATCTGCCGTAGACGGGACATAGTTAAGCCTGGGATCAGAAAAATTTATCCGTTGGAATTCGCTTTCATCACCGGGAAGTCTTAACGAGATGTTAATTCCTGCCGTATCTGTTTTAGAAACAAAAGGATTGTCATCCCTCATCTTAATCACAATAGCTGGATTAGGTGATACCACGTCTCCATCCAAAATATGATATCCATCAAATGTGACATCTAAGATAGGATTGGTTTCATCTGCTATGACATCCACCAAGTTCGTTAGCGTTAATCTATTATTTGAAGCGTATGCTTCATTCTCATTTGCCAGGACCTCTATTACAATGCTATTTGATCCTTCAAAATTGAAGGAAGGGAACGTAGCGCTAAATAAAGTAGTATCTCCGGAAGGTGGTGGTGCTATTTTGAAACTAGACTCTGAAGTAGTTCCTGCGTTTTGATTGACAAGAGTAGCCATGACCGTCAGAGAATCAGTAAAATCAATATCAGAAACATTATAAAAATAAAATGGACGATCTATCTCCTCCCCTTCCTGCGCAGAAGTAATAGATTTATCAGCCGGAAGCAGAATACCCTCAGGTGGATAAGAATAATTAATCTCCCAAAAATTTAATTCTGGAGGTGTTTGGTCTACTTCGTCATTAAACGAGAACGTGATTTCTAATTGAGGATAAAGCTGCGGATCTATTGCTGTAACATCTATAGTTTCAGCCCTAGCACGTGATTCCAAAGAAGTTAATTCGCCATCTTTATCAACTCCAAACAAATCAATTCCAATATTATCATTCGCTTCATCCGATAGGTTAAAAGAAAAGTTATTCCATGATCTAGCTGGCCCAATTCTTCGTGTCTTTATTTCGCCACTCACAAATCTACCTATAACATTTCCCTGAAAATCAATACTTTGTTCTGTAACTGGAGAGGGAGATCCATTATTAATGATTGTAGTTGCACTTCCCGATATATCTCCCTTTCTACCAAAGAAAATTACCGGCTGCCCGTCTACAAGGGAGTTGATTGTTGTCGTACTTACTCCCAGTGAATTCAACGTAGATGCTACCTGAGCATCCCAGTTAGAGTAATCTACATCACCAATATTAAAGAGAACAATCATGTCTCCATCTCTCATATTGTCAACTAAAACTTGCAAGCGACGCTCTGCTCCAATCATATCAACTTCTCTGAATTGATAAATCCGCTGAGGTAGACGACCACAAACTTCTCGATTAAACACATCTTGAACATTAGAGTCAATTGGTCTATAAGGATCGCCACTTTCCTTGTCAAAAGCTATAGCGTTGAATGTATTTTGTTCACAGGTAGGATCAACTGTATTCGAGGTAGTGAAGAAATCCAGCCCTCCTATAATAGCCTTCAAGTCTGCATAGCTAAACGTAGTATTATCTACTCCGAAGGTGAAAATATCTATTGGTGTAATGGACTGTTCAAACTCCCATTCATTTGTCAATTGATTATACTCAACTCCGGTAATAAAAGCATCTTCTATCTGCTCAGGAGTATACTGACCCCATCCTTCAGAAATATTATTAATAAGTGTAAATGAAGTTTCTACCCACTCATTGGTTTCATCTGATTCCGGATTAGCAAACCTCGTTCTCCAATAGATCGTGGAAGAATCAGGTAATGAGAATGTAGAAAAATCAAATTCATGTGACGCAAGTACTTCTCCCGAAATCGTTGTTCTCCGATTGTTAGGTCCTAAAAAATCTGATTGTGTATCAATCTCTATCTCATAGCTTCTAAGCTCCTCTAAAAGATTACTAGACTGCCACAAAAAAGTCACTTCTGAATCAGCTAATGTTCCATTATCGATTGGATAAAGGTGACTGGTATTTCCATTAAAAATAGATACTTGAAGAGAAGCGGAATTATTAGCTTCATTCAGTTCTTCCTGCGTATTTTCAGGATCGAGTAATATGGTGAAAAGATTCAAACCATCATTGGTTTGAGTAGGATCATTGGGAATATAAAAACTAATTGTGTCTTGACGGAGTGGGCGAAGAAACTCTTCCACATAAACTTGTTGGCCTCCATCTGCAAAAGTTCTGTTAACCTGCACAATCAATGAATCTTGAACAGTCCTGCCAAAATTCTTGACAACAACATCAATTTTAAAAGAATCTTGAGAGGCAAGAATTTGTCCTCCTTCAATTGCTTCTGCACTAACAGTATTATCATCTATTTGATAATCAGGGCTATCGGCTCCAAATATTCTGTAAGATGGATCCCCTTGAAGAGTCATTTGTTGAACTTGAGTAAGGCTTATATCTCCTGAACCAAATTGGTCTAAATACAGTCTTGAAACTTCGTTTATTACATTCCCAACTGATTCTTGTATAAATGCATCATCAGCAAAAGACAGACCATAAAAAAAGTTACTCCATCGACGTAGAGTAGCCGATAAGGCAACATCTGCATGTGCTATGAAACCTACTGCTCCCAGATCAGGAGTTGCCATCCAATCTTCACCAAAAGTGAAATTAGAGCCGAATATTTCACCTGCCCTACAGCCATTAACCAAAAAGACAGGATATTTGGCTTTGTTAGAAAACCCAAACTCAGGATCACTCACTCTACCTATCTCTATATCTGTTACAGTACCACTTGAGTGTCCAAAAAAAGTAATGTATCCAACACCTTGATTTACCCGATCTGTCACATCTACAAATTCCACTGCATCACTTGTCTCCTTACCCGTATTAAATGCTCTTCCTCCAATGAAATCTTCTTCTACCAAGTCTTTAAGGTCTATGATGATATTTGCAAAACTTGAAATTTCAGACTGATTCACTCCTCCGCTTAGTTGAAGAAAGTCTTTCCTAAACAAGTCATCATAAGGCAATGCTTCCATCTCAATTATTTTATTCAAGTAGGATGTCACACTAGAAGTACTATGAGCATTTAATCGACCAATAGCTATGCCTGGGAGGTTCGGATCTACTCCATTCTGTCCTAAGACATACATTAAATCACTACCTGGGAATCCATAGGTTGGAACATTCACAACTTCTTGCGAACCTCTGAAATAGTTTGTGTTTAATGTGAATCCTTTTCCAATGATAAAGACATTTTCTATTGGATTTTGAGTATTTGCATCTGAAATAAAATTGGTTATCGCTAATGGAGAAGGGTCTCCATAATTATACAGATTGAATAAATCACCGACGTTTACCGTCTGAACGTTATGACCACCTCCTGCTGCGGATTCTCTGTAGTTTTCATAATCGCTTATAGGATCTCCATCTTGCCTTAGGTTTGGATGGGTGATGATCAGGTAGTCCTTGTTGCTCAGGTCATAATTCGGAAGAGCAACTAGTTCAATAGAGCTCACAGATTGGGGAGCAGTGGTTGCGATTATTTGATCACTTGCATTTGCATCAGGAACTACAACTTCTACACGATCAGAAAAGTTTGTAGTGGCTAATCGTATTGCATTAAAAGAGTCGGTAACATTAAAAACTCGAGTATCACTCGCATTCGTGGTAGCAATTTGCATCCAAGCTTTTGATGCGCTCAGGTTTGCAAGTGTAAAAATCTTGTTCTCATCAGATGCCATCGAAATTGTTTGAGGATATTGAAGTCTCATATAAGCAATGGATATCCTTTCTGATGCATCAGGAAATCCTTCGGCCGTTGCTCTAACCACAAACTCTCCTCCAGCACCAATACTAGAAGCAGCAACTGATCCTGAGTAAAATTCTTTTCCCCATCCATCGAATTGAACGTTAGAAAGGAGACCTAGAGAACTTGTATTTTGGCCAATAGTAATGGAGACATTATGGGTTAAACTATTCCCTCCTATAATAACTGTTTCGATGGTAGGACTGATCCCCGCCGATTCAAAATTTCTAAGAGTGAAGCTGAAGTCCTTAAAAGCGTTTTTAGACTGAAATTCACCAGTCCACCCTTCACCATCGTCATACTTACTCAGACTAAATGCTGCACCTGATCCGAATTTTCTTCCGGGAGCATAGTCAGTCGTAAAAAGCTGGATAGTATCTTCTATGTGGTAAGCCTCTGGAGTAAGTCCTGTTGTATTTTTATCTGATGAGAATGCCATTCGCTTACCATTCTCACTTCCAAGCTTGTACGTCAAAAAGTACGTAGCAGTATCAGAAAATAGGTTATAGAATTGGTGTGGTTGCGAATTAGTTTCATACAGCTGAGAATCACTTGTTCCTGTATTCCTTTGACCAAAAAATTCAAGATAATTAACCGTACCATCTCCGTTGGTATTTACATTCAAAGCAACTTCTTGACCTCTGCGAAAAACCTGTATTCTACTAGCCGGAACACTTGTCAAAGGAAATCCTGCAGCCAGCAATTCATCACTACTAATTCTGTAAAATCCGTCTTTTCCAATGTTGATCTTATAGTACGATTGTGTGAAATCAATCCACTCATTACCTACCTGAGCAGATGTAGAAAATCCACATAAGACCAATAATATGATGAGCTTATTTTTCCACATTGAAATCTACTTTAATTGAAAAAACATGTGAAAAAAGTCCTGGAGCTAAGTCTCCAATATCTGTCAAAGCATAATCTATAGTCAATTCTTTAATATTCACTCCCAATCCAAGGTTAGGTTGAAAGGTCCATGATTTGCTCCCATCAAAATCTTTGATTTGTTGAAATTGATTAACTCCAAATCGGAGAAATGCCATTTTTTTATAATCAAATTCTGCTCCTGCCTTGGGGTCAATAGAAATAAGTCCCGTTCGTATGATTGTATTTCGTTTCCCATCAAAAGTCATATCCAGGTCTACAGAAGCCATCACGGCGAATTTATCTGTGATATCAAATTCTCTCGAGCCTCCCAGAATCACTCTGGGTAGCGTAATCTCTACTGAATTGATAGGAACATCATTCCCAGTAAGTGCATAAACCTCCTCCACTTCAGCTGTGTTGTGCGACCAAGCATTGAAAGTTCCTACAATATCTCTGGCTACCACGCCCAGCTTCCACTTATTAATCTCTTTTTGAGCTCCAAAGTCAAACCCAAACCCCCAGGCTTTCGAAAAATTGCCGACTGTTCTATGAATTACTTTCAGGTTTCCTCCGGCATCTATTCCCCCGAAAAGAGGAAGTTTTCTTGCGTAGGAAACTATAAATCCATAATCTGCTGAAGAGAAAAATTGAATATTATCATAATTAATTGATCCATTAACATCTATAAGAAATCGTGTATCTGGAATGTCATCCACAGAAAACCGGATAACTGAGAGGGCTATTTTGCTTTGCTCATCTACCGAAGTAGCAAACGCAGCATAGTCGTAATTAGCCAGGCCACCAAAGTAGGATGAATGCATCAACGCCAGCTGATGATCTGATTTTATCTTGTTTAATCCCGCAGGGTTCCAGTAACCTGCAGAAACATCATCCACAAAAGAAACCGCAGTAAAGCCCATTCCAAAAGATCGGGTACTTACCCCAATGTTCATAAATTCATTACTGTATTTAGGTGTATTATCTCTTTCACTTGACTCATCCTGTCCTCTAACATTCTGAATCAGAAACAAACCAAAAAATAATACTATCGCGTACTTCATACAGTCTAAAATCAAAAGCAATTTAGCCATAGCCTTTGGATTGTCATACCCTCCATTCGTTGAACAATAGCTTATATACGACAAAGTGTAAATAATCTTATTTAATAACTAAATAAAGAATTTATATAATTATATAAAGAAAATTAAGCTTTATCTACAATTTTTCGGCAAGTACTTGGCCATACCAAGTACCTTTACGTATACAGCACCAGAAACCAAACCATGTAACGTGAATAGTTTGACAAGAAATGAAAGTATATGAATATTGAAAATACACAAGTTCAGATGAGGAAGGGAATCCTGGAATTTTGCATTTTGCATATAATTTCCAGGGGTGAGGTTTATGCTTCCGACATGCTTGAGGAGTTAACCTCAGCAAAGATCATGGTGGTAGAGGGAACTCTGTATCCACTTCTGACTAGATTACGAAAAGCAGGTCTGGTAGATTACAAGTGGGTGGAGTCAAAATCCGGGCCACCCAGAAAGTATTATACACTTACCAAGGAAGGCGATGAATTCCTAAGCGGTCTGGATCAAACATGGACAGAACTGGTTTCTTCCACCAAAAAAATTATCGCGAAAAAAAACACGAAGAAGTGAAATAACCGATCTGGTAATTCCATTTCGCACTAATAAAAGATTATACACATGAAAAAGAATATAAGTATCAACATTGGCGGTATCATATTCCACATCGAGGAAGAAGGCTTTGATAAACTCAAAAACTACCTCGATTCAGTCAATAAATACTTTTCCTCTTTCGAAGACAGCAAAGAGATCATTGAAGATATCGAAGGTAGGATAGCTGAAATATTCCTTTCAAAACTTGATGAGGGGAAACAAATTATTACGCCCGAAGATGTAAACGACCTCATCGCGACGATGGGTACTACCAAAGATTTCGAAGCGACCATCGAAAACGAGCCGGAGGTAAAAACCGAACAAAAGGAAGAGGCACAGGAGGAAGAAAAAACTGAAAAAGAAGAAATTCCAAAAAGTGGATATGAAAAAGCAAAACGGTTGTTTAGAGATAACAAACGAAAGGTTATTGGTGGTGTAGCTTCAGGTATTGCAAACTACTTTGGCATTGATCCTATTTGGGTTCGATTGCTCATGCTTGCCTTTTTATTCAACATCTTTTTCTGGGGGTTAAGCGGATTCATCTTCCTTGCCTATATCATCCTTTGGATTGCTATTCCAGGTAGTGATTCTCTAGATGAGGATAAAGCTATCAAAAAGCTATTTAGAAGTACTGATGATCGTGTGTTAGGTGGAGTTTCAGGAGGCATAGCCTCATACTTTGGCGCAGATCCTGTTGTCATCAGAGTGCTCTTTGTAATCTCTATTTTCCTAGGAGGTGCGGGCATTATCGCTTATTTAATCCTTTGGATTATCACCCCTGAAGCACGATCCATCACAGAGAAAATGCAGATGCAAGGTGAGCCTGTTACCATCTCCAACATTGAAGAGAGTGTAAAGAAGAGTTTGAATGTGAAAGAAGGAGAAGAAAACATTTTTGCTAAAATCCTTTTGTTTCCATTTCGTCTTATCGCCATGATCTTCAAAGCACTTGGAGAGATTCTCGGGCCACTATTGAAAGTTGCAATAGAAGTGTTAAGAATAGGATTTGGTGTCTTCCTAGTCTTCTTAGGATTTGTATTGATGATCACTTTTACCATCTCGCTTGCAGTACTTCTGGGTGTCGGTGGAGTGATGGAGAGCTGGGTTCATTTTGGTGACTTTCCAGCCTCAGAGATTTTCAATTCTGTAAGTAGTGTGATGGTTGCTTCGTCCTATATAGTATCAATGGTTCCTGCCTTAACTATCGCTCTTCTAGGCTTGGCAGTAATCATGAAAAGAAAAGTAACGAATGCCGCAGTGGCTTGGGGACTATTTGGACTTTGGCTAATTGGAATGATCGGATTGGCATTCTCTATTCCTGCAGTCATTAGAAACTACAGTGTAGAAAGTACTTATAAAGAAGAGCAAACATTTGCTTTGACCGAAGGTATTGTTGATTTGAAACTTAACGACCTTGACTGGGATGGCTACAACACGGTCGATCTGAAAATTCGGGGACATGAAGATTCTGTATATCTATTAGCACTTGAATTTGACGCCAGAGGTTCTTCCAGAAGCAATGCTAAAGAAAACGGAGAGGCAGTAGACTATATAGTTTCTCAGGAAGGAAACACATTCTACTTTGATTCACAGATTACATTTGATGAGGCTCCATTTAGGTTTCAAGATGTCTCGGCCATATTTTATGTTCCATACGGCAAGGTATTTACCATGGACTATGATCTTCGCGAAATACTGAGAAACACGCTGTGGATTCATAGTTATAGTGCTAGCGATTTAGGTGATAACGAATGGGTTTTTGATGAAAAAGGATTGAAATGTCTTACCTGTACTGACTCGGGAACTAGATCATTAAGAAATCGTCCAAAATATGGATCAGATGCTCAAGAATATCAATTTACTGATTTTGATGAGGTTAAATTAATCTCGCTATTCGATTTCGAAATCATTCAAGGGGACAACTATTCTGTACGACTTGAGGGGGATCAGAATGACTTAGATGATGTCTATTTAAGTCAAAGTGGAGATGAGTTAGAAATCCGATATGGAAAAAATGTCAGCTGGTGGAAAAACAGAAGAGGAAGAGACAAAATACGCATCTATATAGAAATGCCAGAACTCGAATATTTGCATGTCACAGGAGCATCGGAGGGAGAAGTCAGAGGCTTTTCCGGCTCGAATATAGCTTTCGACATCACAGGGGCATCAGATGTATGGGCAGACATTGAAGTGGAATCCATAGAAATTGATCTAACCGGCGCATCAGAACTGACGCTCATTGGTAGAGGAGACGATTTAGAAGCTGACTTAGTAGGAGCTTCCGAGCTAGATGCCTTCAATTTTACTGTAGAAGATGCCAACGTTAGGGCAGTAGGAGCATCTACCGCAAAAGTGTATGTGACAAATGAATTAGACGCTAATGCTTCTGGTGCTAGTAAAGTACGGTACCGTGGAGATGCACGTGTCTCATCAGACAGTAATGGACTAAGCTCAGTAAAAAGAGATTAAAATATCTAATTGGTCTAAGAGTTCTATTGACTCAATCAGTTAGGTTTTGGTTTCCCCTGCTTTTGGTCGGGCAGGGGATTTTTTAAAAAATATTCCATCCAACTTTAACAGGATTCTTGACCTGTTCTAATCTGGAAGAAGAGAATATGCCAAAGGCTTGCCACCAAACAAAACCTTTGTTTTCTCCCATGTATCTTCAAAGAGCTCAGAGTGACGGTATTTTTCAAGATCATCCTCACTTTGCCATTTGCTAAATGTATAGTAGATATGACCCTCCTTTGCGTCTCTACATAGCTCCAGATGTTCGCAACCAGGGAATGTTGCAATCTTTTCTTTCACTAACTCGAATAACTCCAGAAAGTCATTTACACTATCTGGTTTAAAGTCCATTCTGACAATACGTATTAGCATAGTTTAATTTGTTGCAAATTCTATCAATACGGGTGAGTCAACAGAAAGGCCAAGCAGTCCCGAAGCATTCCCTTTATTTATTCCTATTTGAAGTCGGCCCGAAGAATTGAATAAAACATAGCAATCACCAGATTCTACATCACTAAAAAAAGTATGCAGCGACTGGAACTGCTCGCGACCAAAACGAATTAAGTATTTAACTCCTACTCCATTAATCTCGATTATCTTATCAAATTCCGTTTTTGAAATATTGGTAATCAAATTGCCATATCGATCTACAGAAATAACATTTCCAGCTATTTCGCGCTTCGTTACTTTTAGTTGCCGATCGTACAATTCTGTCATCTCTGTCACAATTGTGCCAACATCTTTAAGCGATTGTCCACTTGCCAGCTGCATGGCTGTCTTAGCCAGGACATCCTTTGCAGGAAAGGTAGATTGTCCATTTTCTAGAACAGCAATTTGCTCCGGTTTCTTCTGAGAAATAAGACTAAAAAGACCAGAATCAAAGCCCACAAATAAATGCCCCTCAATCTCTAAAGCTATAGTTTTCGACTTTTCTTTCATTGAATCCACAGCTACTATGTGAACCGTTTTATCAGGAAAATCCTTGTATACACTGCGAAGAACATTCGCTGCATGAGAAATATCGAATGGACGAATATTATGAGTAATGTCTGTAATCTGCTGTGCAGGAGACGCGGAAACAATGGCTGCCTTTACTGCAGCCACATAGTGATCCACAGTTCCAAAATCAGACATGAAGGTGATTAGCGCCATTGAGGGGATTACAGCTTAAATTTGTTCTTACAAAGCTATAAATTTTACTCACACAGTGAGATTTTACGCTCTTAGGTTTGCCTAAAAACATCATTCAAAAGAAACAATAATAGGCTGACAGTAGGTAAATTACACTCGAAGGATTAATAGAATATCGATTGCTAGAAAAAATAATTACACTTGAAAATATTTCCCTGGTAGACTTCCTGGGAATCGAAGATCAAAACATCAAAACTATTGCTACAGCCTTCCCTGATAGCAAGATTGTGAGTAGAGGCAATGAGATCAGAATCAAAGGTTCCGCTCCTCAAATCTTAAAAATCAATGAAATATTAAATTCTCTCCTAGCCCACTACCATGAATATGGAAAAGTGACCACTGATAATGTGAAGGACTATGTAGACAATGAAGAAAATACTATTGATGCTAGTGGTAACTCTGCCGTGCTTATTCATGGAACACGTGGGACGCGGATAGCTCCTAAAACAGCTAATCAAAAGAAATTAGTTGCAGCAGTAGAGAAGAATGACCTTGTATTCGCAATAGGACCAGCAGGAACTGGAAAAACATACATTTCTGTAGCACTGGCAGTACGAGCTCTTAAGAATAAGGAAGTCAAAAAAATCATCATCACACGTCCGGCAGTTGAAGCAGGCGAGCATTTGGGATTTCTTCCTGGTGATTTAAAAGAAAAAATTGATCCTTACCTCAGGCCCATCTATGATGCACTGAGTGATATGATTCCTTCAGAAAAACTCAAGTACTATAAAGAAAATGGCGTTATAGAAATAGCTCCTTTGGCCTACATGCGCGGAAGAACACTCAATGATGCATATGTTTTGTTGGATGAAGCTCAGAATACTACCCCCATGCAAATTAAGATGTTCCTGACACGGATGGGACCTCAATCCAAGGTGATCATCACTGGTGATCAATCTCAAATTGACTTACCTAAGAAACAGGCTTCTGGATTGATTGAGACCATGAGAGTACTCAAAGATGTGAAAGGAATTGGATTTGTGAATCTAGACGATCGGGATGTAGTACGACACAAACTGGTAAAAGCAATCATAAAAGCATATAACAAGTATGACTTACAGGGTGATTCCAGCAACAAATGAGGAACTAAAGCAAAAAGTCTTCGCCATTAGAGAAGAGGTTTTTGTAGTGGAGCAAAAAGTGACTGCTGAAGAAGAGTTTGATGAATTTGAGGAAGAATCACATCACTTTGTAGCGCTAGACCAAAACGATGATCCTATCGGGTCTGCTAGATGGAGATATACAGATAAGGGAATAAAGCTTGAGCGATTTACTGCCAAAGAATCTCTTAGAGGTAAAGGAATAGGAACAGCTATCGTGAAGGCTGTCATAGAAAATATCTCACAAAAGGCTAAAGCAGGTACCTATCTCTACATGCATGCTCAATTATCTGCCGTTCCACTTTATCTAAAATTTGGATTTGAAACCAAAGGTGATCAATTCGACGAGTGTGGCATCATGCATTATCTGATGTGGCGAGAGTTGTGACAAAGCAATTATCATCATAGTATTTGCTTCAAATTACCCAAAAATGGGTATAGCTTTTTACATTTTTATCTATTCAATTGCATGCAAGCTAATCGCCTGCATTGAATGTACTTCTGGAATTCATACCCATTTGTACGACTCACCATCGTACTTATACTTGGTATCGTCTGTTTCGATCAATTTCCATTTATTTGGAATACTCCTATTCAAATACTGAGTACGGGCATTCTATTGCTTTCAATTTCAACATTGATATCTCACCGATATGGTTTCTATAAACTCAGATATCTGAATGGCATTTTAGCCGTTGCAATCGTATTCTATTTTGGGGGAACTCTCACTCAATTTAACTATCGCGCATATTCACAAAATCATTATACGAACATACAATCCAAAATTTCGGGATTTTCAGGAACGATAAGCAGTCCAGTTAATGAACGAACCAACCATTTCAGGTATGATTTTGAGCTCGATCAAGTAATTGCCTCCGATTCAATGATCAATTCTTCTGGTAAAATTCATCTCTACGTGAGAAAAGATTCGGCTACTACCCTACTTAAGTATGGGGATCATCTCATTATTGCGGGTAGCTACTATGAAATACCAGGTCCAGATAACCCTAGTGAATTTAACTATAAGTCGTATCTAGAAAGACAGGGTATCTATGGTCATTCTTTTGTTCGTAGTGATCAACTTAGAATCACCCTAAATGATCCTCCAAATTTATTTCTGAATTTAGCTTTCAATTTAAGGAATAGCGCTACCCAAACAATAGATCAGCATATACCTTCCAAAAGAGAGAATGGAATTGCAAAAGCTTTACTCCTAGGAATCAAGGATCATCTTGATAATGATGTGAAAAAAGCCTACTCTTCTGCCGGAGCTATGCACGTTTTAGCAGTTTCTGGGCTTCATGTGGGCATCATTTATCTTTTAATACAGCTACTTTTTGGTAAACTTCGGAAATCCGGTAAATGGGGCAAAAGGCTTTTTGGATTAATCAGTGTTCTCATTATTTGGTTTTATGCTACTTTGACAGGCCTTAGTCCATCTGTTTTAAGAGCAGCAACCATGTTTTCTTTAGTAGCAGTCAGTCAAGCCACCGCAAGAGAAGGTAATATTTACAATACGTTAGGTTTTGCTGCTTTCATTCTACTCCTCTTTGATCCTTATCTCATTTATTCTGTTGGATTCCAACTCTCTTTTGCTGCGGTCATTGGAATCGTTTATTTACAACCCAAAATTTATAGATTAATTGACTTTAGAAACTTTTTTCTAGACAAGGCATGGGCGATTACTTGTGTGTCTATTGCTGCTCAGTTAGCTACTTTTCCTCTCTCTGCTTACTATTTTCATCAGTTTCCTTCATACTTTCTGGTTTCAAACCTTATTGTAATTCCTTCTTCATTTTTAATGCTAGTAGGTGGCGTCTTCATGCTCATTATTGATCCAATTGTTCCAATCATCGGTCACATAGTTGGCGTAGTGCTACACAAGTTCATTTGGGTGCTAAATGAAATAATCAGCTACGTTCATATCCTTCCAAATAGCTTGATCGAATGGATATTCATGGATAAAATATCGCTTATTTTCATATACCTATGTGTCATTAGCATGATATCAGGTCTTCACTTCAAATCATTCAAAACCATTATTACCTCAGGCATTTTTGGATTATTAATCATCAGTTGGAATCTTCTTTCAAATGAAAAGCAATCCACGGAAAATGAACTGGTGCTTTATGAGATATCGGGAAAGACTGTAATTGATCACATACAAGGACATGATGCTACACTTTACGTTGACGACTACAAAGAGGAAGAATTGGAGTTATTAGACTTTCAAATCAATCCCCATAGACTTTCAAGGCATCTCAGACCAATAAAAGAAACAATATCAACGCTACGAAATCAATATTTTGAAAGAAAAGAAGCCATTACTTCAGGTCAAATTGCGGGTAAGCGAATTATTATTTTTGATTCTACAACTTTCCATTTAGCGTTTAAGAATCCAATTGAAAGTGATCTAATTATTATAAATAATGGGTCAGTGAAAAGTTTAAAATGGTTAAATGAAAATTTTCCTTCCAAGCAAGTCGTAATAGGAAATAAGAATTCTGTCTATTACTCAAACAAGATGAAGGTGCAGGCTGCAGAATTAGGGCTATCGATTCACTCTTTAAAAGACGATGGAGCACTTAGAATTAACTTAGCTGAAAACATGAAAGAAGAGCGGACATACATGCCCGCTCAACTAATTAAGTAGCCAGAAGCTACCTTGACCATCTTAAAATTATGTCAAAAAGCATGACATCCATTGACCCCCGGACAACTGTTATTCGAACAACCATTTGATGGACAGGCTGCCATTGAGCCAATAGTTGACCCTGGTGCACAAGCAGCCATTCCAGTATTACCACCTTTGATAGTGGAGCTCTCCTGATCACCAAAGCCCGTCACAAAGCTCTTCACTTTTAAATCATCTAGTTTTAATCTGTTCTTCATCTTAATATATGTGAAAATTTTCCTACTCTATTGATGGCTTTTCGGAACCGCCTTCACAAAAGTGGAATTGATGCATTTCCAACACAATCGCAGAAACTCATGATTTTTTCCTCCTTGAATCCCATGATAAGGAATAAAAAAGGAGCTGATGTATATGTCCGCTCCTTTTTTAAAATTCATTCAGTATAACATTCAAAACAGCTATTGTTGGAGCAGCCTCTTGAAGCGCCACCACCACCTGTACCACCACCTGGACAGCCAAAATTGGTAATGCACATATTGGTTAGATGAGGTACATCTACACCACCATTGATGGTCATCTCCTTCTCAAAATTCATTGAGGTCACAAAGCTGCTTACTTTGAGTTCATTTAGATTTAACTTCTTTTTCATCAGTAATAAGTAAAGGTTTTCCTACTCTATTGAAGGCTTTTCGGAACCGCCCTCACAAAGGTGGAATTGATGATTTTTTGATACAATCGCAGAAATTCATGATTTTTCCCTCCTAGAATCCCATGATATGGGACAAAAAAAGAGCAGACGTATACGCCCGCTCAACTAAATTAAGTAGCAAGAAGCTACCTCGATCATATGAAATTAAAAGACATTACATCCATCGCCGGTTGCTCCCCCGCCTCTGATAATTATTCTGTGTAACAATCAGCACAACTATTATTCGAACAACCCCTTGAAGCGCCACCACCACCACCACCACCACCACCAGGGCATTCTTCTGGTAATGTAACGCAGTTTGTTGCATGAGAACCAGGTATTCGACCCCCTCCTCCAATAATGGTTTCAGCATTAGATACTAAATTCTCAGTAACAAAACTTTTCACTTTGAGCTCTGAGAGATTCATTTTTTTCTTCATGTTATTAAAAGTTAGATCATCCTACTCTATTAAAGGCTTTTCGGAACCGCCTTCACAAAGGTGGAATTGATGCATTTGTACCACAATCGCAGAAATTCATGATTTTTTTCTCCTAGAACTCTGTTAAAGAGCATAAAAAAACCCACTCAAAGTGGGTTTTTCGCTAAAATAGAATCGTTATGGAATACAAATATCAGTCGGACATACAGCGGCAGACTCACAGGCTGGTCCACCACATGTAATTCCGCTACAAGCGTTGGTACCTCCTCCTGGAGGACAACCATTCGTTGGATTAGGACATGCTTCTGTTTGTTGACAAATAGTACGGCTAGGGTCGTCAGTTGGAAATACTCCACACCCAGGTCCATTGGTTGCACCTCCGCCCTTTACTGTATAACTATCGCTACTATTAAAATAAGTTACGAAACTTTTCACTTTTAGCTGGTCAAGGCTTAGCTTCTTTTTCATCTTAAATAATTTTGAAAAAATTTTTCTACTCTGTTAAAGGCTTTTCGAAATACGCCTTCAACAAAAGTGTAGCTCAGCTTAAAACAATGAAATAGCAGAAATCAACGATTTTAATACTCCCAGAATTCAGCTACTCGAATACGGACAGTTTATAGATTAATCACGTAATCTTTCTCTATTTTATGGTACACAAGTGCCATTGGTTTCGATATAGTCATGTAGACATTCATTGTTTGAGTCACAATAACAGCTAGCCTCCTCTGTTTGAAATGAGGTCCCTCCTTTCAGGGTTCGTTTAATATCACTGTCAACCACAGTTACAAAACTCTCTACTTTAAGATCTTCAAGTTTGATTTTTTTTGCTTTCATATTGTTAGGGTTTAGAGTAAGGAAATTAACTGTAAACCATTAATATGTAAATCACTGAATTCAGTGATTTTTTCATTTTAGCTGATATCAATATGATAAATAAAAACCTCGCCGAAGAGAGTTATTTAAAGAGGCTAGTTCCAATGTTTTATGGCATATCATTCTCATCCAAGTGGAATGGTCTAGGATATATACCATAGCAAAGCTCATTCTCATCTGTCTGATGCGAACTTCCACCTTTTATTGTCTCTAGCGTGTTCTGTTCAATATGAGTGACAAAACTTTCTACTTTTAGGTCTTCTAAAGTTAATTTGGTCTTCATGGTCATCTTTATTTAGTTAAACATTTCTCTTATTCAGAGAGATACAAGAAGTTTTAAAATTTTAATCAAGTAATCCTAGTGAAATAGCTCGTTTTACAATACCCACTGAATTCCTTACATCCAACTTTCTCAAAATATTCTTACGATGTGATTCTACCGTATTCAGGCTGATGAAAAGCCGCTCAGCCATTTCATTCGTTGTGTATTCTTCCGCAATCAGCTGAAGGACCTCTTTTTCTCTTTTCGTCAATGATAGTTGGTAATGTGGATTACCTACCACTTGGCTTTGAATAAAGCTTGACTTTACTTCATTGCTGAAAAAAGTTTTCCCACTGGCGATTGATCTAAGTGCTTCCAATAACTCCTCTTTACCTGTGTTTTTGAGAATATATCCTGTAACTCCAGCTTTAAGCAATTGATTAATGATATGCGGATCATTGTGCATACTGACGATAAGGATCTTCATGTGAGGGTATTCTTCCCGAATAGCTTTTGTTAGTTCATATCCGCCCATTTCTGACATTCGTACATCAGAAATTACAATATCCGACTGCTGTTCTTTGAGAATATCCAAAGCTTGAACAGCACTCTGAGCTCTGCCCACCACCTCAAATTCTTCAAATTTCCCAATAATCTCTACTAATCCATCCAGGAACATAGCATGATCATCCACTACTAGTACTTTTCTCTTTAATGGTTCCATATAAGTTGCGGTCTTTATGTATGTCAATATCTATGTTAATTACAGTGCCTCTATTGAGCTGGGAGTCTATCTCTAGCTTTCCATTAAGTATATCTACTCTTGATTGAATATTTGCCAGACCAATTCCTTCTTTGAGCTTGGACGAGTCAAAACCAACTCCATTATCTTCAATGATTAAATTGAGGTAATTCCCGTGATGGGTGAGTTGAACTTCTAAATATGTAGCCTTAGCATGTCTAGTTACATTGGCCAGTCCCTCTTGGATAATACGATAGAGTTCTATTTGCATGTTTTTAGGAAGAAGGTCTAGGTCTTTCTCAGGGAAAAGTTGATAAATTATATCAATCTGAGCTTGGCTCTTAAATTGTCCAATATATTCATTCAGTGCATTGGTAAATGTGGTTTTTTCTAAACTTGGGGGAGCAAGGTTATGGGCGATGGTCCTAACCTCCCTGCAAACCGTATCAATTCGATCACTTATTGGTGACAGTTTTGCATTTTTAACATCCTCTTCCAATGAAACAAGAGCCAACTTGATTCCTGACAGGGAACCACCTATCCCGTCATGTAATTCTTCTGCTATACGTTTGCGTTCTTTTTCCTGACCACTTATCTGCCCTTTAATCGCATTTAGTTCTTTTTCCTGTTCGAGTTTTTGGATTCGTTGCTCACTTATTTCTTCATTCTTACGAGCAATCAGTTCGGTCGCCTTTTTATTTTTTTTATGGTTGTAGATAATAAAGACAATAAAACATATTAGAAAAATGAGACCTACTATCGTCACAAAAATGACTCGATTCTTATCTTGTATTGCTTTTGCGTTTTTTTCCTCAACCTTACCTAGCAAGTATTTCATTTCTATCCTGGCTACCGTTTTGCTATTCTTCTCCTTGTTTAGGCTGTCTGTGTAAGCATTATGCATTTGACTATAATATAATGCCTCCTCAATGCTTCCTTCAAGTGAATAGATTTGGGCTAAATGGTGTGAATTGGATACATTGTAAGTTTTAGTTCCATCGCCTAGGCCAATCTTAAGGCTTTCTTTCAAATACTTCTTTGCTATATCGTACTTTTCTAAGATGAAATAGGTCCTTCCTAAATCATTTAGGATTTCTAATGAATCCCGTGTACTAACCTCAGATTTTTGAAGAGCATCGATTGCCTTTTTAAAGTAAATCAACGCTGAATCGTAATCCCCTTTGGCAAGGTGAATTCTCCCAAAATTGGCATAGGCGTAGGTTTTCTCAGACATCCCAAGCTCTTTTTTCAATGCTACAGACTTGTTTAGGTAGTAAGAAGCTTCTTCGTAGTTCCCTTGATAGAAACTTTCAAGACCAATGTTATTAAGAGTAAAAGCAATCTGTCTTTGGTCCCCCAGTTCTTCATACATTGTCATTGTCCTCTTGAAAAATTCCAGTGCTTTCTCCGGGTCATCCAATTCGCTATTAAGAATGCCTATACTATTCATAACTTTCGCAGAAAGTCTGACACTATCCATTTCTTCATAGATCTGAAGTGCCTCGTAGTAGTTCTGAAGTGCTGTATGATATAAACCTTTCTTCCTGAGGTGCTTCCCACTTTTCCAAAGAGTGTCTGCATGTTTAAGTAAAACGGAATCCGTGTATTCAACAGCAAAGTCTTGAGATATGGCTGAAAACGGTAATGCAGTAATCAACAAAAACCAGTATGGTAAATACCTTTTCATTTCTTTAGAGTTGCCAATCAAGTTATGGAAAGTTTTCTCGAACATTATATCAGAATGACAAAAAAATCATGATTTTATCCCATTTCTCACTGAATTCTGGGATATATCAACGTGTATCAACTGCATATATTTACAGCTTTGATCACAAAACAAATCTTCTACTTCTTTTCCACACCTATGAGAAAATTCCCACATTATAAGCAGCTTGATGCTATGGACTGTGGCCCTACGTGCCTAAGGATCATTGCCAAGCATTATGGGAAAAGTTTCTCGCTACAAACACTTCGAAAGAAAAGTTATATCAGTAGAGAAGGAGTATCATTACTTGGAATAAGTGATGCTGCCGAGTCCGTGGGGTTTCGAACTCTTTCAGCTAAAATGTCTTTCGAAAAACTACGGGATGAAGCACCTACTCCTTTTATAGCTCATTGGAGACAAAAGCACTTCATTGTGGTATATGGTTTCAAGAGAGGTCAAGTACTTGTATCTGACCCTGCTTATGGTTTAGTCAAAATGGATAGGGCAGAATTTGAAAGTGGCTGGCTGAGTGATAAAACTAACGGGGAAGACACAGGGGTAGTTCTCCTGCTAGAACCATCTCCTTCATTTTATGAAGAAGAAGATGAAAAAGCAGATCGAGCTGGCTTCAAATTCTTATTCAAGTACCTAAAGCCCTATAAAAAATTCATTTACCAGCTCCTTCTGGGAATGTTTATAGGAAGTCTATTGCAACTAATATTTCCTTTTCTTACTCAATCCATAGTCGATGTAGGAATACAAAATCAAAACCTGAGTTTTGTTACACTCATTCTTGCCGCCCAACTCATGCTCTTCTTTAGCAGGACTGCAGTTGAATTTATAAGAGGTTGGATTTTACTCCATCTTGGTACTCGAATCAACATTTCTATCCTCTCGGATTTCTTGATCAAACTGATGAAACTACCCATATCATTTTTTGATCAAAAAATGATCGGAGATCTACTCCAGCGGATTGGAGATCATCATCGTATAGAATCTTTTTTAACATCCTCCACACTTACCATCCTTTTTTCATTCATTAACCTGATCATCTTTGGAATTGTACTGGCCATATATGACCTGACTATTTTCTCCGTGTTCATGCTAGGCAGTGTTACCTATATAGCCTGGATATTGGTTTTTATGAAGAAAAGAAGAGATCTGGATTATAAGCGATTTGACCAGCTTTCCAACAATCAAAGTAATCTCATTCAATTAATCACTGGAATGCAGGAAATAAAACTGCATAATAGTGAGAAGCAAAAGAGATGGGAGTGGGAGAGAATCCAAGCCCGACTCTTCAAAGTAAACATCGCTGGACTGGCATTGAATCAGTATCAACAGGCAGGTTCTTTTTTTATCAATGAATTGAAAAATATATTCATCACCTTTCTTGCAGCTAAAGCGGTAATCGATGGGGAAATAACCTTAGGAATGATGCTAGCTGTTCAATATATCATAGGACAGTTAAATGCTCCAATCAATCAGTTGGTCGCATTTATTCACACGGCTCAGGATGCCAAAATAAGTCTTGAGCGACTTGGAGAAATACATAATAAAGAGGAGGAGGAAAATGATGGAGAGAAGGTTTCTATTTTCCCGAGGGATCGATCTATCTCCATTGAAAAAATGAATTTTCAATATGAAGGACCTCATTCCGAGCTTGTGCTTAGGGATCTTTCTCTTCGGATAGAAGAAGGCAAAGTAACTGCCATTGTCGGAGCTAGTGGAAGCGGTAAAACCACCCTCATCAAGCTGCTGCTTAAATTTTATGAACCAACATCAGGAGAGATTAGACTTGGAGACATTAATCTGGCTAACTATAGCAATCTCCTATGGAGGAATAAGTGTGGAGCTGTATTACAGGATGGTTTTATTTTTTCCGACACCATCGTCAACAACATCATAATAAATGAAGAAGATTACGACCAAGAGAAGCTGTTTAATGCTGTGAATTCTGCTAATATTAGGGAGTTCATTGAGTCCTTGCCGCTAGGCTACAATACTAAAATAGGAAGCGATGGTCATGGTCTTAGCCAAGGTCAACGTCAGCGACTTTTAATAGCGAGAGCGATCTATAAAGATCCAGAGTATCTCTTTTTTGATGAAGCGACCAATGCTTTGGATGCGAACAATGAGAAAGTGATCATGGAAAACCTTAACCGATTCTTTGTTGGTCGAACAGTAATAGTTGTTGCTCACAGGCTCAGCACAGTGAAAAATGCGGATAGAATAATTGTTTTAGAAAAGGGAAAAATTATTGAAATAGGAACTCATAAAGAATTGACCATAAAAAAAGGAGCATACTATACTTTGGTTAAAAATCAACTTGAATTAGGGAACTGATATGCCTAGAGAAAATAACATAGAGGTAAAGAGTGAAGAAGTTCAAGAAATTTTGAGCCATGTTCCTAACTGGGTTGTTCGTTGGGGGACGGCAGTCATTTTTTTTGTTATTTTGACGATCATCATATCTAGCTGGTTCATTAAGTATCCAGATATCATTACCGCTCGTCTGGAACTTACTACTACATCCCCTCCGGTTCATTTAGTCGCGCGAGCCACTGGTAGATTGGAATTGATAAAAGTCGATAAAGACCTTGTCATAAAAGGAGAAATACTTGGGATAATTGAAAACCCTGCCAAAATCAATGATATCCTAGTACTTTCTGAATTTCTTGAAAATAGAAAGCTCTTTATATATCAATCGACCCTAGAACTCGCACAGTTACAACTAAATACGCAACTCGACCTTGGAGCAATACAAAGCTCCTTTCTTTCCTTCACTTCTATAATAGAAGAGGCTAAAAGGCACAAAAATTTGGCAATACATTCAAATCAACGGAGTGATATAGAAGAAAAAATCAATTACTACAAACGCCTAAATAGTAAAATAGACAACCAGGTTATTTTGCTTAAATCTGAGATAAAAATCTCCAAAGAGGCCTATGAAAATGATTCCACGTTTTTCACCACGTATCGTTCCATATCTAAAGCGGAGATGAACAGAACCAAGGTGACTTACTTAAGCAACAAGAGAAGCTTAGAGGCTTTAGAAGCATCTTTCATTCAGAATACTATTCAGGTTTCTGAATTAGAAAACCAACTGAATGAATCTTTAAGAGACCAGTTAAGAATAGAAGATCAGCTAAAATCACGCATCATTGAACATTTCGAACAGCTAGAAACAGACGTACAAGATTGGAAGCAAAATTTTCTAATCACCAGTCCTATAGAAGGTCAAATTTCATTTTCAAAATTTTGGAGCGATAATCAATATGTCGAACAAGGAGAAGAAGTTTTTAGTGTTGTACCTAGTTCTGACAATATCATCGGATATCTTTCTCTTCCCCACAAAGACATGGGGAAAGCTGAAATAGGTCAGCGTGTAAACATAAAACTAGACAACTATCCATATCATGAATATGGAATACTTGTAGGTGAAATCGCCAATATAGCATCCACACCGAGGGATGATTTTTATCAGTCAAAAATCACGCTACCTGGAGGTCTTGTAACTACTTATAAAAAAACACTCTCATTTAAGCAGGAAATGCAGGGAACAGCAGAAGTTATAACTGATGACAAACGTCTAATTGAACGTATTTTCAATCAATTCAGGAGTATTCTAGACATGAATTGATTGAAAATATCCCAGAATACCGGGATAAATTCCAAGCTCAGATTTCTGTATCATTGAATTTCATTTCTAAGAGTTTCATGTCTTAGCTGATTAACCTAAATATGGATCTATTCCCTTACACACTTGCAAGACTGGGCGGTGATACTTTTGACCAATGGCAAAAAATTCAGTTTACAAAAACGAATGCCTCATTTGACAATCTAATCAAACTTAAGAGTCAAATTGAAAAGAGGAAAGGCCCACTTTGTGAACACCTGTTGTCTCACATGAAGAATCTAGAAGATAGTTCCGCTCAAAACAACATACAGAATGTGAGGAGAAAGATCTTCAATGATCGCACAGTTAAGGCTAAGGAATTGGACAAAATATATCAAAACTTGCCTATCAACCTTAGAAAAGAATTGGATGAGTATCTTGAAAGTAGCAAAAAGTTAGAATTAAATAATTTGCGCGCAGAAGAGGTTTATGAAGAAGAGATCCTTCTTCAAAGAGAAGAATTAAAAGAGATAGTCAAATCAGATGTTCTACGGAAAGGACTCTTGCTGTCAAGTAAATCACTTCTTAATCAATTAGAAAGTTATATATCAAAACCTGCAGTTGAGTTTAGAAAAAAAGAATTTCAAACCGAAAAGAGCTTGCTTCAGTATTTATCCAGGATCTACACCAAAACTTCTCCATTCAGCACTTTCACAAACCTCGCAATTTCCGAATTCAAAGATTCCAGCGGGTTTCAAGGTTCGCATTCAAATGAACCGAATAAAGTTAGTGGGCATATTCGTCTCAATAATCTTCTACTAAAATATCTTTTCGATCTTTTTAAGAATTACAGAGATCTCTATATCCTACTACCACTTAGACCCAATCCTACCATAACCCTCGAAGTAGATTCATTTGTCTACCTCACAAATCATAACAATATCGAATCTTTTCAGAGGATTCCTCAAAACCCTGTGATTGACTACATTCTGAACGAAGTATCAAGGTCATCTCAGGGATTTCTCTTTGGAGAACTTATAAATAAAATGGTGGTCGATGTGGATGCTGATCCTTCAGAAATAGAAGACTATGTAAAGCAATTACTCGATTTCGGCTTCCTTGAATACAACTTTCAAGTGTCTGGGGTAGACCCTGATTGGGACAAAAAACTTGCAAGTGTCCTTCATCCAGAGATCACGTCTAAAGTGCCAATAATCAATGAGCTAATTGAACAACTAAAAAAAATCAGAAATCTTGGAGTCACTTACGCACAATCGGAACTAAACCAGCGAAAAGCAATCCTTGAAGAAGCTTTTCAATCTTTTCGATCCATCTGTATGAAGATTCATAAAAAAGCAGGGCTTCCTGAGGAAGAACGAGAAACTGAAAAGGAGCGCCTCGAAAAATGGAATAAAAGGAAAAGTGACGGAAAGGAAAAGACTGAGGCCTCAGGTCCAGTAGAAAAATCAGATGAAGAAGAAGCATTTAGACATGAAACATATACTCTTTTCTCGTTTAAGCCCGAACAAATATTTTATGAAGACACCATTAGGAATTCGTCTATTTCCTTGAATAAAGAAAGTAGTGAACAAATCATTGGAAAACTCGCCGAACTACTAAATCATCTTCGCCTTTTCAAAGGACACACTGAGGAAAAAGAGAAAATGAAAACGTACTTTCTCGAGAAGTTTCCGCAAGTTCAACCTAACGTACTTACTTTTTACGAGTCCTATTATAGAGACATTAAAAAACCAGAAAAAGAAGTGGAAGAAAAAAAGAAGGAAGAGCTTAATGCCAAAAAGACACCTCAGTCAGATGAATTAAGTAATTCGAGTGAGAAAAATACATCAAAATCGCAGCATAAAAATATTTCCCAAAGTTGGCAATCAGCAATAAAGGAAGTCCTCAATCCATCACCTTCAAAAACCTGTGTAGAAATTGATGATATTAAAAAATTGAATAGTAAAGTAGGCTTTAGCGGCACTCAGGAGGTAAAGAATTCTTACGGTGCATTTTTACAGTTTTTTGAAGAAAATGGGGAAATGAAAGCTGTTGTGAATTCTACATTCTCTGGTTATGGAAAAATGTTAAGTCGTTTTCTTCACATTTTTGATGACGAGGTTACGGATACGGTTAGGAAGTGGAATGAAAGCCAATGCAATAATGCATTATTTGCTGAAGATTGTGATTCTTCCTATTTCAATGCAAATCTCCACCCCCCTCTAATGCCTTTTGAAATAAGAATGCCTGGAAGTCATAATTCGTTGGACTCAGAAAATCAGATACCAGTGACAGACCTTAAGATCAAATATGATGATCTAGAAGACAGGCTAAAATTGGTATCAAAAAAGAAGAAGAAAGAAGTGAATGTATTTGATTTAGGGTTTCAAGGACACCTAGGCAGATCACAGCTTTTCCTATTACTCGAAAAATTCACCAAGGCAGAACATCTTTCGCCAGCGGTACTTGTTCAAGCAATTAATAATGAGGTGGCCTTGCAGTACCGCAAGAAGGAGGGTGAACAAAATAAAACTCTTATTTTTCCAAGGATCGTATACGGTGACCAGCTCATTCTTCAACGCAAAACATGGACTGTTGCTAAAGAGGTGCTCCCCTTCAAAGAAAGCACTGAAAGCGGATGGCAGTCCTTCCGAAAAGTAAACGAATGGCGGCTAAATCTCAATCTTCCTGAAGAAGTATTTGTTTTTATTAATCCTGCAAGATGGAGTAACCCAAGTACTGAAGAAAAAGAGGCTATGAAAAAATTAACTAAAGATGATTATAAACCGCAGTATATCGACTTTACTAATCCTTTTCTAGTTAGTCTTTTTCAAAAGCTAATCAACAGAGTCCCTAAGAGTTTGAAAATCACTGAGATGTTGCCTTCATCACGACAATTGCTAAAAATAGATAATGAAAAATTTGTGTCGGAATTCATGATGCAGTGGTACAATCACAGTTAACCTATAGAAGATAAGTATATGAGTTCATGGATATCAGCGCATCTTTTTTACAATGAGCCTTGGGAAGAATTCTTGGTCAATGGATTATCTCCATTTATTGCAAAGGTTCAAAATGAGCAATTGATCAGTCAGTTTTTTTTCATCAGATATTGGGAAAAAGGTCCTCACATAAGGCTTAGAATGAAGGGCTCCTCCGAAGAATTGAAGCCTTTGATTCAATCGGAATTCAGTCAATGTTTTAAAAAAAATCCCTCGCATCGAATTAATCCTGAATGGCTAAATAAATTACCTGAAAATCAAAAATGGTTTCAGAATAACACTATACAGTTTATCGCATATGAGCCTGAAATTGATAGGTATGGAGGATTAAAAGCAATAGGTATAGCTGAGAGGCAATTTCAATATTCATCTGAGGCCATACTCGATATTCTTCGCAATAGTTATCAGGATTGGGATTACAATAAAGCACTCGGAACAGCTATACAGCTTCATTTAGGATTTGCACATGGGGTCGGAATGAGCTTAAAGGAAGCTATTGCATTTTACACAAAATTTCTAAATAATTGGCTCCCTCGAGCCTATGCGAATTATGGAGAAAAATTAGATCAAAACGAACACAAGCATCGTCGAAAAAGAACACTAGATCTATTTAAAGAAAACTTTGTAAGCCATGAAAAAGATCTCACTCCATTTTTTGAACAAGTATGGTTTGCATTAGATGAAGGTGATGAGTTTGAGCAAAATTGGCTTAATAGCTGGGTGAGAAATATGATGATTACAAAAAGAGAGCTTTTAAACATTCACACCCAAAAGCTTCTAATTAAACCAGAATGGTATATCATCGATTCGAATCTAGAAGAATGGGTGGATCATCAGCTTTTTTGGTCTGTTTATGAAAGCTATATCCATATGACTAATAATCGCCTGGGGATTCTCAACCGAGATGAAGGATATTTGGCATATCTGATCAAAGAGAGTTTCTCCTTGCTACAAAAGTCTCATGCTTAATCAAGATAAATACCTTACCGAAGCTATCCGCATTGGGGATTCTCTTCTTGAAGATGCTATCATAAAAGGAGATAAATGCTGGTGGCAAACAATGGAGGCTCCATCAGGAGGTAATGGTGAAATACTTTGGAAAGAAACAGAAAATCTCTATTCGGGGGTATCTGGTATTGCCTATTTTTTAATTGAGCTCCATCGAGTAACCAGAGATAAAAGATATTATGATTCATTAATAAAAACAGCCAACTGGCTGGAGTGGTATTGTGATCAAAATGAAACTGATTATTATGCTTTCTATACAGGTCGACTTGGAGTTGCTTTTCTATTTCTATCTCTTGCCGAGCATTTAGAGAATGATGATTATGTACACAAGGCTTTGAAAATCGCTGAGAAAGCAGACAAGTTTCTTCAAAGAGAAGATTTAGTTTGCGACCTTATTAATGGAGTTTCAGGGTCATTACTAGCCCTGATTCACATCCACCAAAAAACCAAAAGTGACCGAATTCTCCATTCAATAAGAAAATTCACAGATTACTTAATCGCTCATTGCCAATTTGCTGAGTATGGAATCTACTGGGATAGATCTCCCAAAAATATCAGAGGACTTTGCGGTTTTTCTCATGGAGCAGCTGGAATTGGCTATGTATTTTTAGAATTAAGTCAATATTTTCAAAATCCTACATTTCAATGGATAGCACAACAGGCATTCTCTTATGAGAATCATCATTATAATATAGAAAACAACAATTGGCCTGACTTTCGGAGAGGTTTCTATACTGAAGTTACCTATAAACAACACGTAGATGCCTACCTTAATGGAAACAAGGATTTCTTTTTGGAAAATCGATACATGAGTGCGTGGTGTCATGGTGCTCCGGGAATCGGGCTTTCAAGAATCAGAGCCTCAGAAATTCTGGAAAAAGGATTCTTAAAGGACCTCAATCAAGCACTGGATCAAACCAAAAAATCCGATGTAGATAAACAACAAGAATATGTTAGTTATACACTTTGTCACGGTTTATGCGGAAACGCATTTCTTTTTCTAGAAGCACATCGTATTCTTCCTGAAGAAAAATACTTAAAATGGTCAAAGAAGATTGGTGATTACGCGATTGATTTTTTCAAAAAACACACTACATACATTTCAGGGTACAGCCAAGGAGGGCTGCAAGAGGATAAAAGCTTATTCATGGGAAGTGCTGGTATAGGTCTTTTCATGAGTCATTTATCTCAAAATGGATTGAAGATGTCATCTATTTTAAAGCCGGATATCTCCTCCAAGGAAACTTTTCACGATTCTGAACTTTCCCGAATAGATCAAAATAAAATCATTGAGAGCTTTGCGATGCGTTATTTCCCACGAACAACTCAATCCCTAGATATCTCAAAGCTCGATTTACCAAAGAAAAATGAAGCCATCTCAAAAAAAATAATTGAGTACCTGGAAAAACAACTCAGCGGAACTTCAGAGTACATAGCCTCTTTTCAACTTGAAAAAATCAAATACTTGCTACATAACAAGATTGAAAGCGATTCATTTTTGCACATCTCTCAACAATTAGAAATAGAAAAAAATCATAAATTTCTCTCAACTAATTCCAACATCAGTTCATTAAGCTTGAAGCTCCCCGAATCATTTAGAATTGTCAATGGCCCTCAAAAAAATGATCAGGATGAGAATTATCTATTATTGAGGCCTTCTCATGCTGGCGTGAGTGAGTTGCCGCTTACAAACTTTCTTCATGTTCTTCTTACAAAGTTTGAACACAGTATAAATGTTACTGAAGTATTAAATAAGATAGTAGAAGATTTTGAAGAGAATTCTGAAACAGAAAAGGTAAAAGCATTTACTATCGAGCAAATCAAACATGCCATGAAGGCTGGTTTGCTAATTCAGTCTCTCGACTAAGACTAGACAAAAAAAGAGCGGACGAAAATGCCCGCTCCGTTCACCACCAATCCCGACTAGCATCGGGAAAAAACTTACTACCGCCTAGTAGTATCACAAATGTAACACTTCTAGGTAACGGGTAAAACTTAATTTTTAAAAAACTGACTTACAAGAAGTTAAAATATCACCATTTAAGGATTGTACCCGCAAAAGTTAATCCTCCACCGAATCCTATGAGCAATAAAGTGTCCCCTTTCTTTATTTTTCCATTACGCTCAGCTTTTGCTATAGCTAACGGTATTGATGCCGAAGAAGTATTACCATACTCAGAAACACTCTCTGGAATTTGCTCCATGGGATATCCCAAATCTCTTGCAATAGCCTCTATGATTCTAAGATTGGCACTATGTGGAACAATAAAATCAATATCATCTAATGTAAGTCCTGCTTTCGCTACCAGCTCGCGAATCTTGTTCGGGATATTCCCTACTGCCCATTTAAAAACTGAACGACCGTTTTGAATAATTCGACTGTTGGGATTAATACCTACACCATTTATGCTATTTTTTTTATGACTCAAATAAAGGTCATGTCCAAAATCTCCATTAGTTCCCGAGTTGAAGGCTTGAAAGTGCTCCTCATCACTTGGTTCAATCAATGCAGCTCCTGCCCCATCTCCAAACAAAATACATGATGTTCGGTCTTCAAAATCCATGATCTTTGATAGCGTTTCTGCACCTATGACAAGTACTTTTCTATAAATTCCTGAGTTTACAAAACCGTGGGCCACTTGTAGTCCATATACAAAACCAGCGCAAGCTGCATAGATATCGTTACAACCTGTGTTCTCAATACCCAGCTTGTACTGAACACGCGATGCAGCATTCGGCATAGGCTGATCAGGAGAAGTGGTGCAGACAATAATGAAATCCACATCACTTAGATCTTTACCGCTATTGGCAACAAGATTTTCTGCTGCCTTAACAGAAAGGTCGCTAGTATACTCACCATCTTTGGCAAATCTGCGAGTCTTAATACCGGTTCTGGACATAATCCATTCATCATTCGTGTCAATGATATCTTCGAAATAATGATTATCAATGATTTTTTCGGGAACATATGTTCCGAATGCTGTGATCTTGGACATCTTGAAAATAAGGAGGTTTAATTAGGAAAGATTAATCTATTGGATTGACTGCCTGTTTCAAAAGTAAGTTGAGGTAGTAAGTTCTCAAATCCAAAGAAGCTACTTACTTTCTTTTAGCAATTTTTCAACTTCCTGAAGTTCATCTCTAAGCCTAGCCGCCTCCATAAAGTCAAGATCTTTTGCGGCTTTTTCCATTTTCCTACGAGTTTCGTTTAGCAATTTGGACAATTCATCCTTGGACATATAAGCGACCACAGGATCTGCAGCTATTGAATGCTCTTCTTCCATGTAGTATTTTTTAGCTCCTTTTTTCTTGTCCGCAACACCTGTTTGCTTCAGAATTTCTTCCTTATTCTTTTTCAAAGACATTGGCGTAATTCCATGCTTCTTATTGTATTCCATTTGAACGCCCCTCCTTCGATTGGTTTCATCTATCGCAACTTTCATTGAACCAGTGACTTTGTCTGCATACATGATAACTTTACCTCTGTCATTTCGTGCCGCACGACCAATCGTCTGAACCAAAGATCTTTCGTTTCTAAGAAATCCTTCCTTATCAGCATCTAGTATTGCTACAAGAGATACTTCAGGAAGATCCAGTCCTTCACGCAGGAGATTTACTCCTACCAAGACATCAAAGATTCCCAATCTCAGTTCTCGTAGAATCTCTACTCTATCAAGAGTATCTACTTCAGAATGAATATACCTGGTTTTAACTCCTGCATTTAGTAGATATTTAGTGAGCTCTTCTGCCATTCTCTTCGTGAGAGTAGTCACAAGAATACGGTCTTCCATTTCTATTCGTTCTTGAACCTGTTCCATCAAATCATCAATCTGGTTCAAGCTTGGACGCACATCAATAACCGGATCCAGAAGTCCGGTTGGTCTTATAAGCTGTTCGATTATTACTCCTTCTGATTTTCGCAATTCATAATCAGCTGGAGTAGCGCTTACAAAAACCACTTGATTAAGCATATCTTCAAACTCATTGAAGGTAAGGGGGCGATTATCTAGAGCTGATGGGAGCCTGAAACCATAATCCACAAGATTAGTCTTCCTGCTTCGATCTCCTCCCCACATAGCTCGAACTTGAGATACTGTTACATGACTTTCGTCTATTACCATCAAAAAGTCATCGGGGAAGTAGTCTAATAAACAAAAAGGTCTGGCTCCTGGCGTTCTCCTATCGAAGTATCTAGAATAGTTTTCTACACCGGAACAATAGCCAATCTCTCTAATCATCTCCAAATCAAATTCGGTCCGTTCTTTTAATCGTTTTGCCTCCAAAAATCTTCTTTCATCCTCAAAGAATTGAACTTGCTCAACCATGTCATCCTGGATCTCTTTGATCGCCACTTGAAGTTGGTCTTTCCCGGTGACAAATAAATTCGCTGGAAATATGGTAATTATACGCTCATCTGAAAGTTTCTCACCCGTTACTGGATCGATTCGCTGGATCGATTCAATCTCATCTCCCCAAAAGATAAAGCGATATGCAAAGTCAGCGTAAGCAACAAAAACATCTACAGTGTCTCCCTTTACTCGAAAGGTTCCCCTCTTAAACTCGGCTTCAGTTCTGCTGTAAAGAATATCAACTAAATCGAATAAAAACTTATTTCTGGGAATCACGTCCCCTTCCTGGAGCTTAATGACATTTTTTCCAAATTCTTCAGGATTGCCAATACCATAAATGCATGAAACTGATGCCACTACAATCACATCTCTTCTCCCAGAAAGCAGAGATGAAGTTGCACTCAATCTTAGTTTTTCAATCTCATCATTAATTGACAGGTCTTTTTCGATATAAACATTACTTGAAGGAATAAAAGCTTCTGGCTGATAATAATCATAATAAGAGATAAAATACTCAACCGCGCTTTCAGGAAAGAATCGCTTGAATTCTCCATACAACTGTGCTGCCAGTGTCTTATTATGGCTCAATACCAATGTAGGCCGTTGAACTTGCTCAATAACATTAGCCATAGTGAATGTCTTACCAGACCCTGTTACTCCCAGAAGTGTTTGGGATGGCTCATCATTCTTAATTCCTTCAACAATCTGCCTAATTGCTTCTGGTTGATCTCCAGTGGGACTGTATTCTGAAACGAGTTTAAAATCCATTTTATTTAATTAACTACTCCAAATATCCCATGACTTTTCAGCCTGAAGTTCCAACATCTCCAATCCATTTTTGGTTTTTGCTCCATACTTTTTCCCTTGTCTCAAGAAGCTGGTTTCGCTAGGGTTGTAAACAAGATCGTACAGGTAACAGTCTTTAGTAAGTCTTTGATACGGCAATTCTGGTAACGATTCATTGTCTGGATACATTCCAAGTGGAGTTGTATTTATAATGAGTTTAAAACGTTCAATTATTTCAGGGCTCAAGGAGATTTGATCATACGTATAGTCACCTCCTTTGACAGTCCTACTTACTTGATTATATGGAATATTCAAGTCTGTTAATCCAGCTTGAATTGCTTTAGAGGCACCTCCAGAACCAAGAATCAATGCTTCTCCTTTAAAATTTTTAATCCAATTTTCAAGAGATTTAAGAAAAGCCATATAATCAGTATTATAGCCTGTAAGCTTTCCGTTTTTCTTGTATATCACATTTGCAGCTCCCACCTTGATAGCACTAACATCTGTTTCATCAAGGAATTGAAGAACTTTTTCTTTGTGAGGCACAGTAACATTGACGCCTTTCAAGTCTTCATACTTAAGCCACAATGCCGGGAACTCATTCAAAAACTCCATTTCAAACAAATCATAAACATGATCTTTTAGATTGAGGCTTTTGAATTTTTCTTCGAAAAATTTTTTAGAGTAGCTGTGCTCTACTGGATAACCGATCAGTCCAAAGCGTTTCATATAGATTAAAGTTATATCAAGAACATGCCTAACTACTTATCTGTTGATGATTTTTGTTCCATCCAAAAAACCAACAAAAATCCGAAGATGATAAACATGCATGAATATAAGAACTGCATATTCGGCTCAGGAAAGTTCCAGACGTATCCTATCGCTTTTTCCTCTCCGGCAAATATCTCAGTCAATGTAGTTTTCCAAGGCCAAATGATTAATAGCGATCCTGCTACAAACCCACTTAGAACTGCTACTGTTGCATCTTTGAATTTGCTAAACAAAAAGGACAAAAGATGAGACAAAACAACCAGCCCAACAACGCAACCAATTGCAAGAGGAGCAAGTATTCCTAAGTCCAAACTGCTGATCGCTTTTAACACCAATAAGTAGTTTCCCATTAGCAACAAGATATAGGATCCTGAAAGACCTGGTAAAATCATACTACAAACGGCAACAACTCCACATACCACCAGGTAGATGAATGATTCGTTAGGCTGAGCTGGAGGAAGAAAGGCAATCCCAATCGCAATGGCCGATCCTAAAATAAAAAATAGTATTACCGGTAGGGAAACGCGGCTAATCTGACGAGAAACTGCTAACACGGAGGCGATTATTAAACCAAAGAAAAAAGATAGTGTCAGATTCTCATACCGAGAGAAAGCAATCTCTAAAAGCTTAGCTAAACTTAAAATACTAACAAACACTCCCAGAAATAAGACAACCAAAAAGTGGAAATCCACTTTTGAGGCAAATTCGCGGAAGCGACAAGTAAAGAAAAGCCTTAATGCTTCAAAATCAATATTTTTCAACGCATGGATCAAACGCTCGTATATTCCAGTGATGAATGCTACGGTACCACCTGATACTCCAGGAATTACATTGGCGGCTCCCATTGCAGCTCCTTTTAAGAAAAGCTTAAAATTAATCATTGAGCGAACTTAAATACTTCTTTTCTTTTAGGGGGATTTCTTTTGTGAGTTTACTAATTAGATAAATAAACAATTCAATGCGCATTATCACCACAATCTCAATCTTCGTAGTAGCATTTGCAGCAAATGCTCAAACTATCGATGCTAATTCAACCAATAAGAAGAAAGCCATTAAAATGGAATTCTTTTCTCCACTCACAGGAAATACAACTATAGGATATGAAAGCTATATCAAGGATTGGTTGTCGTGGGAAGGAAAAGTTGGCATTATCGGGTTAGGAACAGACAATAGCGATACAAACCCATCAGGTGTCCTGCTTAAGGCTGGACCTAAATTTAAGCTTAATCCTGATTTCGTCACAAACGATCTGAGGGGATCTCATTTGCTTGGTGGAAAATACATACGACCTGAAATTGCTTTTGCCTACTACAATGAAGATGTCGTTTCTTTTGATGGTAACAGTGAAACTAAGTCAAGACAAGACTACACATCCGTTGCTTTTCTAATTACTTACGGAAGACAATATATTCTGGCAAATATCATGACATTAGACTATCATATTGGGTTAGGATACGGATACGATTCTTCAGAAGAGGGTAAGTACAACTTCGGATATAGCAATGGGAACAATAGTTTTCCTGTGGCAATATCAGTCGGATTTACCATAGGAGTACTGTTAAAATAATGCTAAAGAAAATAATCAAATGTATCTCCTCGAAGACCTAATCTTATGGTCTCAAGAGGGATTACTTCATTAGGAGCTATATTTCCTAGATTAACATTCGTTCCGCATAGTTTAATAAACCACACCTGTTGAGCTTTCTGAGGAGCCTCCCACAAAATTTTGTCTGTGGGGATTTGAGTAAGGATTTCTTCAACCAGGCCTTGACGTACTTCTCCTGAATCTCTAAACAAGCCAACATTACCACTTTCTCGTGCTTCGCCTATAACCTTCCATGCTCCTGCTTCTAGTTCTGTCCGCATTTGCTCGATCCACTTATACGGTGGGATAATTTTAGCTGCATCTTTTGATCCTACTTCACTAAGTACAATTACTTGTTTAGCAAGGGTCTTTATATATTCACACTTCTCATCATGATCCATTTCAATGGAACCGTCAGACACTTCTGCATACTCCAGATTAAATTCATCAAGTATTTTTTGATAATCTGAAAATTGATCTCTTACAACAAATGCCTCAAACAGCGTTCCTCCCAAATAACAAGGAATACCTGCTGATTTATACAAAGCTAGCTTCTCTTTCAGTTTCGGGTATACATAGGAAGTAGCCCATCCAAGCTTAACAATGTCAATATAATTACCACTTGTTTCAATTAGATCTTCGACCTCACGTAAACTAAGGCCTTTATCCATGACCATGGTGTATCCTTCAGATCTTGGCTTAGCTGTTCTCTCTGGAATAGTATTTAAGTGGTAATTCATGTATTTGTAGGTGCTTCTTTAAAAAACAAGCCTCAAAAATCACAAATTATCCTTAGACCATCAAAGATTATTTGTTGTCTTCTCGAAATTGATCAATAATTCTGTATAAAGCCTTCTGTGTCGGAAGGTTAGGAAAGAAATCAAAAAGCACTTCATGACCATCAAAATCTAGCATTAAGGCAGTCTCCAACCTATTAATTGCATTCTTGTAACTTCCTGAACCAATTAAATAAACAACCCCTCTATAATACATTTCTGCATTGTCTGGACATTCGTCTAGCCCAGTTTCTAAAACAGAGATTGCCTCCTGATAGTCACCTTGTTCATAGTATACCATTGACCAGTCTAACCAAATATGAGGATCCTGCGAGTTCATCTCACTTGCTTCTCTATAGGCATCCAATGACGATACTAGATTTCCCGTTTTATACTCAGCGTCCGCTACTGCTTTCCAATAATGAACATTCTCAGAATCTAGTTTTAAAGCTTTATTTAAAAAATGGATTGCCTCATACCATTTATCTTGAAGTGCTAGACAGACGCCCACTCCATACCAAGCTTCATGATACATCTGATCCAGCTTGGTAGATTTCTGATAATATTTTATTGCCAAGTCGTACTGTTGTAGCTTCTCATATGCTGCACCTATGTGGCAGTAGGTTTCTGGGGAAGCACCTTCTTGATCATAGGTCTTTAAGTAGGCTGCTAGTGCTCGGTCATATTTCCCAAGATTCATTAATGCATTGCCCATGTTAAACCAAGCACTACTAAAATCCTCATCAATTGCAGTAGCATATTCATATGCATCTACCGCTTCATCAAATTTTGACAGTTTATTATATACTATACCAAGATTATACCATGCATATTCAGAGTATGGATCTTGATCGATAAATTTTTGATAGTAAGAAAGGCTGCTTTCAAGTTCTCCTGAAACATCTAGGCAATACGCCAGTTCATACAGCGCATTCTCATTTAACATGTTTATCTCGATAGCAAGTTTGTATTGTTCTGCCGCCTCCGTATACTTACCCAAACCCTGATAAGCCATACCTATACTAAAATATACTTCGTCTTTTTCCTCCACATTAAGTAGAGTATGTTCATATGCTTCTATTGCTTCTTCAAATTCTGAAAGTAAGCAATGGATTGCTCCCTTCTGCAAGAGTAGTTCAGGATCATTCGGTTGAATGTTTAAAGTCTCATCAAGAAGATCAATTGCATCATCAGACTTTTCCATTTTCACCAATACATCCGTCTTCTCAATTGTCAAGTCTACGGAAAAAGGAAATTGCTCCAAAGCAATATTTGCTGCCTTAAGCGCTTGATTCAATTTATTGTTAGCACTGTAGAAAGAAATAATTTGAATGAGGGAATCTTCATCAAAGAAATGATTCTCTCTCTCTTTAATGAAAGCTTCAAATTTTCTAATCAATTCCCTCTCTTCCTTACGTTTATGTTCTTCAGCCATAGTAAATGATAAAAGTCGGTGGTAATGATGAAAGGAAATTAATTTAATTTAGGATTAAAAGTGGCAGAATATCGACTAAAGTTTTCCACAACTAGAGAAGCTCTTCGTTTTTTATTTGGCCATTCTTAATAGCAGATTTCACTTCTTTAGATTCAAGTCCTTTAATCAAATACTCAAAATGTTTAATATGATGAAGATCCGATCCCAGAAAATCCACTATCCCTTTTTTTAGTAATAGCTTGGCAATTCGCTGTGGCTCTTTCCCATAATAACCACCCACAGATCCTAGAGTAACTTGTAACAAAATTCCAGATGATTTCAGTTCCTCAAGCCAATCAATTCTTCCTTCTAAAAACTTATATCGTTCTGGATGAGCCAGAACCGGGCGATAGCCTTTAGAAATTAGATCGAACATTGTGGATTCAAAGAATATAGGTTTATTGATAAACGAAGATTCTACTAAAACGTATCTGTCTCCAAACGATAAAATTGTCTCATCATTTGATACTCGTTCTACAAACGTTTCGTCTACATAGTACTCCGCGGCGGCTTCAACTTCAATCTCCAGTTTTTGCTTAAAAAGTTCTTTTTGAAGTTTCTCCAAACCATCGATTATAATGTGTGGTACATTAGGATATCTTGGATGTATATGAGGTGTGGTGATAATTTTCTTAAAGCCGGAGTTGATGAATCTTTTCACCATCTCGGTGCTCTGATCTAAAGATTGAGCCCCATCATCAATATTAGGAATTAGATGAGAATGCAAATCAACGCTAAGCAACTCAACTCTTTTTCTTGAAAAGAACATTAGAATAGATTCTTGATGCTAGAAGCGACTTTCTTCCCTTTTGATTCATCTTCTGAGTAATATCCATACCCATACCCATATCCGTACCCATACCCAGGTGTTGAATCAATTGAATTAAGTATAGTAGTTAGATTCGAAAATTGACCAGTAGCTTTTAAGTCATTCAGAACCTTAATAAAACCTCTCTTTGAGTAGTCTGCTCGAACGATGTAAAGTTGAATATCACAATATTTCATCACAAGCCTTCCATCTGTCACTAGGCCAACAGGAGGTGTATCCAGTATAACTACATCATATGTTTCGTAAAGGTTTTTCAACATATCTTGAAACTCATCCTGTAGCAGAAGCTCAGAAGGGTTTGGAGGAGTTGGTCCAGCAGAGATAAATGATAATCCTTCGATTTCGGTTTTTTGAACGCTTTCTTCAATTGAGCTTTTTCCAGATAAGATTGTGCTAACACCCATTTGACTGTTGCCTCCAAAAGCCAAATGAACCTTAGGCTTCCTCATGTCAATATCAACCACAACAACAGTCTGACCTGTCATCGCCATGATTGCTCCAAGATTTGAAGCTACGAAAGTTTTTCCCTCTCCTGATATTGTCGAAGTAACGCTAATTGATTTTGACTTTTCCTTTGGATTAATGAAATCCATATTCGTTCGAATCGTTCTCAATGCCTCGCTTAAAGAGCTTTTAGAGTCTTGTTTTACAACTAAAGAGGTTTGATTTAATGTTTCTTTAGTATATAAAGGGATAGCACCAAGAACAGGAACATTTACTAGTCTCTCAAGTTCACGCACACCTGCCACTTTATTATGAGCTAAATATCTAATTAATAAATAGACAATACTTAAAACAAAACCAATCATAAAACCAGCTCCTATAATTAACACCTTTTGAGGCTTCACAGGAGACACAGGTAAAGAAGCCGGAGATAGAATTACGTTTTTTGTAACGGTACCTGCTCTGGTAATTTCTAATTCCATTTTTGATGTCTGGAGAGATAGCATAAATTCTTCTTGTAAACCATAAAAACGCCTGTTCTTCCCATATTCTGTTCCCATTGACGGCATTTTTGATAAGTTTCCTTCTAAAGCATTTCTTCTTCTTTCTACCAAAGCAAGCCTATCATCAAGTGACGCATTAAAGGACTTAAGCAGATCAATAAGAGTCTCTTTCGACTTATCTAATTGAATATCAATTTTCTCTATTACAAATGAGGTTTCGTTATAAGAACTAAGCTTTAACTCACGCTCTTGCTGAAGTACGGAATATTCAAGAATCGCATCTGACAATGATTGAGGAATACGTTCAAAGAAGAAAGGATCTACTATTATCGCTCCTTTTTCATCGACCTGATTCTGGACTAACGCAAGATCTTTGATACTTTTTTTAAATGCATATCTCTGAGAATCAAGTACAGATAATTGTTCTATTGTCCTATTCAGGTCCTTATCAAGGTCCGTAGTACGATTGTCGATCGTAAACTGCTCAAAATAGTCCTCATATTCTGATAATTTTTTTTCAGTACTTTCTATCTGAATATCTAAGAAATCAATTTTCTGCTCAATGGCAAGATTTTTAACCTCTTTAGTATAATCTAGATACAAGGAATCAACTAAGTTGACTAAATCACGTGCTTTATATTTGTTGTTATCCGAATATGATATTTTTATAGTTTTTGCATTAAAATTCTCCGGAAAAACTTCAAGGTCCTCTTGAATAGCGCTTACCAACGCATCTTGACTATTTACTACAAAAAAATACTTACTGTCGTCTGCTGGTGAGAAAAATGCTGTTTTTTCAATAAAAAAATTGAAATCATCAGTTTTAATTTCTTGTCCAAAAGAATAAGTTTTTGATACTTCTCCTTTCGGATCTGAATAGGATAAAATAAAAGAGTTATCATTTTCAAACTCAATGTCAAAGGGTCGATTATAGAAAGTTGAGTTATGTATTTTGAATGAAACCAAGAAAGGAGAATTCCTATATCGTTCATTTGTTAAATACCTTCCATAAACATGGTAGGATACTTCGAACTTAGCAGCTTCTACAACTCTTGACAAAAATAATCTAGATTTGATAAGCTCTATCTCACCCGAGATCTCACTTCTTTCTTGAGTGTTTACGACCTCTACAAGTCCCAAAACATTCGCTTCACTCTCAAATTCTAGTTTTATTATAGATTCTGAAGTAAATATGGCTTTTGTATATCTAACATAAACATAGGATAGAGATGTAGTGATTAGAACAAAAGCAATTAACCAGTATTTACTTCGCTTTAGGACATACCAAAAACGTTCTAAATCAAAAGATTCAAAAATATCATTCTCGGTATCCGAACTATTTTGACTGTTAATGCTCTCCATTATAAATTCTGTACAACAACTATCAGCGTGAGAACACTAGACACGAGGCTTAGAGCAGGTGAAATATCCCTTAGAGTCTCCAACCAAGGCCTTCTCCAAGGCTCCACATATATGACATCTCCAGGTTCTACTAACATATTTGTAGCTCTCATACCGCTAATTGTACCTAGGTTTATTCTAAACACTTCCTTCCCTCTAATCAATTTAATATTTTGAGCTTTTGCCCCAAGGTCCAATCCTTCAGCTGAGGCAAGTACTTCTATTAAATTAGTGCTTTCATTGGGAAGTGGAATCACTCTACCCCCAGGAGCTCCCAATACAAAAACTCGCCTATTGGTAATTCTAATTTTTACAAAAGAATCTTTGTATACTGAATCAAATTTTTCTGAAATCAATCTTTCCGCCTCAAAAAGCGTCATTCCGCTTAGATTTATATCTCCTATCATTGGAAAAGTTACCACACCGTCTATTTGGATAGTGTAGGAAAAAATGTCTTTGAATTGTTGTGTCTGAATACCGCCCACTCCTTCCGTCAATTCTTGTTGAGGGTCGATCAGCCTTTCACCTTGATTGGTAAAAACATCTAACAACAAAGCATCTCCTGGTTTCAATTGATAATTACTTTCCAGATTGTCAGTAACCTTAGACAAATCCTCCTCAGAAAAGTCATCATCAAGTTTGAACATAATGTCTTGCTTGTAGGCTTTGCAGCTACTTAAAATTCCGATTAAAACAAATAGTAGTAAACGATTCACAGATAAGTGTTTATATGTCGTAAAAATAGATCAAATATTCGATCCTTCACGCGTGATTCGACGTATGACATCACTATACATATCAATTACGATATTCTCATCATATTTGTCTTCAACCAATTTTCTTGAGTTAGTGGATAATACATTTTTTTCATCTTTAGATAAAGAAAGGTAAAGCCTAATCTTATCAACAAGACTTTTCACATCCCTGACTCCAAATAGAAACCCATTATAACCATCCTTAATAACCTCCTTGCACCCTGGCACATTTGATGCAAGTAATGGACGACCTAAGGCAGCCCCTTCCAATAGAGTCCGTGGCGTTCCTTCTCGATAAGAAGGCAACACCACAACATCATGTTCTTTAATAATTTGAGCTATGTCGTTTGAATGGGTCATGTAATCAATCCACTCATTATTTACCCATTCTTCTAACTCTGTTTTTTGAATCGTTCTGGAGTGAAGTTCATCCAACTTGCCTATTAAAGTAAATTTCACCCTGTCATCATCGAGGAAGTATGAGGCTGCTTCTGCATATTCGTAGACGCCCTTTTCTATAATGAGTCGTGAGATCATCAAAAACTTTATAGGTTGGTTATTATTCAATGGCTCTACTTGATAACTTTTTAAGTCAATTCCGGAACCAGGTAAGACACCTACTTTATCTGTATTTATTTTAATAATGGATGAAAATAAATTCTTGTCATCAACATTTTGAAAAAATATATATGAACTATATCTAAAGGCAATTTTATATAGCTGAATAGCAAGTTTTCCAGCTAGTCCTTTGACTAAAAAAGTTGTTCCAAGTCCACTAACATTACAAATGACTGAAGTCGAGCAAAATATACTAGCAATAGAAGCGTAAATATTGGACTTAATTGTGAATCCAAGTGCAATTTGAGGTCGCTCTGTCTTAAACGCTTTTAAAATTCCATAGAAATAGGAGAAATCCTTAAAAGGATTAGTTCCAGTACCGTCCAAAGGCGTTTCTATCCACTTTACACCCCAATCTTCAATGTTTTTAGTGTATTCATCCTCAGGAGCCAATGCAATAATTTCATGACCATCAGAAAGAAATTTTTGAACCAGACCTTTTCTAAAATTGTAGATATTCCAGCACGTATTGGCAACAAAAGCAATTCTCACGTGTAAACTCTTTGAATGACAAACTTTTGTAAGCTATTCTTAATTCGCAAACTTTGCGAGACAATATGATTGAAACTGCAAAAAAGAACGAAAGAGGATTATTAGTAGCTGTCGGGACAAAGTCTGAATCTGATGCGCGAATTGAGGAAATGATGGATGAGCTTGAATTCCTCTCACAGACACTTCAAATAGACATTTTAGGAAAGTTTACCCAGAAATTGGAACATCCTGACTCAAAAACCTTTGTAGGGAAAGGTAAATTGGAGGAGATAAAAACTATGTGTATAGCAGATAAGATAGATGTTGTTGTATTTGATGATGATCTATCTCCCTCTCAACTTAGAAACCTAGAAAAGGAGCTAAAAGTCAAAATATATGACAGAAGCTTGCTTATTCTTGACATTTTTCTCAAAAGAGCAAAGACTGCTCAAGCAAAGACTCAAGTAGAACTTGCTCGATTTCAATATTTACTCCCGCGTCTGACACGAATGTGGACTCACCTCGAGCGTCAAAGAGGAGGAACTGGAACTAGAGGTGGAGCAGGAGAAAAAGAAATTGAAACAGATAGAAGGATTATTCGCGATCAAATAAATGTTCTAAAAAAGAAGCTGGAAAAGATTGAAAAACAATCGAACACCCAAAGAAAATCAAGAAGTGGAATAGTACGTGTTGCTCTTGTCGGATACACTAATGCCGGAAAATCTTCTTTAATGCGAATTCTAAGTAAAGAAAAAGTGTATGCAAAAGATGAACTTTTTGCGACCGTAGACTCTACAGTCAGAAAAGTTGTATTGAATAATCTCCCCTTTCTTCTATCTGATACCGTTGGCTTTATACGTAAACTCCCACATTCTTTGATAGAATCTTTTAAATCTACTTTGGCTGAAGTACAAGAGGCGGATATATTACTACATATCATAGATACATCCAATCCATCACATGAAGATCATATCGCAATAGTTGATGAGACATTAACGGAAATCGGAGCAGGTGACATATCAACAATAAGAGTCTACAATAAGATGGACAAATCCGATGATGAAGGCATTAAGGCAGGTAAAGGTCAATCAATTAAGATTAGTGCTAAAACAGGTGAAGGAATCAGTGAATTAAGAGAGTTGATAGCGGAAGAGGTGAAGAAAGTTCACATGAAAATTTACCCAAACTACATGCACCCAGAGGTTTATTGAGGTTCATTACTTTTGCACTCACGGCCCTGTAGTTCAATGGATAGAATAGAAGTTTCCTAAACTTTAGATACAGGTTCGATTCCTGTCAGGGCCACAATTTTTCTATTTTACCTAAACTCTAGATCTAGGGCGGTTCGCCGCTGCGATCGATTCCTAGAGAGGCCACTTTTCCTAAACTTTAAATACAGCTGGGTCACCGGTGCAATTCGATTTTTGTCAGGCCCACATTTCTTGATCTATTGTTAAATTCAGAGTCTCTATTCGATTTAGGACTGGTATTCTAAAACCATTCAGGTCAATATTATCAATTCTTTCTCAAATTGAGAATTTCTGATCAATTTCAGTTAAAAGTTAACTTACTGACTAACAGCGAATTAAACTTACATACCAGTATTGGCACAATATTGTTGTGAAGGGTATAGAATTTTAATCTATTAGTTACCACAAACTCCCCAATTTTGTCCAAAAGGAAAAAATTGAAAAGAAATCGATTTCCCTATATTTTGGGATCAATTCTGTTAACATTAACAATCGGCATATCGCTTATTGGTTTTTTAGCCTATAAAAACCTTAATCAAATCGTCGGAACTCTAGAGAAGGAGTCAAAATCTAATGTTAACCTTCTGCTTCTTAATAATGTGTCAATACATCTTCAAGAAATAGAATATGCAATGGAGCGTTTTGTATACACAGGTCAAGAAATTCACATGAACACTTTTAGTGAAAACATCGGATCCTCAATCGCTATTTTAGACACTCTCAGAAGCCAAAACAATATTCCAACAACCTTACAATCAATCGACTCTCTTCAAAACCTTATACTCAATAAAGGCACTATTTTGAGTCAAGCAGCCAGTCTGGACTATGAATCAATGGAGGAGACTTTTGCAAACCTCAAGAGTCAGCTCAATGATATCCAGACCAAGAAAATTCTAGAAGATACTATTTTGCGAAAAAAGCGAGGTTTCATTCAAAGGCTTTTCAATAAAAAGGAAACAATAGTAGCAACAGATACCATCGACATTTATGCTACGGATGAATATCAAAATATTATAAATGATCAACTAGACTCTATAGCCAGTGAATCTCAAAAGAGGGTTTACTCTCAAAAACTGAAAGAATTTACGCTCCAAAGAGATCATCAAGATATTCAAACTAAAATTTCTGAAATACTAATTAGGATGGAGAGGGTTGAGCTGGATCGTTTACGCTCTCAAGCCAATGATGCTTCAACTATAGCTAGTGACACCAATAAATATGTCACCATGTTTGGAATTGCTGTTCCAATGATTTTACTAATGAGTATAAGTATTCTCATTATTTACATCACTAGAACCAAGGAATTTCAAACAGCGCTCAATGCTTCTCGAAGAAATGCAATAAAGCTTGCCAAAGAAAAAGAGCAATTTTTGGCAAATATGAGTCATGAAATTAGAACTCCAATGAATGCTATTGGTGGTTTTGCGAGACTCTTATTAAAAAGTAATTTGGACAAAGAGCAATCTGAATATATTCAGATAATTGATAAATCAACAGAGCATCTCACGTATATCCTTAATGACGTGCTTGATTTTTCTAAGCTTCAAAGCGGGAAAATAGTATTGGAAGACAAAGTCTTTAATCCCGAATTAATAATACGGGATGTCATAAAGCTATTAGAAGACAAAGCACAAGAAAAAAGTCTAAAGCTTTCATATAAGACAGAAAACCTTCCTGAATTTGTGTTGGGAGATGCGTTTCGGTTAAGGCAAATTCTCTTGAACCTTTTACATAATGGAATAAAATTTACAAATAATGGCGGAGTAACTATAGTTGCTAAAAAAACGAAAGTTGTCAAAAACAATTTACTGCTTACATTCCAAGTTATAGACACAGGAATAGGCATTCCTCAAAACAGGCTTAAGCAAGTGTTTGATGAATTCGAACAAGTAAATAAAGATGATAAAAGAAAAGGGACCGGACTGGGGCTCGCTATCACTAAAAAGCTAGTAAAAATCCACAAAGGAACTATTAGGATAGAAAGTAAAGAGAAAATAGGGACCACTTTCACTTTTACCCTACCATATAAAATTGTAGATGAAAGTATTATAGTTTCTGAATCAAATATCTCAGAGCCTCCAAAGGTCTCCAACATGCATGTTCTTATCGCAGATGATGAAGAGTTTAACAGAAAGCTCCTAATGGCAATCTGCAAGGAGTATAATATGACATATGACTTAGCTGTTGATGGTGAGCAGACATATCTCCAAATGATGAACAACACGTACGATGTTGTTTTATTGGATTTCAGAATGCCCAAAATGAATGGCCCAGAAGTAGCTCAAAAAATACGAAACGAAAACGGACCAAATAATAAAACCACTATTATAGGTCTCACAGCAACAGTATCTGATCAAGATATGAAAATGGCAAAAAAATCAGGGATAAATCAAGTACTCAGAAAACCCTTCGATACTAACGAACTATTGAAAATAATAGAAAAAGGTGGGGATACAGCGAATCGTAAAACAAATAGTCTTTCAGGAGTGACTTCAATCAATTTTAATCTCGAATCATTGAATAAAATGGGTGATAGTGATTTTGTTAGAGACATGATAGAGACCTTTATCAATAGTACAGAGCAAAACCTAAATGATTTAGATACCTATTACGAAAATGCTGAGTGGGAAATGTATGCTGAAATTTTGCACAAAATAATAGCTCCCGCCCGACATTTTAGAGCAGATGAAATAGTCTCTCTTTTAAAAGAACATGAACTATCCGCGAGAGGTGGCACTATTATTTCATCAGAAGCGTATCAAGAGATTAAAGGCAAGACCGCCAACCTTGTTAATTCGCTTAAACTACATTTAAGTCAAAACATAAATTCATGAGTAATCAGTCTTTTAAAGTTTTTGTCGTTGAGGATGATGAGTGGTACAGAAAATTGCTTACGCATACTCTGAGTCTTAATCCAGATTATGTTGTAAAAGCATTCCCAGATGGCCAATCAATGCTCTCCGAACTCAAACAGAAACCTCAACTGGTAACACTTGATTTTAGATTGCCTGATTATAGTGGAGCAGAATTGTTTGAAAAAATAAAAGCCGAGGATCCTTCAATTGAAGTCATTATAATCTCTGAACAGCAAGACATTGAAACGGCGATCGATCTATTGAAAAAAGGAGCCTATGACTACCTCACTAAAACGGAAGACATAAGAGATAGACTGATCCATGTTCTCAATAAACTAGGAAAGAACAAAAAACTTGAAGAACGGGTAGAGACTTTACAAGAGGAAGTCGAGAAAAAATATGATTTTCAAGCCAATATGATTGGGCAAAGTACGGGTATCAAAAAGATTTTTAGGCTTGTTGAAAAAGCTATTACCAATAATATCACCGTAATGATCACAGGTGAAACTGGCACTGGAAAAGAAGTTGTCGCAAAATCCATCCACTACAATAGCAAACAGAAAGCAAAACCTTTTGTGCCTGTAAATATGAGCGCCATACCTAAAGACCTGGTTGAAAGCGAGCTCTTCGGCCATGAAAAGGGATCATTCACTGGAGCTACTGGAAAACATATCGGGAAGTTCGAGCAAGCAAATGGAGGCACATTATTCTTGGATGAAATAGGTGAAATGGATATCTCACTTCAAGCAAAACTCTTACGCGCTCTTCAGGAAAGAGAAATCACCCGTGTAGGAGGTTCTGCTGCAATTAAAATAGGCTGCAGAGTGATAGTTGCTACCCACAGAAATCTTCAGCAAGAAGTAAAAGATGGCAACTTCAGAGAGGATCTTTACTACAGATTGTTTGGTCTTCCTATTGAGTTGCCTCCTCTAAGGGAACGAGATAAAGATGTAATCCTACTTGCAAAGTATTTTGCTGAAGCTTTTGCAAAAGAAAATAGCCAAGAGGTAAAATCATTTAGCAAAGAAGCTTTAAGGAAATTAATGAATTACTCTTTCCCTGGGAATATTCGTGAATTAAAATCTATCGTAGAGCTTGCCATGGTCATGGCAGATGAAAGTGAAATCACACCCGATGACATCACTTTTGCACAAAAGGATATGCTTGCTGATGTGTTGACTGAAGAGATGAGTATGAGAGAGTATCAGATGCGAATCATTCACCTCTACATTAAGAGGTATGATGATGACATTAAACTAATAGCAGATAAGTTAGATATAGGGCAGTCTACTATTTATAGACTCTTAAAAGAAGAAAAAGAATCCTCTCAATAAGATGCTTTTTCTCAAAATGAGAAAAATCTTTTTGCATAAAAAAAATAAATGCCTGATTATCAATAATTTAATATAAAGGCACATCGATTGAATAACTATAGTCGTGAAAGTAAAATCGACTATGAAATATTCTAAAACACTTATTCTTTTTGGACTTAGCATACTTCTGACGACTTCAATCATGGCTCAGAAGTTGAAAACCGGCACATCATATAAGACCGCAATCGGTGTAAGAGGAATAGGTACTTCTGGATTAACAATAAAACACTTCACCTCTTCCAATCATGCTTTAGAAGGTATAATCGGATTTTACCCTAACGCTTTTTCCGCAACTCTTTTAGTCGAACGATACGCTCCCGCCTTTGAAGAACCTGGATTGAGATGGTATTATGGAATTGGAGGACACATCGCAACACAATCTGATGTCATTAGAAACGAAGGTATTTATCGTAGAGAAACTTCTGAAGTTGGTTTTGGAGTAGATGGAATCTTTGGTATCGAATATAAAATTCAAGAAGTCCCAATAGCAATGAGTCTAGACCTCAAGCCCTTCATCGAAGTAGCGACAGATGGTGATGCATTTATTGCGCTTGACCCTGGATTAGGTATTAAAGTAACATTCTAAGGATAGTATATAAAAGACAATCAAAATTTCAAATAAATTATTATGAAAAGTAACACCAAAGTTATCCTGTCGATCGTGATCGGATTGATCATCACTACAGGGCTTGCAGTTGTATTTGTTTCGATGCAAGAAGAAAAAAAAGAGTTGATCGTGCAGTCAACACAATTGGAAGTAGAACTTCAAGAACGGGATTCCGCTTACAACGAAATCATTGACATCATGTATGGCGTAGAAAGTAAAATCGAAAAAATAAAACAGAGAGAAAACCTGATAGCTGAAGTCTCCGGTAGTACAGATTTTACAGAAGCTGACAAAAAGCAAATGGTGAACGATATGGGAATGATAGACAGTCTCATTATCCAAACCAATGAAACTGTTGCTCGTCTTGTAGCCAAACTTGACAATGCAAATATCAATTTAAACTCCTTCAAGAACCGAGTGAATCAGCTATCCCGTGAGTTGGAAGATCGTCAAAATTCAATTGCCGGACTTAGGGAAGAGCTGTCTGAAAAGGATGTAGTAATTGCAGATATGTCTGCTGACTTAAAATCATTGGAATATAGAGTAGATACACAAGAGCAGACTATTGATACTCAAATCACTAAAATCAGCATGCAAGAAGATGAGTTGAATACTGCATTTTTCGCCATTGGTACAGAGAAAGCTTTGGTAAAGGATGGTCTGGTGTCTAAAGAAGGAGGATTTCTATGGTTCGGCAAAACAAATGAACTAGATCCAAATGCTGAGAAAGAGAAATTCAGCGAGATCGATATCAGAACAACCAATAGAGTGATTGTAGATGCTGAGAAAGTTAATTTGATTACTGAACACCCTTCAGATTCATATGAAATGATTAAGGAAGCAGGTGTAGTAAAATACATAGATATCAAAAACCCAGACAAGTTTTGGGAAATATCGAAATACCTGGTAGTAGCTGTAAAAAGCTAAAATCAGTTATGGGTTGTGGTGACTCAAGGGTCTGCGTCCTGTAGACCCTTTTTTAAAATCTTATCAATCAGCTTTAGGCTTGTTCAAATGAACAGGCCTTTTTTTAATTATTTGTTATACGATTAGGAAACTAATATAAGACTCTTTTCGTATCACCACCTTATGAAGCACACTCAGCTTGGTGAATTTGAGGAGTTAGTTCTACTAGTAGTAGGTTCTCTTCATGAAAATGCTTACAGTATCTCCATAAAAGCAGAGCTTAAGGAAAAAACAAAGCGAAATCCTAGCATAGGGGCTTTGCATTCAGCTCTAAATAGGTTAGAAAAAAAGGGATTTATCACATCATATGAAGGAGGAGCTACCACAGAAAGAGGTGGTAGAAGAAAACGATTCTATCAAATCACTGCTTTTGGAAGAAAAGCGCTGGATCAATCCTATGAATTAAGATCTTCATTGTATCACACCTTACCAAACATAGGATATGCTGGGAAATGAAGAAGGAAAGCGTAAAACACCACCAAAATGGCCGGATAAATTTTTAGGCTGGTTTTGTCATGAAGACCATTTAGAAATACTCAGAGGAGATGTGTATGAACTCTATGAGGAGCACATTGAAACTATGCCTAAGTGGAAAGCTGACTTGCTATTCATTCTCAATATTCTAGGTTTATGCCGACCATTTGTATTTAAACGAAAAAGTCAAAATTCAATTCATATTGCCATGTTTAGAAACTACTTCAAAGTCACCTACAGAAATTTCATTAAGCAAAAAGTCTACTCCATGCTTAATATTAGCGGGCTAGCTATAGGTCTGGCGTGTGCTATCCTTATTTTCATTTACATAAGTGATGAGCTTAGTTACGATAAATTCCATTCCAAATCGGATAGAATCTACAGAGTACTAGAGAAGTTTGAAAGTGAGGGTGTCGGTGAACATTCAGCTAGCCTACCCTTCCCGACAGGCCCTGCACTCAAAAATGATTTTGGAAGACAAGTGGAGCATGCAGTTAGGTTCTTCAATTTCCAATCTCCTTCTCTGGCATTAGCCAATAAAGCTGCTGACAAAGGGTTTAATGAATCAAGTATATTTTTTGCGGATTCTACTTTCTTCGACGTTTTCGACTTTGAACTAATTGAAGGAGATAAAGAAACTGCTCTGGACGATCCTAATAGTATATTGATCACGCGATCCATGGCTAAAAAGTATTTCGTTGATGACGATCCTATGGGTAAGACACTTGAGTTCCAAGGTGATCAAAATCTAATGATCACAGGTATTCTTGAGGATTCGCCTAAAAATGCTCATTTTCAATTTGACTTTATTGTTTCCTTTTCAAGCCTTAAGGCTAGTTTCGGAGGGTCATACCCTACTTCTTGGTATTGGAATCCTTGCTGGACTTATATCGTCCTTGAAGAGAATACCAAGCCCTCCGACTTACTTGGACAATTTCCTGACTTTGTTCAGAAATACTTTCCTGACTTTGTAAAAGACGATATAGAACTACAACTACAGCCGGTTGAGGACATTCACCTTACAAGTAAGCTAGACTATGAAATTGCTGCGAATAGTGACATGAAAAATGTCTACATATTTGGAATGGTAGCTGTCTTTGTACTAATTATTGCCGCTATTAATTTTATATACCTGAGCACAGCAAGAGCCAATAAAAGAGCAAAAGAAGTAGGAGTCAGAAAAGCATTGGGTAGCGCCAAATCACAATTGATTAATCAATTCATTTTTGAGTCGATTCTTTTAACATTCACTTCATTGTTAATTGGCGTTTTTATTGTGATACTAATACTTCCAGGGTTCAATGCACTTACTGAAAAAACAGTTCCTATATCTATATTGCTCGAACCTCTTTTTCTATTTAATCTAATAGGAGCAGGCCTGATCATTGGATTACTATCTGGTTTCTATCCGGCCTTTGTATTATCTTCTTTCAAGACTGTATCCGTTCTAAAAGGAGGTCATCTAAAGATCAACGGGATGAATTTTCGAAGAATCCTGGTAACGGCCCAATTCTCTATCTCAATCATGCTAATCATTGGCACATTCATCGTATTGAAGCAACTCGATTTCCTTCAAAGCAAAGACGCAGGGTTTGATGATGAAAACATCGTAATGGTTCCCGTTATTCAATCACCAATGGGACAACATTATGAAAATTTCAAAATTGCAGCTTTGCAAAGTCCACATATCAGTTCTATGACAGCCGTGGAAGAGATAGTAGGAGCTAAGTATCAGGTGGGCAATTATCTCTTTGAAGGTATGGAGGAATCCAAACCCTTTCCAAGATTCAATGTAAGGCATGATTTTGTCAGCACCATGAATATTCCCTTAGCAGCTGGAAGGGCATATGATCAGACCATACAAACTGATGATTCGTTAGCCCTAATCGTAAACGAGACACTTGTTCATAGCATGGGATGGGATACTCCACAAGAGGCCGTTGGGAAACGCTTCAATTTCAGAGGGGAATTAAAAGGTAGAATTGTGGGTGTGGTTGAAGATTACAATTTTGCTTCTAAGCATTACCCTATCGCACCTCTAGTCATCACATTAAATACTCGTCCAAGAGCATTTAATCTATTCATCAAGTATGTCGCAATAAAAATTGATGGAACTCAAACAAAAACAGCAATAGCTGATCTGGAGCGAGCCTGGGTATCAGTTCTTCCTGACAGACCTTTTGACTTCTTTTTTCTGGATGATAGAATCAATGATTCTTATAAATCTGAAATGAAACTAAGCGATATTACTGTCATTTTTTCTACTCTTGCCATACTGGTAGCATGCCTTGGACTTTTCGGACTTGCTACTTTTAGTGTTGAACAACGCACCAAAGAAATTGGAGTGAGAAAAGTGCTCGGAATCAATACTTCTCAGATTATGCTCCTTCTTTCGCGTGAGTTCATGGTATTGATTGGTATTGCATTCTTGATTGCTATTCCACTTGCATATTATTCATTGAATGAATGGCTTAATGATTTTGCTTTTAGAATTGATATTCAAATTTGGCCATTTATTCTAGCGGGAGCAATGACCTTCTTTATCTCAGCAATTACGGTTGCGTTTCACGCACTAAAAGCATCCTATATAAATCCTACTGAAACACTCAAAAGTGAGTAAATCACTAATCCGTCTTAATGGATCTATTAAATGGAAGCCCCAGTTGATATTTGATGTCTTCATCTCGGTTCCCATCAGTCACATCAAGTCCATATTTGATCTTTGAGGTATCATCGTAGGTAAAAGTCCCGAATAAACGATCCCATATTGATAATACATTACCAAAGTTAGTATCTGTCCAAGGTCGCTCGAAATGATGGTGAAACTTATGCGTATTTGGAGTAATTATGATGAAACTCAATGCTTTATCTAGCCATTTAGGTAAACTGATATTAGCATGTGTCCAATATGTGAAAAATATGGTGATAATTCTGTAGAAAAGATAATATGCTACCGGCATACCGAACAGCACAAAAGTGATAAGTGCAAGAGCTTCTCGAAGAATAAATTCGATTGGATGCTGACGCACACCAGTTGTCAAATCCACCTTAGTATCGCTATGATGAACCATATGTAGTTTCCACATCCATTTCACTCGGTGCAGAAGGAAATGAGCAAAATATTGAGATACTAAGTCCAGTGCAATGAATGAAATAATCAAGCCTACCCAAACTGGCATCTCAAACCAATTCAAAATACCAAAATCAGCTTGAGAAGTCCATTTAGTGACTCCAACCAATGCGATACCATAGATTACATTGATGATCATCAACATAGACAGGAAGAATAAATTCACTCCGTCATGTCGTAATCGCTTATAGTCATGCTTGACTAAAGGCATCAAATTTTCAAGAATAAAAAAGAAAGCCAAGCATATCCCTACCCAGCTAATTTTTTGAACAGTTGTTAACGCTGCAAAATAATCTAGAAACTCTTCCATCACGTACTGCTTAATCCAATAACTAATATACTAAGCAAACAGCAAATTGTTCTAAAGTTCACAGTTGCTAGGAAATGGGATAACGTCCCTGATGTTCCCATACCAGTCAAAAACTGGATCACTAGCTCGTATGTCTAGAACTGAATTTGAAATAACCAAGTTTTTTGGATTAAATATCATCTCAATCTATATACCTCTGCTCCGATGGCATAAATATGATTTTGCCCTGGCAAAGAGTATTCCCATTTTCCAAAGCTAGAATTGCGAACAAGTTGGTCTTTAGAAAAAGTATCCGTCTCAGAGCACACAATAGAGAAATAACCATCTCTAGATTCCCACAGTAGGTTTAAAAACTCGAAACAAACAAAAAAGTCTTCTGTAAAGACCAAATTCGCATAGCTCAGATCAACCTCAACCCACCCTTTCAAGTTAGCAATACTTACAAAGGCTCCTTCGAATACATCCGATCCTGGCAATCCATCTGTAGTTTTTTCAAGAACTCGTACTCTCATTTTCATTTTTGCTAGGGTATTATCTCCTATTTTAATCCTCGCCTTGGATAGAAAAACCGGATAAGTACTGGATTTCATCAGATGAGCTATTTGTGACCCCTCCTTGAAGTTGGCGTAACATGACCCCCAATAAAACATCGGCTTTACGCCCAGTTTTTCATAACTTCTTTTCTTTTTACCAGGATTTATCACCACAGTGGGGAGTTTTATGATAGCTTCTTCTAGTTCTACGACGATTTCAGAGTTATGTAACAAGGAAGTAATTAGTAGCTTTTTACGAGTGTGAGTTACCTCAGAAAAAGTCAAAGAGTCACCGGAAAACCGAGGAGGAATCGCCAACCGAAAGAGTCCAGTTTCATTAGATACCGTTCCAATATTTCTTCCCAAAATACCAATAGATGCATAAGGAATCGGCTGCTTAGTCTTCGCATCCACTACTACTCCCATAATGGTTTTATCCTGTGAAAAACCCAAGACACTATTGCTAAGCAGCAAACAAAAAAAAAGCTTATTCATCTACGGTCAATCTTTTACTATTGAAACGACTGAATACAGAAGGAATAAGTTACAATTTGAATGGAATTTTTTCCTTATTGTGAAAATAATAGTAACAAAATATAAGGCCCTTAAGCATTATCGACCCATAAGCGATAGAAGATTCTTAAAATTCACAGTTGCCAGGAGTTCTAGGAAATGGGATAACATCCCTGATATTTCCCATACCTGTTACAAATTGAATCATTCGCTCAAAGCCAAGTCCATATCCACTGTGAGGAACTGTGCCATATCTTCTAGTATCTAGATACCATGAAAGTTCTTCTTTAGGAATATCCATTTCCTTCATCCTGCTCTCCAGGTTTGCTTGTCGCTCTTCTCTTTGAGAACCTCCGACAATCTCTCCTATCCCTGGAAATAACACATCCATAGCCGCTACCGTCTTGCCGTCATCATTTTGACGCATGTAAAAGGCCTTTATGTCTTTCGGGTAATTGAATAAAATAACTGGCTTCTTGAAATGTTTTTCAACTAGATATCGTTCGTGTTCGGATTGCAGGTCAGCGCCCCACTCCTCTATTAGGTACTGAAACTTCTTCTTCTGATTTGGCTTGGACCTTTTCAGTATTTCAATAGCATCAGTATAGGAAAGTCTTTCAAAATCATTTTCAGCCACAAATTGAAGTCGCTCGACTAGCGACAATTCACTACGCTCATTTTGAGGCTTACTCTTTTCTTCATCTAACAATCTTTTGTTGAAGAACTCTAAATCATCCTTACAATGATCAAGCGCATGCTTAACCATATACTTTAGCATCTCTTCAGCAAGATCCATGTTATCTTCTAAGTCACAAAAAGCCATTTCTGGCTCCACCATCCAAAATTCTGCCAAGTGGCGTGTTGTGTTACTATTTTCTGCTCTAAAAGTCGGTCCGAATGTATATATCTCAGAAACAGCAAGTGCTGCGAGTTCACCTTCTAATTGCCCAGAAACTGTCAAATTCGTCTCCTTTTCAAAAAAATCTTGTTTGTAATCTATTGAACCTTCCTCTGTTTTAGGAACATTATGAAGGTCAAGAGTGGTCACCTTAAAAGTCTCCCCTGCTCCCTCAGCATCCGATGCTGTAAGAATCGGTGTATGTAGGTAGACAAATCCTTTGTTGTGAAAAAAGGTGTGTAGTGCATAAGCCATTTCATGGCGTACCCTAAACACTGCTCCAAAAGTGTTCGTTCTAGGTCTTAAATGAGCTATCTCCCTTAAGAATTCCATCGAATGTTTTTTGGGTTGCAATGGATACTCTTCAGGGTCGGCTTCCCCCAAAACTTCAATATTTTTCACTAAAAGCTCTACAGACTGACCACTACCTTGTGACTCTGCAAGTGTGCCTACAGCTGAAATACTTGCGCCAGTCGTAATTTTCTTTAATAAATTTTCATCGATCGATTCGACATCCAGAACTAACTGCAGGTTATTAATGGTGGACCCATCATTTAAAGCAATAAACGCCACATTCTTGCTCCCACGCTTGGTTCTGACCCATCCTTTAGCACATAATTCTTCACCAGATCTTCCTTGGTTTAAAATTTGCTTGACTTTTGTTCTTCTAATTTTATCCACCATCATTAAATATTTGCGCCGCAAAACTAACTAATGTGATATTTTTGACCTACAGGACTTAAGAAATGCAAAAACTCTCACTTCAACAATCGCTTCAACAAAAACTGTCTCCGCAACAGATTCAGTTCATCAAACTACTGCAAGTGCCTACTGCAGAACTGGAAACTCGTGTGGAGGAGGAACTGGAAGTTAACCCAGCTTTGGAAGAAGGTAAGGAAGAGAAAGAACAAGAAGAGCAATCAGAAGAATACGAAGAGGAGTTCGAGAGTCCGACAGAAGGAATAGAAGATTATCTTCAAGATGACTATGCAGGGTATAAGATGCAAGGTGATGGTCGCAACCCCGATGAAGAGGATAAGGAAGCTCCTATCTCGATGGGTAGAACTTTGCATGAACATTTAATCTCTCAACTGGGCTATCTAAAATTAGATGATCGTCAAAAAATTCTTGGGCGACAACTAATCGGAAGTATTGATTCTGATGGTTACATAAGAAGAGAACTGGAAGCAATCGTAAATGATCTAGCTTTTTCGCAAGGCGTGGAGACTGATGATGAAGAACTTGAAGATTTACTTTATAGAATTCAGGCATTTGATCCTGCCGGTATAGGTGCTAGAAATTTACAAGAATGCTTAGCTCTACAGCTTGATCGTAAGGATGAGGATAGTGAGGTAGTACAGATTGCTACAAGAATCATTGACAACTGCTTTAATGAATTTTCTAAAAAGCATTACGATAAAATTGCTAGGAAACTTGGCTTAGATGATGAAGACTTACTTCGAGAAGCAATCTATCTGATTACGAAGCTTAATCCTAAACCGGGAGGTACTGGAGATGATGTTGCTAAAACTCAATATGTAATTCCCGACTTTATTCTCACCAATGTTGATGACAAACTTGAGCTTTCTCTCAACTCCAGAAATGCTCCGCAACTGAAAGTAAGTCGGTCTTATTCTGATATGCTTCATGCTTATGATAAGAGTGATAAAAAAGATAAGAAGCTAAAAGAGACCGTTTCATTTATCAAACAAAAGCTTGATTCTGCCAAATGGTTTATTGATGCTATTCGTCAACGCCAGCAGACACTTTTAAATACTATGCAGGCAATCATTGATTTCCAGTACGATTATTTCCTTGAGGGTGATGAAAGTAAGTTGAAGCCAATGATATTGAAGGATATTGCCGATAGGATTAATATGGACATCTCCACGGTTTCAAGGGTTGCTAGCAGCAAGGCTATCCAAACAGAATTTGGAGTGTTCCCGTTAAAATATTTCTTCTCAGAAGGCATTTCTACTGATTCCGGGGAGGATGTGAGTAGTAGAGAAGTTAAGAGTAAATTGAAATCTTTTATTGAAGCAGAAGATAAGTCAAAGCCCTTATCCGATGAAAAACTTGAGAAGGCTCTGAAAGAGTGTGGCTACAACATTGCACGCCGAACAGTTGCGAAATATAGAGAGCAGTTAAATATCCCTGTAGCACGTCTAAGAAAAGAGCTTTGAGATTTATAATGAAGATAGTCTCGGTGGTCTTTCATCCATTATTGATGGCTACCTATTTGAGCTCAATATTATTTTTAAAAGCTCCAGAGTTTTTCCCTAGAGTACTTCCTGAACTGGTACCAAAATTTGTGTTAATTGTATTTATTACCACTTGTTTAATGCCCGCATTAAGTATTTTTTTACTCCGAACATTTTCTTATATCTCAAACTTAGAATTAACACAAAGAAACGAAAGGATTCGTCCATTCATTTTTATTGCATTCTACTATGCTGCAGCATCTTATCTTTTTGCTGATAAACTCAGAATGGGCCCTTTGTTTATGACTGTAATGATATCCGTTTCTATACTTATTGTACTCCTTTTAGTTATTACAAGATGGTTCAAGATTAGTATCCACTCCGCAGCTATTTGGGGAGGCGTAGGCTTTATCGCTGCATTGATTGTGACTACTGGATTAGATACAGGGTGTTTCTTTTACCTACTTATCCTAGCGGCAGGTCTTACAAGCTCAAGCAGGCTATTTCTTGGTTATCATCAACCAAAGGAAGTATGGTTTGGTGCTATGTTTGGGTTTGTATTTAGCTTCTTGACAATCGTTCTATTCTTCTAGAACCCGGTTACATTTATACCAATAGTTGTCATAATGGGATTAGATCCATCTTCAAAGGAATCTTTGAATACATCTGAAACATATCTCTTGTAAAAAACATGCACTCCTCTAAAACCCGCTCTTACTTGATATCCATATCTAAATGAATTCAAATTGAATTTTCCTGATATTTTTTGACGAGTAGTTTCTCCATTATTTTCATATTTCCATTTTGTATGAGCATTCAATCGAACTCCAACTACTCCTCCAACTCCTAGAAATAATCCCTCTCCATCCTCAGTGCCAAATGGATGAAATCTAAACTCAACTGGGATATCTAAATAAGTTATTGCAAGTCTATTTTTTTCAAAATTTTGTGTGTTAGGTCCAATAAATACAGATCTTAAAGTATCATTAACAAGTGCGTTGCTAAAAAGAGTAGATGAATCTCCCAAGCTCATTTTTTCTAAGCCGAGTCCTGCTCCATAATTCAAAGACAATTTGCTACTGAACGCTTTTCTTTTTGTATAGTAAACCCCAACAGATTTTGACGCCCAAGTTCTTCTCTCCAGAGGTCCTGGCATTGATGACCAAACATTAAATCCAACATCTACCATTAATTCTCCAGGAATGTCTGGACGTTTTAATCCATCTTGTGCGCTAGCAGAGATCATAAAAAAGATAAGAAGCGCTCCGTATACGTATTTCATGTGTGTAATATTGTTTTTATTGGACTCATGTAATGTCTGAATTAAGCTGTTTATCGACATTTCATTTGTTTAGCCTTGCTTCTACAAAGAAGAAGCTTTTATTCTGATAATATTCTTAATGAATGTTAAATGATAAAAGCTATCGATAGAAAAAATTTTCGCAAAGATATAATCATGTGCGACTAACGAAAATTTTAATGCATAATTGTTAGTTTTGCGCTCTCAAAGGACTCGTAGCACAACTGGATAATGCACCTGGTTACGGCCCAGGAGATTGGGGGTTCGAATCCCTCCGAGTTCACTAAAGCAAGCTATTTAGGCTTGCTTTTTTTGTTAGACTTCACCATATAAACTCAATAAACACATACCAACGTAACGGCCCAGGAGATTGGGGGCTGGTTCGCCAGTCCGATCGAATCCCTCCAAGTTCACTAAATCCACTTCGAGGAGTGATTTTCTATTTTTTTAGAAATTCTTCAACTTTTGCAATTACATCCTTGGCAAAATTGGAGATTGGCGTACATACACCTATAAAGACATTCTCACTTAATCGCTTGAATTTGACAACTGATTGGTTATCATCATGCGAATAATAACTAGAAGATTTTGTCAGTGTGTCTATTCCATATTCTCTATCAAGAGAAACAACTCTCTGCTCACAATCAGGGCTGATCATTGATTTATAAACAAATGATCTATCCGTGGTGTCAAGCACGAAAATGAAAGCGCCTGGCGTCAATGACTTTAGTGCATTGATCTTTTGGTGAGTTTCCGAAATAGTCATAGCATATAAGTTTTGCGCCCGTTTATTAAACTACGCGCACAGTGGTATGCAGCTTTTTATCAAAAATATACTTAGAATATGAATAATTTTACATGGGAAAATACTACTCTTCGCTTAGGTATTATCACTAAAAATCATGAATTTATGAGCCCTAAATTCATAGCTTTCTTGATTAACTCGGCCATGTTTTTTGCTCTTAATTTTTTCATAATATTACCTCGATGAGCTTCTACAGTGCGTTCGCTTATGAATAATTTTTCCGCAATTTCCTGGCTTTTCAAGCCATCAGATATATCATTCAGAACCTCTATCTCTCTTTTAGTTAATTGGACGCTTTCCGTTTTTTTCTTTTCTTTCTTTATCTCTTTGTACGAATTCAAGGCAGTATCTATTACTTCCCTGCTGAAGAATTTCCCTCCATTTAGAACCTTCTCAATAGCAACTAGAATTTCATCTGCTACACTATCTTTGACTACATAGCCAGCAATATTGAAGTTTAGACCTTCCATTACATATTCCTCATCTTTGTACATACTGAGGATGATAATTTTTATGTCGGGATACTTATCGCCTATTAGCTTTGATGCTTCAAGTCCGGTCATTTCCGGCATTGATATATCCATCAAAATTATATCGGGTAACAATCCTCCATCCAAAGCTTCAATTGCTTTAGAGGCTCGATCATACTCACCAGTAATCTCGATCGTAGAATCCATATCGATTATACTCCTTACTCCTTTGCGAACTAACTCATGATCCTCTATAAGAAATAGTTTAGTTTTTTTCATTTAAATGGAATTTTTAAGCTTATAAATGTGCCAGAACCTTTTGAAGTATCAATATTACATTCTGCATTCAAAACCTCAGCTCTGAATAGCATATTTTGAATACCATGATGAGAGGTTTCATCTGTATAGTCTCCTAAATCGAATCCCACTCCATCATCTTCAATAGTCATTTGAATATGATCATCAAATCCGTAAAGTTGAATAGATGCCGTTGATGCTTCTGAGTGCTTAATGATGTTAGATATATTTTCCTGTGAAATTCGATAAATATTAACCTTATGCTTCATGTCAAGCTCTGGAAGATCTTCTGTGCGAAGTTCAAATTGAATATCTGAACTTTTTGTGGCTTGATCTACTATTTTTTTCAAGCAAACCTCAATAGGAAAATCACTCAAAAGTGTTGGCAATAGGCCATCTGTTACCTTACGCATCTCATCCAGAAACTGATCTACCATATCAGACAGCCCTTCTCCTGTGTCGCCTTTTTTGATAGATAACTTTATCATGTTGGCAATTTGACCAACGCCATCATGAAGATCTCTGGCAATACGCTCTCGTTCTTTTTCCTGCCCCTCGATAAACGACAATAGACGTCTATTTTTCATGTCTTCATCTGCCTCCCTCATTTTCACACGTTCTGTTATATCCTTGAAAAAGAACAATGTATAATCTTCATCTAACGAAACATTGTGCGTATAAAAATCTCCGTATACATGATCGGAACTTGCATTTTCTAGTTTTACCTCCATTGTATCTTCTATCCCTAGAATATCTGCTTGGTTGATTCCTTCAGAATCTACAAAATTGAGAACATCATTAATATTTCTATTCATCAATTGATCAAATGATTTTGCAGTGATTTGTTCAACAATTGTATTTGTATACTTTATCGTATCCTTAGCATCTAACAAGAAGATAGCTTTATCTATGGAGTTTATTATTGTTTGAAATAACTCACTGTTATCCTTAATTTTCTTCTCTGCTTGAGCCTTATAGAGAGCTACATCAATATTCGAAAGAAGTTCAGCTTCATTAAAAGGCTTTACTACATAACCATAAGGTAAACTAAATTTTGCCTTTTGAATCGTCGGCTCATCTGTAAGCGCCGTTAAAAATATGATAGGGATATCAAGGCTCTGTTTAATCTCAAAAGCTGCATCAATACCATCTGAGTTAGTCTCCATCATGATATCCATAAGGATCAGGTCAGGTGTTTCTTGTGTTGCAGTCTCCACTGCCTCCTTTCCTGAATAAACAGACAAAACGTGATGATTCCCGGATTCAAGGGCATGCTTAATATGCTGATTTACAATCAGAGAGTCTTCCGCTACTAAAATTTTTCCCATAGGTATTGATGATTACTATCAATTTATTAAGTTTTTGTGAGATATTACAATTTGTAAGTGCTCGGAAAAGACTGATTTATGAAAGAGGTTTTCATCGTTTCAAAAAATACTTCGCTAAGTAATTATTTATTTCTTCTTTTGGATGAGATATGCCCAAAAACATTTTCGCTGGCCCTTGAATTTTCAAATGAAATTGATTTGCTGATTCTAGACACTGAAACAATCTCTCCAGATGAAACAAAAAAATACATATTAGAGATTCCGACACTTTTATTTGCATACACTAAGCTTCCTCTTCTTATGCAGTATACTTCCAGATATGATATAAATGGAATTATCGCTTTATCTATGGAAGCTGAAGATATTTTAAAAACTTTGCAGGCAGCTATTGAAAATGATATCTATTATAATGAAACTATGATAGGGATGTTGTTTTCAAGTAAGGCAAATGAAATGACGGAAAAAATTTCTTCTCTAACCGATAGAGAGATTGAAATTCTCCGCTTGATGATGGGAGATTTCACCAATGAAGATATTGCTAAAAAGCTTGACCTGAGTGTTCGTACAGTAAATGCACATAAGGGGAATATTATACGAAAAATAGGATCGAAAACCACGAGTGGACTCATTCAAACTCTTATGAGTTATTCTGCAGATTTTAAAAATATACTCTGAAGCCGTTCTCATTATCCGGCTCTACTTTTCCATTCAGTTGCTTAACAAAGGTCCTAATTAGTGAAATCCCCAAACCCGTATTGCTATTCAACACATCCTTTTCAATGCGAGAACCATCATTTAATACTTTAAGAATATTCTCCTCCCCTAACTTGACTAGATGAATTCTTATTCTTCCGTTCTGCTCTTTTTTAAAACTATGCTTGACGGCATTAGACACCATTTCACTAACCATCAATCCTATCAATAATGCTTTCTCTACGTCCATAATAACCTGTGCGGACTTAACCTCTATTGAAACACCACTTGCTCCATGAAGTATCTGCAATTCACTGGCGATGTTATTTAAGTATTCTCCAATATTGATTTCTGAAACATTATAGAATGTATATAGCTTATCATGAATAACAGACATAGCTTTGATTCGATCATTCACCTCTTCAAAGATTCCTTTGGATTTATCATCATCCAAATCATAAGACTTCAAAGCTAAAATTGACGAAATCAATTGCATATTATTTTTGACTCTATGATGAACCTCTTTGATGAGTACATTTTTCTCTTCAAGAGATGATTCTAAGTCCACCTGAAGTTTTTTGTCTGGTGTTATATCATAGATAACACCAACCATCCCTCTAAGTTTATCATTATGATTTCTTAAGACCCTTGTAAAAGCTCGCAGATATTTGATTTCATCTCCAACCTTGATTTTCATTTCAGATTCAAGAAAGTTTATTCCCTTTCTTATCACACGAAGTGAATCATTGAGAACCTTTTCATCCTCGTTGATAAAATACTTTTTTAATTCCGTAAGAGGTATGGGTTCTTTACAATCTGAAAAGATGGAATACATCTGATCTTCCCAAAAAATCTCATCACTCTCTCTATCATACTCCCAAACCCCCAGATTAGCTATCTCGGTCGCTAAGAGTATCCGATCCGTTAAACGCTTAATTTTTTGCTCCGCAGTTTTTTGCTCTGTTATGTCCTGAACAGTCCCAATCATTTTTACGACAGAGCCTCTTTCTTTAATTATCGTACCTCTTCCGGAAATCCACTTATTTTTCTTCGTTTTCAGATGTTTAATCCGATAGATATGGAAAAAATCCTTCGACTCCTTGATTGACTTCTCAAGCTTTGTCGTAAACTCTTGAATATCCTCTGGGTGTATAAGCTTATGTACAATAGATATGTTTAGTTGGCCTTTGGAAAAGCCCATCATGGAAACCATTTCCTCCGAAGGAATAAAATCCCCAGAGGCAATGTTGTACTCATAATTAGCCATTTTCGAAATTCTTTGAGATTCCAAAAGTTTGAATTGGCTCTCTTGCAATTTTCTTTCAGCAATCTTAAGATCACTTACGTCAAGCATTCCAGTGATAGATCTTTCGAAATTTCCATCTTCATCATATTCTGCTACTGCGGAAAGTAACACATCCATTACCTGTCCAGACTTCTTTTTATATCCGTATTCAGCATTTCGTACAAATCCCTCTTTGAAGAGTTGCCTCATATTTTTTGCGATCTTACCCTTTGAATCTTTCACCAAAAAATCTACTGGCGACTTACCAATTACTTCGTTTCTTTCATACCCCATCTTCTCCAACCAAAAATCACTTACACTTATTATTTCTTGTTTATCATTGATCGAATGCATCATAACAGGGGCCTTGTTATAGATATTTCGATACTTTTTCAATGACTTTTCTAGCGCTATTTCAATTTCTTTTCGAGTATTAATATTTTGCCATGCTATTACGGCCCCAAATGGCTCATTCAACGGTGTTACCTTTAAATTGTACCACTTGTCATCAGCCAATTTCATTTCATGATCCAGAGCTCTCATTTCTTGATTGAGAACCGCTTTCAGACCTTCTTTTAAATAATCAACTTCCCCAAAGTATTCCATGAAATCGAATACGGACTCACCAATTTTCAGTTCATTGTAAGGTTGAGTATTGATATACGCCGAAAGACTTTTATTGATATTGATGATTATTCCATTTTCATCCACCACCAACAGGGCCTCATTTAGCGCATCCAGAATTCCTTGCTTCAAAAACTCCTCTCGCTCAGTTTTTTCTTTTGATTCAATGTATTCTGTAATATCTTCTGAAATGAAAACCACGTTATCCAGATCGCCTTTTGAATCATGTAATGGATAGTATTTGATACGAAACCATTTTAACAATCCATCACCTTCTGGTAGTGGGATTTTTGCTGTTGTCTCTCCTACAATTCCATTAAAAGCCTCGGCAATTCGTCTAGAGTAAGGAGGGACATTCAAAATATTATCTTCCAACAAATTGAATGTGCCGATGTAGTCATCTAAATCAATGTTCCAAAATTCTGCTGATTTTTGATTGGTTGCTATTAAAGTTCCTTTTCTATCATAAATAGAAATACCATATGGAGCTTCAGAAATCATCTGCCTATATCTCTTTTCGCTCTCTCTCAATTGTATTCTGGATTGCTTTTGTTCTGTTACATCCAGCATCAATCCTCTCAACCTTTCAGGTTTCCCATTAACTTTAACCACCTCCACCATATCTCGAACCCAAATGACTTTACCATTATTATGTATTAGCCGATATTCAAGTTGATAGTCATCAACATCTCTGGTTTTTAGCTTTTCATAACTCAAAACTCTTTCCTTATCCTCTTCATGGAGGATAGACTGCCAAAATCCATCTTGGAGCCAAGCCGTACGATCATAGCCAAATAACTCAGTCACTTTAGGACTGATGTAAGTAAATGACACAGAACCCATAGTGCTTTCCCATACTACTGCGTTGATATTCTCAACAAGAATTTTGTAGCGATCTTCTTCTTGCCTGCGAGCTCTATCTTCTTCAACTTCTTTAGTGATATCAGCAAAATTTGAAACACCTCCAATCAATTTATTTTCATCGTCATAGATCGGAGCTGCATTAATGGAAAACCATTTATTGGTACCATCAATTTTTGCCCCATGTACTTTGGAGGTGACCACCTTCTCGTAATTGAGCACCTGATAGAGTGCATGATTTTCGCTATCGATAGGATTATATTCTTTATCAAACTGTGTTAAATGAAAACTTTGATAATGAATTCCCTGCAATTGGCTTTTATCTGAAATTCCCAGCATAGAAAATGCTGACTTGTTCGCATAGATAACTATACCAGAGAGATCAACCTGAATAATACCAAATGGCATACTTTCAAGTACATTCTTATGAGATATATCAACTGGTGAGTTCACTAAGCCGGTAAGAAGTAGAATTTAAAATTATTAGAAATATGATGAAGATTAGGAGCTTTCTTCAAATCAATTTTTGACTAGGCATTTTAACTAAACTAAATTCCTAATATCCACCAAGCTAATCACGACTTAGATAAATGTCTCTTTGTAGAAGATAAAACATATCAAACAGGTGTATGATGATATGTGGAGAGGTTACGAAAGTAACTTCTCATTTTTTAAAGATACAATGCGTTCAGCAGTGTGATTAGGTGATTTGGTGCCTCGGGAGGGGTACCTTTTTTTATGTCTAAAAACTCTATTTAGATTGATTCTAAATAATTACATTTGCCTAAAAGAAATCATATGAAATACATAAAGCTTTTATTACTTGTATTGACGGTTGCTTGTTCTGGAGCTAAAAAGAATGAAGATAGTTCCTCTCAAGAACAGGTTCTAAATGTCTATTCACACAGACATTATGATGCAGATAAGCTAGCTTTTGAAAGGTTTACAAAAGAAACTGGTATTAAAATAAATTTGGTAAAAGCGGGTGCAGATGAATTGATCTCCAGGTTGGAAATTGAAGGAGAAAGCTCTCCTGCCGATGTTCTTATTACTGTAGATGCTGCTAAATTAAATAGAGCAAAATCGAAGGGCCTGCTTCAATCTGTTGAAGCAACAACAAGCAATAAAGACGGTTTTATAGACCCTGAAAATTATTGGTATGCTATGACCTATCGTGCAAGGGTTATTGCATATGATAAAGCTGATGTAGATATCTCTGAACTTTCAACTTATGAAGATTTAGCAAATGAAAAATGGAATGATCGTATTCTTATCAGGTCTTCAGGCAGTTCATATAATCAGTCTCTGCTTTCTTCAATCATTCATGAAAATGGATCAGATATAGCAAAAGAGTGGGCAAAAGGTATCGTTAGTAATATGGCTCGTGAACCAAAAGGTGGTGATAGAGATCAGATTAAAGCCATAGCTTCTGGTTTAGGCGATCTGGCAGTTGTAAATACCTACTATTTAGGACTCTTACTAAACTCTGAAAACCCAGAAGAGGTAAAAGCTGGAGAAAGTGTGGGTATATACTTTCCCAATCAAGATGGTCGCGGAGGTCATATTAACATTAGTGGTATAGGAGTTACTAAATATGCTCCAAATAAGGCAAATGCAATTCAATTTATTGAGTTCTTGACCAGTGAAGAAATTCAAAAATTTTATGCCGAAACATCCTTCGAATACCCAGTTCATAAGAATGTATTACCTGCATCAACCGTTGCTGCCTGGGGCGATTTTAAAATTGATGATCTGGAATATGCTACCAAGCCTGAACTATTAGAAGAGGCGATAAAAATCTTTGATGAAGCCGGCTGGAATTAGGCGCCCAAAACATTTCTATTGGCGACTCGCTTCAAACATCATTCTTGGAGCACTATTGCTACCATTGTTAATTGTAGCGAGTCGTTCTTTTACGTTGGATTCTTCCAACCTATTGCATATTGTTCGTAACCTTCTGCCTCTTTACTTATGGAATACGTCCATACTAGTTTTAGGTATCTCTGCATTGACACTTACGCTAGGTGTAACCACAGCATGGTTTGTCACTGTGTATGAATTTCCATTTCGAAAACAATTGGAGTGGATATTAATTCTGCCTCTTGCAATTCCCACATTTATCAATGCAATTGCGTATGTTGGATTAACTGATTACGCTGGACCTATTCGAATCTTCTTGAGATGGACAGGGAATGATTTATATATAGATATTATGAATCACTTTGGAGCCATATTCGTCATGAGCTTTGTTCTTTATCCATATGTGTATGTTACCTCTAGGTCTGCATTTTTGCTCCAATCAACTTCTCTGATAGAGGTTTCAAGATCATTGGGTCAGTCTATGGGGATAACATTCAGAAAAGTAGTATTTCCTTTAGCATGGCCGGCAATTTTCGCCGGACTTATTCTGGTAATCATGGAAGTATTAAATGACTATGGTGTTGTGTCTTATTTCGGTATTCCTACATTCACTTCCGGCATTTTTCGCTCTTGGCTTGCGCTAGGTGATCTATCCACTTCCATATTTCTTTCACTAATTGTTCTCATATTTGTTTTGATTCTATTGGTAATAGAATTCCTGGCAAACAGGAACAAAAGAGTAACTCATGATAAATCAGAACAAGTATTCAGCAAGCTAATTCCCAGAAAAAAATGGGTTATGCTTGGTATTTGTTTAATCCCCATATTTCTTGGTTTCATCATACCTGTTGCCCAGCTAATTTGGTGGTTCACCATCGCCTATTCTCCTGATATATGGAAGCAGCTGATAAATCTTGTTGCAAACACTTCTCTTTTAGGAAGTATATCAAGCATTCTAATCGTCTGTTCAGGATTAGTGTTAAGTTATTCGTTTCGGCTAGTCAATAAAAAAGGTTTTCGTCGAACAGTTTCAAAATTACCATTCCTAGGCTATGCAATGCCAGGAGCAGTCATTGCAGTGGGGATCGTCGCTCTGATCATCCTTATAAATCCAGAACTAATCTATGCTGGAGTTTATGCACTAATTTTTGGTTATTTAGTGCGCTTTTTTGCTGTAGGATATGGATCCATAGAATCTGGACTTGACAAAATACCTAAGCAGTTTGATGATGCGGCTACTTCGCTAGGTAGCAATTCACTAAGAAATTTTTTGAAAATCCATATTCCTATCCTTAAACCTGTAATTCTAGGTTCTTTAATTATGGTTTTTGTGGATGTCACCAAGGAGCTTCCTCTAACTCTGATCCTTCGACCGTTTAACTTTGAAACGTTAGCTACAGATGCCTTCCAATATGCGAAAGATGAAATGGCCCCCAGAGCTGCTTCATCCAGCTTGCTTATTATTTTTGTTAGCGCAGTACCTGTATATTATTTAAATAAAATTCTACATCGCAATTGAATCTTAAAGTCAATCATATCAGTAAAGCCTTTCAGACAAATCAAGTTCTAAATGATGTATCTATTGAAGTTGATAAAGGAGAAATTCTCTCACTAACAGGGGAAAGCGGCTGTGGTAAAAGCACATTGCTACGTATCATTTCCGGACTTGAAACACCAGACCAAGGCTCTATTGTATTAAATGGTAAGGACATTACAGATTTGAGTCCAGAAAAACGCAAATTTGGATTTGTCTTTCAAAACCTTTCGTTATTTCCGCACCTTTCAGTCAAGGAGAATATTTTTTATGCAATTACTCAAAAAGAGAGAACTCCTAAAAGATTGGAAGAGCTCTTGAGTATGACAGGACTTACAGGTCTGGATGCCAGATTTCCTCATGAACTTTCTGGTGGACAACAACAACGAGTAGCTCTTGCCAGAGCTCTTGCTATAAAGCCCCAACTTCTCATTCTGGACGAACCATTTAGCAGTCTGGATGAGCTGCTAAAAACTAAGATAAGAGAAGAAATATTTGACCTATTAAGGTCGCTTCATATTACCACCATTCTTGTCAGCCATCAAGCATCGGATGCCTTTTTAATTGCTGATAAATTGGTTGTCATGCGTCATGGTGAAATTCAACAAACAGGCACACCATCGGATGTATATAAAAACCCTATTTCTCCTTACGTGTCAGATTTTTTTGGAGCAAGCGTTATCCTAAATGGTGAAAAATCATCTGAAGATCTTGTCAAGACATCCTTTGGGAATCTTAAAATTGATAATGATAGAATAGATACTTTTCAATTATTCGTAAGGCCCGAAAATATTCAGATAGGCTCTAAAAATGACTATAACTTGTCAGGAAAGGTATTGAAGAAAGAGTTTAAGGGACCACATGATGTTTTGAAAATTGGTAACACAAACAATGACGAATCAATCAGTTTGGAAACTGAAAGGTGTTCGATTCAAGTCAATGATTTTATCTATTTAAAAGTGCCTGAAGAAAAAATTCAGATTTTTAAGTAGTGTTCATTCTGTTTTGCTAGCCGTTCATATTTGTACAATAGTATTTTTCCACTAAATTATAATTAACTAAATATCAGATAGTTATACTATTTGGCATAGTCATTGTAATATATTTAGCAAATGGCAACCAACCGACCAAATATTAAATTCAATCGTACTTTGCTAATTCTGTTAGGAATTCTGCTAGCGTGTTTACTTACGTTAAATGCTCAGTCAATGTATTCTACTGATTTATTAAGTGCGCCAACAACGCCAACAAGTGTTGAACAATCCGCTCCCAAAACCATTATTGAACAAATAGGTAAGATCAGTTTTGATAGTTTCATTAAAAAAATCTCATCTTTAAAGTAAAGAATAATGGAAATGGCAAAGAGACTGTTTAGATCTAATGAACGAATGTTGGGAGGGGTATGTGCAGGAATTGCGAAATATCTTGATTGGGATCCTACTTTGGTGAGGATTGCCTATCTCGTTCTATCTATTGTAAGTGTCGCTTTCCCAGGAATACTTATTTATATCATCCTTTGGATTGTCATCCCGCCAAGGTATTAAACCTTATTGAAGAAATTCATCCATCTATCGGGCAATTCACCTTTTAAGGCTAAATCATAGTCACTATAATTACAAGCAACCATTCTATTACGATTAAATAGACCTTCAGATTCAGGATTGGGTACTTCCATCCACCATCTTTCGGATAATTTACTTTTATAGAATCTTATAGTTTCGGGATCACCTCCAAGATGGACTTCATACATTAAGTAATCATTAGATTTGAAATTTTTATCTCCTTTTCGGTGATAAAATCCCTCAATGAAATACCAAATCATGGTACTCAAAACAAAGGCAGTTTTGCGATCTGATGAATCTCTGAAAGCATCATAATTATACAAGCCAATGGAGCTCATTTTTTCATTCTGACCTGCATACCAACATAGCTGACATGCCTCTTCACCCGTAAGTCCGTAAACTTTTGAGTTGCTTGCTCCAGGAGCATAAAAAGCCTGAAGTGCTGAAAGATCAAATGACATCATATCGGCATCTCGAACTATTGGCTCAATATCTTTGATATTTTCTTTTACCACACCTAATCGAACCGCTTCAAAGGACAATTTCTCAATTAGCTCAATTGACTTTTGCTCGGTTAGATAGCTTTGATAAGCTAAGTGATAATAGCTAAAAAGATAATTAGGGCTATGTTTTAAAATTTCACTAACGTGTCCAAGTGAAGGATTTTCATCATCAAAATCCATTTGGTTATCAATTCCCAAAATGGAAATCAGTTTATCGCTTGATTCGTAGGCATAGTATTGGCCTAAATCCAAGTCATGAGAACCTCCAAAAAGAACAGGAATGATACTCTTTTCCATCAAATAACCGCAGACTTCTTTCAACCTTAGATATGTATCCTCCAATGTTGGACCATTTCTGAAATTACCTAAATCAATAACACCATAATCCCCAAAACCTTTCTTTAAAACATATAATTGTTTTCGTACTTCATCTGCTGACTTTAGATCAGCCTCTTCGCTTGCTCCTCTGTACTCACATAACCCAATCAAAGCAATATCTAAACCCTCATGATCCGGCATTTTATGTCGGTTAACATAAATAGATGACTGAAAAGAAGCTGGAGCTTTATCCACATCGATATCGATGGGGTCAAAGAAAAGTTTTAGATCCATTCAGCTAATTTAGCTAGAAACAAAAAAGCCTCACATCTCTGTGGGCTTTTTAATGCTCAGGTTCGTTTATCTTATTGTAAAACCAAATGTTTCCGTTTCATTGCCCGTCTCTACAACGATTGTGTAAGTTCCTTCAGTGAACTTTACAAGTTCATAGAGTTCAATAATCTCTGATTCTAGGGTTATATCTAGAGAATCATTAATCATAACTCGAACTCCGTCTTGATTAGATTTTCGCATAAGGGTTGCTCTTACATCCTTTGAGAAAACAGGTTGTCCACTTTCATACTCAAGTACTTTTTCAGAGTAGACTATACTAGCTAGATTTTGAGGAACACTAGATTCTGATTTAAGCATTTCTGCATCTGCCAGAAAAGCAATGATGAGGATTAGAATAAATTTTGGCATGACTATTTAATGTTTTAATTGCTACTAATTACAACTCAAACTTAGATTTCAGTCAAGCTAAATACAGGAGTAAATCACTGAATTCGGATTTTTACGAAAATCACGTATCAACAAAAAAGCCTTGCTAGTAGCAAGGCTTCAAATTATATTTTTGGTTGAATCTACCCTCCAAAATCATCAAATCTGATATTCTCATCCGGGATACCAAAATCTTCTCCCATTTTTTGAACAGCTTGATTCATCAATGGAGGTCCACAGAAATAAAGTTCTATTTCTTCAGGATTGTCATGCTTACTTAGATAATGATCAATTACAGCCTGATGCACAAAGCCAGTAAAACCATCACCTTTATCTTCCATACTGTTTTTAGCTGTCCAATTATCTTCTTCTAACGGCTCTGAAAGAACAACATGAAATTGGAAATTAGGGAAGTTTCTCTCAAGGTCGTAGAAATGCTCTAGATAAAAAAGTTCTCGTTTTGATCTTCCGCCATACCAGTAACTTACTTTTCTACCCGACTTAAGTGTTTTGAATAAGTGATAAAGATGAGACCTCATTGGAGCCATTCCAGCCCCTCCTCCAACGTAAAGCATTTCTGCATCTGATGGGTTAATAAAAAATTCACCGTAAGGTCCAGAGATAGTTACTTTATCACCTGGTTTTAACCCGAATATATAAGAAGAAGCAATTCCAGGATTTACGTTCATCCAGCCATTCTTTGCTCTATCCCACGGTGGAGTTGCTATACGTACGTTAAGCATTATTTCGCGTCCCTCAGCAGGATAAGAAGCCATGGAGTAAGCCCTCTCGATGGTTTCGTCGTTCTTCATTTTTAAATCCCATAGACCGAATTTATCCCACTCCATTTGGAATTTGTCCGGATCATCATGCTCTTCAGGGTGAGCCTTGATTTCCATGTCTTTGAAATCTACCTCACATTTGGGTACTTCAATTTGAATATAACCTCCAGCCTCATAATCCATCTCTTCTGGCAGCTCCACTACAAATTCTTTAATAAATGAAGCCACATTCCAATTTCTCACAACTGTCGCTTCCCATTTCTTAATTCCAAATATTTCTTCCGGAATTTCGATTTTCATGTCATTCTTTACCTTGACTTGACATGCTAATCTGACGTTTTCTTTCTGCTCTGATCTACTTAAGTGACCAACTTCTGTTGGCAGAACATCACCCCCTCCTTCAACTACTGTGCATTTACACATCGCACAAGTTCCACCTCCTCCGCAAGCGGATGGCAGGAATACGCTTTTTTGGGATAGCGTAGAAAGCAGAGTGGATCCCGCCTGAGTAACCATGGCATTTTCAGCATCTCCGTTTACGATAATTTTCACAGGTCCCGATTGAACCAGTTTTGACTGTGCCAGTAACAGAATCAATACCAGTAAAAGGATTAAAACTGTGAAGGCTATGATTGAAGTAACAACAATTGAAGACATATGTCTAAAAGCTTTTATTTAAAAAACACGGCAAATATAGCTGATCTGATATTCGATATTGCCTGAGATTACTAACCTTTTTTTCTATCTGATTTCACTAACAAGCTGATTATCCAAAATGTTAGATCAATCCAGCATTTTTAACAACATAGTGAGTCGAGATTTAAGCTGTCGTCTGTCGACGATAAAATCCAAAAATCCATGATCCAAGACAAACTCAGCACTTTGAAAGCCCTTGGGTAGATCTTTACCGATTGTTTCTCTAATGACTCTTGGTCCCGCAAAACCAATCAAAGCTCCTGGTTCTGCAATATTAAAGTCACCCAACATCGCATAAGATGCTGTCACGCCACCAGTTGTAGGATCAGTAAGTAAAGAAATGTACGGAATTTTAGCCTCAGAAAGTAGAGCCAACTTTGCAGAAGTTTTGGCCATTTGCATCAATGAAAAGCCTGCTTCCATCATCCGGGCACCTCCTGATTTTGAAATCATCAAGAATGGTATCTTCTTTTTCAAAGAATAATCTATCGCCCTAGCAATCTTCTCTCCAACTACAGATCCCATTGATCCTCCAATAAATGAGAAATCCATGCATGCAACCACAATATTTGCTCCATTCATCTTACCTGTAGCACTTCTAACAGCGTCTTTAAGATCTGTTTTCTTTTGAGTTGCCTTGATTCGATCTGGATATTTTTTAGTGTCTATAAACTTTAATGGATCTCCCGAGGAGAGATCTTCATCAAGTTCAATAAACTTATTATTATCAAACAATATTTCGAAATACTCTTTTGAACCGATTCGAACATGATAGTCATCATCTGGACACACGTAAGAGTTATTTTTCAACTCCCTCATGTGAATGATACTTCCACTAGGTGTTTTGTACCACAGTCCGTCAGGAACTTCCTTTTTGTCTTCGGTTTTTGTGAGTATTCCTTTGTCTTGTCGCTTAAACCACGCCATAGATTGAGATTAAAAGAGGGGCAAAACTACGAATGAATCCTTATAGTCTGACATGATTACTTCACTTCTTCGTAATCAATGTACTCACCTCCTGAAAAACCTTCGGTTTTTTTAGATTGCCTGGTGGAAGTTGGATCAACATTCACATTCCTGTTTCTCGTTTTATAAGATCGTTGAGAAAACTCTTGATTCCTTGTAAAACCACGAAACATCCCTGAAAAGATGAAAGAAGTAATCTTGTAAAATACGTACCCAATGAGGACTAATATGATTAATATCTTAAGCATGCCTATTAAACTTATCGACTTAAATACAAGTTTCGTTCATTGTAAATTTCCATAAAATAATCGTCCATCAAGTCATCTATAAAGTAGATAGCTTCTCCCGTAGATTTCATTTCTGGACCTAGTTCTTTATTTACATTCGGGAATTTATGGAATGAGAAGACTGGCTCCTTAATTGCGTATCCCTTTTTATAGGGCTTGAAGTCAAAATCAGTTACCTTATTCTCTCCCAACATCACCTTGGTAGCATAATTAACATAAGGTTCCCTATAGGCTTTGCAAATGAATGGCACTGTACGCGACGCTCTTGGGTTCGCTTCAATGATGTAAACTTTATCATCCTTTATAGCAAATTGGATATTGATAAGCCCAACCGTTCTCAATGCAACTGCTATTTTCTTGGTGTAATCTTCGATCTGTCTGATTACAAAATCTCCAAGGTTGAAAGGTGGGAGAACTGCATATGAATCTCCTGAATGAATTCCAGCAGGCTCGATGTGCTGCATTATTCCAATGATATACACATTTTCCCCATCACATATTGCATCTGCCTCCGCTTCAATTGCTCCTTCCAGAAAGTGATCAAGAAGTATTTCCCCATCAGGTTTATCATTCAAAATATCAACAACATGGTGTTCTAATTCCGTTTCGTTAATTACGATCTTCATGCTCTGACCTCCGAGCACATAACTTGGTCTTACCAGCAATGGAAAGCCCAACTTTTTTGAAAGCTCTACTGCCTCTTCTGCATTTTCAATCGTTCCATAAAGAGGGTATGGGATGTTTTGTTCTTTTAGCAAATCTGAAAATCGACCTCTGGCTTCTGCTAAGTCAAGTGCTTCATAACTAGTCCCTAAAATTTTAATTCCGTATCGTTCGAGTTTTTCAGCAAGCTTTAGGGCTGTCTGACCACCAAGCTGAACAATTACACCCTCTGGTTTTTCATGAAGTATGATATCATAAATATGCTCCCAGAATACTGGTTCGAAATATAGCTTGTCGGCTACATCAAAATCTGTTGAAACGGTTTCAGGATTACAGTTAATCATGATGGTTTCATAACCGCATTCTTTAGCCGCTAACACACCATGTACACAGGAGTAATCAAATTCAATTCCTTGCCCTATTCTATTGGGGCCAGAACCTAGAACGATAATTTTTTTCTTATCTGAAACCTGAGACTCATTTTCTTCTTCAAAAGTGGAGTAGTAGTATGGTGTTTGCGCTTCAAACTCTGCAGCACATGTATCTACCAGCTTATAAACTCTCTTAACGCCTAAATCATTTCTCTTTGTGTAAACTTCGCTCTCCAGGCATCCCAGAAGATGTGCAATCTGCCGATCTGCATATCCTTTCTGTTTAGCTTCCATCAGAAGCTCTTTAGTTATGTTTTCAATCGTAAACTTCCCAATTTCTTTCTCGAGCGTTATTAATTCTTCAATTTGGTTTAGGAACCATGGATCAATCTTGGAAAGCTTGTGTATCGTTTTAAATGGAATCCCTAGCTTGAAAGCATCATAGATATGGAATAATCTATTCCAACTTGGGTGCTCAAGGCTGTGAAGAATAGCCGCCTGATCTTTTAATTCACGACCATCAGCTCCAAGACCATTTCTTTTTATTTCTAGAGATTGACATGCTTTTTGAAGGGCTTCTTGAAAATTTCTCCCAATGCCCATCGCCTCTCCAACAGACTTCATCTGTAGACCTAGCTTTCTGTCAGATCCTTTGAACTTATCAAAGTTCCATCTAGGAACTTTGACGATAGTATAATCGATCGCTGGCTCGAAGAAAGCAGAAGTTGTTTGCGTAATTTGATTTTTTAATTCATCTAAGTTGTAGCCAATAGCAAGCTTAGCAGCAATTTTTGCTATTGGGTAGCCTGTGGCTTTTGATGCTAAGGCAGACGACCTTGATACTCTAGGGTTAATTTCTATTCCGATAATATCCTCTGTATCTGGATTAACTGAGAATTGAACGTTACATCCACCCGCAAAATGACCGATTCCATTCATCATTTTCTTAGCCAGATCTCTCATGTGCTGATACACCGTATCTGAAAGGGTCATTGCTGGAGCAACAGTAATCGAATCACCTGTATGCACTCCCATTGGATCAAAATTCTCGATAGAACAGATGATGATGATATTGCCGAGATTATCTCTGAGAAGCTCAAGTTCGTATTCTTTCCAACCCAAAATGCTTTGTTCAACAAGCACTTCATGAATTGGTGAAGCTTGAAGGCCTGCATTTAATGCATTATCAAATTCCTCCGGAGTATTTACGAAACCTCCACCATATCCTCCAAGTGTGTAGGATGGTCGAATCACCAACGGAAATCCTATTCTCTGAGCAATTTCTTTTCCTTTTAAGAATGAAGTTGCTGTCTCTCCTTCACAGACACCTACGCCCAGCTCAATCATTTTGTGACGAAATTTCTCCCGATCTTCTGTAGTTTCAATGGCGTCAATATTCACCCCAATCATTGCTACATTATATTTCTCCCATATTCCAGCTTTATCACAATCTATTGCCAAGTTAAGAGCTGTCTGCCCGCCCATTGTTGGCAAGACTGCATCAATTTGTGGATGCGCTTCAAGAATCTCACGAATTGATTGTTTATTCAGAGGTTTTAGATAAACATTGTCTGCAGTAACCGGATCCGTCATGATGGTAGCCGGATTCGAATTGATCAATGTAACTTCTATTCCTTCTTCTCGCAATGAACGGGAAGCTTGAGATCCAGAATAATCAAATTCGCATGCTTGGCCTATAATAATAGGTCCGCTTCCGATGATTAAGATTGATTTGATGTTTGGGTTTTTAGGCATAGGATGAATGTATTCCTGTTAGTTAATCAGGTTAAAACAAATTCCGACAAAATTAAAGTATGAACGATGGGCCACAAAGGAATTTCTTAAATAGTATTTGGGTTAATTGGTAGGTAAGCTTTAAGATTCAATATTTGTGAAACATTAATCCTAAATCCATGAAAGAAGCATACATTATTGATGGCATTAGAACTCCGATAGGAAATTTCGGAGGCACACTATCAGCCGTGAGGACTGATGACCTTGGCGCTTTAGTCATAAAAGAACTCATGGCAAGGAATGCTTCATTAGAGCCCTCATCAATCGATGAGGTAATTATGGGATGTGCAAATCAAGCTGGCGAAGACAATCGGAATGTGGCTAGAATGTCACTTCTTTTGGGCGGACTACCGTTTTCTATTCCGGGAGAGACTGTGAATAGATTGTGTGCTTCGGGTATGTCTGCAATTATTCATGCGAATAGAGCTATAAAAGCAGGAGATGGTGACCTATTCATTTCTGGAGGTGTAGAAAACATGACCAGAGGTCCGTGGGTTATCTCGAAATCCTCTCGCCCTTTTGGTACAGATGCCAAAATGTATGACTCAAGCTTTGGGTGGAGATTTATCAACCCAAAGATGGAAGAACTCTATGGTACCGATGGCATGGGTAATACTGCTGAAAACCTGGTTGAAATTCATAAGATAAGCCGAAAGGATCAAGACGCATTCGCCTATTGGTCGCAAGTGAAAGCCACAGAAGCTCAAAAAAATGGTCGGCTAGCCGAGGAGATTATGAGAGTCGAGATACCTCAACGCAAAGCGGACCCAATCATCTTTGATAAAGACGAATTTGTAAAGCCTTCTACTTCATTGGAAATTTTAGGTAAGCTAAGGGCTGCCTTCAAAAAAGACGGGTCAGTGACTGCCGGTAATTCGTCTGGGCTAAATGATGGGGCCGCTGCTGTCCTTGTTAGCTCTGAGTATGCTGTCAAAAATCATGATTTAAAACCTCTTGCCAGAATAGTGTCATCAGCTGTTGTGGGTGTAGAGCCGAGAATTATGGGTATCGGTCCGGTTGAGGCCTCTAAAAAAGCCCTTAAGAAAGCTGGTCTTTCTCTTGATCAAATGGACATTATCGAGTTAAACGAAGCGTTTGCCGCTCAATCTTTAGCTTGCACTCGATCCTTAGGTCTAGCTGATAATGATGAAAGAATTAACCCCAATGGAGGCGCTATCGCTATCGGTCATCCACTTGGAATGACAGGGGCAAGAATTACTCATTCAGCTTCTTTACAATTACAAAAGACCGGAAAACAATATGCGCTCTGTACGATGTGTATAGGGGTTGGTCAAGGGTATGCGGTAATTCTAGAAAGATCATAAAAAAAGCCGTGAAACACGGCTTTAATTCATTTCTATGGTAAGTCTTTTAATCTCTACTCAAGATTCTGAAACCAAGATTAATCTGAACATAGTTAGCATCCTTAACAATGTTATAAGCAGCACCAAGGTTTAGTCTGCCTACATAAACACCCGCTCGTGGAGCAAACCCAAACTCAGATTCAGCTTCACCTACTTCAGTGCCATCTATTTCAGCTGCTGCTATAAAGTACATGCCAAGTCCTAGCCCTGCATATGGTGTTACATTGTTTGTGGAAAACCTGTATGTACCTGTAGCTAAAACAGGAACAATTGCAGTGGCTTCAACAGAACCACCACCAGATATATCTTCCCCCGCAAAACCATTACTTCCAATATAAAGTCCTAGGTCAATATTTTCATTGAAGGCATATTTTGGCTCAACATAGACTCCAACGCCTAGTTTATAAGCATCTGCAAAATCACCTTGTGGAAGATTTGCGTTCAGTCCAAGTTCAACATGAAATTGTGCATTGGCCGTAAATCCTATTACAGCAACTAAACAAATACTTAGTAATAATTTTTTCATCTTTTTATTTATTTGGTTAAATATCTAGTCACAATGATACAGTTATCAGTTGATTAATTGCAACTGGACATTGTTATTTAGACCTACAACCATTTCTTTGTGTAAGAATCCATTAATATGATCTACGAATTCAATAACCTAAAACCTGTCATAGATGAAACTGCCTTTATACATCCCTTGGCTGCAGTCACTGGAGATGTAATCATCGGTAAGGATGTATATGTTGGCCCTGGGGCCGCTATACGAGGAGATTGGGGTTGCATCGTAATTAAAGATGGATGCAATATCCAAGAAAATTGCACAGTCCATATGTTTCCCGGGATCACTGTGACCTTACAAAAGGGAGCCCATATTGGGCATGGTGCTATTATCCATGGTGCTCAGATTGGAAAAAATGTTCTCGTAGGAATGAATGCAGTAATCATGGATAATGCTGAAATAGGGGATGAAAGTATTATTGGTGCTCTTACCTTTGTTAAGGCAAACGCGATTTTTGAAAAAAGAAGTTTGATTGTTGGAAATCCAGCTAAGAAGGTAAAAGAAGTAAGTGATGAAATGATAGCCTGGAAGACAGAGGGCACCAAATTATATCAACAATTACCTAATGAGTGTTTTGATACGCTCAAGGAATGTGAGCCTTTGAGGGTCGTGGAGACCAATAGATCAACAGCTACAGCAGCCTATAAAACATGGGATGAAACAAAAAAATAGCTATCCCTCATGAGCATGAAGGACAAGAATATGCACATTGCTGTTTCAGGGAATATCGGAGCAGGGAAAACCACTCTTACAGAAATGCTGGCAAAGCACTATGGCTGGCAAGCAGAATTTGAATCTGTGGATGACAATCCTTATTTGGAAGACTTCTATGGAGATATGCACAAGTGGGCTTTCCACTTACAAATATATTTTCTCAACAGCCGCTTCGAACAGATTAGCAAACTACGCTCTGGTGATCGAACTATTATTCAAGATCGAACTATTTATGAGGATGCATACATTTTTGCACAAAGTCTTTACAAACAAGGTTTTTTCAAGGAACGTGATTATAAAAATTATCGAGCGCTATTTGATTCAATGATTGAATTTATTAAACCTCCTGACTTACTTATCTATCTCAAATCAGATATCAGCAAACTTGTTAAAAACATCGAAACAAGAGGGAGGGATTATGAAAACCTTATTCGTATTGAGTACCTCAAGGGACTCAATCAGCATTATGAAGATTGGATAGCAAACTATGAAGTCGGAAAGTTGCTAATCATTGATGTTAGTGAAATTGACTTTGTTAAAAACACTGAGGATTTTTCAAATATTGTTTTTAAAATCGACACTGAACTTCATGGGTTGTTTAGTTAAATGCACTTTTTATATCCGTTAACTTTACAATAGAATCTTAAGAATCAATCAATATGGCAATACCCAAAATAAAACATTACATAGCTGGACAATGGATGGAAGGTTCTGGAGACGGAGAGGTTCTTCATCATGCAATTACAGGCGATCCTTATGCTACTCATACTATCAAAGACATTGATTTCAAAGACGCATATGATCATGCTAGAAATATTGGAAATCCTATTTTAAGAAAAATGACTTTTCAAGAGAGAGGCTTAATGCTTAAAGCTCTTGCATTCCACTTAATGGAGGTTAAAGAAAAATTTTACGAAGTAAGTAAAGCCACCGGTGCAACCAGAATTGACAGTTGGATCGATATTGAAGGAGGTATTGGAAATGTATTTTCAAACGCCAGCCTTAGAAGGCAATTCCCTGACTTACCTTATCACGTTGATGGGGATATGGTAGGGCTGTCAAAAGAAGGAACATTCGTGGGCCATCACATCATGGTACCAAAGGAAGGAGTAGCAGTACATATTAATGCATTTAATTTTCCTATTTGGGGGATGCTAGAAAAGGCCGCTGTGAACTGGCTTGCAGGTATGCCATGTATTATTAAACCCGCAGAGCAAACATGCTATCTGACGGAAGTAATGGTAAAAGAAATAATTGACTCGGGCATATTACCAGAAGGTGCTTTGCAGCTAGTTGCTGGGTTTGGAAATGGCATTCTCGATCATGTAGATATGAATGATGTTGTGACTTTCACAGGTTCTTTCGAAACAGGTAAAAAGCTCAAAACGCTTCCTCAGATAGTTGAAAACTCTGTTCCATTTAATCTCGAAGCTGACTCTCTGAATTGTGCAGTATTGGGAGAAGACGCGGTTCCTGGAACACCAGAATTTGATTTATTTATCAAAGAAGTACGAAAAGAGATCACTGTTAAATGTGGACAAAAATGCACGGCAGTAAGAAGAATTATTGTTCCTGAAAAGTTGGTAGAAGATGTGCAGATAGCTTTAGGGAAAGCCTTTGAAAAAACGACCATAGGTGATCCAAATGAGGAAGGTGTGCGAATGGGTGCACTTGCAGGAAAGGAGCAATTGGAAGAAGTGACGAAGCGTGTCGCAGAACTGGCCAAAACTTCAGAATTGGTGTATGGCTCATTAGAAAATAAAGGGGAGGCTATGGGAGCAGACTGGAAGAAAGGAGCATTTATGTCACCGCTTTTGTTTATCAATCAAAATCCACTTGAAACTGAGGAAGTGCACAACGTTGAGGCTTTTGGTCCTGTGAGTACAATCCTGCCATACAAAACAATGGATGAAGCGATCGCCATTTCAAAGAAAGGCAGGGGATCGCTTTGCTCTTCCATCACTACTGGTGACAATAAAATAGCAACAGAATATGTAGTAGGGGCCGCAACTCATCATGGGCGAATATTGGTATTAAATGAAGCTTGTGCTAAGGAATCAACTGGTCATGGCTCTCCCATGCCAATGCTGGTACATGGTGGCCCTGGACGTGCTGGAGGCGGGGAAGAAATGGGTGGAAAACGTGGCGTGATGCATTATCTACAGCGTACCGCTATTCAAGGGTCTCCTACTACACTCACTGAGATTACTCAGCAATATCAGTATGGTGGAGAATACAAAGACACTGAAAAACATCCATTCTCCAAGTACTTTGAAGAAATTGAAATTGGAGATACCGTTGTAACAGCTAAGCGTACAATAACAGAAGGTGATATTGTCACTTTTGCTAACGTAAGTTGGGATCATTTCTACGCACATACCGATGAAACATCTTTGGAAGGCACCACTTTCGAAGGGCGTGTGGCCCATGGTTATTTTATTTTATCGGCCGCAGCAGGTTTATTTGTCCAGGCTAAGAAGGGCCCAGTTCTTCTCAATTATGGTTTAGAAGAATGCCGATTTACCAAACCTGTTTACCCAGGTATGACTATAGGTGTCAGGTGCTCTGTTAAAGAAAAAGTAGACCAAGAGAAGAAAGATGATATCGCAAAAGGAATTGTAAAGTTCTTAGTGGATGTCTATGACGAAACTGGCGAAACCGTAGCTATTGCTACTATTTTGACGATGATTAAGAAGAAAGATCAATCCTAAAAGCTAAACTAAGAAGACTCAATCAGATTTTTCTTAATCGCATACAAAACCAGACCTGCTACATTTCTCGAATGAGTTTTTTGTAGCAGGTTATTTCGGTGGCCATCTACCGTTTTAGAACTTATGAACAGTTCTTCAGCTATTTCTCCAGTCGTTTTTTGTTGACAGACCAAACGCAGAACATCAATCTCTCTTTTTGTTAGCGGCACATCCTCGTCCTTTCTAAACTTGGGCTTATGTTTCTGATTCATTTTTTTCTGAATCGCCAACAAAGTTTTCTGATTAATGTATGAACCTTTGGTGTAGACTGCTTTTATGGCCTCAGTTACTTCGCTTGGATCTGAATCTTTAACTAGATAACCGTGTGCTCCCCGCTCTATTAATTCAGCTACAAATGCATCATCATCATGAACAGATAAAATCAAAATTTTAATCTCAGGAAAGTTTTCTACTACAGCGTCAGTTACAGCAATACCATCAAAGCTCTCATCCCCCTTCTGCGGAAGAGAAAGATCTACTAGCAGTACATCAGGCACTACCTCGCTATTGGACAATTTATCCAATACAGAAAAACCATCCTCAGATTCGAAAATGACTTCAAATTCATCATAGGATGAAAGAATTGCTTTCATGCCTTCCCTAAAAAGGAATTGATCCTCAACAAGTCCGATATTTATTTTATCCTGCATGATTCGCTTAAATTGGTACAATTAAATGAGCAGTAAATCCTTTTCCTCTGATAAGTTCTAAACCTCCTCCTATTGCCTTTATCCTAGCCTCCATGCTTTTTAAGCCAAGTCCATTTACTGTCTCTTTTGGCAAACCAATACCATCATCATTGTATTCAATAAAAACATCTTTCTTTTCTTCTCTATAGCTTATCTCAATTCTTTTGGCCTGAGAATGTTTTAATGTATTCTGAATTAGCTCCATGAAAATTCTGTAGAGACCCAACTCCTTCTCCCAGGAAAGCTTGGTTGAGCTAGAAGGTATGTTTAGATCAATCTCCACTTGCTTAGAGTCATTAATCTGATCTACCATGCTTTCGAGCGCTCTGATTAAGCCAAAAGTTTCGAGTTGAGTGGGCATCAAATGATGGCTAATCTGCCGAACAGACGAAATAGAAGACTCAATAATATTCCTAACGTTACTTAGCGAGAGTCCTTTTGATTCTAAAGAAGGGTGCATCTGTTCAAGCCGCATTAGGTGCATCCTGGCTATGGATAAGGTAGCTCCCAGTTCATCGTGCAGATCTTTTGCGATTCGTTTACGCTCAGATTCTTGAATCTCAATGTTTGATTGCAAAATATCTTTTTGATGCTTGTTCCGCAATTCCTCACGCTCAAGTCTCTGACGGTACAAGTTTCTTTGAAAATGTTGATTTAATAGAAGCACACCCAAAGCAATGATAAAAACCACTACTATGAGTGGTAATAAAACACTTAAGAAGTTAAGTTCCTGGGTCGTTTCCATAGTCCAATAAAGAAGCAGATGTACATAATTATTGAAAATAATGCGTAGATGAACCAAGTATATCTAATTAATGGAGTCCACGAGAGGCTATTGATCATATTTCCAAAGTAGAACACGAGCAGGCTTGAGGAATAATAAATAAAAAGGCCCGCATTAATCCAGCTTAAACTTTTAATGATATACACTCTCTTTTCTCTTACTATTTCGTTCATTAAAAAACCAAAAGTCGTCAACGAGAAAATGATTATAAAAACTGCCTGTACACTTAATGCATACGAATTGAATGTATAAATGTCTTGAATGAAAATAGAATTAATCACTGAATAAATCACAAAGATTATTCCCAAAGCCCACAAAAGAGTCGGCTTGATTAATCCATCAAAAAGTTTATTGTAGAAGTTTATTAAACACAAGAAGCCTACCACTGTATAAATGTGAAGTATTGGTAAGTTGTTTCCCTCTTTATAATAAATTATTGAGGCGATCAACTGAACAGCCACTGACACAAAAATGAACCAAGAGAAATATTTCATTTCTCTTGGTAATTTTTTGTATATGATTACCGTATATAAACCCACGATATACGCCGGAATATCTGAATAATCTATAACATTTTTAGTGATCTCTTCAAACATTAATTAATCATTTAGCGGACTGCCGCCATCACATGCACTTGGGCAAGGTTTAGAGAAGTCTAGTACATATGGCCCATCACCATCAGCTATTCCATCACCACCCCCTTTATAAGGTCCAGTTAGTATCACATCTTTTCCTGGCTTGTCTGCACTAAGTTTTGCCCCTTTTACAGGAGTCAAGTAAACTTTAAACTGCATGGTAGCACTATCCAGCCCCATATAGATTCTTAGGTGCCTATATTCCGCCTTTTTCAGATATTTGGTTGGTAGACCAACCGCTTCTGCAAAGTCCACCGACCTAATTGTAAAGGCACGAATTGGATCAATTCCTAAAGCCTCTTTTGAAAGCTTATCATAATACGCAATGTTTTCTTCAGCAGACTCTAGGGAAACAGCATACATAGAGGTTGCCGTATCAATGACCTCAAAGGCCTCTTCTTCGGAAGCATCATTTGATGCAGGAGGTTGACATGAGATTAATACCATTAAAAAAAATGCTCTTAATAGGTTTTTCATAGTTATAGTTTTTGGTTTAACAATTCTAATCATTCTTTGACCTTTTATAGGAGTCACCTGTTGAAATTCAAGTACTTCTAACCGGGTCAAAAGAAAAAAACAGGTATAAATACCCGTTTCAGGAAAGGGTCAATTCTCCTCTGGTAGTCAATCTGGTCATCTCCCATCTTTACATCACAAAATTTTACTAAAACAGGGAAAATAATTGTCGTAAATGTTTTTGAAACCCTGTTAAGAGTAAAAGCTTAATCAAACTTTAAAAACTATGTCTGGAATTACTGTTGATTTTGCCGTGTATGGTGCCTTGAAAAATGGGAATGAAAATAATGGATTGGCAATAAATGTAAAATCTATATTGCAGAGTTTGATAAATCAAAATGATGGTGTGGTAACCATTACTAATTCCTACATGGGAGGTGATCCATGCCTAGGAAATACAAAACAGTTTGGTGCACAGATACGAAGAAAAGGAGGAACATATCATTTTGCTTGTCTGGAAGGACAGACAATTGATTTTGAGCATGGGGGAATACCTACATAAACGACAATAGATATAAAATAACACCGTCATTCATAATCTCTATACTCTTTGGAGTGACGTCCAAAGAAAGCTGGTTGGCAAAGCTCTCCATTTTTTGGAGGGCTTTCTTTTTTTATGAGTCATTCCAATCAGAAGCTTCCTATTTTTGCTTTTATGAACTACGTAAATCTTGACATTAAAAACGGCATTGGTACCGTCGAATTTTTTACTGAGCAAAGTAACTCTCTTCCTGGGGAGATTCTGAAAAAACTCGCTGACACCATTACACAAGCTGGAAACGATCCGAACATAAAGGTCATCATCCTTAAAAGTGGTGGAAGCCGTACGTTCTGCGCAGGAGCAAGTTTCGATGAGCTTATTGCTATTGACAGTCCGGAAAATGGAAAAGAGTTTTTTATGGGTTTTGCCAACGTAATCAATGCGATGCGTAAGGCACCTAAGTTTATTATTGGGAGATTACAAGGCAAAGCTGTAGGAGGTGGAATTGGACTGGCTGCATCTGTAGATTATTGTTTTGCATCCAAGCATTCAGCAATTAAACTAAGTGAGCTAGCTCTGGGAATTGGACCTTTCGTCGTTGGACCCGCTATTGAACGAAAAATGGGACTTTCCGCTATGTCACAAATGGGAATCAACCCTGATGAGTTTTATGATCCAAAATGGGCTCATCAGAAAGGATTGTTTGGAAAATTATATGACGATGTACAAGCATTAGATAAAGCGGTGAATCAGTTAGCTGAAAAACTAGCTGCTTACAATCCTGAAGCCATGGCAGAACTCAAAAGAGTATTCTGGAATGGAACTGAGCATTGGGATGAGCTATTAGCTGAAAGAGCCGAAACAAGTGGCAAGCTTGTTGTATCTGATTTCACCAAAAATTTTATTCAGAAGTTTAAGAATAAAGCCTCATAGAGGCCCTTTATCAATATCATGTAATAGTATTTGTTAGCTTTATATGTTAGACAAATAAGAATTTAAATCATGTTTCTTCGTAAGCTTTTCAACGCAGAAAATAAACTTATCTGGGTATTAATAGACCTGATTATTGTAGTAATGGGGGTTTACATAGCCTTTCTTATCCAAAGTTCAGCCAATGATCAAAAAGATAAGCGCGAACAAATGAAAGTATTGTCCGGGCTGAAATATGAATTGGAAGAATTTAGAATTCTATTTCCAGGTCGCTCTTCATACGCGAATAATCTCGTACAGAGATGGAAGAGTAGTGAGCGGAACGAACAATATATTGATTTCTCCGACTGGATTTTCATTGAACCACAATACTCCTATCAGATTGTGAAGTATGCTGTGGAGTTAGAAAATGCGGACATAATTGATTTTCAGCTTTTTAATGTAATTCAGAACTTATATAACTCAATTAAGAGTCTGGAACATACAGATCGCCTTGTCATGGAAACTTCCAGGAAATATCGAAGATTACACGATGACATGTCGGGAGCTGAGAAACTTAACAGAAATGCAGACAACTTTGAGAACTTTCAATTCTTCATTCGATTTTTTGCAATTAGAGGTGATAATCTAGCCAGAGTGGCACAAATCTCAGAAGAAGCCTTAAAAACCATCAATGAACGATTGTCCTTAGAGGAAAGGAAGACGATTGAGGCCTCTTTTATGAATTCTAATATTGAAATTGTGGATAGTGAAGAAAAAGCCGTGCAAATGGCCAAGCTATATTTCAAAGACTTCACTGAAGATGAAATAAGAGAACTATATAGGAAAGCTACTCAGGTAGAGTCCGATACAATTCCAAATTAGCATAAAATATAGCATAGCTATTACCTTCCTATAGCAGTTTGATGTATTTCCAAATGGAATCTTCAAAATTAAAGCGAGCTTTCTAGGGCATTAATTTCAGAAATAATAGCCGCTATTTTTCCTATCAAAACTTTCTTAGAACCTACGCAAAGGTGCTCGAAAAATAGTAAGCAGACTATACTTTTCATATTGCATTATTCGGATAAAATGCGATAGAGTTCCATGTTCAAATAGTAATGATGACCTGATATTGTTCTTTTTTCTAAAATGCCTAAATCCACCAGCTCATTCAGATAATTCCTAGCCGTATTTTCCGCATAAATCTTTGCGTCAGTTAAGTGACTCACTTTGGTCAATGGCTGAGTGAAAATCATCTGTACCAGCTGTTCAGGTTTTCTGATTTTTGTATCTTCTTCGATCGACTGCATGATCCCTTCTCTGGCAGCAAGTATATCATTGATTTTATCAAACGTAAGATTAGCTGTCACTTCTACAGCTTTCAACATAAATAAAATCCAACGCTCCCAAAGTGCTCTTTGCGTAACACCAGCAAGCAATGAGTAATAGTCATTTTTGTTATCAATGATATACCTACTTAAAAAGAGAATGGGTAGATCAAGCAAGCCTTTCTGAGTTAAGATATTGATATTGAAAATCCGCCCTGCCCTACCATTTCCATCGCGAAATGGGTGTATCACCTCAAATTGATAATGAGCTATCGCCATTTTGATAAGTGGATCAATAGAGTATTTCTCATCGTCATTCACAAAGTCCAACAAGTTTTGTAGCTTTTGTTCAAGAATGTCTTTCCCTCTTGGAGGTGTATAAATGGCTGTTCCCGCATTTGGACCGGTACCTCCTTGCTTGATATAAATATGCGCACTTGGAGGCCTAATTCCGTCATTCGTTTGTTTCACCATACGATAGATCTCGATAAAATAGTTCAAATCAAAAGATTCATGTTGCATGAGATGCTCATGTCCCGTCCATAGTGCTTCTCTGTAGTGAAGCACTTCTTTAGGTGCTCCTTTGATTCCAGCTTCCTCCCCTTCTTCACTATATGCCTGATACAATTCGTCATCTGTTGTGAATATATTCTCTATCTCACTTGATGCCTTTGCTTCTTGTAAGCTAATGGTATTGATGAGGACTCCCTGATTTGGAATAGCTACAGAACGACCATGTAACCTTCCCAAAGCAGATTTTGCGTTAGCAAGTTGCTCCATAATGTCCACTGTCCGATAGAGCTCAGGATGGATTGGTAAATCTGGTAAATCATTCCAAGGCTTGTTACGATCTGGATTTATTTGAAAAAGCGGTTCTTGCATGGTCTTATAACGCCATCACGAGCATAGCAAAGTGATCTTAATTTGAGATTGCTTCACTTCGTTCGCAATGACGACTGTTTTTAATGTCTACAATCAAACAAACATCAAATTAAAAATTAATTAATGTTTACCCGAAAGTAGACCTTTATTTTAATGCTAACAAATTATTAAACATCAAATATTTAATTTTTTAATGTTTAAAAAAAATAAGACATCAATTCTTTGTGCGGCGATCTGATGAATGGTTTCGTCGCAAACCTTTGCATGAGTATCTTAGCGCTCCCAAAAATTTATCTATGTCCAAAACAGCAACAGCACCCAAAAAGAAGAAAGAATCTGCGATAGATTGGAAAGAAATCGCGCTGAAAATGCTCATCTCAAGAGCAATGGATGATCTTGAAGAAAATAAGCTCGTTCCTGAGAAAAAAGTACTTTATCAATTTTCTGCAAGAGGGCACGAACTGGGTCAGCTGATCCTAGCTCATTTACTTGATAAACCTAAAGATGCCGCAAGCGCATATTATCGATCCCGGCCTCTGATGATAGGTTTAGGTCTATCTGTAGAGGATGCACTCGCAGCTCCGCTTACGCGATCAGGGGGATATAGTGATGGAAGAGACATTGGTGTCGTGTGTAACATGCCTGAATCAGATCGTGGCTGTGTAGTGCTGCCCATGGCAGGTGATGTAGGGGCTCAATATACTCCGGCTATCGGCTGGGCACAGAGTATTGAATACTATGCGAAAACATTGAAAGATAAGAAATACATAGATTCTATAGCAGCCATTCTTGGTGGCGATGGATCTGTAGCTACGAATGGGTTCTGGTCAGCGTTAACTATTGCAACTACTCAGAAGCTGCCTGTTCTTTTTTACATAGAGGATAATGGATACGGAATCTCTGTAGGTAGCGAATTTCAAACACCCGGAAAAAACATTGCGGAAAATCTAAAATCATTCAAAAATTTAGACATCTGGGATGGCAGTGGTACGGATCCTGAGGAAGTATACAAACTGCTTAAAGAGGGTACGGATCATGTCCGTTCCAGGAAAGGGCCAGCATTGGTCAGATTGACAGTTCCACGTCTGAACGGACACTCCTACCAGGACAACCAGGCTTACAAAGATGAAAAGCTGTTGAAAAAAGAGCAGGCTAATGATCCATTGAAAGCCATCCAGAAAATGTTTTCCTCGAAAGAATGGAAATCACTGGAACAAGAAGCTCAAAAAGTAGTCAATGAATCAATCGAAGCTGCACTCAATCGTCCAGCTCCTGATGCTGCTAAAATCAAAAAATTTGTTTTCTCTGAAGAAGACGAAGTGCAAAATATTGGAGGGATAAGATCATCAGGGTTTGAGTTTCCTACAAGCAGCGAAGAGGCAAATCCAGATAAGCGCAGAATCAATATTGGAGAAGCGATCAATCTTGCCCTGGATTACGAACTAAAAACCAATCCTAAGGTATTAGTCTTTGGGGAAGATGTGGGGATGAAGGGTGGAGTACATGCAGTAACCATGGGACTTCAGACAAAGTATGGAAAAGAAAGAGTATTTGACACCTCGCTCTCAGAAGAGGGAATCATCGGTCGTGCAGTAGGAATGGCTTATGCCGGGCTCATGCCAGTTGCAGAAATACAATTCAGGAAATATGCGGATCCGGCGATGGAGCAACTTAACAACTGTGGTACTACACGATGGAGAACAGCGAATAGATTTGCTGCTCCTATAGTCGTGAGAATGCCTGGAGGTTTTGCTAAAGTGGGAGATCCATGGCACTCGGTAACCAATGAAGTAATGTTTGCACATGCCATTGGATGGCAAGTAGCATTCCCAAGCAATGCACAAGATGCAGCTGGATTGATTCGTTCTTCTATGCGCTCAGACAATCCAACCATGTTCTTCGAACATAGAAACTTGAATGATAACCGATATGCGCGCCGACCATATCCAGGAGACGAATTCATTGTACCATTCGGAAAAGCAAACCTCCTAAGGGAGGGTAGTGATATAACTATTGTTACCTGGGGAGCCATGTGTGAGCAATCCGAAGGAGCAGTGGACGAAACAGGAATCTCAGCAGATGTCATTGACCTCCGTACAATCATGCCATGGGACAAGGAAGCGGTACTAAATTCTATCAAGAAAACAAATAGATGCCTCATTGTACATGAAGACGCGATGACAGCAGGGTTTGGAGCTGAAATAGCTGCAGTACTTGCCTCTGAAGGGTTTAGCTACCTAGATGCTCCAGTAGAGCGAATTGCCATGCCGGATATTCCACTCCCTCACAATGTGCCACTGATGGAATCAGTGGTGCCCAACATAGAACGAATTGCTGAGAAGATGAGAGAGATTGTGGAGTTTTAAATGAACTCTCCAATCTCTTCCTGAATAGCTTCAAGCTTATTATCGTTATACCATTTTTGGAGAACGACCTGAAACTCTTTATAAGGTTCTCGGTCTTCACGCTCTCTCCAGCTCCAGTATAGTTCTTGGGCTTCTTTTGGTCTTGGTCCCCAGTCAAAAAGCACATTGAGTTCTTCATCCAAAGCAATCAATTTTGGAATAGACCTTCCTCCCTTTGTCAGGAACTGATCCATTAGCTCCAAATTCTCATCTCTAAGCACAATTCTCAGTTCAATTTTAGGATTCAATTCTGCCAATTTTGCTAGCAAAGGAACGCTATTGGCAGCATCACCACACCAGGTTTCAGTGATCAAAAGCCAGGTTTGCTTAGGTAAGGATTTAATCTTGTCAACTAAATCAGGTATTAAGACTGCAGTCTTACCAATTCGTTTGGAACGTTGAGCATTTAGCTTGGTATAATAAATCAAGTCTTCTTTTTGCTCTCCAGAAGTTTTCCCCTCAACTGCATAATTTGCCAACATCACCTGATATTCTTCTGCAGAGAACGAATTGTTTAATGCTTCAGAAACTATCTTCTTTAAATCCATTTTTGAAATTTCAAACAACTACAATTTTCAATTAGCAGAAGTTCAAAAAAAGAGAAAATCAATTCCGAAAAGTTAGCCCCACGACCAAATGGAAGATCAAATCAAAAATTCTTCTGCCACTTGAATAAACTTTCTCAATTGTTCAGGTCTACCAATACTTACTCGAATATGATTCGTCATACTGGGCCACTTTGTAATAAGGATACCTTTATCTCTCATTTTAGCAACTAGATTGCTTTCAAAACGATCATCTCTAGCATAAACAAAGTTTGTAGAAGAGGGATTGTAGCGCACTCCCCAATCATCATATGCTTTATAGAGAATTTCCTTTCCTTCATTGTTTTTGTTAATACATCTATTTAGAAATTCAGTATCGTCCAGAGATGCTCTTGCTGCAACTAGCTGGGGCCATCCCGTCGAAATTTCTGCGCCTAAATGCCTTGCTCTTAATGCTTGAATATTTTGCTCTTGAGATACCGCAAACCCTATTCTTAATCCCGCCAGCCCATATGTCTTGGAAAAAGTTCTGCATATAATCAAGTTTGGTAGTTGGCGCACGAGGCTAATCATACTCCCCTCCAATCCAGCATTAGAATATTCTATATATGCCTCGTCTACACAGATCAATACGTTTTCGGGTACTCTTTTACAAAAATTCGTCAGATCAGCCGTATTCACTTCTGTTCCTGTAGGGTTGTTAGGATTACAGATAAACACCATCGTGGTTTTAGGCGATATTGCTTGAAGTAGCCTATCTAAATCTATTCGATCATCTCCATCCAGCTTTACTCTTTTGACTGTGGCCCCAGTTTGTTCTCCAAATCGAAGAGCAGTTGGAAATGTTGGTGATGGAGCAAGAATTTCTCCTTTCTGCAGTGATACATGCTGCCCGAGTAAACTTAAAACTTCAGTTGATCCAGCTGTCAAAAAGAAGTTTTCTTCTTGGAGTTCATTGTTTTTAGCCAACTTCTTTTTCAACTCAACCACTACTTCATCCGGATAGCGATTTGCATACTGCATAGCATCACTCACCGCTTTGACGGCAGACTCTGAAGGTCCGTAAGGATTTTCGTTCCAGTTAAGCAAAATCAGATTGTCCTTTTCTCTAAAATCTTTCGGTCGCTCACTCGCGCATCCTTGTGCTATAGGTACTCCTGCAAGCAAGACTGAAGTTGAGGCAAGCAAACTTTGTTGAAGCCATTGTCGTCTGTTGATACTCATCATTTTTTTGAGGTAGGTATATCAGTAATTTACTAATTTGAGGAATTAGTATTCATTAGTCCCCATTATAGGTTTTGGAGAAACAGACATGCAAAACATGCAGCAATAAATTTTCAGGAAATTACTGCAACATATGTGGAGAAAAAGTAATTACCAGTGAAGATCAAAAGTTAAAGTATTTGATTGGCGAATTCATCAATGCAATATCATTCGCTGATAGCAAATTTTGGAGGACGTTAAAAAGCATATTGCTTAACTCTGGAAGGTTTTCAAGAGATTTCATGGATGGAAGAAGAAAGAAATACATGCGCCCCATTGCTATTTTCTTATTCGCAAACCTGGTTTATTTCTTATTCCCCTTATTCACCACCTTCCATTCAAGCTTGGGAAACCAGATATCAACGTACAATTTTGTTCATAGTGATTTGGCAAGTGAACTTGTTCATAAAAAAGTAGCGAATGAACAAACAACTTTCCAAGAGTATGAAGTTGTATATAACTCAAAGACGAAAGAGTTATCAAAAGTCTTTCTCATACTGGTAGTGGTTATTATAGCATTACTTCAGTGGCTCTTTCATAACCCAACTAGATTCTACCTTTCAGAGCACCTAGTATTGTCATTTGAGCTAGTAACTTTCATGATAATCGTTGGTGTTCAGTTTCAAGGGGTGCTCATGCATTTTCTCCGTTTCATAGGATTGGGGCACATCATATCAGAGATGCTCGTCACTTCTATCGCTTTGGTTTTATTACTCTACTTTTTAATTCGCTCCGAAATTTCTTTCTTTAATTTTTCGAAACTGCGAGCTATATTGAATTCAACACTGGGAATAATAAGTTTTGCTGTTGCAATTTATACTTATAGAATCTTTTTATTTTTCATCACATTTTGGTCTACTTGACATATGAAAAAAGTTTATTATTTATCCACCTGTACCACCTGCAAGCGAATCATGGATGAGCTTGGCGACCTTATCTCGAACTTTGATCAGCAAGATATCAAAACTGAACAGATGACTTTTGAGCAGGTTGATCTAATGAAGGAATTAAGTGGGACTTACGAATCACTTTTTTCTAGAAAGGCTATGAAATATCGGTCGATGGGATTGGGGGATAAAAATTTATCAGAGGAAGATTATCGTAATCTGATTCAAGGAGAATACACATTTCTCAAACGCCCAGTTTTTATTCTCGATGATCAAATATTTGTTGGAAACAGTAAGAAAACGATAGAGGAACTAAGAAAAATTCTGGAGAGCTAAAAACTCTCCAGAGAACAAACATCAACCGTTCTTTCGAGATCGCTGACCAAAAGAAACAATTCCCCACTTACCATCAATTTTAAATAGCGTTAATCGATAATCGTAAAAGACTTTCTTATCATATGCATGTACAATAGCCGAAGCAATTAAGCCTTCGTCGTTTATGTCCAGGCCTTTGATTTCCATTTTCCTCTTACGCCCTCCAAACTTTCCTGAAGCATGCATTCCCGCAAACTGCTCTGCTGTCACAGTAAGCATTCCTGTACCATCGGGTGTAAAAGCAAATATTCCTGAAGTCTCATGAAATACATCTGCTAACATTTTCCCATCTTGTTTGTCAACACCCTCTACAAGTTTCGTTATCACAGTTTTTACCGCTTCAGTTTCATCTTTAGATTGAGAGCATACTGCTGAAGCAAAAAGAGAAGCAAATACAATTAAAAAGGTAGTTTTCATTTTCGTGTTTTTAGATTTAAATTAAATTAATTAGCACACTAATAATTAGCTAGCTAACTTATACTCTATAACTAGATTTAGGTTTCATATTCTTTAGAAAAACTGATGAAATTTGACAAAATGGGCACTAGCCCCGGATATTTGATTGAATCGCTGAGTAGAAATATGCGCAGGTTTTCTGCTGATATTTTAAAGAAAAACGATGTAGGACTAACCTTGGAGCAATTTGCTGTACTGATGGTGCTCAGTGATCATGGACCAAAGCATCAAGCTGAGATAGCAGAGATTATGTCAAAAGACAATCCCACGCTCACGCGCATTTTGGACTTACTTGAAAAAAAAGAACTGCTAAATCGTGAAACCTCTCCTGATGACAGAAGGAAGTTTTTGCTTGTGCTTACAAAAAAAGGAAAAGCTAAAATAGATGCTACTCATCCTCTGGTAATCGAAATTAGAAATACTCTGTTTGGTGGTTTTACTTCTGATCAGCTTGATCAACTACTGGAGATAAAAGCCCTAATAGAAGCCAACATTTCTGCTGCAAATAAATCTTAAATATTCTTAGCTCTTTCAGCAATTTTCTCTAGCTCCTTATCAATAGCTGCACGATCAATCCATTGGCCTCTAACCATTACACCTGCAGGTTTTTTTAGGTTGGATAGATCCTTGAGCGGATTATTATTCAATAAAATTAGATCAGCACTAGCTCCTGCTTTCACTTCTCCAAATTCGCCTTCCATATTAAAAAATTTTGCTGGATTAATTGTTCCTGCCTGTATTGCTTGAAGAGGTGTAACTCCAGCATCTATCATTCCTTTCAACTCATGATGAATCGAAAAACCTGGCACATTAAAAACCTGTGGAGCATCTGAACCTAGCAACAGACCATGACCATTTTTTTGCAGCGAAAAAATTAGTTTTTTTCTGAGACTATTAAATCTTTCCCATTTTTCCGGATTATACTCTGAACTTGAAATCAATCCCTTTTTATTACTCACCCATTGATCAAGTGTTGATTTTGGCATGTATTTCATTTCAGGCTCATCAGCAAGTACCTCTGGGTCAATAGGAGAAAACCATCTGTCAAACAAACTTTGAGTGGGCACTACCCAAACGCTATTTTCCCGTGTCAAATTAATTAGCTCTTCCATCAAGGTCTCATCCACTAAATCAGTAAAATTGAATCCGAAGAATCCATTCTGATTTGGATCAACATTCTCGCTTTCCGGCACCATCCCTTCCAAAAACCCGTCTACATGATCAATAGATCCATAACCACTATTGATTGCATGTCTTACTCCGATATCTACTGGTACATGTCCGGAAAATCCTATCCCTACTTCTTTTCCAGTCTTTACAATCTGATCAAAAACTTCTTTCTGAAGACCAGGGTGAATCTTCAAAAAATCGTAACCATCATTTTTGAACTGCGTTACTTTTTCAATCGCCTCTTCCACTGTTTTTACAGAGTTACCATTAACTGAAGGACTAGAAATAAAAATTCGCGGGCTTAAAATTTCATTGTTTTCCGACTTTTTTCTCAATTCTAAATGTGATGGATGTCCTAACATACCTCGGATGGTTGTTACCCCATTGGACAGGTATAGAAAAAGAGTTTCATCGGTATTATCTCTCCCCCACTGTGGAGAAGGAATATGTGCATGCATCTCAGCTAGCCCCGGCATTACATATTTTCCTGTTCCATCAATCACTATTGCATCACCAAAGTTTTTTGATTTTGCATCTATCGCTCCAATCTTTCCTTCTTCCACAATTACATTTTGCCCTTCCGAAATACTCCCATCTTGAATATTTATGATATTGACATTTCGAATGACCGTAACAGATGAGTCCAGATCGGAAGTTGGGCTTTGCGCCTGGCAGGATACAATGAGGAGGATGATTGGAATAAAGTGCTTCATAGAAAATTTTGGATGAAGATACGCATACTATCGATCAGTATAAATCAAATTGTGATGAAAGGATAAAATCTATCTGGCATGTGTTTTTACTTAAAGTTTTACTTTAAGTATTGCCATCTAGTAAGCATTAAGCAGAATACTTATATACAAATGAGTGAAATCAATAACCAAAATCGCTTCCTTCACTTTCTAAGTTTGTATCATACCAAATAATAGCGGTTTGTCACTTAATGCATTTGTTTTAATACTCTCCCTACCATTCAGTTTATTTAGTGAACAAGGCGATAAGGGAAATGACTCTTCTGAAATTAGAATTCAGAAAGGGCATTCGCTGATGGAAACGGTATTTGATCGGTTTCATATCAATTATGAAATGAGCAGAATCCACAAAGTTGGATATTATAGAGAATCAATGTCAGATTCACAATCCTTGTACTATCTAGCAGATGGTATTGTTGATATCTACATCCCATCTAATTTGAATCAAATAGAGAATGCTTACATTAAGCCAATCAAGACAAGAAAAAAGGCATTCAAAGAGCTAGCTGATGAATATATACTCTTAGGTAACGCCAGTGATATGGCTAGATCTTCGATTTGGAGACCAAATTCTTTTTTGAGTGATAAGAACAGAGAGCACTACACATTTAAATATGAAGGAGATTCTATCTTAAATAATTACGATATATCCATTATTAGTTTTGAGCCAATAAAAACTAAAGGAGAAGCTTCAGGGAAAATTTATGTTGACCAGCATAGCAAAGCTATTATCAAAATAGCCTATTTACCAGACGCCTCACATTCCAAATTATGGAGTTCTGTTTCCTGGTCAGAAGAATTTCAATTTCGAGATGGCGCTTTTGAACTTTCCAGCGTTCGATTCCATGGAGTGAGTTCTGAGAATAGCTATCAATATGATGCTACTCTTGTCATGGATCAATTAGAGGTACTTATCAGGATTCCTGAAAATGAAGAGTACATAAAAGAGAATAGCCCTCTGCTAGATGAAGTGGTGATCGAAAGCTCATCTGACTTCTGGGATGGTTACGAATTCTTGAAACGTAACCTACAATCAGAGGCCGAACAAGCTATTTTAAGTCAACTTAATTAAAAATCTCCAGTCAGGCTAATTGCCTATTTACGAAAAATTTAACGCTCTTTCCCTATCTGTCTTTTTTCCTATGTAACCTTTTTCTTGATAGTCAGTATTAAGATTACAATTGTAACTTATATATTTAGGTAACAATTGTAATTTTAAATAGATATGGGAAAAGAAACCATCGGAGAATTTGAAGAAGTAGTGATGCTCACTGTCGCTGTGCTTTACAAAGAAGCATACGGTATTACTATCAAAGAAGAAATGGAAAAACACTTGAAACGAGGTGTTAACCTAGGCGCGATGCGCATCGCCCTCAAAAGATTGGAAAGTAAGGGATTTCTGAAATCTGAATTTGGAGAAGTCACGGCTGTTCGTGGAGGAAAACGAAAGCGATACTACGAAGTAACTCCACAAGGAAAAAAGGTACTTGAACAAGTAATGGAAACTAGAAAACAGCTTTGGAAATCGATCCCCTCCGTTGCTTTTGATTTCAAATTTGGATGAATAAAATCGTCCATATAAAACCTCCACAAAAGTTGCTAAGATTCTTTCGCTGGTTTTGCGATCCTGATCTTGTAGAAGACTTAGAGGGAGATCTCATAGAGCTTTTTGAGGAGAGGGCAGGAAGTAGTATATCAAGGGCTAAAACACTTTTTATAAGAGATATACTATTCATGTTCAGACCCGGTATCATTAAAAATTTTGAAGGACACAAAAACTTAAATAATTACGGCATGTTAAAAAATTACCTAAAATCTGCATGGAGAAACCTTATGAAATACAAGGGTTTTTCCACTATCAACATTCTGAGTCTATCTATCGGCATGGCTGCATGTATGGTCATCTTTCTCTTTATCAAAGATGAGCGTTCCTTTGATGCGTTCCATGAAAAGAAGGACACAATCTATAGGCTTTGCGAAGTACAAAGCTTTCCTGGAACTAACACACAAAACGTAGCTCTCAGCATGCCAGGGATGGGGCCAACGATGACGGCCGAGTTTCCTGAAATTGAGAATTTTACCCGCTTTAGAAGCTTTGGTGAGCAATTAATTGAAGTCGGTGATCAAAGAATAATGATTGAAAATATTTCCAGCGCGGATAGTAGTTTTCTGAGCATATTCGATTTTCCCTTTATTTCTGGAGATCGGAATACTGCTCTGAATAACCCATACGATGCGATTATTTCGAAAGAAACTGCTCTGAAGCTATTCAACCAGATGGACGTTTTAGGAGAAACTTTTACAATCAATGGTGATCAATGTAAAATTACAGGAGTGATCGAAAATGTACCTGAAAACTCTCATTTGCAATTCAACATCCTTTTATCTATCAGAATATCCACTCAAGATAATCCTGGGTTTGATAATCAATTTGGAAGCAATTTCTTAAATACTTACTTCGTCCTAAACGAAAACGCTGACTTAGATGCAATGTCAAAGCGCTATCCAGATTATTTATCAAGTCACATTCAGAGGGATGATGATATCAATGAATTCTACAAGCTCTTTCTACAACCATTACCAGATGTTCACCTGGCCTCAACTGATATTGAGCACGACTACAATAATCACCGAAAATTCAATGGTACTTACATTGATATATTTATCCTCATTGGTATTTTCATCTTAATTATAGCCTCGCTTAATTTCATGAATTTGACCACTGCAAGGGCGAGTAATCGAGCAAAAGAAGTGGGTGTAAGAAAAGCCATAGGAGCAGTTAAAGGTCAGCTTTTCAACCAATTTATTGTTGAATCAATATTACTAGCAACTCTGGCACTCGTATTTGCTATTTTTTTAGCATTCATCTCCTTGCCTCTTCTTAATAATCTGATCGATAGACAATTTGGGATTGTTACACTTTTTTCCAATTTAGAGATTGTCATGGTTATTATTGGAGCTACACTTTTACTTGGTGTTCTGGCCGGACTATATCCTTCTCTATACCTTTCTTCTTTCAGGCCGGTAATTGTCTTGAAGGGATTCAAGTCCTATGAGAAAAAGTCCTACTTCAGAAGCTCGCTTATTGTCATCCAATTCAGTTTAGCTCTTGGTATGATTGTGAGCACACTAGTGGTCTTGCAACAACTCAATTTTATGAAAAACAAAGACATTGGATTTGGAAAAGATCATATTCTACTCGTGCAAATGAGAGGTGAAGCAGGAGAAAAGTATGAGCAGATGAAGCAAGCATTGCTGGGAGAATCCAACATTCTTGGGGTAACTGCTTCAGGCCAAAGACTAGGTAGTAATTTCCACCAATGGGGATTCAAGGTTAGAAAAGATACAGGCATTGTTAGTTTGACTCCTTCCAATGTATTTGTAGATCATGACTATTTGGATGTCTACGATATAAAGCTCCTATCAGGTAGAACTTTCTCAAAGGATTTTGAGACAGATGATGGCAATGCGTATATTATAAATAAAGCATTCGCTGATGAGTTAGGCTTTGAAAATCCCGTTGGCAAACGGGCAGCTCACGCCTGGTATCCAGATGATTCATTGGGCACGATCATAGGAGTAACAGAAAATTTTAATTTCAACTCGCTACATTATAAGGTAAATACTTTATCAATGGTCGTTCACACTGACTGGGGGTATAGTGAGATGTCTATTAAAATAAATGGGGAAAATATTACTCAATCTATTCAAGATGTAGAAAGAATTTACAATCAGTTTGTTACTGACTACCCAATAAGGTATGAGTTTCTGGATGACCATATGCAGCAACTCTACGAGTCTGATCAACAGATGGGATCTGTCATTACAATTATTGCTGTCCTCTCCATTTTTATTGGCTGTATGGGACTTTTTGGATTGGCTTCTATCTCTATTCAAAGAAGGATAAAGGAAGTAGGCATTCGAAAGGTAATGGGAGCTTCAACTATGGAGTTGCTTACCATTTTGTCAAAAAATTTCGCATTGATGATTTTGATAGCTTTTGTTTTAGCAACACCTCTCACTTTCTTATTTCTCTCAGGGTGGTTAGATAATTTCGCCTATCGTATAGAAATAAATCCACTCATTTTCTTCGTAGGAGGTTTGCTTGCATTAGTAATTGCTTTAGCAACGATCAGTTTCCATGTAGTAAGAGCAGCAAATGCAAATCCAATTAAATCATTGAAGTATGAATAGCTAAGAATTTAATCTAAGGTTAGATCCTTACAAAACCGATATTATCATTTGATAAATTTTATCGAAAAAATCAATGCTTAAATGCATTTCAGAGCTATATTTGAAGTGAAATAAATGATCACCTCTTATGTTTCACTCAGCCTTTACACTCGCATTGGCATTGATTTCTTTTTTCTCTGTTCCTGATCCATATTCGGTGAAAGGGATCATCCGCGATAAAGAAAGTAATGAGCCAATTCCTTTTGCACATGTAGTAATCGATGATGTTATCAACATCTCTAACATTGATGGAGAGTTTATTATTTCAATAGCTGATTTGGAATCTGAAGACGCGCAGATTGAAATTTCTTACATGGGCTATGATTCCTATTCTAAATCCGTGCAAGACATAGAAGGATATCATACTATTTTTCTTCAGCCATCAATCACCACATTGGATGAAGTTGTAGTTAGAACAGGGCCATTCATAATGGAAAAAGTATTTAATCGATTTCATATCAATTATTCTATGGAACGCCAGCATATGGTTGGTTTTTATAAGGAATCTATGTCTAACTGGAAAGAATTCTATTATGTGGCTGAAGGGATCATGGATATTTACTCCCCCAGCAATATTGATAAATTACAATACCCGCTAGTGAGGCCTTTGAGGACAAGGAAAAAAGTATTCAAAGAGCTAGATATTATCAACGATGTTCTTGGTGGAAATGCGAGTGATATGGCGCACTCCTCAATATGGCGAACAGATTCCTTTCTAAGTACAAAAAACAGAAAAGACTATGACTACTTCTACTCAGGAGCAACTTCAATTGGTTCCAAAGAAGTGATTATTGTCGAATTTGAACCTAGAAAAAACAGTAAAGGAAATACAAAAGGAAAACTCTATATTGATGAAGAAAGCCTTGCCATTATTAAGATCGAATATTTCCCAGTAATTGATGATTGGTCACATTGGGAATCCGTATCGTGGGTAGAAGAATATGAGAAGAAAAATGGACTATATGAAATGATTAGTGTCTCATTTACTGGCACCAGCACCAATCATGAATTTGATTATAATGCGCTTCTGGTCATCAATGAGTCCAAAGCAATTGATGAATTTCCTGAGGATATCTACCTTCTAACTCAACATGATTCATTCTTTGAAGAGGCACAGGATAATTTCTCAGATACTTTTTGGGAAGGCTTCAATTTCATGAAATTAGGCACTAAAGCTTCTGCCAATTTAGAAGACACAAATCGTAATTAAATAAGAATCCTCTTTTCTTACATCATTAAGAGAATACCTTTAATTTTCTCTTATGAATCGTATTGATCGGCTCAATGCCTTGCTAATTCACCTGCAAAGCAAGCCACGTGTCATCTTATCAGAACTCGAGGATCGTTTTAATATCGGAAGACGAACTGTATTTAGAGATATAAGATCTCTGATTGATGCAGGCGTGCCTATTGGCGGAGATGCAGGAGAAGGTTACTTCATTGTCGAAGGTTATCATCTACCACCGGTGGTCTTTAATAAAGAAGAAGCAAGTGCCATTCTTATAGGAGCCAAATTCGTAGAAAGAAGTGCCGACAGTCACACAATCAGCGAGTATGAAAAAGCAATGTATAAAATCAAGGCTGTCTTGAAATACTCCGATAAAGAGTTTTTGGACAATCTTGACGATAGGATAGCCATAAGACCAAGTCCGGCTCCACAAAAATCCGCTGATTCACACATAGCCGAAATTCAACAAGCTATCGCCACAAATAGATTGATTTCGATGACTTACTATTCTCAGTATAACGACTCTACCACTTCCAGAGAAGTAGAACCACTTGGTATGGTTTTCTACTCCGGTCGCTGGCATCTAATTGCTTATTGTCGTTTACGAAATGACCTAAGGGATTTTAGAACCGATAGAATACAAAAAGTTAAGATACTTGCAGAAGTGATAGATCCCTCTCGGCATCCCAATTACCTTGATTTCCTAAACGAAGCATTATTAGGAACTGATGCTAAAGAAGCTACCATCATTTGTTCTGCAATGGTTGGAAGATTCATGGGAGAACAAAAGTATTACCAAGGCTTTGTAGAAGAAAAAAAAATAGAAGACGGACGATATGAAATGAAATTCACTCCACCCTACTATGATTACTTCGCACGATGGCTTATGATGTATGGCAAAGAAATAGAAATAGTGTCACCATCAGAACTTCAAGGGATTGCCGCCACTCTGGCAAAAGAACTTCTGGATCATCACAGCGTTCCTTTTTTTGCTGATAAATAATCACTGAATAAATTTTTGAATTCAATTTTTTTGGGTGACATAAGGCTGTCACTCTGGGTCATTTCTTTGCTTCCATAATCATAAAACTCACTATTATGGAAGCAACAATTGAAAAACTAGACTTGCAAAAATCAGATCCAAATTATTACAAAGCTGGAAAAAAACCAGACTTAAGAGATCTGGATTCTTACTACTATCTCACACTTTCGGGCCGCTGTGACCCAAAATCGGATACCTTCCTAGAAGCTATTGACAAGTTGTACGCAGTAGCCTACAGCATAAAATTTATTTGTAAATCAGAAGACATGGACTTTGTAGTCCCAAAAATGGAAGGGTTTTGGTGGATTGATGGAGGATTAAAAGCACAACATAAGTTTGCACAAACACCTGCCAATGAATGGAATTGGAAAATAATCATACGAATGCCGGACTTTGTTGAAGGTGATCACTATTATCGGGCAGTTCAGAAGGTAAAGGCTAAGAATCCTGATTTACTTGATAATGACGAAGTGAAGTATGAACTTATCAATGAAGGTAGGTGCGTTCAAGGATTACACATTGGAAGCTTTTATGAAGAAGAACTAACTATTGCTAAAATCATGCAATACATTGAAGAGAACGGATTAGAGGTGGCTGGTTATCATCATGAGATTTATCTTAGCGATCCAAGGCGCACATCAGAAGAAAAACTTAAAACAATTTTAAGATACGCTGTGCAATGAAAACTAATTTTTTAGGGTTAAAAACCACAATATACCATGTGCCAAATTTGAGTGAAGCAAAAGAATGGTATACCAAAGTATTTAGTACAGATCCTTACTTTGAAAACGATTTTTATATCGGATTTAATGTTATGGGATATGAACTTGGTTTATATCTTGACAAGACTTCCTCTGACAAGAAGTCAGACAATATAGAATCACTATGGGGAGTCAGTAATGTAGAAAAAGAGCATAAACGAATGATTGAGCTTGGAGCTACAGAACATAGCGCTCCTCAAAATGTTGGAGGTGATATAATCGTTTCCAATCTTAAGGATCCGTGGGGTAATGTGATTGGACTTATATGTAATCCGCATTTTAAGTTACCTTGAAAACAATCGGCAGCTTCATATTAGGACTCGACGGCCAGCAAAAAGCCGTCGTTTCTTTCCTACATAATCATTTAACTAATCACCATGATTTAAATGGAAAGATTAGCTATAATATTCCAGTATATTATAGGAAGACATGGATATGCTATCTTAATCCAATCAAAAAAAATGGAATTGAATTAGCATTCGTTAAAGGTCATAGACTTTCTAATGAACAAAATTTGTTGAAAAGAAAGAATCGTAAATACGCAGCGGGAATTGATATCTATGAGATCAATGATATTCCTGAAAAAGCAATAAACGAAATTATCAATGAAGCATTAATTCTTGATCAGCTTCATTCAAAATAACCTCATATTAAGTATTTTAACTACCCAAATGATACGTGTATATACCTAAATTTTCAATCAATACTCTCTTAGCATTGTACCTGCTAATATTAATTGAAATCAACTAGTATATTTCAAGATTAAATTTTGTATCACTAAGTTGAAAATCGCCCCTAATTCTAAAAGATCGAATATTCTCTCGCTGCTAGATGATGCCTATCAATCGCGAATAAATAATCTAAAAAATAGTATCGCACTTGCCGAAAAGGCTTTTGAAATAAGTAAAGAAATAAGTGACAAGGAGTGTATAGCAAAATGCTTATCGCAACTCTCCCTTTTTCATATGATTATTGGTGACTTTGACCTCTCCATGAATATGGCAAAAGAAGCCATTGAAAATTTCGAGGAGTTAAAAGATGAGAAAGGAATTGCAGATGCGAAGTACACCATTGCAGGAGCTCTATACAAGACAAATGATTTTCACAAAGGCCTGACTTACTTAATCGATTGCCTGGCTACTTATAAGAAACTCAAGGATTATCACAATCAAGCTAGAGTACAAAAATCTATGGGTACTATCTACGAATACTTCGGAGATGTAAAAAGTGCCATGCAAAATTATGAGGAAGCTATTGACTCGGGAGAAAAAGCAGGTGACTTGAATCTTAAATCCAATGCCTATAATCCGCTATCAGGCATTTATCTCAATCAGGGTAACATTGCGAAGGCAATGGAAGTCATTGAAGAATCAATAAAACTGAAGAAAGAAACGGGAGATACTCGTGGGTTAGCTTTTGCACTCTACGGTAGAGGAAAAATATATACAAAGACAAAGCAATTTGCTGAAGCGGAAAATGATTTTCATAACTCGATAAAAATCCATGAAGACATGGGAGAAAAGCTTGGTTGGGCGATGAGTCATCACAAGCTAGGTGCACTTTATATTCAAATGGACAGGTTGGGCAATGCAAAAGAAACGTTAATAAAAGCGCTAGAGTACAGCAATAAGAATAAGATAATACTAATCAAATTCAAGGCTAATTTCCTTCTTCACAAAATAGCAAAAAAAGAAAATGATTTCGAGTTAGCACTGAAGTACTTGACGCAATATGTTGAAGAAAAAGAAAGTGTAATCAATGACAGAACTGCAAAGGTCATTGAAGGATATGATGTAATCTCAAAAATGCAAGCGCTTGAATTGGACGCGAAAGCTCAAAAAGAAAAAGCCGAAATAATAGAAAAGAAGAAAATCGAGTTAGACTCCTTTTTCTATCGCATATCTCATGACTTAAAGGGCCCTATTACATCCATGATGAGCCTTAATTACATTGCGAAAATTGAGATCAAAGATGAAGCTGCATTGAAATTTTTCAACGAATTTGAGAATCAAGCTAATCGACTCAATAATATCTTGGATGGTTTGTTAAACCTGACCAAGATGTCTTTTAACACAGAAGCGACTCAAGAAATCGACTTTAAGAAGATTATTGAAGACTGTATTGCATCATATAAATTCCTCAGTCACTATGAATTGGTTGAATTCAAGATTGATGTTGACCAGAAAATTAGATACAAAGTAGAATGGGCGCTGGTAAATACTATTATTCAAAATCTAATTGAAAACGGAATTAAGTATGCCAGAACTGAAAATAACAAGCCTTACATCTTTATTTCTGTAAAACAAACCTCAAGCTCCATCGAAATCAAAGCTGAGGATAATGGAATAGGTATGGATGAAAAAACAGTTGAGAACATCTTTGTAATGTTCTTTAGAGCTAATCGTAAAATAGAAGGCACAGGATTGGGACTTCATATTCTGAGAAGGGCAATTGAAAGACTGGATGGGGATGTTAGAGTAGAAAGTGAATTTGGGAAAGGTTCTACTTTCAGCATAACCCTTCCCAAATAATTCTTACATATGTATTGGTCTATTGTCCGTGGCAGCTAATGCAGCCTCTTTAAAGGCTTCCATGTAGGTCGGATGAGCATGAGACATACGCGCAATATCTTCAGCAGAAGCTCTGTATTCCATAGCGGTAACTCCTGCTGCAATCATATCCGCAGCACGCGCGCCAATGATATGAACACCCAGCACCTCATCAGTCTCTTTATCAGCAAGGATTTTTACCAGTCCTTCTGTATCCATACTCGCTCTTGCTCGTCCAAGTGCTTTATATGGAAATTTACCAGTTTTATATTGTCTACCTTGTTCCTTCAATTGCTCTTCAGTATACCCAACTGAAGCAACTTCAGGCCATGTATATACTACTCCTGGAATAAGGTTGTAATTAATATGTGGTTTCTGCCCTGCAATTGATTCCGCTACAAAAACACCTTCTTCCTCAGCCTTATGAGCTAGCATAGCTCCTTTCACTACATCACCTATTGCATAAATATTATCAACACTTGTCCGCAGATGATCGTCAACCTCCACTCTTCCTCTATCGTCCATCTTCACACCCGCTTTATCCAATCCCAGACTATCTGTGTACGGTCTTCTGCCTATAGAAACCAAGCAATAATCACCTTTAAGTTCAATTGTTTCTCCTTTTTTACTTTCAGCTTTAACAGTGACGTTTTTGCCCTTTTTCTCAACCCCTATTACTTTATGTCCTAGGTAAAACTCAAAACCCAGTCCTTTGAGAGACTTCTGTAATTCTTTACCCATAGTAGAGTCCATACTTGGAATTATACTATCCAGGAATTCAACAACAGAGACTTTCGCTCCAAGTCTTCCATATACTGATCCGAGCTCCATTCCAATCACACCTCCACCAATAATAATCATATGTTTTGGCACTTCTTTTAGCTCTAATGCCTCAGTACTTGTAATCACTCGATCTTTATCAAGCTTGATGAAAGGCAAGCTTGATGGCTTAGATCCGGTAGCAATAATTATTTTATCTGCAGTAATCTTTTTCTTGTCTTTACCATCAATCTGAATGGTGTTTTTATCCACAAAACTTCCCATCCCTTGAAATACATCTATCTTATTCTTCTTCATAAGATAATCTACACCTTCCACATTCTGCTTCACCACATCAGCCTTGCGGTCAATCATTTGCTTCAGATTCACCTTCGGTTTATTAATATCAATACCGTGCGTTTTGAATGTATGCTCCGCCGCATGAAAGTGCTCTGAGGAATCTAAAAGTGCTTTAGACGGAATGCAACCAACATTCAGACACGTTCCTCCAAGTGTATCATATTTTTCAATGATGGCGGTTTTCATGCCCAATTGAGCGCACCGAATGGCTGCTACATACCCACCAGGTCCAGAGCCTATTACTATTACTTGATAATCCATATTTCTTAAGATTTTAGATTAGGAGATTTTGAAATTTAGATTTAAACGCCTAATAATAACCTGGTAGGATCCTCAAGGAGTTGCTTAACTCTCACAAGGAAACTTACAGATTCTCTTCCGTCGATGATTCGGTGATCATAGGAAAGCGCAACATACATCATAGGTCTCACTACAACTTCTCCATTCTCGACCACCGCTCTTTCTACAATATTATGCATACCAAGAATCGCTGATTGAGGTGCGTTGATAATAGGCGTTGACATCATTGAGCCAAATACTCCTCCATTCGTTATAGTGAAGGTTCCTCCCTCCATTTCTTCAATACTCAACTTGTTGTCTCTAGCCTTAGTGGCAAGTCGAACTACTTCTTTTTCTATCTGAACAAAGTTCATTGACTCAGCATTTCTAATGACTGGAACCACAAGTCCTTTAGGAGCAGAGACTGCAATAGAGATGTCACAGTACTCACTAAAAACCATTTCATTTCCATCAATCTGGCCATTGACCGCTGGCCATTCTTGAAGAGCCACGCATACTGCTTTTGTAAAGAAAGACATGAACCCTAGTCCTACTTCGTTCTTCTCTTTAAATTCCTCTTTGAACTTCTTGCGAAGGTCCATGATTGGCTTCATATTCACCTCATTGAATGTGGTAAGCATGGCCGTATCATTCTTTACAGAGACCAACCTTCGAGCTACCGTCTTTCTAAGTGAAGACATTTTTTCCTTGCGCTGCTCCCTGCTTACTCCACCACCGAACGTTGGAGCTTCAAATTGTGGTTTGGATGGTTTATCATCGGAAGCTTTGGAAGAAGGGCCTTCTTGCCTCGCTTTCTCAGCATTCATGGCATCCTCCTTCGTTATCCGTCCATCTTTTCCTGTTCCTTTTATATCAGAAGCAGCAATTCCTTTTTCATCTAGTATTTTTGCTGCTGCTGGAGATGCATGACCGGTAGCATATGTTTGATTCTCAGAGTTGGAGCTGGAAGAAGAACCAGATGCCGACGATGTATCTGTAGATGTATCCGAAGAAGGCAACCCTCCTTTCATTACTTCAATCTTGCAGATTAGGGCTCCAATTTCGAGCGTATCTCCTTCTTGAGCAACGATTTGTAATTTGCCCTGTGCTTCAGCGGTCAGGTCAAACGTAGCTTTATCTGATTCTATCTCTGCAATTACCTCATCTAGTTCTACAAAATCACCATCTGATTTTGCCCAGTTAGAAATAGTTACTTCTGTTATTGATTCGCCAACAGCTGGAACTTTCATTTCCAAAATTTCTCCCGTAGTGGTAGCTTCATCAGAGGAACTCGCAGATTCAGAATTACTTGATGGACTGTCTGTTGGTTTGCTGTTGGCATCAGGCTCAATTGCGCAAAGAACAGCCCCTATTTCTAGCGTGTCCCCTTCTTGAGCTTTGATACTTAATTTACCAGCAGCCTCGGCCGTTACTTCAAATGTGGCTTTATCTGATTCCAATTCACAAATGACTTCATCCATCTCAACAATGTCTCCGTCATTTTTAGTCCAGGATGCTACGGTTACTTCAGTGATTGATTCACCTACCGCAGGTACTTTCATTTCAAGACTCATTTTCTTCTTGTTTAATATTGTTGTATTTCTTCTAGACCTTAAATGCCTAACTAAATTTCAAATGCTTGCTTTACCAGATCCGCTTGTTCTTGTTTATGCACTTTAGCAAATCCAGTAGCCGGTGATGCACTAACTTTTCTTCCAATAACCTCAAAATTCATCTCTATCCTTGTTTTAATAAAACTCCATGCACCCATGTTCTTTGACTCTTCTTGTACCCAAACTAATTTCGGATTATTGTACTTCTTTAGAATGGCATCAATTTGTTTTTGTGGCCAAGGATAGATTTGCTCTACTCGCACAATGGCAACATGCTTAATCTTCTTTTTCTTTTGCTCATCCAGCAAGTCGAAATAGATTTTCCCAGAGCAGAAGAGCACTTTCTTCACATCCTTATTTGTGACATAAGAATCTCCAATTACTTCCTGAAACTTACCTGAAGTAAAATCCTTCAATGGAGAAGCCACTCCTGGATGTCTCAACAAAGATTTAGGAGAAAACACAACAGCAGGTTTTCGAAACTCCCAGGAAACTTGTCTTCTCATCAAATGAAAAATATTAGCTGAAGTGGTCAGATTAGCAATCACAATGTTCTCATTCGCACACATTTGAAGGAATCTCTCCATTCTTGCACTCGAATGTTCCGGGCCTTGACCTTCATATCCATGAGGCAACAGCATAACCAGTCCATTCATTCTCTGCCACTTACTTTCTGCACTCGCAATGAATTGATCAATCATTATTTGAGCTCCATTGGCAAAATCTCCAAACTGAGCCTCCCAAATGACCAGAGCATTTGGTGTGGCCATAGCATAACCATACTCATAACCCAGTACCCCGTATTCTGAAAGCAGGGAATTATAAATTCTTAATGGTTCCTGATCATCCTGAATATGATTCAGACCACAGTATGGTTCATTAGTACTTGAATCAAAGAAGTAAGCATGTCTATGAGAAAACGTTCCTCTTTTCACATCCTGCCCAGACATGCGGACCATTTTACCTTCTGCCAAAAGTGAACCATAAGCAAGTAATTCTGCATCTGCCCATCCAAGTTCTTTCTTTTCAAAGAAGTTAGTTTTTCGGTCTTTCAGTAGTTTTTCAATCTGACGAAGAGGTTTAAATCCTTTTGGCACCTCAGAAATAGCCTTGGCTACCTTCTCAACTACATCTTGACTAATACTCGTGTTTGGGGACTTATCGAAATCCTTAGCTTCAGATCTTCTTAAGTGATCCCACTCCTCCTCGATTTTTTGAGGTTTATATGGAAGAGGGTTTTCCTTAATATCGTTGAGCCTGTCTTGAAGCTTATTCTTGAATTCCTTCTCCAATTTTTTTACCTCAGAATCACTTAAATCTCCTCGCTCAGTAAGCTTCTTTACATAGACTTCTCTCGGATTCGGGTGCTTACCAATTGCATTATACAATTTTGGCTGAGTGAATTTGGGCTCATCGCTCTCATTGTGGCCATGCCTTCTGTAGCAAAGCATATCAATAAAGATATCTTTGTTGAATTTCTGACGATATTCTACTGCAAGGTTAGCGCAGAATTGAACAGCTTCTGCATCATCTCCATTAACATGGAGAATCGGGGCATCCACTATTTTGGCTAAGTCAGTACAATAAATACTAGATCTAGCATCTTCAAAATCCGTAGTAAATCCTACCTGATTGTTGATCACAAAATGAATTGTTCCTCCTGTTTTGTATCCTTCCAGCAAAGACATTTGTATACATTCATAAACAATACCTTGTCCTGCAACAGCAGCATCTCCATGAATAATTATTGGAATTGCCTTACCCATATCCCCTCTGTATTCATCATCGATCTGCGCTCGACTATACCCAAGTACAACAGGTCCAACGGCTTCTAAATGGGATGGATTAGGTGCTAGTTTGACGTACACTTTTTTTCCGGTAGCTGTTTCAAGATGTGAAGCATAGCCCAAGTGATATTTCACATCACCATCTCCCATGGTCAAATCAACTTCTTGATTTCCTTCAAACTCGCTGAATATCTCTTCATAAGTTTTCCCCATGATGTTGGCCAATACATTCAACCTTCCTCTATGAGCCATTCCTATTACAATCTCCTCTGTCCCCAGCTCTGCCCCTTTACTGATGATTTTATCCAAAGCCGGAATCATATTCTCCCCTCCTTCGAGGGAAAACCTTTTCTGGCCCAAAAATTTTGTGTGCAGAAAATTTTCAAAACCGCTTGCTTCATTAAGCTTTGAAAGAATTTGTTGTTTCTCCTCTTTGGAAGGACTTACATCTACTCCTTCAGATTCAATCTTGTTCTTTAACCATTCGCTAATATTAGAATCTCTAATATGGTTGTATTCAAATCCTATATGATCAGCATAAACCTTCTTCAGTTTATCAAGAATTTTTCTGAGGGACGCTTTACCCAATCCAACTTCACTCCCAACCTCAAATTCTGTATCCAGATCTTTTTCAGACAAGTCAAAATCTGATAACTCTAATTTGGCTGTATGTGGACGTCTATCTCTAACTGGGTTAGTTTTTGCAACTAAATGAGCCCAGGAGCGGTAGTTGTAGATAAGGTTTCTAACAGCAGTTTCTTTGGGAGTAGCTAAACCAGGCTCTATTCCCTCTTCACCATACTTTTCCTGAGCAAATTCAAAACCTTCGAAAAACTTCTTCCAAGACTCATCTATACTTTCAGGATTATTTTTGTAAGCTGAAAATAGCTCATCTAAATAGTTGCCGTGAGCATTGGCAATGTAGGAATACTTATCCATGTTCATATTGTTGGTAAAACAAATTTAGAGCTAATAATGATTCTTTAAAAATTGTAAAATCGGGTAAGCAAATATTTTATTTTAACAACACTCATGACTCTCTTTCTACCTATCTAGTTCGATTCATATTTTTTTCACTAAAAACCATTACATTTGCGCTCCATTTTTAAAACTTTTGATGGACGAGTTCCATAAACAAAAAGAATTATGCCAGTAAAAATTAGACTAGCGCGTCGAGGACGCAAAAAACAAGCCATGTACGATGTAGTAGTGGCAGACAGTAGAGCACCACGAGATGGCCGCTTTATTGAAAAGATTGGTACTTACAATCCAAATACCGACCCAGCATCCATAAGCATGGATGATTCAAAAGCATTTGATTGGGTAATGAAAGGAGCACAGCCAACAGATACTGTTAGAGCTATGCTTTCTTACCGTGGTATTATGATTAAGAAACACCTACAAGTTGGTGTAAATAAAGGAGCAATCACTCAAGAAGAAGCCGATAAGAAGCTTGATGCCTGGATGTCAGATAAAGAATCTAAAATCCAAGGAAAAGTAGATCAGCTAAGTAAGGCGAAGGCTGATAAGAAAAAAGCTGCTTTAGATGCTGAAACCAAAGTGAAAGAAGCAAGAGCTGATGCACTTAAGAAAAGAGCGCAAGAAGCTGAAGCTGCTCTGGTTGAGGAAATCAAAGAAGGCGGTTCTGAAGGAAGTGAAGATGTAGAAGAAGATGTTGCTGAAGTCGAAGAAGCTCAAGCTGCAGAAGCGCAGAAAGAAGCTCCTGTGAAAGCAGAAACACCTACGGAAGAAGTGAAAGAGGAACCTAAGGCCGAAGCACCAGCGGAGGTTAAGGAAGAAGCACCAGCAGCAGAGGTGAAAGAAGAGCCGAAAGCTGAAGCTAAGGAAGAAGCTCCTGCTGAGGAAGCTAAAGAAGACAAGAAAGAAGGGTAATCTGCCATGCAGCAGAAAGATTGCTACCAACTTGGGGAAGTAATCAAGACCCATGGTCTTAAGGGTGAAGTAAACATTTTTTTGGATGTAGATTTCCCAAATGAATATCAGAAATTGGAATCAGTTTTTCTTGAACAGCAAGGAAAGCTGATTCCTTTTTTTATTGATACAATTCAGATAAATAATGGAAAGGCTTTAGTCAAATTTGAAGATGTTGATTCTTTGGATGAAGGAAAATCTCTTATCAAGTCTAAACTCTTTCTCCCACTTTCCTCCTTACCAGTATTGAATGACCACCAATATTACTTCCATGAATTGGTTGATTGCGAAGTTTACGAATCTTCTACCCTCATTGGAATTGTAAAGAATGTAATTGACCTCAATGGCAATCAGTTGCTATCAGTAGACATGAAGGGATCCGAAGTGTTGATTCCCCTTAAGGATGAAATTCTAATTGAAGTTGATGTTTCATCAAAAAAAATTGATGTAGACTTACCAGAAGGTCTATTAGATATATATAATGAGTAACTTGATATCGTGCGGATAGATATAATCACCTGTCTTCCTGATCTTTTTGAAGGACCATTAACACAAAGTATTGTGAAGAGATCCATGGATAAGGGACTTGTTGAACTCGATATCCATAACCTTCGCGACTACTCTGAGGATAAACATCTGAATGTAGATGACTATGCATTTGGAGGTGGGGCTGGCATGGTGCTTAGAGTTGAGCCTATCGATATGTGCATCTCGACATTAAAATCGAAGAGAACATACGATGAGGTCATCTACTTAACCCCTGATGGAGAAACCTACAATCAGTCCATCGCTAATCAGCTTTCTTTGAAACAAAACTTTATCTTTCTCTGTGGCCATTATAAGGGAGTAGATCAGCGAGTTCGAGACCATTTGGTGACTCGGGAGATTAGTATTGGAGATTATGTACTTTCAGGTGGGGAACTTGCCGCCATGGTTTTAGCCGATTCTTTAATTAGACTGGTTCCGGGAGTCTTAAATGACGAGACGTCTGCCCTTTCTGATTCTTTTCAAGACAATCTATTAGCCCCTCCGGTGTACACACGTCCAGCAGAATATAAAGGATGGAAGGTTCCAGACATACTTACTTCAGGGCATGAAGCCAAAATAGAGGAATGGCGAAGCAATCAAGCATTAAAAAGGACTGAAGAAAGACGTCCTGATCTTTTAGATTAAATCCAACTTAAAATACCCCTAGATGGGTATTTTAATTAGCCTTAAGAGTCCGTGTATTTGTATTCAAACAAATACTACCATGAAGACTCTTTATCATTCAATCAAATTTTTTAGTGCCATTATCTGTATTTCCACGCTTCTATTCATAACCAGTTGTGGTAGTGATGGCGACAGTCCTGCTGAACCCGATGATGCAAATGCCTACCTTAATGAAAACATCATTCTTCCTGCAGGAAGTTTTACTGTCAGTGTAGATCAGATTACAGAAACAAATGATGTTACCATTCAAAGCAACCCATCAGGATCCACCATGCAAGTGGTTGGAGGACAACAAATCAATGTCAGCATTCCATTCACTTCTCAAAATAGCAATGTCACACATGCTGGAATACGATTCGGTGATAGAGGAGACATCATCATGATTCCTATTCCTGGCGCTAATGGAAATTCCAGTGGAACCTTAGATTTTGCATTTGCTATTCCTCCAGACATTTGCGAAAATTTGAACGACATCTGCCATGATATCAGATGCTACGAATTTGCAGTGACTTCAGATGGAACTGGCAACTCATTTCAAGCATCTCGTTCAAACATCAATCAACTAGCATCTGCTTGTGGAGGTTGTGATGAACCACAATGCGTAGCATTGTTAGGTCCCGGATGTGGAGCTGCTGGTGGAGATGGGGACCCACGATTTAATCTAACCTGGGATAATGGCAATGTCGATCTAGACCTTATGGTTCGTGATCCCAACGGAGACCTACTTGGATTCGAAGGTTCGGGAACATCACCTTCAGGAGGTGTATGGGATATCGACTGCACAGGTTCATGCACAGATGAGAACATTACCTGGATTAATGGAGGACCTAGCGGTACTTATAGCTACTATGTAAACTACTTCGGAGGAACTGGCTCGGCAAACTGGACAATTCGGGTTTTCGATGGTGGCAGAATCGTCGGAAGCCAATCAGGATCTTTATCTTCTGAAGGAGATTCGCAGACATATTCTTACTCCAGGTAACGATCTTAGGAAATTGAGGCGGCTTTTAATCCAAAGCTGCTTCTCTTCTTTAGCAATTACCCCTAGATAGGTATTTTCCTTTCTATTATATCATAGGATATTTATTGAAAATTTAAAATGACACAAAAGCATTTTCGAGTACTTTTAACTTAATCAAGTAACTAACCAAAATCTTCAAAATGAAAACATTAAAAAAGCTTCATCTGAGTGTGGTAGTCTGTATTTTTCTTTTTGCCTGCACTGATGATCGTCCTGCAAACAACCTAGACGATTCAACCCATAACCACGAAGGTTATGATCATAATATGGAAGGAATAGAAGATAATTTTCCTTTTGTAGCTCCAACACATGTAAAATCTGGAAACAAAATATTAGATGCATTTGCTGTCAAATTTGTATTAGGATCTTACAAAACCAAGCTTTGGTACATTTATGTCTATAATGATGACACTACTGAATTAGCAATTGGATACAAAATCAGCAATACTATACCTCCTGATGTTGAAGGTTATTCCTGGAAAGAATTAGTTGAGCAAAGAAATGAAAAACAAATCATTAGAAGTAAAAGACATAGAAATCAATTTATGAGCAAAAGAAGGCGAATCGTTAGTCAAGTCATTATTGTTCCTTCCAGAAAAGATGGAAACCAATATTCTATTGATGATTTATATGTACACCTTTTTACAGATAAGAATAAAATTTCTCCAGAAGAATACTTTAACATGAATTATAAACTTGAGATAGAATCAAAAACTCTTCACAAAGGCACCATACATTTCCCTGGTCTGGGTGGAGGAGGTTAAATGAAACATTTAATTATCCTATTAATTATAAGTTCTAATTTTTGTTTTGCTCAGACGGTTGTTTTAGAATCTAAAATTGATCAAGCTCAACAACTTGCTGATAGTGGACAATATGAGTCTACTATCAGCCTTCTTCATGAAATACTTCCTAACGCTCAAAGTCAAAATTCTGAATACCTGATTAGAATTTATATGCTTCTAGCAAAATCACATAGTTATACAGGAATACTAGACTATGGCTTAAGATACTATAAACTAGCACTGGAGGAGGCGAATGAAAATAACCAGTTGAAAACACAAGGTCAGTCTCTTTTGGGAATTGGATCTGTCTACTTCGCAATGGATAGTGTTATTAAAGCTAAGACGTATTTCGAGCAATCTTTGCCAATCCTAGAAGAACTTAAAGACACACTTAACCTAGCTTATATCAATAGTAATATTGCTCTCTTTAATTCTGATATGGGTAACCATGAAGAGGCGAATAAGAAGTTTACCAAAGCAATTCTATATTTCAAACTTCTTGAAGATTGGCATGGGATAGCATCCACTAACTATAACATGGGCATAAACGAATCAAGAAGGGGTGACCTAAATAAAGCCATCGATCAGTTCCAGAAATGCTATGACATAAGTCAGAAGCATAGTCTAATTGAAGATGGTGCAAAAGCCATTCGAAGAATTGCAATTGAATATTTTAAGCAAGAAAATTATGAGAAAGCATCATTATACTTTCTGAAATTTGATACCCTTGGGCATGATGTCTTTCATCAAGATTCAAAAGAGATAATTTTAGAATTCGAGACAGAGTTTAAGACAGCTAAACTTGAAAGAGATAGTGCTCGAAAACAAACAAAAATTCAGTTTCTATATTTTGTTTCTGGCTTCATTCTTCTAATCTCATTGTCAGGTTATTTCATTCTTGATCAAAGAAGAAGGCGAATAAAAAGTTCTTCAAACCAAAAGATAAATGACCTCCTCCAGCAACAAGAAACGCAAACAACACACGCACTTTTGGAGGGCCAAGATAAAGAACGGAAAAGAGTTGCTGCTGAATTGCATGATAGCCTTGGGAGTATCTTAGTTACGTTAAATATGTATGCCGACACTCTCATTACTAAAGATTCAAAAGAAATGAAAAGCATTGCGCTGAAAATCAGTGAGACAGCTCAATTGGCAAATGAAGAAACACGAAAAATTTCTCATAGTTTAGATTCTGGAATGCTAAAGCACTTTGGGCTTGAAGCTGCAATCAATCAACTCTCAGAGGCTGTAAGTACAGCAAAACAAATAAAGTTTGACTCAAGTATTCAGCTTCAATCAGCACTCTCTACTGACATGAGTCTCGAGATTTATAGAGTTATTCAAGAGTTAGTAAATAACTCACTCAAACATTCACAATGTTCTAGAATCAGACTTGAATTAACCTCAATAAAAGACAGCTTGAATTTAATTTATGAAGATAATGGGGTTGGTTTCAAGAAAGAAGAAGTCATTCGAGGAATGGGGTTGAAAAATATTGAAAATAGAGTAGATAAGTTAAATGGAGAGCTCACTATTGACTCTTCACCTAATCATGGCAGCACCTGTATCATTGAAATCTTTTCATCATGAGTTCAATTAAAATTTTAATAGCGGATGATCATCAAATTGTTTTAGATGGTCTAAAGATGGTACTAGGCTCACACGAAGATTTTGAAGTTGTTGGTGAAGCATCGAATGGAATAGAAGTGCTTGATTTTTTAGTAAAGAACAGAGCTGACATTGTAGTTCTAGACATTAACATGCCAGAAATGGACGGCATCAAATGTGCGAAAAAAATAAAAGCCACCTACCCCAAAATCAAAGTCATCATTTTAACTATGTACGCACAAAAATCCTTCGTAGAGGAAATTGTAAAAATCGGTATTGATGGATGCTTACTTAAAAACAATACAGGCAAAGAACTTTCAGAAGCTATTACAAGAGTACATAGTGGAATGTCATACTATGATCAAATTCAAACATTCAATAAGGATGATAAAAATCAAAAAGAGTTACCGTTAAGCGAGAGAGAAATAGAAATAATCAGAAAATTAGCTGACGGGTTAACGAGTTCACAAATATCAAATACCCTTTTCATCTCTGAACATACGGTAAAAACGCATCGAAAAAACATTCTCAAAAAACTAGATTTGCATAGCAGTTCCGAGCTCATCCAGTACGCACTTAATAAAGGGATTATTTGATAAGCGTATTCAATATTTATTTTTGAATATTATGTCTCAAATTATTCCGGTTATTTCTATATTTGCACTCCTTTTTTAAAACACTCAGTAAAGAGTACAGAAATGAGCGCAGAATTATTGAAAGTAGTAGCAGAAGAATATAAAGACATTAAATCTCAATATCCTTCATTTGGACCCGGTGATACAATCAATGTACACTACAAAATTAAAGAAGGTAATAAAGAGCGTGTTCAGCAGTTCCAAGGAACTGTGATGTCTATCAATAACAAAAACACTAACGGTGAGACTTTTATTGTAAGAAAAGTCTCAGGTGATATTGCTGTAGAAAGAATTTTTCCAATTCTAACTCCAAATATTGATAAAATTGAAGTTCTTAGAAGAGGAAGAGTGCGAAGAGCAAAACTTTACTACCTCAGAGGACGAAAAGGAAAAGCTGCTCGAATCAAGGAAAAGCTTTCAAGATAAAAAATTCAATCCCGACGATACTGTCGGGATTTTTTTTGCTCTTTATCCTCTTAACTTAGCTTTCAAATGGAGCTGATTTTTTCAAAATATCAGGGAACAGGAAATGACTTCATCCTTATAGATGACAGACAAAAGAAATTTCCACTGTCAAGCATTGATCTAGTCCAACAACTCTGCGATCGCCGCTTCGGCATAGGTGCAGATGGCCTTATTCTAATTCAGGAGCATTCTGAATTAGATTATAAAATGATTTATTTCAATTCGGATGGTACTCAAAGTTTATGTGGTAATGGATCCAGGTGCGGTTTTGCTTTTGCGCGCTCATTGAAAATAGTCGCTGACCATGCAACGTTCGAAACCACAGATGGAATTCACAAAATAAAACTTGAGGATGGAAAAATACATTTTCAACTGTTTGATGTTAGTGGTTTGGAAAAGATAGCTCAGGATGAATGGTATGTTAACACTGGATCCCCACACCATATTGTCATATCAGAATCAGTAGAAAATCATGATGTAGTATCAGAGGGGCGAACTATTCGAAACCAACCTACTTATTCCAGCCAAAATGGCACAAATGTGAATTTCGCACAGCTTTTGCAGGATAAGGTGAAAATTAGAACATATGAGAGGGGTGTAGAAAATGAAACATTAAGTTGCGGAACCGGAGCTACGGCAGTGGGGATTTTAGCTGGAAGGCTTGGGTTCAAAAGTCCAGTAGAAATTCAAACAATGGGAGGCGAATTAAATATTTCTTTCAAACAGGAAGGAGATACATTTACCGATATTTGGCTTGCAGGTCCTGCAGAAAAGGTGTTTGAAGGAAGTGTAACAATCTGATCACTCTTACATTAATCCATTATAACTTTAAGGCCTTATAGGCTAAATTTTAAAACCAGACGGCTAAACGTAAAACAAGAGGCCTCCAAATAAAATTTCTCAATGCTAAACTCGATTACGAAGGGATTTGCCAAAGTATTTGGCACGAAAACAGAGAAGGATCTAAAAGAGCTTACCCCATATGTAGGCCTTATCAATACTGAATATGATAAACTTAAAAACATTTCTGATGATGAGCTTCGAGGAAAAACAACAGAATTAAAAGGAATCATTAAGGATCACCTCAAGAACATCGATGATCAAATTGAAACGCTACATAAACAAGTAGAAGCTGATGTTTCATTGGATGTCCATCAAAAGGAAGATATTTTCAGTCAGATAGATAAACTTGAAAGTGATCGGGACGAAGAATTAGAAAAAGTTCTTCTCAATATCTTACCAGTAGGATTTGCAGTAGTTAGAGAGACTGCCAGACGATTTGCAGAAAACGAAAAAATTGTTGTTCAAGCTACCCAATACGATAAAGAATTAGCTGCTAAGAAAACCAATGTAGAAATCAATGGAGAGACAGCAACATGGAAAAATAAATGGCTTGCTGCAGGAAATGAGGTAGTTTGGAATATGGTTCACTACGACGTTCAACTTATTGGGGGGGTCGTTTTGCATCAAGGAAAAATTGCGGAGATGCAAACTGGTGAAGGTAAAACCTTAGTAGCTACGCTTCCTGCGTATCTAAATGCGTTGGCCGAACGTGGAGTACATATTGTAACAGTAAATGACTACTTAGCTAGAAGAGATGCCGAATGGAATGCTCCTATCTTCGAATTCCACGGTCTAAGAATTGATTGCATTGACAATCATCAACCAAATTCTCCTGAAAGGAGAAATGCTTATTCAGCAGACATTACTTACGGAACCAATAATGAGTTTGGGTTTGATTATTTGAGAGACAACATGTCTAGAAGTCCAGAAGAGCTTGTTCAAAAGAAACACCATTACGCTATGGTGGATGAAGTTGACTCAGTGTTAATAGATGACGCTCGAACACCCCTCATAATATCTGGACCTATTCCAAAAGGAGATGAGCATGAATTCTATGATTTAAAACCTAGAATCCAACGGCTAGTAGATGCTCAAAGGAAGTTAGTTAGTGATTACTTGAATGAAGCTAAAAAATTAATGAAGGAAGGAAAAGAAGCAGAGGCTGGACTCCCTCTTTTCAGAGCTTTCAGAGGACTCCCTAAGAGTAAGCCTATCATTAAATTCATGAGTGAGACTGGAATCAAACAAATTCTTCAAAAGACTGAAAATATTTATTTGGCTGACAACCAGAAAAAAATGCCAGAGGCAGATGAACCTCTTTTCTTCACAATAGATGAGAAAATTAATAGCATTGATTTAACTGAAAAAGGCATTGATTTGATAACTGGAGAAGGCGAAGACACTAATTTCTTCATCCTTCCTGATATTGGAGACGAAATTGCCCGATTAGAAAAAGACGAAGAGGTCTCTGAAACTGACAAGCTTCAAAAGAAAGAAACAATCATCCGAGATTATAATATAAAAGGTCAACGTATTCACTCAGTAAATCAACTCCTAAAGGCTTACTGTATGTATGAAAAAGATACAGAATATGTTGTCATGGATGATAAAGTTAAAATTGTCGATGAGCAGACTGGCCGTATCATGGAAGGAAGAAGATATTCTGATGGTTTGCATCAGGCTATTGAAGCCAAAGAAAATGTGAAGGTGGAAGATGCAACCCAAACCTATGCAACGGTTACACTTCAGAATTACTTCAGGATGTATCACAAACTGGCAGGTATGACTGGAACAGCTGAAACGGAAGCTGGAGAATTTTGGGATATCTATGAATTAGATGTGGCTGTCATTCCTACTAACCGTCCCATATCTAGAAAAGATGTAAATGATAAGGTTTATAAAACCATTAGGGAGAAATTCAATGCTGTAGCAGAAGAAGTTGTTGAATTGACACAAGCAGGAAGACCGGTACTCGTCGGTACGACTTCAGTAGAAATTTCAGAGCTACTCAGCAGAATGTTGCAAATGCGAAACATTAAGCATCAGGTCTTAAATGCAAAGCAACATGCTAAGGAAGCAGATGTAGTAGCTGAAGCTGGGAAACCAGGTGCAGTTACAATTGCCACAAACATGGCCGGTCGAGGTACTGATATTAAACTTACTGATGAAGTAAAAACGGCAGGAGGCTTGGCCATCATTGGTACGGAAAGACACGAATCCAGACGAGTGGACAGACAATTAAGAGGTCGGTCCGGACGACAAGGAGATCCTGGATCTTCGCAATTCTATGTTTCATTAGAAGACAACCTAATGAGGCTTTTCATGTCTGACAGGGTAGCCAAAATCATGGATAGATTAGGCCTACAAGAAGGAGAAGTCATCCAACATTCTATGATTACTAAATCTATTGAGCGAGCACAACGCAAGGTTGAAGAAAACAACTTTGCTATCAGGAAAAACCTTCTTGAGTATGACGATGTAATGAATAGTCAGCGTGAGGTTATATACAAGAGGAGGAGAAACGCACTATATGGAGAGCGTTTAGAGTTGGATATTCTAAACATGCTTTTGGAAACTTGTGAGGACATCATTTTCACAGCAAAAGGTCAGAACGATCTTGACAGTTTAAAGCTAAATGCAATCTCGATCCTTGGTCTTGATTTCAATATTTCTCAAGAAGAGCTTGAAAAAACTGATGAAAGTTCCCTTTCTGAAAAACTCTATGAAGAAGCGCTCAAAAATTATCATCAAAAAAATCAACATATTAAGGACAAGGCGCTTCCTATATTAAAACAGCTTAAATTGACACGAGGTGCTACATTAGAAAATGTTCTGGTTCCCTTCACTGATGGAAAAAAACAAATAGGTACATCTGTCAACCTAGATAAAGCAGTTGAAACCGAAGCGAAGGAAGTAATTCTGGAAATGGAGAAAATGATTGCTTTAGCAACCATAGATCTTTTATGGAAAGAGCATCTGCGTGATATGGATGACCTTCGTCAGAGTGTAAGAAATGCACAATACGAACAAAAGGATCCCCTATTGATTTATAAGTTTGAAGGCTTTGAAATGTTCAAGCGATTTATTGGCAAGGTCAATGAAGAAACTATTTCATTTCTTATGAAATCTGAAATTCCTGTAGAGCAAGCGGATGACGTTCAGGCCGCTCAAAAACAACGAACAAGTAGAGATTATCAGGAGCAGAAAGAAGAAAGCAGGTCGGCTCTCGCAGGCCCTCAGGGTGGAAATAGACCCCCTGTCCAACAACAGACGCAACCAGTCCAATCCCAGAAGATTGCTAGCAGAAACCAACGTGTGAATGTCCAGTATGCAGATGGATCTGTAAAAAAAGATGTAAAATACAAAACAGTGGAGGACGATATTAAAAACAATAAATGCGTTTTAATCGACTAATCATATTAATCACTCTTGTAGCTTGCAAGGCTACCACTCCTACATCATCTTCGGGTTCATACTCAGAAGACTTGAGTGTTCATAGACCGGCAATAGAGTCTAATGAAAAACCATTAGAGAAATCTGAACAAGAAATCAAAACTGAACCATACGCGCCTTTAACAGGTCATATCAGACAGGAACTAGATAGCATAGCAAAAGTTGCATATTCTCTGAATAAGGAAGGAAGATATGTTGATGGCTTTGTTATTCAAGTCTATTCAGGAAATGACAGGAACGAAGCAAATCGTACGCGATCCAAAATGTATGAATTGTTCGCTGACCTTCAACCTAAAATTTCTTATCATCAACCAAATTTTAGAGTTAAAGCCGGGCGCTTTACGAATCGTCTAAGAGCCAATCGAATCCATCAAGAAGTAAAAGAAGAATTTCCTCGAGCACTGCTAATTCCTGAAAGATTTTTTCTTAAATATGAATGACCTCATTCAAAAAATAAAATCGCTTTCAACATCGTATTTTGAGGAAATTCTTGAAATTAGAAGACATATTCATTCAAATCCAGAATTGTCATTCCAAGAATACAACACTGCTGATTTCATTGAATCAAAACTCAAAGAATTTGGCATCACAAATGCAAAAAGAATAGCAGATACTGGAGTTACTTTTTGCCTAGAAGGCAAAGAAAAAGGCAAAACTGTTGCACTTCGTGCTGATATTGATGCACTTCCCATTACCGAGGCTAACGATGTAGCTTACAAGTCCCAGAATCAAGGCGTTATGCATGCATGCGGTCATGATGTTCACACTTCAAATCTTTTGGGTGTGGCAAAAATTCTATCACAACTTACAAACGAATTTAGCGGTACTGTTAAATTTATTTTCCAACCAGGAGAAGAAAAATCGCCGGGTGGTGCTTCGATATTGATAAAAGAAGGAATACTTAAAAATCCATCTCCTGAAAAAATACTTGGTCAACATGTCATGCCTCTTATTCCAGAGGGAAAAGTAGGATTTAGAATTGGCAAGTATATGGCTAGTGCCGATGAAGTGTATCTCACTGTGAAAGGTAAGGGAGGACATGCAGCTATGCCAGAAGCTTTTGTCGATCCTATAGCAATAGCGAGTCAAATCATCGTTGCATTGCAGCAAATTGTTAGTAGAATGGCAAATCCCAAAATTCCTTCTGTTCTTTCATTTGGGAAAATTTCAGGAGGCAATGTGAATAACGTTATTCCTGAAGAAGTTAAAATCGATGGCACTTTCAGGACATTTGATGAAGAATGGAGAAAGGAGGCACTACAGAAAATCAAGGAAATAGCATCTTCGATAGCATCCTCAATGGGAGCTTCTTGTGATGTCAACATTGCGTCTGGATATCCATTTTTGGTCAATGATGAACTTTATACGCTCAAAAATATTGCCGCAGCTAAAGCTTACATGGGAGAGGAAAATGTTGTGGAATTAGACTTGTGGATGGCGGCTGAAGATTTTGCTTTTTATACGCATGAAGTTCCTGGCTGCTTTTACCGCTTAGGTACCCGAAATGAAAAAGAAGGAATTACCTCAGGAGTCCACACCCCCACATTCAATATAGATGAAAATGCATTAAAAACAGGAATGGGCTTGATGGCCTATTTAGCTATTCATGAGTTAAATAGCTAGTCTATAAAGCAATTTCTGTTTGAAATCTGAATACTAGATATTCCGTGGTTTGGCCAGGAAATGTCTGATAGCTGATGTCGCTTTGAAATTTTAAGTCATGGCCAGATATATACCTAGAGATACCCAATGTGTACTCTTTTTGATCCGCAAAAACGGTTTGAACAGCATCAGCATCTATGTTGGTAAATCTTCCAGCAATCTCCCAATTAGACGAAAATAGATAACCTGCTTGAAATACAAAACCTGTTCCTGTCCCATAGATTCCAGTATTGTCATTGGAACTTCGTTTCACGAATTCAGACATTGCTGATATTCCATTGTATTTAAACATCATATCTGCAATGAAAGACTTAAGATCACTTGATGTATACTCACCCACACTATCAACTAAAAAACCACCGAGATTTCCTCTAGAGCGAGATGCTTTTATATTTAAATCACCGGTTATACCTATTGATAACTTTGGAGATGATTCTCTTTTTAAATCTGATCCAAAATAATCTCCCTTACCTGTAAAGCTCCCCATCGGAAGAAACTCTAGCCTTCCTGTGAGCTGGTGGCCTCCTCCAGGATTTCTATCAATCACATTCCGGCCCTGCCCCATAGAAATTGCAAGCATCTGCTTGAATTTATCGTTAGAACTCTTATGCCGCAATTGGACTCCAACATCACGATCAAGGTTATATCTGGAATTCACCAAACTCCGATCTACGAATTGTAGGTCTTGAGAGGAGATAACTCGTTCTCTATTTCCAGGTAATTTTGTTTGTCCGTACCAAACCTGCCAATTATTCGTAAACTTCCATTTCACAACAGCATCCAAAACTATATTAGCGGTATTTCCAAACTCATCCGCATGTCCACTTCTTTGGTCTCTATTAGATATCGCGAGTTCAAGTTTGTAAACGATACTTGGATCTATGGCCCACCCATCGAATTTTAGTCGCATTCTTCTCACAAGAAGCGCATCTTCATAATCGTCCGTGTCAAGGTTGTACCTTCCATCATATAGTGTTTGGAATCTGAACCCGAACTTCATAGCAAAGGTTGAGTCCTTAGCAACTAGATTCAGTCTTTTACCCCAAGAACTTGAAACAGCTTCCTGAGCTTGAATATGAATAAGTATACAGGTTGAAAAAAGTAGTGTAGAGTAGATTTTTTTCATACCAGCATTTTCTATAACTCACAATGTTAACCAAATATTAACTATAGATTAAATAGAATTCTTGTAATGCATGATTAATTAATCGTGTGATATTTTAATCGCCTGATTATCAAAAATATAGATGATCTCATTTATTAAATATTAGCATAATACTGACAACACATTAGTCTTCTACCTTTGCAGCAACAATTGAAATACTATGGAATACGGATTATTTGAACTGCTAAACCTGCTTGGAGCTCTTGGCTTTTTCATTTACGGGATGAAAGTAATGAGTGAGGGGATACAAAAAGTAGCAGGTGCCAAAATGCGAAGCATCCTTAGTTCGATGACTTCCAATCGATTTAAAGGTGTTTTCACTGGGTTTACCATTACAAGTCTCGTTCAATCTTCTTCAGCTACTACAGTGTTGGTCGTAAGCTTCGTAAATGCAGGACTACTGTCGCTCACAGAATCAATTGGAGTCATTATGGGTGCCAACATTGGCACAACCATAACCGCATGGCTAATTTCCATTGTTGGATTTAAAGTAAAAATAGCTAGCTACGCACTTCCAATAATTGCTCTGGGTTTTCCATTGATGTTTTTCAATCGAGATAAGCTGAAATTCTGGGGTGAAGTTTTAGTTGGTTTCGCCCTATTATTCATGGGACTAGCTCTCTTAAAGGATTCAGTTCCAGATCTCAAGGCAAATCCTGAAATTCTAGAATTTCTTAGTCGATATACCGACTTAGGCTACCTTTCAATTTTACTATTTGTTCTAATAGGCACAGGCCTTACTGTAATTGTACAATCTTCGAGTGCTGCAATGGCTCTTACATTGGTAATGGCCAATAATGGATGGATTCCATTTGAACTTGCAGCGGCAATGGTTCTAGGTGAAAACGTTGGAACAACAATTACTGCAAACCTTGCAGCACTTGTTGGAAATGTTCACGCAAAACGAGCAGCGCTATCGCATTTGATATTTAATATATTTGGTGTTCTTTGGATTCTAATCTTAATTCGACCAGCATTAAATCTTGTAGATTGGTATTTGGTTTCAAGTGGCTCAAATTCCCCTTTCGCATCTGCAACTAGCATTCCAATAGCACTCTCAATATTTCACTCAACGTTTAATATTCTCAATACTTTATTTCTTATATGGTTTGTGAATTTCATTGCAAAAACTGTAACGAAAGCTATTAAGTCTACTGGAGAGGATGAGTTCTCATTGGAATACATCAGCACGGGTATGATGAACACTTCTGAGCTATCAATTGAAGAAGCTAGAAAAGAGACTGTCCGAATGGGTGAAATGACCCAGAAAATGTCCAAACAATTTCAGAATCTAATAATAGAAGATAAGCCTAAAAAACAAAAGAAACTCCTGAAGAAGATTCGAGATTATGAAATTATAACTGACCGAATGGAACAAGAAATTGGAGAATATTTGATGAAAGTTTCATCTAATGGTACGTTGAGTAATAGAAGCTCTATTAAAGTAACGAGCCTTTTAAGTTCCGTTAATGATCTGGAGCGTATAGGAGATATATTTTTCCAGATGTCCCGAGATATTGAGCGAATCCTGAAAAGCGAAAAGAAATTCAAGAGCAAGCAAGTGAAAAACCTTCAGGACATGATGATGCTCATCGATGAAGCACTCAAAATTATGCATGGAAACCTTGACTCTGTTGAAACAAATAATTCCTTAGAGCCAGCTATGATTATAGAAGAGAAAATTGATGCCTTGAGAAATGAATTAAGAAAGGATTTAACAAAAGATATCAAAAAGGATAAGTACGATCCGCAAAGAGATGGCTGGTATAAGGACCTATTTCACCTCTGCGAAAAGGTGGGAGATCATGCCATTAATGTTTCTGAAGCAATGACAGGCGAAAAGGAACGTGAACTGAAAGAAGAATTGGAATCAGAATGATAAGCAACTTACTCTTGTCTCCTGACATGGGAAAACGTAGTTATCAAACCATAATAGTCATTGTCATCTCAATTCTAGTATTCTTACTATCAATAGAGTTGATGGGAATCTCCATTGGGGAGTTAACTGGTGGCATGACTGATAGCATCTCCGTAGTAACAGCCAATCCATTTATAGGATTGTTTATAGGATTATTATCTACTGCTCTACTTCAAAGTAGCTCTACAACTACTTCAATAACCGTGGCAACAGTGGCTTCTGGAGCAATTAGTCTTCAAAATGCTATACCAATTGTACTTGGTGCAAATATTGGAACCACCATCACCAGCACAATCATCTCCATGAGCTACATATCTAAGCAGAAAGAGTTTAGGAAAGCAGTAGCAGCGGGTACATCACATGATTTTTTTAACATTTTAACAGCATTGCTGCTATTCCCATTAGAGGTAAATTATCGGATACTTGAAAAATTGAGTGGATATATTTCATCAGGTATTCACATCACAGGAAAGTCTGGAATTGAGCGCTCCTCAGGTTATGGATTTACTTCTATATTCGAAAATTCTACTGAATGGATTGTTTCTAAATTGGGACCTATCGTTGCACTTTTGATAGGAATTGCACTTCTCTTTACGTGCATTAAGTTCATATCAAAATGGCTATACAAAATCCTGATTGGAAGAACCAAGGACCGTTTTGAAAATGTAGTATTCAAAAATAAGTATCGAGCATTTGGCTGGGGACTAATTATAACTTCAATAGCCCAATCAAGCTCATTAACTACATCACTCATTGTTCCTCTGGTAGCTACTGGGAAAGTAAAAATCAAAAAGGCTTTTCAATTTATCATGGGTGCCAACATTGGTACTACAATTACAGCTCTTTTAGCTGCAATTTTTCAATCAGAAGCAGCTATCAGCCTAGCTATTGTACATCTGCTTTTCAATTTAAGTGGAGTAATTCTCTTTTTTATAATTCCTTATATGTCCAATTTGCCAATATATCTAGCCAAAAAAATGGGAATAATTACCATGAACATTCGTCTTGTAGGCTTTGCGTATATTCTAATAGCTTTTTTCCTACTACCTTTTACATTGATATACCTTTCGCAAACAGCTGAAAAAACGTCAGATCCGGTAGAAATAACTATAGAAGATTAGCTTTGTAATAAACATAGCTAGTATGGCATCTTCAACAAGAAAGGTGATTGATAATATCGTTGAGTTTATTGAAATCAAAACCGAACAGATTAAACTTAGGATAATTGCGCGTATCGCAAGTATGCTCTCTGGAGTAATCGCAATTTCATTCATCGGATTCCTATCTCTTTTCTTTCTCTTCTTTTTGAGCTTTGCAATAGCTGAATTGATAAATATAGGCCTTGAAAGCACTTACTTAGGATATTTAATTATAGCGGGAGGATATCTACTGGTGATCATAGTTGTCTTCTTTTTAGTTAAATCCAGAAGACTTCAAAAGTTGATAGAAAAAGCAATTGTAAAATTAGAAGAGGCAAAATATGAGCAAAAAAGGAACCATTGAAGATCAAGTAAAATCCCTTTCTGAAAGAGAAGAAAAATTAAAGCTACAGCTTAGCAGTGACTCGGATGAAATAAAGGATAAAGTAAAGAGCGTCGGGAAAATAGCACTAATCGCCGGCTTGGTGGCGCTCGCAGGATATTGGATTTTCAATGCTTTTGCCGATGAGGATGAAAAAAAACCAAAAAAGCGTAAGAAAAAGGACAAAGAATCCGGTGGGGTATCTTCGAGACTAACAGCTTTGGCTGTTCCTTACTTTGAAAAACTGTTAAGTGGTTTTTTTGATGGAAAGGAAGATGACAGGGATATGATGAGTTCAGAACAAGAAAACAAAATTGAAGAAAACTAGACGTTCATTAACGACTCTCTTCTTCTCATTTTACCTGCCGGAATACCAAACATCATCTTAAATCTTCTACAGAAATAGGCGGTATCCTTATACCCTACTTCTTTTCCTATGTCTCTGATACTTTTCTTGCTTGTACGTAAAAGGTTTACAGCAGCTTCCATTCGCTGATATTCGATATAATCTTGAGGATTAATTCCGGTCAACATTTTAAAATACTGTCCTACATAATCTTCAGAGACATTAGCAACGTTTGCTAAAATCTTATTAGATAAGTCCTCGGCTAGATTCTCCTTAATAAATGTGAATATATCTATCAGACGAGGATCTTTAAAATAGGTGCTGTTCGTGGCAAGTTTTTCCACGAACAAGCTATTGTTAAGAATATATCGAATCAGCTCGATAGTCATATTCTCAGTCAATACTTTTACAATACGGTCTCGCCCAGGCATACTTGCCTTTACTTCATCATTTATTTGTTTGATTAAACCCGCCAACTTATAGTTTTCCTCAATCTTAAAACATGGAATATCAAGTGATGAGAAAAAATTAACTGAATCGAATGCCTTGGCATCAAAAGCGACATAACTGTAGTGTTCATTACTAGTCGAATGCTCGCCAAATGATTTTAGAAACTGATCTTTATTCGTAAGAAAATCATCTTTGGAAAGCACTGTTGGAGATCCCGAGCCATAGCTCATGGATATCGGCCTACCGCCCGGTATAAAGATTACATCACCCTCAGTCGCAGTTTCTTTATCCTTACCATATTTAATCTCCCCACCGGTAACCAATAGTAGATAATTCTCTACTTCATAGTTATTATCAATTGTAACAGGCTTCAAAATATTAATATTTTTAGCCTTTACATATCTAATCTCTAAGGATTCTATGATCTTGTTGTAGTCTTCCATTTATAATTAAAGCTGGTTAATCTACCAATAGATAGTAAAATAATAGGACGAATCTAATAATATTCATCCTCAAAACCTAATAAATGAAAGAAGAGTAGGACTTTGACTATTGAACTATTTTAATAAATTTCTCGAAATAACAATACGCTGTATTTCAGAGGTGCCTTCATAAATCTGAGTAATCTTGGCATCTCTCATTAATCGCTCAACATGATACTCTTTCACATACCCATATCCACCATGTATTTGCACAGCTTCCACAGTCTGTTTCATCGCTACTTCCGAAGCGAATAGCTTAGCCATAGCTCCTTCCTGAGAGAAGTCCTCACCAGCATCTTTCTTTTGAGCTGCTTTTAAGCAAAGTAATCTTGCTGCTTCGATTTGTGTCGCCATATCAGCAAGCTTAAACTGTATGGCCTGATGCTTTGAAATTTCGACTCCAAAAGCTTTTCTTTCTTGTGAGTAGTTCAGAGCTAATTCCATCGCTCCAGATGCTATTCCCAATGCTTGAGAAGCAATACCTATCCTTCCGCCATTCAAAACACTCATGGCGAACGTAAAACCAAAACCATCATCACCTATCCTATTAGCTTTAGGAACTTTTACATCTTGAAACATGAGTGAATGCGTATCACTTCCCCTAATACCTAATTTATCTTCCTTTTTGCCTACCGTAAACCCTTCCATTCCTTTTTCAACAATAATGGCGTTAATTCCTTTATGCTTCTTTTCAGCATCTGTCTGAGCCATTACTATATAGTAAGAAGCTGAATTTCCGTTTGTAATCCAGTTTTTTGTTCCATTCAAAAGATAATGATCTCCTTTATCTTCAGCCGTTGTTCTTTGTGAAGTAGCATCAGATCCTGCTTCTGGTTCCGATAAACAAAACGCTCCAATTTTCTGTCCGCTCGCCAGAGGCTTCAAATATTTTTCTTTCTGTTCTTCTGTTCCAAATTTTTCAAGCCCCCAACACACCAACGAATTATTAACTGACATGCAAACAGAAGTAGAAGCATCCACTTTAGATATTTCTTCCATGGCAAGCACATAGGAAACTGTATCCATTCCACTCCCTCCATATTTAGGATTAACCATCATACCCATGAAGCCAAGTTCTCCTAATTGTTTTATCTGCTCTGCCGGGAATTGTTGTTTTTCATCTCTTTCTATCACTCCCGGTAGAAGTTCTTTTTGAGCAAAATCTCTTGCTGCGTCTCTAACTGCTAATTGTTCCTCAGTAAAATTAAAATTCATGTGTATGTTAATTTATTTTCAATGGTCACATCGGTCCGCCGAAACGGGAATTCACATTAACAACATTCATCCTTGGTTAGGTATGCTTGCCACTTATGCTCATTTCATATGTTTCAGGTTAAAATTTTGAATGGGCCGCAAATATATTAATTGTTATGCATGCAGAATAACTTCTTTCTAAACACAGTTGTTTGATCAGCCTTAAATTAACATGAGTTCTCTCGCCTCAAGAGTTGGGGAGTTAAACCTAATGGGCTATCAAGCTGCGATTAAAAAAGGAAGATCGAACGTTGAAATCAATACATTCAACCCTGTAATAAGTCGATTAAACGAATATCATGAAAAAAAATAAAACACAGCGCTAATATTGGTAGTTCATCTGGCTTGAACAAATTGAATAATTTAAAGAAAAAACTTACTTATTTAAACCAATTGATAGACTTTTGTGTCTTAGATACTTGACGTTCAAAAACAAATAGATAATAATAAACAAAAATGAAAAAATTTAAGAACTACTCACTGATCGCTCTTCTAGGGTCTTTACTATTTATGTTTAGCTGTGGAGGAGATGAAGAAGAAATCTTCGGAGGAGACCCGGATCCAGATCCCACCTCTGAATTTGATGCAAGATTAAACTCTGCCGATACAGACTCACTCTCAGCAGAAGTATTTTTGACTGAAGTAGATGATAATAACATTGATGTTTTCATCACATTCAGTTCTGATGATGCCACAATGAGAAGACTATATGCAACTGTTGATGAATTTGGTCAAGGAGAAGAAGTATATGAATTTACTTTTAGCGCAGATAAAAAAGCAGATGGTTCATTAGAACTTGATGGAGCTCAAGGAGAAGGGTTTGCTGTAAACCTTGATATTCCAACAACCGGATTGAACGCAATGGACGGTGAGGATATCGTTTACAAATTTTGGACGACTACAGGCAAAGGAGATATCAGAGATGTTGAAAAAAGACAAGCGACACCACCTATGACATTAACGATACAGCTTAGTGGTGATAATCCTAATGCTCCACTTATTTCGGTCTCGGATGTACAATTGTTTGCTCCAACAGCTGATCTAATGTCAGAAAGTTTTGTTTCTACTGCTGATGGTATGGTCTATGAACTAGAAGAATTTGAGTCCTCCGATTTATGGGATATAGGATACACTGCTCAGGGTAATGAACCACAGCTTAGCTCTGCTGCTGGTTCGCCTCAGATGTTCTTTGATGAAAATCAAGAATTAATTACATTAGAAGAATTGGTAGAAAGCAACTTAACTGAAGAAGAACTTGCTGATTTTGATTTAAATACGGTGTATTTTGTAGATATCACTGACGATTTTGATTTTGATGGTGCAACTACTACAAGCAGTTTGAGTGCAATCAGCCTTACGCCTACTTCAAGTAATGATCAAACACTACCTATTCCTATTGATGCTGATGGTGATCTAATTGCCTTCCTTGATCAATATGGTAAAATTGGAGTCATTCGAATAGATGCCTTAGTTGATGTAAATGGTGACGGAGAATATTTTGATGCAAGTGATTATGTGCAGATTGACATAAAAGTTCAGCGATAATAGCTAATTAACAGAAATTCAAAAGGGAGCGTTCGCTCCCTTTTTTTGTTTCATGATGTTTCCAATTGAGCTAAATGAAGATTGTCCGAATCATCTTATCATCCGACTAGCGTGGAAGTTACTTCCGTGCTTTTTCATTCAATGAATCTATTGTTAATCAGCTCTTTTCTCCAGAGCAATCTTGGGTTCATAAGACTTCCTATGTTTTCAAAACATAGGAAGTCTCTTTATAGTCACAAAACTTCAAAGTAAACCTCATGAGGGGTTTCAATGCTATTAAGCTAAGCGACTTTCTTATTTGTCCTCTCCCTAACCCTCTCCATGAGAGGGATATTTTGTTGCTTAACTTAATAGCACTGTGAGGGGGTTAGGGGGAGGTTTTTATCTTCAAGTAGTTGTGAAACTCAAACACCCCTATAAACCCCCTAGCGCAAGTATCCACTTGTGCTTATTATTACATAGGATAGCTATGACGTTTATGTAGACTTTTGGCACCCCTCCTAGCGCGGAAGTTACTTCCGTGCCTTTCATTCAATGAATCTAATATTAATCAGTCCTTTTCCGCCAGTATAATCTCTGGCGCTACTGTACAGATAATGCTCAGCCTCATCAACTAGTCCCTCGATAACTGGATTTTGATGGATATAATCCAGTTTGTGTTGCATAACCTGATTGTCTGCCAATTCTATTGGGTGGTATTCGTTTTGCCAAAAACAATGTTTCTGATGTTTGTTGCTTTTCTCCGCTAGTTTTCTGAACATCCAAAGCATCCATTCACGTCTGCTTTCTTGCGTATTCTGTTGAATTTGCTTGATCAATGCCACAGAAGTATATTTTTTAAAGTCTCTCACAATATTTTCAATGTTTTCTTCTCTCTAACTAAGCGTAGTTTGTGAAATAGAAAAAATCACTAGGCATAGGTTTTAGCTATGCCTATCTATCTTGATGCTTTCATAGCAACATACATATATAACAAAAATGTCAGAAAGCTATCAAATCAAAGATCAGGGAGGAACACATTTTCTAACATGTCAGGTTGTAGGCTGGGTGGATGTTTTTAGTAGAAAAATATACCGAGACATAGTTATTGATAGTTTAAGGTATTGCATGAAGGAAAAAGATTTAGTTGTATATGCATATGTTATTATGACAAATCATGTTCATCTAATTGTAAGGTCAAATTCAGAAGCTTTCGGACACAATTAGGGATTTTAAGAGGTTTACATCCAATCAAATATTGAAAAGCATTGATGAGAATAATATCGAGAGCAGAAAGGACTGGATGAAAGTCGTATTTTCTTATCATGCAAAATTCAATAAGAGAGTAAAAGACAAGCAATTTTGGACACATGAAAATCATGCGGTTGAATTGACCTCCAACGAAATGATAGATAGTAAAATGAATTACATTCATGAAAATCCAGTGAGAGCTGGATGGGTGGAAAAAGAAGAAGATTATTTGTACAGTAGTGCGAGAAATTATGCAGGTTTGAATGACCTATTAGAAATAGAAATGATATGAAAGCGTAGGTGCAACCTACGCTTAGATGAGGTGAATATTTCAGTAATACTGATTATGTACAAATTGACATAAAAGTTCAGCGATAATAGCTACGTAGTAGAAATAAAAAAAGGGAGCAAATGCTCCCTTTTTTTGTGCTCTTTTTTAAGATTTTTAATCCCTCCCTAAGAAGATCATCACATAGTAAAGAAGAGTTGCAAGAGCTCCAAGAGCTGCTACCAGATAGGTGGATGCTGCCGCATTCAACGCATCCTTTGCCATTGCATGCTCTCTATCGTCCACAATGTTTCGATCTTTTATCCATGCTAGTGCTCTATTGCTGGCATCATATTCTACCGGTAAGGTTACGAAAGCAAATAAGGTAAAAACACTATAGCAGCCTATGATTACGAGTATTGCCAGATCAAAAGGAATGACCTGAGGCAATAGAAACGCTCCAAAGAACATCGCCATAAAGATGATATTGATAATCCTCGCGCTTACATTTTGAACTGGGACCATTGCTGACCTAAACTCAAGCCATTTATAAGCTTTAGCGTGCTGAACAGCATGCCCACACTCGTGTGCCGCTACGGCAGCTGCCGCAGCTGAACGTCCATTATAAACATCCGCGCTAAGATTCACCGTTTTATTTGCTGGATTATAATGATCCGTAAGCTTTCCTTGAACAGATGTAACGCTTACGTCATGAATTCCATTATCTCTCAACATTAACTCAGCTATTTCACGTCCTGACAAGCCAGAACCTAATGTCACCTGAGAATACTTCTTAAACTTATTTTTCAGTCGAGTGCTAACAGCCCAGCTAGCAATCATGAAAACAATAATTATTACTAATATCATATTATACGTTATTTCAAATGCTATTTATAAATCAACTTTTCAATTATCGAGCATACGATAATTCCAATTCAAATGTTCCTACCATTTTCAGGCCAACTTCAATATATGTCAATTTGTCGTTTTCTTAACGGAAGCTCTACGAATTAAAAAGGAAATTATTATAGCTATTGTTCCAAATAAGGCTATCGCTACTATTTGTGATGTATGTAATAAAGTCGCAAGAAACACGCCAGTAGTTTCATCAATTGAATAAAGTAGCAGCATTCCTGCAATCATTCCGTGATAAGTTCCAAAACCACTCTGTACTGGAAGAGATATGGCTATACCTCCAGTAACTAAAAGCATAAAACCTGCTCCAATGCCAAGGTGGGATGTTTCAGGCAAAGAAAAAACGATGATGTAAGACATGAGAAAATATACAAGCCACAGTATCATAGTTGAAACTAAAAAACCAACGGGCCTCTTAATTTTTCTCAGGGAAAGAATCCCATTGATAAACCCCTTAATCAATTCTGCGAATTTTCCTTTCAACCGATCTTGTCTTTTGACGAAGACAATCAAAACAGACATACCTAAAAGTCCCAAGATGAGGACAATTCCAATCACATAATTTGGAATATTTAAATCTTTGTATGCCTGGTTTAGAAAAGTCATTAGTCTTTCCGATTCAATAATTAAACTGATAAAAATCAATACTAAAAGCGTAAGCATATCAACCACACGCTCAGCAACCACGCTCCCAATCGCTACAGGCATTGAAACTTTATCATTCCTATTTAAAATACCGCATCTCGTTATTTCTCCCAATCGAGGTAGTGCCAAATTTGCCAAATAACCAATCAAAACAGCAAGTGTCGTTCTGGAGGTTTTTAAATTATACCCTAAGGGCTCTAACAAAATATTCCATCGGTAAGCTCTTGCTACATATGCCACAATGGAAAGGATAATAGAAACAATCACCCAGCTGTAGTCTACGGATTGCGCTCTTGCCCAAAAATCTACCCAATCAATATTTCTAAATACGAGGTATAATAGTAAGGACGCTAAACCAACGCTTATTGTGACTTTTAAAATGGATATAAATGTCTTAGACATTTAATTAAGAAACCAGACGGTTCTTTTCATCGGGAAATATGACAATTGGCTCGTGATTCTTTGCTTCCTGCTGATCTAATGAACAATACGAAATAATGATAACAATATCACCTACCTGAGCCTTTCTAGCGGCTGGTCCATTGAGGCAAATCTGCCCTGATCCTCTTGCTCCTTTGATAACATATGTTTCAAGTCGTTCACCGTTATTGATGTTCACGATCTGAACTTTTTCGTTCTCAATCAGATTCGCCGCTTCCATCAAGTTCTCATCAATTGTGATGGAACCCACATAATGAAGCTCAGCTTCTGTGATTTTTACTCTATGAATCTTCGATTTAAGTACCTCTATGTACATGCCCTCCTATTTGAGCCGCAAATATAAATTATCAATCAGTCTTATCCCTTCTACATAACCGGCAACACATATTGCAAGTTCATTTAATGATCGATAAGTGCTTACCGTCGATAAATCTGACGGGTCTATCGCTTCAAGATATTCCAAATCAAAGCCCTCCGCCTCTTCATACATTTTTTTTGTAGCCTCCAAAAGCTCGTTTAAGTCTTTTCTAGAATCTATTCCACTTCCCATTTTTGATAGACCTTCATAAATAACCGTAGCATTTTTTAATCCCTGATCAGATAATTGCCTATTTCTTGAAGACATTGCAAGTCCTGTAGTTTCCCTTACTGTGTCCACACCAACAATTTGACATGCAAAACTTAGATCTTTACACATTCTTCTTATCAGAATAAATTGCTGCAAATCTTTTAATCCAAAATATGCCTTGGATGGAAGTGTCAAATGAAGCAGTTTACTTACTATAACTCCCACTCCGTCAAAATGATCCGGTCGATATTTTCCTTCGAGTATCTCAGAAAGATCTCCAAAATCAATCGTTACAATTTGCTTTGATGGATAGAGGTCTTTTTCACTGGGTGCGAAAACCAGATCTACTCCCTTTCCTTCAAGCAATCGGACATCCTCTTCTAAAACTCGTGGATATTTTGCTAAATCTTTGGCACTATTAAACTGCAGTGGATTAACAAAAATACTAACGATGGTCCGATCATTTTCTTCGATCGAACGCTTGACAAGTGCCAGATGACCTTCATGCAAAGCTCCCATTGTAGGCACAAATCCAATGGTTTTGGATTCTTTCTTGTAAGAAGAAACAATATCGGAAAGTTCTTTTTTGGCGCTCAGTACGCGCATAGCCTAGATCGATTTAATTCGCTAACTTATTGAAAGCGTTGATAATAAATCAAAAAAATGGTAAATTTGTGCTCATTTTTAAAGTCCCATCAAGAATTTAATCAAAAGCAAGTATGGAAAACATTAGAATCCTCTATGTGGCAAGCGAGATCAATCCATTTCTCAAGACCACAGAAGTAGCGGAATTTGTGAGAAGGCTACCCCAAGCTATGCAAGAAAGGGGTATGGAAATTAGGATTTTAGTTCCAAGATTCGGACTTATAAACGAGCGAAAAAACCGCTTGCATGAAGTCGTAAGGTTATCAGGAATAAATATTGCCGTTGGTGATGAAGAAAAGCCTCTCGTAATTAAGGTGGCTTCTATTCCAAATGCAAAACTTCAAGTTTACTTCATTGATAATGAAGATTACTTCTACAGAAAATCAGTCTTTTTTGATAAAGAAGATAACTTCTTTGAAGACAATGATGAAAGAGCAATATTCTTCTGTAAAGGCGTTCTAGAAACGGTGAAAAAATTGGGATGGTCTCCTGATATTATTCACTGCAATGATTGGATGACAAGTTTGATTCCTCTTTATACAAAGACGACTTACAAGAATGACCCTATTTATAAGGACTCTAAGACTGTTTTCACAATTTATAACAATCGTTTTTCACATAAATTCGGTTCAGACTTGCTTGAAAAGGTAAAAATGATCGATATTGACGATCAAATGCTGGATCCATTAAAAACCGCAGATTATGATGGTTTTGTGAAGCTTGGCATGCAATATGCAGATGCAGTAATCAATGCTAAGGAAGAGAACACAGATAGCTTCGAAAAGCTAATCTCTGACTTAGGAGATAAGAAAACGGATACGATAGAAAAGGATGAAAATTTTGAGGAGTCTTACTACAATTTATACAATGAACTTATTGGCTAAGAAGCTCTCAATTAAGAATATTATAAAACCGGGATTAATGATTTTGATCCCGGTTTTTTTAAGCTGTGAAACAAATCAAGATCTTGGAATAAACTATGAGCTTGAATCAAATACTAATGTCAAATTTGTAGAATTTACTCTGCCGGCTACCAATATTTTTCTTGATAGTCTCAGGACTGACGGTGAAAATAGAATTCTGGTTGGCACCTTTAATGACCCCTTGACCGGCTCTGTAAACGCAGAAGGATATTTTCAATTTTTATACGAAGGAGGGCCTTTTCCAAGAAAAAGACAAACCTCAGGAGAACCAAACCCACCAGACACACTCCAACTAGACTCAATAATAGTCACATTTGAGTCCAACGCTGTAATCCCTCAAAGCGGATCTTCCTTCCAGGAATTTAAATTAGTAGAACTTCAAGACTCTCTTGAAAGCTCAGCAGTTTACCTATCAAACCTACAACAAATACCTGCAACAGAAATTGGAACATACTCCAGTACAATCAATACTTTGCTTGACACATTGTATAGAATTAAATTAGAAGATGATTACGCTAATTCTTTTTTCGACTTAATAGGTGACATTACTGCAGATTCGACACAGTTGGTAATAACAACTATTTTTCAATCTCTTGGAGTAATTCCAGGAGCATCCTCAGAGAGTATTGCAGCTTTGGATTTAGCTAGCGACACCTCACGTTTGATTATGTACTCCTCTCCCGCAGACCCTGATGCTGAAGACACTACATACCTTACAACTTTTAGATTTACAGGTAAAAATTATTCCTACTTAGATAGAGATCGTACAGGTTCAAGTTTTGATGGTATAGTTGAGAATGCGAACTTTGATTTAGCCTCTAACCAAACATTAATTGATCCTCTCTCAGGCATTAGTACTGCTTTTTCCATTACTCCACTTGAAGATTTTTTTAGAGAAAACGGAAATATCCTTATCAACAATGCCACATTGGCTTTTGAATTTGAAAGTGAAAACGATAGAGATACTCTGGTCAGCTTTATAAACTTTCTCAGAAAAGAGGACAATAGCATTTTTGGCCCTGCCACAGTCACCAACTCATTTGCGAACATAGTCATGAACGATGCAGGATATCTGAATCTACAGACTGCCCCCGCGATAGGCACACTAAATGACAGTAAAGAAAATATTCTCATTAGTTCTACCCTTTTCTACCAACAGCTGTATAATCAATTTAATAAAGCCGACAGCTTGGCTTTTCTTATTCCAACATCAGGTGAGATTAGATCAATCAATGACCTTGTTACAATAAGTGCTATAGATGTCACATTAAATAGGACTATCTTGGCAGAAGACGGCATTAAACTCAGGCTGTACTATACAGAGGTGAATTAACTTCAAAATAAATTTCAAAAATGTGTGGAATAGTAGGATACCTTGGACCTAAACAAGCTTACCCAATCATCATAAGTGGATTACAACGACTTGAATACAGGGGGTATGATAGCACAGGGGTCGCACTGATCAGTCAAGGCGACATTGACGTTCATAAAAAGCAAGGAAAAGTTCAGGATCTTAAAGACTATACGAAAGAAGAAGCCCTTGATGGAAATATTGGGATAGGTCACACAAGATGGGCAACACATGGAGAACCAAACGATGTTAATGCACATCCTCACCTATCCAATAGTGGAGACTTAGCACTCATACATAATGGAATCATTGAGAATTACGGATCTCTTAAAGAGGATTTATCTCAAAAGGGCTATATTTTCAAAAGCGAAACTGACACAGAAGTCTTTGTCAATTTCATTGAGGATATTAAAAAAAATGAAAAGGTTTCATTAGAGGATGCCCTTAGGATTGCTCTTTCTAAAGTTATTGGAGCATATGCCATTGCTATCATTTCAAAAGACAACCCCAAAAAATTAATCGCGGCTAGAAAAGGTAGTCCCCTCGTAATAGGGCTAGGAAAAGGTGAATTCTTCATAGCGTCTGATGCTACTCCGATCATTGAGCATACGAATGAAGTCATCTATCTAAAGGATGAAGAAATTGCTGTCATGGAGGGTGATTCCTTCACCATTACTGATTCGAAAGACATACCTCAGACTCCTTATGTACAAACACTTGATTTAGAGCTGGAGGCAATCGAAAAAGGAGGTTATGAACATTTCATGTTAAAAGAAATTTTCGAACAACCGCGCTCCATAGCTGATTGTATGCGAGGTAGACTTAATGCCGATACGGGAGAGCTGGTATTAGGAGGTATTCGAAATTACTCCAACGCCTTAGTAAATGCCGAAAGAATCATCATCGTGGCATGTGGAACTTCATGGCACGCTGGCTTAGTTGCTGAATACCTCATCGAAGACCTGTGCAGAATCCCTGTTGAAGTTGAATATGCTTCAGAATTTCGATATAGAAACCCAGTTATCAAAGAAGGAGATATTCTACTAGCAATATCTCAATCTGGAGAAACTGCGGACACATTAGCTGCTATAGAGTTAGCCAAAAGTAAGGGTGCAATAGTTTTAGGTGTTGTAAATACTGTAGGATCATCTATTTCAAGAATATCTCATGAAGGGGCTTATCTTCATGCTGGCCCTGAGATTGGTGTGGCTTCTACCAAAGCTTTTACTGCCCAGCTTACAGTATTATATATGATTGCCTTAAGAGCAGCAAATCGTAAGGGAACAATAACTGAAAACAAATATCAAGAGCTAATAAGAGAGTTGAGCCTAATTCCTGATAAGGTCGAAAAAGCTCTCAAATCAAGTGATAAGATTGAAGAGGTTTCTGATTTATTTAAGAATGCAAAAAACTTCTTATATCTAGGTCGAGGATATAATTTCCCTGTCGCCCTAGAGGGCGCCCTTAAGCTCAAAGAAATTTCATACATCCATGCTGAGGGGTATCCTGCGGCAGAAATGAAGCATGGCCCGATAGCGCTTATTGATGAAAATATGCCCGTTGTTGTCATTGCTACTCGTGATAGCAGTTACGATAAAATAGTTTCTAATATTCAGGAGGTAAAGGCTCGAAAAGGGATTGTAATTGCTATTGTAACAGAGGGTGATTCTTTAATTCCTGATATGGCTGATTTCACGATAGAAGTTCCATCGACGCATGAATCTTTAATGCCACTTTTATCAGTTGTTCCACTTCAATTGCTCAGCTACTATATCGCAGTACTTAGAGGTGCAAATGTGGATCAACCAAGAAATTTGGCAAAATCTGTTACCGTAGAATAAATTGATAATATGAAAGAAATAATTAACTCACCTAAAGCTCCAGCTCCAATTGGGCCATACTCTCAAGCGGTAAAATCAGGAAATACCCTTTACGTATCTGGTCAAATTCCAATTGATCAGGAAAGAGATGTGTTAATTGAGGGTTCAATTGAAGATGAGACCGAGCAAGTCATGAAAAACCTTAGTCATATTCTCAAAGAAGCTGGATTGACTTTTGAAAATGTTTTAAAGTGCTCAATTTTTGTTTCTAACATGAAAGACTTTGCTCGCATCAACGCTGTATATGGACAATATTTCAAGGAAAACCCACCTGCTAGAGAAACTGTAGAAGTAAGCGGCCTACCAAAAGGGGTAAATGTTGAAATTTCTTGCATAGCTTCTTTCTAAGAATACTAATGTAATACCAGCTTTCCATTAGTTGATTTGTATTTTTGAGCCCAATCAAAATAACAGATGGAAAACGTTCGTGTAAGATTTGCGCCCAGTCCAACAGGGGGGTTGCATATTGGTGGTGTAAGGACTGCTTTGTTTAATTACCTATTTGCCAAAAAGAATAATGGCAAATTCATCTTACGTATTGAAGATACTGATCAGTCAAGGTTCGTCGAAGGTGCAGAAAAATATATTAAGGATACGCTTGATTGGTGTGGAATTTCTCCGGATGAAGGACCTGGCCAAGAGGGAGAATATGGACCTTACCGGCAATCGGAAAGGAAAGAAGTGTATCAACAATATGCAGAAAAACTTATTGCTGAAGGTAATGCCTACTATGCTTTTGACACTCCAGAGGAGTTGGAGGCTATGCGGGAGAGATTGAAGGAAGCGCGAGTTGTCAATCCGCAATATGATACAGTCACTAGAACCACAATGAAAAATTCACTTACTCTTCCTGATGAAGAAGTGAAGCAGAGAATTGAAAACGGTGATCCTTATGTTATTCGAATAAAAATACCTAAAAAAGAAGAGATTCGATTGAATGACATGGTCCGCGGATGGGTAATGGTGCATTCAGAGGCTTTAGATGATAAGGTCCTCATGAAATCGGATGGAATGCCTACATATCATTTGGCAAATATTGTAGATGATCACTTGATGAAGATCACACACGTTATTAGAGGTGAAGAGTGGCTTCCTTCTGCACCTCTTCATGTGCTTCTTTACCAATTTTTAGGATGGGAAAATGAAATGCCTCAATTTGCTCATTTACCACTTATCCTAAAACCAGACGGTAATGGTAAGTTGAGTAAACGTGCAGCAGACAAGGCCGGATTCCCCATATTTCCTCTCAATTGGAATGATACCGAATCAAATGATATATCAATAGGGTTCAAAGAAATGGGTTTTCTTCCAGAAGCTCTCGTGAATTTTCTTGCATTTCTAGGGTGGAATCCTGGCACTGAGGAAGAGATTTTTTCTTTAGCAGAATTAGTCAATGAGTTTTCAGATAAGCGAATAAACAAGGCAGGAACGAAATTTGATTTCGACAAGGCTAAGTGGTACAACCAGCAGTACATTAAAAAAACTGATTCCAACATATTCGCCAAAGATTTGAAAACATCACTTCAAAGTGAACATGGTATCGATTGCTCAACAAGTATCGCACTTCAAATAATTGATTTATTGAAAGAACGAGTAACATTCTCAGATGAGTTCGTAGAGCTAGCACTTCCAATTTTTAAAGCCCCGATCAACTACGATGAAAAAGTACTTAGTAAAAAATGGAGTGAAGATGTGTCTAAAGCTTTAATGCTGTATGCTGAAGAGTTGATTCAACATGAAAATATAGATGCTGAATCAGCGAAAAATCTTTTTTGGGAAACCCTTGAAAAAGCTGGATATAAGCCTGGACAATTCATGCAAATGCTTAGGTTAACAATAACGGGCGAAGGGTCTGGTCCAGATCTCATGACTATGATTAAAATTATGGGAGGGAAAAAAACTGCAGAGCGAATTAAATCATCCCTTAATACGTTAAATAAATAAAATAGGAATTATGAATAAGAAAGGGAAAGCCCGAGTACATAAGGATTTAGATGGATTGGAGTTGCGTGTTGATTCTTTTGGAGAAATTTCTTCAAATATGCCAATTGATAAGTTGAATAAGTTTTTAAATAAAAATGTAGAAGACAAAAAACTTAAGAACCGAGAAGATTTGGATAATTTAAAGGAAGACTAGCTCATATTCTTTTGCATAAATCCAATTACGTAATTTCGCATCAAAAATTGTGATATGACTAAAATTGGAATAATCAAGGAGGGCAAAGTGCCGATAGACAGACGCGTTCCTCTAACTCCCATTCAGGCCAAACAAATCAAAGATAATTTTGATGTAAATCTAGTAGTTCAAACTAGTGACATTCGATGTTTTTCAGATGACGATTATCGCAATGCTGGCCTCCAAATAGTCGACTCCATAAATGATTGTGACATTATACTGGGTGTCAAAGAAGTGCCTGTAGACACCCTTACTCCAAATAAAACTCACTTTTTCTTTTCACATACCATAAAAAAACAAGATTATAATCGAGACTTATTGCGCTCGATACTAGACAAAAACATTCGATTAATAGATTGGGAAACTCTTACAAATGAGAATGGCAATAGGATTATTGCTTTTGGAAGGTGGGCAGGCATTGTAGGTGCATATAATGGTCTCTGGACATATGGGAAAAGATATAACTTGTTTAGCATCAAAAGAGCTCATGAGTGTTTCGATTACGAAGACCTAAAAAATGAGTTAAAGAAAATCAATCTCCCAAACATTAAAATAGCTCTAACAGGCGGGGGAAGAGTCACCAAAGGAGCGATGGAAGTGTTACTTGGTACTGGTATCACTCAAGTCACACCTCATGAATTTATCACCCAGCGATTTGATGAGCCGGTATTTACGCAACTCAATTCAAGAGACTACAATAAGAGAAAAGACGGAAGTGAATTTCATAGAAATGAGTTTTATGCAAATCCAGAATTGTATGAAGGCGATTTTCTGAAATACGCTAAAGTCACTGACCTGTTAATAGCTTGCGCATTTTGGGATCCCTCTGCACCAGTTCTTTTTCATCGAGAGGATATTATTCGAGATGATTTTGATATTAGAATAATTGCCGATATCACTTGTGATATAGAAGGTTCCATTCCATCTACTAAAAAACCTAGTACGATAGACGATCCTATATATGATTATAATCCGAGTGATGATCAGGTAGAACAAGCCTTGACAGATGAAGGTAATATAACTGTTATGGCAGTAGATAACTTACCATGTGAGTTGCCAAGAGACGCATCTGAAAGTTTTGGAAATGAATTTGTCAACAATGTTATTCCTCACCTCCTTGGGAAGGATGAAATGGGGATAATAGCTGGAGCAACGATTGCAAGTGAAGGAAAACTCACTGAAAAATATAGCTATCTTCAGGATTACGTTGATGGGAAATAAAAAACCTCCTGAATTATCAGGAGGTTTTGTCTAGAAGATTTACTCTATTAATCAATTACTGATGGGTCATCCTCATCTTCGATAAAGAATTCATCTTCGATTCTTTCCAATTCTTGTAATACCGGATCCAGAATTACCTCAAGTTCTTCCTGAGTACCGTCCTCATACTGAACATAAGCAACATAGTCTTCAACATCGTCTTCATAAACGAACACAATATCACCAACTTTTGAATTATCAGAGTACAGTGCTAATTTGATGTAATCATTTGGATCTGCATCATCCTCAATATCCCTCACGTCAACAGAACCGTCTATCTTAAGAGATCGATATTGAACGTTACCTTCAAATAATACAGGTTCTTCTTTTGCTTCTGATTCAAATGTCACATCTAGATCAACACCTACTATTACATCACCATCCAGCCTAATTGAAGTGACAAGTGCTGTCTCTACGCCAAATGAATCGTTGAATCCTACAACAATGCTAAAAGGCGAAACAAAAAGATCAATGTCTGCTGTGATAGGGAACCCTTCAGAAGACCAATCAACACTAAGTGACAATTCAATAAATGTCTCTCCATCTACCTTTAAATATCCTTCTATTTTAGAAACTTCCTCATATTCATCAGTAAATCCATCTTCCGTATCGGTGATAGTTTCAAATTCTAACTCAGAGATTTGCAGTTCAGCATTATTCGTATCCGAGCCTTCAGTAGGAAATTTCACAATGAAGATATCAGATTCTTCTTTATCAAAATCTTCAATTTCTGGATTCCATTCATACAATCCTTTAATATCATCAAATGAAGTAGGCTCGTCTTCTGAAACTCTTCCCGCAGGTCCATTCACAAAGTATTGCTTTAGAATGCTAAGTCGACTTTTTGTCCAATCCTTCTGGCTTGTTCTTCCATTTATTACCTCAGTACCATCTAATAAATTAATCAATTCAGAAGCAGCATCCACACCTTTAGATTCCGTCAGTGATAGTATGTCACTTTCCATGTCACCAACGGTGTTCGAAACTATTGCTTTAGATTCTTCACTAGTAAGGTCTACATTCTTTTCCTCCTCATCATTTTCACAAGCAGTGAAAACAAACAAGCCTAACATAAGCAAGGGAAATAATTTTTTCATAGTTATTAGTTTTTACCTTTTTAAAGATTATATGTAAATATTTAGTGAGGCACATAAAAAAAGCCAGACCCCTAAGTCTGGCTTTTAAATAATTTGTCAAGGAATTTATTATCCATTCATGCTAACAAGAAATTCATCATTATTAACAGTGCCTTTCATTTTACTAAGTAAGAATTCCATTGCTTCATTACTATTCATATCGGACATAAACTTGCGAAGAATCCAAACACGTTTCAATTCTTCAGGATCCATCAATAGGTCCTCACGACGTGTGCCAGATGCAGGAACATCGATAGCAGGATAAACTCGTTTGTTAGATAATTTTCTATCTAATTGAAGTTCCATATTACCTGTTCCTTTAAATTCTTCAAAGATCACTTCGTCCATTTTCGAGCCAGTCTCGATTAGTGCTGTAGCAATGATGGTTAACGAACCTCCATTTTCTACATTTCGAGCAGCACCAAAAAATCTCTTAGGCTTGTGAAGAGCGTTTGCATCTACCCCTCCAGAAAGAATCTTACCCGAAGATGGAACGACAGTATTGTGAGCTCGTGCTAATCTTGTGATTGAATCTAAAAGAATCACAACATCGTGACCACACTCCACCATACGCTTTGCTTTTTCAAGCACCATATTAGACACTTTCACATGCTTATCAGCTTGCTCGTCAAATGTTGAAGCTACTACCTCACCTTTTACTGAACGAGCCATATCTGTTACCTCCTCAGGTCTCTCATCAATGAGTAAAACCATTAAATAGCACTCTGGATGATTTTCTGCAATAGCATTAGCTACATTTTTCAAAAGCACAGTTTTACCTGTTTTTGGCTGTGCTACAATCATTCCTCTTTGACCTTTTCCTATAGGAGAAAATAAATCTAGAATTCTTGTAGAATAATTATCCGCTTTTGTACTCAAGCTCAATTTTTCTTGCGGAAATAGGGGTGTCAGATACTCAAAAGCTACTCGATCTCTAACCTCCTCAGTTGTCTTACCATTTACAGTTTCTACTTTCAAAAGAGCGAAATATTTTTCACCATCTTTTGGTGGTCGAATTTGACCTTTTACTGTATCACCCGTTTTCAAACCAAAAAGCTTGATCTGTGAAGGAGAAACATAAATATCATCAGGACTAGCTAAGTAATGGTAGTCACTAGACCTTAAGAATCCGTAACCATCTTGCATAATCTCAAGAACTCCCTCGTTCTCAATTACACCATCAAATTCTTTGATTTCCTCATTATAAGCCTCTTTCTTTCTCCGTTTTTCCTGACGCTCAGCCTCACGTTCAGCTCTTTGATTATCTCTTTCTTGTCTTTCTTTGTTATCACCCTCCTTCTTTTCGCCATCGTTCTTCTTGTCATCATGACGCTTGTTACTATCTGGACGCTCCTTTCTTTCCTCTTTTTCTGGCTTGTCGTCTTTCTTACCTGCTTCAGGTTTATCCTTCTTAGGAGCTTCCTTTTTAGGTGCCTCTTTTCTAGGCGCTCTTGGCTTTTTCTCCGGCTTTTCTTTCGACTCTTCAGCTGGAGCGGCACCTGAGCCCTCATTCTTTATTTTTTTAATATCGCCTTCTGGCATGCTGGCTTGTTGATCCAGGATAGCGTAGATTAGATCCTGTTTAGCAAGCTTCTTGTAGTTCTTAATTCCTAGTTTCTCGGCTATCTCTTTCAATTCGGATAGCAGCATTACACTAAGATCATCAAGTGTGTACATAACTGTGTATAAAAGTGGGTTTCAAAATTTATTGTAAAATGATTTCTAAGAAATCCTGGTAATTGCTCGTTTGCTTTGTTAAGCTGAAAAACCCGGCTGAGTTTTTCATGGATTGCTCCGCAATAATAGACTATCCCCTACTATTTCACAAATAGCACTAAAAAAAATACTAAATATGATTTGAGACCTCTTTTCATCTCAAAATCATTTTTCTTTGCCGGCCAATAAAACTCAATATTCAATGCTTCAAGTTTCAACAATCGAAAAAGAATTTGACAGATGTATAAAGGGCCTCCAAAAGAGAGGGTTGAAAGATTCTGAAGTACTTTTAAAAGATGCTCTAAAATTGGACGAGAAGCGCAAAAAGCTTCAAGGTGATTTGGATCAAACTCTGCATGAGTCTAACATTCTTGCGAAAGAAATTGGTCAACTTTTTCAACAAGGGAAAAAAGAAGAAGCAGAAACTATTAAAACAAGAACTTCCGATTTAAAGCAAAAAAGTAAAATGCTTAGCGAGGAACTTAATTCAGTTGAAATATCGCTAAACAAGCATCTTTACAATATACCCAACATCCCTCATGAGTCTGTGCCTTCTGGAAAGTCAGATGAGGATAATGTTATAATAAAAGTAGCCGATGAAGGTATTCCGAATCTGAGCAAGCATAAAAAGCCTCATTGGGATCTCATAGAAGAATATGATATTGTAGATTTTGAGCTGGGAAATAAAGTGAGTGGAGCTGGCTTTCCATTCTACAAGAAACAAGGTGCACGCTTAGTAAGGGGTATGATCAACTACTTTCTTGATAAAGCTTCTGAGGCGGGGTATGAAGAGGTCCAGCCTCCGATTGTTATCAATGAAGCTTCTGGTCTTGGCACTGGACAATTGCCTGACAAAGAGGGGCAGATGTATCATATGGAAGCAAATGATCTCTATTTGATTCCTACAGCCGAAGTTCCAATTACCAATATGTATCGGGATGTCATCTTGAAAGAAGAAGAATTACCGATAAAACACACAGGTCACACCCCTTGCTTCAGGAGAGAAGCAGGGTCTTGGGGATCTCATGTTAGAGGCTTGAATAGACTTCATCAATTTGATAAAGTAGAAATTGTTCAAGTAGTTGATCCTTCTAAATCTTATGACGCCCTGAAGAAAATGGTAGATCATGTAGAAGACTTGATCAAGTCACTAGGACTTCCTTATCGAATTCTTCGGTTGTGCGCAGGTGATCTTGGTTTTACTTCAGTCCTCACTTATGATTTTGAAGTGTACTCTGCTGCTCAAGAAAAATGGCTGGAAGTAAGTTCCATATCAAATTTTGAAACTTTTCAGGCTAATCGATTGAAACTTCGAATTAAAAATAAAGATGGCAAAAAAGAGTTAGCTCATACTTTAAATGGAAGTGCTCTTGCTTTGCCTAGAATTATTGCAGCATTACTGGAGAACAATCAAGCAGAAGATCATATTAAAATTCCTGAGGTGTTGCACTCATATATGGGATTCAAGGAGATTAGAAAAAACTAATGACCTCTGATGTAAAGTCTTTCGAAATTTGGTAAATAGATGATTAATTTCATGGCCTATTAAAATTTAAAACGCTATGAAAAATCTTACCTACTTGTTGTTGGTTTCTATTCTTTATTCATGTCAACCACAAGAAAAACAAGCTGCAAAGCTTAATTATCCTGAAACTCAAAAAACAGACACAACAGATGTCTATTTCGGAAATGAAGTTCCAGATCCATATAGATGGCTTGAGGATGATAACTCTACAGAGACAGCTTCTTGGGTAAGCTCGCAAAATAGTGTAACCAATTCTTACTTAAGTAACATAGATTTCAGAGATGAAGTAAAATCCAGATTAACGGAATTACAAAACTATGAAAGAATAAGTTCACCTTTTAAACGAGGAGATTATTACTATTTTTATAAGAATGATGGCTTACAAAACCAATCTGTAATTTATAGGTTGAAGAATTTTGGTGATGAACCAGAAGTTTTTCTGGACCCCAACAAATTCTCAGAGGATGGCACAACTGCTTTGGGTGGTATAAGTTTTTCAAGCGATTACAAATACACAGCTTACAATATATCTGAGGGTGGTTCTGATTGGAGAACTGCCTATGTGATGAACACAGAAACCAAAGAAATTTTAAATGATGAAATCAAGTGGATAAAGTTCTCTGGTATGAGTTGGTATGAAGGAGGATTCTTCTATCAGGGGTTTGATGAACCGAAAGATGGAGATAAGTTATCTGCAGCAAATCAATACGGTAAGGTTTATTATCACAAAGTAGGTGCAAATCAATCTGATGATAAGCTTATCTATTCAAATCCAGAAAATCCAGAAAATAGATTCGGAGCTAGTGTTAGTGAAGATGAACGTTTTTTATTCATTTATTCCTCAACAGGAACCAGTGGGAACGAGTTATATGTAAAAGACCTTTCTGATGCGAGCAGTAGCTTTAATCCAATAGTAACTGGTTTTGATAATGATCATTATATCGTTGATAACGATGGAGATGAATTGATTATTCATACAAATTTAAATGCTCCTAATAATCGTATTGTTCGAGTTAATTGTAAGAATCCTACTCCTGAAAATTGGGTAGACATGATTCCTGAATCAGAGAATGTGATGAGTGCCAGTATTGCGGGGGGCAATATTTTCACATCATATTTGATAGATGCAAAAACATCGATCAAGCAATATGATTATAAAGGGGAGATGATAAGGGAAGTAGAATTGCCTGGCATAGGAACGGCAGGAGGTTTTGGTGCAGCCGCCAGTGACGATGAACTATTCTATAGTTTTACTTCATTCACTACCCCCTCTTCAGTTTACAGATATAATATAGCCAGTGGTGAATCTGAATTGCATAGAAGACCTGAGATTGATTTCAATCCAGATGAATATGAAACTAAGCAAATATTTTACAGCAGCAAAGATGGAACTCAAGTTCCCATGTTCATTGTCTACAAGAAAGGCATTGAGTTAAATGGAAAAAATCCTACCCTGCTTTATTCATATGGAGGATTTAATATTAGTCTAAGACCTTCGTTTAGTACTTCCAGATTAGTATGGCTCGAAAATGGTGGCGTTTTTGCCATGCCTAACATAAGAGGCGGTGGAGAGTATGGAGAGAAATGGCATAAAGCTGGAACGAAACTTCAGAAGATCAATGTATTTGAAGATTTCATTGCTGCCGGAGAATACTTAATTAATGAAGGTTATACTTCATCAGATTATTTGGCACTTCAAGGTGGATCAAATGGTGGTCTTTTAGTAGGTGCTACTATCAATATGAGACCAGATTTAGCCAAGGTTGCTTTCCCTATGGTGGGTGTCATGGATATGCTCAGATATCAAAACTTCACCATTGGAAGAGCTTGGTCTGCTGATTATGGAACATCAGAAGATTCAGAGGAAATGTTTAATTATCTCTACTCGTATTCACCGGTACATAACATCGATCCTGAAGCTACTTACCCAGCAGTAATGGTAACTACTGCAGATCATGATGATAGAGTAGTACCAGCACATTCATTCAAATATGCTGCAACTCTTCAGGAAAAAAATAAGGACAACCCTAATCCACTTTTGATTCGAATTGAAACCAAAGCAGGTCATGGAGCAGGGATGTCTACCGAAAAGCGTATTGAATTAAGTGCGGACATGTTCTCCTTTGCTTGGTACAGTATGGGAGTTATCCCAGATGTAGCCAAGAAAAAAATGTAAAAAATTTAATTATTAACCCTTCTTCAACACAGGAGAAGGGTTTAAATTTTCTATCTATGACAACTATCCGAAAAGGAGAAAAAGAAGATCTCCCAAAGGTTTTAGATTTAATAAAAGAGTTAGCAATCTATGAAAAGGCCTTAGATCAGGTAGCAAATACTGTAGATCAGATGTTAGAGGATGGGTTTGGCTCACAACCAGTTTATGGGTTTATTGTAGCAGAAGAAGACCATCAAATCATAGGGACTTCCATTTATTACTATCGTTACAGCACATGGAAAGGCAAGCGTCTATACTTGGAGGACTTGGTGGTCACAGAAGCGCGAAGAGGAGATGGAGCAGGCAAACTTCTTTTTGAAGCAACTATAGATATCGCAAAACAAACGAAATGTTCTGGTATAATGTGGCAAGTACTCGATTGGAATGAACCAGCAATTAATTTTTACAAAAAATATAATACCAATTTTGAGAAAGAGTGGCTTAACTGTAACATAGATTTCTAGACTTCTTCCAATACAGTTCTAAAAGCTGCCATTTTTGTACCATAACGTATAATCGACTTCTTTTGAATCTTTGGTGCTACAGTATTTAAATATGTTTCTAAATGCCCAAGTGTTTCAGCTATATATTGAATTGCATAAGTAGTGCCTGTATCATCTTCCCCCTCCGAAAGCATTTTCATCATTCGGTACTCTTGAAAGAAGCCTGTTTTCATAACCTCGGGTATATGTGTTTCCTTCATCCAATCAATCCAATCCATTTCAACATCGGAATCAATGTTAACAGTAACGTTGTATAATATCATATTTTTTGGTTAGCGTGAGGTTTTAACAAACAGACAAAACGATTATTTTACTAATTAAGATTCAAAACAATCAATGCAAAAATAGGTTTCATGACAATGAGCGTCTATTCAATTAAAGATCTTGAGCACCTTTCTGGTATAAAGGCACACACCATTCGAATATGGGAGCAGAGATACGATCTATTTTCACCACAGAGGACCGCAACAAATATCAGGTTTTATAATGAACAAGATTTAAAACTTATTTTAAATATAGCATCTCTAAAAAATCATGGCCACAAAATAAGCAAGATCGTAGCTATGCCTCAAAATCTTCTCGAAGAGGAAGTAAAAAGGGTCGGATTTGGATCTAAATCTTATGAGGATCAAATAAGCGCATTAACACTTGCTATGATCGACTTAGATGAAGAAGTATTCAATTTCACCTTGGATCAATGCACGGAAAAACTGGGTTTTGAACAAGCAATGATGAATATCATTTATCCTTTTATGCGAAAAATTGGAATTCTCTGGCTGACCAATTCTATTAACCCTGCTCAAGAACATTTTATATCACACCTAGTGCGTCAAAAGCTAATAGCTGCCACAGACCTTGCAGAGGTAAATAAGAATGGTCCATTGTGCTTACTTTTTCTTCCAGAAGGTGAATTACATGAATTAGGTCTGCTATTTGCTAATTATTTATTGAGGGCTAAAGGTGCTCGAACAATCTTTTTTGGTCAATCAGTTCCTTTGGATGCATTAGAAGAGGTTTATCACAAATTAAATCCAAATTACGTGCTAACAGCTATGACCACAGCTCCAGAGCCTAGTGAGGTTCAGACTTTTGTGAAACGACTTGGAAATAAATTCAAAAATTCAACTGTTTATATAACAGGAAGTAAAGTAATCGGTCAATCATTAAAGCTTTCGGATAATGTGCGGGTCATGAACCAATTTGAAGACCTGGCAGAGCTTACACGAGGGGTGAAAGAGTACTCCAGTTAGAATACTTAACCGCCCGAATTAGTATCCTTATTTTTATTTTGTTTAATCTTTTATTGTAACAGTTAAACATTTTCTTATTAAATTCGTTTAACCTTTTAAACCAAACCTTAAACAAAATGACAGCTTTAGAATTTGGATACAAGATCGAAAACTTAACTAGCTCACTCAAACCTTATGCTTTGAAGTTGACCAAAGATGGTGAAGAAGCTAACGATTTGCTTCAAGAAACTGTGTTTAAGGCTTACTCAAACAGAGATAAATTTCAAGACGGTACTAACCTCAAAGCATGGATGTATACGATCATGCGAAACACTTTTATAACCAACTATCAAAGAATGGTTAGAAGAAACACCTTCATAGATACTACTGAAAACAATCATTTCATTAATTCTTCTGGTGCTGTTATAGATAATAATGCAAATGGCAACTTTGTCATGAAAGATATTAACGCATCTATTGATGCATTAAAAGACATGTACAAAATACCTTTTACCATGTATTTTAGAGGCTTCAAATATCATGAGATAGCTGATAAATTAAATATTCCTATAGGTACTGTGAAAAATAGAATTCATATTGCCCGCAAGGAATTGAAAAAGGGACTAAAGGTATATGCAAACTAAAGATTTACGTAGTAGAGTAGTAGTGATAGGGGCCGGATTTTCCGGCCTTTCTTGTTCCTGCCACTTGGCAAAGATGGGGTATGAGGTTACGCTTCTAGAAAAAAATGATCAACCAGGAGGTAGAGCCAGAAGCTATTCTGACAAAGGATTTACATGGGATATGGGACCTTCCTGGTATTGGATGCCTGATGTTTTTGACAAATTCTTCAATTCTTTTGGGAAAAAAGTTGACGAATACTATCAGCTAGATAGGTTAGATCCTTCCTATCGGATCAAATTTAAAAACGATATAATTGACATCCCCGCAAGCATGCCTGAGCTGGAGAAGTTGTTTGAAGAGATTGAGCCTGGGAGTAGTATTAAGCTAAGGTCATTCCTAAAGCAAGCAAAATACAAATACGATGTAGGTGTCAAAAAGTTAGTCTACAAGCCAAGTAGATCGCTACTTGAATTTGTAGATCTCAAACTCCTTCTTGGATTACTTAAAATGGATGTGTTTACCTCCATTTCAAAACATGTGAGAAAACATTTTAAGGATGATCGATTAATTCAATTAATGGAGTTTCCCATTCTGTTTCTAGGTGCTACAGCAGAAAATACTCCTGCACTTTACAGTTTAATGAACTATGCCGATCTATCTTTAGGAACATGGTATCCCAAAGGTGGCATGGGCTCTGTAGTGAAGGGCATGGTGAAATTAGCTGAAGAATTAGGAGTTGATATCAAGCTAGAAGAAGAAGTAACTGATTTCTCTTTTAATGGTAATGAAGTAGTAAGTGTTAATACGACTTCTGGGTCATACAATTGCGATACAGTAGTAGCTGGTGCAGATTACCATCATATTGATCAATACATTTTACCAGAGTCTTTTAGGAACTATTCAAAAGAATACTGGAACTCCAGAGTACTCGCCCCATCATCACTACTATTCTACATAGGAGTGGACAAACAGCTTCCACAACTCCAGCATCATACGCTTTTTTTTGATGAAGATTTCAAACAGCATGCTAGCGAAATTTACGAAAGTCCTCAATGGCCATCAAAACCATTGCTATATGTTTCCGCTACCTCTAAGACCGATAATACAGTAGCTCCTGTTGGAAAAGAAAATCTCGTAGTTCTAATTCCAGTAGCACCTGACATTGAAGATACCGAAGAAATCAGAGAGAAGTATTTTGAACTAATTATGGATAAACTTGAAGAGTTTACTTCCGAGAAGATCCGAGATCACATAATCACTAAGCGAAGCTATGCGCACAAAGATTTTATAAACGACTACCATTCATTCAAAGGGAACGCTTATGGTCTTGCTAATACATTACTCCAGACTGCCATTCTGAAGCCCTCACTTAAAAACAAGAAAGTAAAAAACCTTTATTATACAGGTCAGCTAACAGTACCTGGTCCTGGTGTACCTCCATCATTAATCTCAGGAGAAGTAATTGCGAAAGAAATAGGAAAAGATTTTCCTATTTTTAAATCCAAATGATAGACCTCTATACACAAACAGCTTTCGATTGTAGTAAGTTGATCACAAAAACTTACAGCACTTCCTTTTCATTAGGCATCCGAACTCTTGCCAAAGAATATCACGAGCCCGTTTATGCGATCTATGGGTTTGTTAGGTATGCCGATGAAATAGTGGATACATTTCATGATCATGATAAAAGAGAACTACTAAAAAGATTTAAGGAGGATACTTATAAATCAATAGAAGAGAAAATTAGTTTAAACCCAGTCTTACACTCCTTTCAAGAGGTGGTGAATCAGTATCAAATAGATCATGATCTTATTGAAGCTTTCTTGATTAGTATGGAGATGGATCTAGAAAAAGTAGATTACATTAATTCTGAGTATGAAAAATATATTTATGGAAGTGCCGAAGTAGTTGGGCTGATGTGCTTAAAAGTATTTTGCCATGGAAACGAAAAAGAGTATCAAGAGCTATTAAAACCAGCTAAATATTTAGGATCTGCCTTTCAAAAAGTAAATTTTCTTAGAGATATAAAAAGTGACTTTGATGAGAGAGGGAGGGTCTACTTCCCTGGAATAGACTTTAATCACTTCACAAGAGATGAGAAGATACAGATTGAAAAAGATATAAATCAGGAATTTAAAGAAGCACTCAAAGGAATTAAGAAACTACCTCATGGAGCCAGAGCAGGTGTCTATCTTGCCTATATATATTATACTGTTCTATTTAAGAAAATTACTCGTTTGTCACCAGAAAGAATAAAATCTGAACGGATAAGGGTTCCCAATTTCAGGAAATTCCTATTACTAATTCGGTGCTATCTATTCCATAAAATCAACTATATAGTAGAGTAAACAACACTAACTTTGAGTTGTTAAGTTATTAATGGAAATGGTTTTGAATATATTAATCGCAATTGGCACTTTCTTCTTTATGGAAGGAGTTGCCTGGTTTACTCATAAATACATTATGCATGGATTTTTATGGAGTTGGCATAAATCGCATCATAAAATCCATCCTTACGTATTAGAACTTAACGATCTATTTGCATTGGTATTCAGCCTTCCTTCCATAGCATGTATTTATATAGGTTATGGAAGTTCTGAGCTGGATTGGGTAATGTTCATAGGAATCGGAATACTTGGGTATGGAGTCTTCTATTTTATATTCCATGACATTATAGTGCACAGGCGCATAAAAATCCCTTTCAGGGCTAAGAGTAAGTACATGAAACGAATTATGCGCGCTCACTATGTCCATCACGAAAAACATACAAAAGAGGAAGCTGAAGCTTTCGGTTTCTTGTATGCACCAAAGAAATACGAGAAATAACGTCATTGCATTATCATTTGATAATTTTATCATTACATTTGGTGATCATTAAGAATCAGCTTGTTAAACAAACCAAAAAAAGCGAGCTAAATGGCAGATCAGAAAAAAGAAGAAGCTTGGGGACCTATTGAAGGATTCTCTAACTATGAAATTTCCAACAGGGGAAAGATTAGGAGTAAAAGCAGAAAAGTATGGCACAAAGGAAGCAAGACACACATGAAGTTGCGTGGAAAATTAATGCGTCAACGTTGGAATAAAATTTGCAAATGCTACTTTCTTGACCTAATTGATGACAAGGGTAAACGAAGAACTGTATACCCTCACAAAGAAACAGCCAAAGTATTTGTGAAAAATAAGAATCAAGAGAGAAAAATGATTATTCATACGGATAACAATCCCAGGAATAATTACTTCGAAAACTTAGAATGGATGACTCCTTCTGAACATATGAAGTGGCAATTTGAAGTGGGTAACAAGAACAACTTCAAAGTTTGGAAGACTAGGAAGAAAAGGTATAAGAATGGTTTTAAACCAGATACAGTACTACCTGGAAGACCTAAGAAAAGCAACCAAGAAAAGGCATAATTCTTTATGCAAAAGCAAAGGGGTTCATAGTGAACCCCTTTTTTAATATTCTAACTAACCTAAGTCGGTTACGCAATACTCTATCTGTCCACCTATATATATAGTAGATGAATGAGTGCTATTTCGGAAGTAAATGGAATTATTCAGCAGATGGTTCTACGCTAACGTAGGATCTGTCTTTTTTCCCTTTATGGAATTTTACAACACCATCGGATAAAGCAAATATTGTATGATCTTTTCCAAGACCCACATTTTCTCCTGGATGATGCTTAGTGCCTCTTTGACGAACAATGATATTTCCGGCTATTGCCTTCTGTCCACCAAAGATTTTCACCCCGAGTCTTTTACTTTCTGACTCTCTTCCATTTCTCGAACTACCTACACCTTTCTTGTGTGCCATGAGATTTTATCCTTTAATGTCTTCGATCAAAATTTTAGAAAATTGTTGACGGTGACCGTTTTTCACACGGTACCCTTTTCTTCTCTTCTTTTTGAACACGATCACTTTATCATCTTTCACATGCTCAAGAATCTTAGCAGAAACTTTGGCTCCTTTCACAGTAGGTGCTCCTACCTTCACTTTACCATCATTATCTACTAGTAGTACTTTATCAAAGTCTACTTTGGCACCTTCCTTACCTTCCATTAATGGAGCGTAAAGAAATTTGTCTTTTTCTGCTTTATATTGCTTCCCAGCAATGTCTACTATCGCGTACATTTTATCTTCTTTTGAAAAAAGGATTGCAAAGATATCATTTCGAGATGAATATCCAAATAGTAAGTGTGGATAAAAAGGTGATAAAATATTTTTTATTTTTTTTTCACTTTTTTTCACCCCCATTATAGCGTGCTTTCCTCAAAGTTACGGTTACAAAATCAGCTGTTAATTAACTAAAATACAACTCGTTATCATCTTTTGATAATATCCAAATCACACCTTCCGCACCCGTAATAACTGCTTGGAATTCCGACGCTTTTTGAACAAATTTGTAGAGCAAGCCGCCGAGAAAAATAAACCACTCTTAGGGCTGTATCCCTGGACTTAAAAAGTTTTAAAAATGCACACTCATATCGTGAGCATAGGGATGTTTTATTGTTTATATAAATAGATTAAAACTATTTGAAACAGAAATTATGAGCGAAGTAGCAGCACGTGTTGAAGAACCCATCCTTAAGGAGAACAAAGATCGATTTGTTCTTTTCCCGATACAGCATAATGATATCTGGGAGTTCTATAAGAAAGCTGAAGCAAGTTTTTGGACTGCAGAAGAGATCGATCTCAGTCAAGACCTGAAAGATTGGAGCGATACAATGAATGATGAAGAAAAACATTTCATCAAACATGTACTTGCTTTTTTTGCTGCAAGTGATGGGATTGTTAATGAAAATCTTGCTGAAAATTTTGTTTCCGAAGTTCAGTATACTGAAGCTAAATTTTTCTACGGATTCCAGATCGCAGTAGAAAATATTCATTCAGAAACTTACTCCTTATTAATAGATACCTATGTAAAAGACACGAAGGAGAAAGACTACTTATTCAACGCAATCGAAACAATGGATTGTGTAAAGAAAAAAGCCAACTGGGCATTACGCTGGATTGATGAAGGATCTTTTGCAGAAAGATTAGTTGCTTTTGCCGCTGTAGAAGGTATTTTCTTTTCTGGAAGTTTTTGTAGCATTTTCTGGTTAAAGAAAAGAGGCCTAATGCCAGGCTTATCCTTCTCTAATGAGCTTATTTCTAGAGATGAAGGACTTCATTGTGATTTTGCCTGTTTACTATATAACAGTCACATTAAAAATCAGCTACCCACAGAGACCGTTCAAGAAATTATAAAAGATGCAGTAAACATCGAAAAAGAATTTGTTACAGATGCACTTCCTGTAAAATTAATAGGCATGAACTCTGACCTGATGTGCCAGTACATAGAGTTTGTTGCAGATAGATTATTAAATGAACTAGGATGTGAGAAAGTATATAACTCAACCAACCCCTTTGATTTTATGGAGATGATTTCCCTACAAGGAAAAACAAATTTCTTTGAGAAACGAGTTGGAGAATATCAGAAAGCCGGAGTAATGGATGGGGATAGTGGAAAATCCAAATTCTCATTAGATGAAGACTTTTAAAAAAATTATGTGTAATCACCTTATCGCGTTAGCCCAATGTTAGTAGTAAAAAGAGACGGAAGAAGAGAATCTGTAAAGTTTGACAAAATCACAGCTCGAATAGAGAAACTGTGCTATAGTTTAAACGGAGACTATGTAAAACCTGTAGAAATTGCTAAAAAAGTAATTGATGGATTGTATGATGGAGTTTCAACCATCGAATTAGACAATCTAGCAGCTGAAACAGCCGCTACGATGACCACACGTCATCCTGATTTCGCAAAGCTTGCTGCTCGTATTTCAATTTCAAATCTTCATAAGGTTACCGAAACTTCATTCTCAAATACCATGAAGAGAATGTATGAGTATATCAATCCCAAAACAGGTGCGAATGCTGCTCTTTTGTCTACTGAGGTATACGGCATCATACGAACAAACGCTAAAAAGTTAGATGATGCAATAGATTATGGCAGGGATTATAATTACGATTACTTCGGCTATAAAACATTAGAGCGATCATATCTAATGAAGCTTGATGGGAAAATCGTAGAACGACCTCAACACATGCTCATGAGAGTTTCTGTGGGTATCCATGGAGAAGATATTGATTCTGCCATTCAGACTTATAATTTAATGTCTGAAAAGTGGTTTACTCATGCTACCCCTACTCTATTTAATGCAGGAACACCAAAACCTCAACTGTCCTCTTGCTTCCTTCTTTCGATGCAGGATGATAGCATTGATGGTATTTATGATACACTTAAGCAGTGTGCTAAGATTTCACAATCTGCTGGCGGTATCGGACTTAGCATTCATAATGTAAGATCAACAGGTGCTTACATTAAAGGAACAAACGGTACTTCTAACGGAATTGTGCCGATGTTGCGAAACTTTGACATGACCGCACGATACGTAGATCAAGGTGGTGGAAAAAGAAAAGGAAGCTTTGCTATCTATCTAGAACCATGGCATGCAGACATTTTCGATTTCCTTGATTTAAGGAAAAATCACGGTAAAGAAGAGATGAGAGCCAGAGACCTTTTCTATGCTCTTTGGATTCCTGATCTTTTCATGAAACGAGTAGAAGATAATGGTGATTGGACAATCATGTCACCAGACGAATGCCCAGGACTTTATGAAGCTTATGGAGATGAGTTTGAAGCACTCTATGAAAAGTATGAGCGTGAAGGAAAAGGAAGAAAAACGATAAAAGCACAAGATTTATGGTTTGAAATTCTTGAATCTCAAATTGAGACCGGCACCCCTTATATGTTGTATAAAGATGCAGCAAACAAAAAGTCCAATCAGAAAAACTTAGGTACAATACGATCAAGTAATCTTTGTACTGAGATCATGGAGTATACTTCAAAAGATGAAGTTGCTGTATGTAACCTGGCTTCTATTGCTCTTTCGAGATTCGTAATCGACGGAAAATTCGATCATCAGAAACTGTATGATATCACTAAAGTGGTAACACGTAACCTCAACAAGGTTATCGATGTGAACTATTATCCTGTACCTGAAGCAAGATATTCTAATATGAAGCACCGACCAATTGGCATTGGTGTACAAGGTCTTGCAGATACTTTCTTGCTACTTAAGATGGCATTTGAGTCTGAAGAAGCTCAGAAATTGAATAGAGAAATTTTTGAGACTATCTATTTCTCAGCGATGGAAACATCTATGGAAATAGCAGAAGTAGAAGGAGCATATGAAACTTTCAAAGGTTCTCCAGTATCTAAAGGAGTATTCCAATTTGATATGTGGGGTGTTACGCCTGATTCTGGAAGATGGGATTGGACAGACCTAAAACAAAAAGTAAAGAAAAATGGCGTAAGAAACTCACTACTTCTTGCACCAATGCCTACCGCATCTACTTCACAGATTCTTGGAAACAACGAGTGCTTTGAGCCTTATACTTCTAATCTATATCTAAGAAGAGTGCTTTCAGGTGAATTCATTGTGGCTAATAAACATCTAATGAGTGAGCTTATTGATCTTGGCTTATGGGATGAGCGAATGATGAATCGCATCAAAGCTGAGAATGGATCTATTCAGAATATCGCTGAGATTCCAGATGATATCAAAGAGAGATATAAAACAGTATGGGAGATTTCTCAGAAAGCCATCATTGATATGTCTGCCGATAGAGGAGCATATATCTGTCAAAGCCAGAGCTTGAACATTCATCTGCAAGATGCGAACTTCGGTAAAATGACTTCTATGCACTTCTATGCTTGGAAGAAGGGCTTGAAAACAGGCATGTATTACCTGAGAACTAAAGCAGCTACAGATGCAATCAAGTTTACGGTTTCAAAAGAAAAACAAGAACAGCCAAAGGAGGCGGTAGCGACCGTAATACAAGGACAACAACAGGTCGCAACAACTCAGGAACAACTTGATCAACAAGCAGCAATGCAATGTTCATTAGATGATCCGGAAGGATGCGAGATGTGCGGCTCTTAAGATAAATAAGTGTAATTCTAACTATAGAAGCCCTGCTCATTTGAGTGGGGCTTCTTTGTTTAAAACAATATAATATGTGATAATCATGTTAATTTTATTATTAAATCATATATAACTCATGAAAACACTTATCACCATAATTGCCGCATTCATTTCCTTAACCAGCAATGCTCAATGTTCTGACTCGTTCTTTCCCTTTGAAAAGGATAAAACACTTGAGTATACCGAATTTAACCAAGCAAAAGAATCTCAGGGGACTATTTCTCATCAAGTCACGAGTTCCTCGGAATCACTAGCTATGGTTAAGACCACCGCTTTTAGTAAAAGTGGTAAAGAATTGGAAAAAGACACCTATGCTATCTCATGCGACAAAGGAGATATCCAGATAGATGTCAATCAATATATTCCTTCACGGATTTGGAAAAAATTCAAAGAAAAGAAAAAAGAGATTGAAGGAAATTTTATCGTGATACCAAAAATCCTGGAAGTGAATCAAAAACTTCCAGAAGGTAATGTTACAATGACGATGGAAGGGCGACCAAGAATAGAATGGAAAGTGAAGGTCTATATAAAAGATAGACAAGTGAAAGGCAAAGAAGAACTTACGACTCCTGCAGGAACATTTGAAACATTTGTAATAGAAGAATCTATTGATATCGGTATTGATTTGAGCTCTTTAAAAGAATACAGCTCCTTCTACCAAATCACTTGGTATTCAAAAAACAACGGGATTATCAAAAAAGAAAGGTATGGAAGAAAAGAAGGGCCTCTATTGGGTTACTCTCTTTTGACTAAATCAGAGTAATCACTAATCAATATTTAAATATCACCCCAGCCCTGTGATAATAAGTAGGACTTTTGCATACTTCAAAAAATCCCATTTTAACTTTATATATTTATGTAAATTACCGCCACTAGAAATCACACTAATTATGAAAAAGCTATTCTTCTTTGCACTCATTTTTTTTTCAATCGGCGCATATAGTCAATGTAATGACTCCTTCTTCCCTTTCAATGAAGGAGTGAGCTTTGAACAGACTGCCTATGACAAGAAAGGGAAAGAACAGGGGAAAACAATAAGCTCTATTCTTAAAGTAGATGGATCTTCAGCTACCGTCAAAAACGTATTCTTTGATAAAAAAGACAAAGAAGTAGCAGATGGAGACTACACTATCATCTGTGAGGGTGATATGATTAAGATAGATTTTAATAATTTCATTCCGGATGAAATGCTGAGTCAGTATGGAGATGCTGAGGTAGCTGTAGAAGGAGACTTTATCACTGTTCCAAATGATCTTCAACAAGGTCAAACTCTGCCGGACGGGTCAGGAGTAGTAACCATAAAAATGTCAGGTGCAGCTGCTATGAATATTAAAATGAATATCACTATCACCGACAGAACAGTTGAAAAAGCTGAAACTTTAACCACGTCAGCAGGATCTTATGAAACATTCAAAATTATACAGAAGACCATTGTGAAAATGAATATAATGGGCATGAACAAAACAACTGAATCTTCTTCTGCATCGTGGTTTGCAAAAGAGGTCGGAATGGTTAAAAATGAAAGCTACAATAAGAAAGGGGATCTGGTAGGCTACACTCTTCTAACTTCATTCAATAAAAACTAGCTCACATCTTTCATAATATCTCCTATAACTTCAGGGTTCAGTAAAGTTGAGGTATCGCCAAGGTTAGCAGTATCCTTACTTGCTATCTTTCTCAAGATTCTTCGCATGATTTTCCCCGAACGAGTCTTCGGTAACCCTGAAACTAACTGAATCTGATCTGGCTTGGCAATTGGCCCAATAACCTTATTTACGGTATCTCGAATCTCTCCCTCAATTCCTTGCTCCTCCGCTATGACAAAAGCATAAATCCCCTGCCCCTTTATATCATGAGGAAAACCAACTACTGCAGATTCTACAACCTTTGGATGTTCGTTAATAGCATTTTCAACTTCTGCCGTACCCATTCGGTGACCTGAAACATTAATTACGTCATCCACACGCCCTAGTATTCTTAAATAACCATCATGATCTCTCTTCGCTCCATCTCCTGTAAAATAAAGGTTCTCATACGCTGAAAAATAAGTCTGAAAGCACCGTTCATGATCTCCATAAGTCGTTCTCAGCATCGATGGCCAAGGAAATCTTATGCATAGGTTCCCTTCCACATTCTTATCCTCTAACTCATTCCCCTCTGCGTCCACAATTACCGGTTGGATTCCGGGCAATGGTAATGAAGCATGAGCTGGCTTAGTAGGTGTAATTCCCGCAAGAGCTGAAATCATAATACCACCAGTTTCTGTTTGCCACCAAGTATCCACCAAAGGGGACTTTCCTTTGCCAATTTGCTCGTGATACCAATGCCATGCTTCTTCATTTATTGGCTCTCCTACTGACCCAATCACTCGCAAAGATTCCAGTTTATGTTTCAGAACTGGTTCTAATCCATGCGCTTGAAGTGACCTAATGGCTGTAGGTGCAGTATAAAATTGATTCACTTTATGTTTATCACACACTTCCCAAAACCGCCCTGCATCCGGATATGTAGGAACTCCTTCAAACATCACAGTCGTAGCTCCTGCTAGCAAAGGACCATATATAATGTAGGAATGTCCTGTAATCCATCCTACATCAGCAGTACACCAATAAATATCTCCTGGCTTATACTGAAATACATTTAAGAAAGAATAATAGGTGTAAACCATGTATCCACCACACGTATGAACCACCCCCTTTGGCTTACCGGTAGATCCTGAAGTATATAAAATGAAAAGCAAATCTTCCGAATCCATCTCCTCGGCTTCATTTTGATCAGACATACCTTGAATAGCATCATGCCACCAAATATCACGGCCAGCTTTCATATACACTTCAGCATTCGTCCGCTGGAAAACGATCATTTTCTGAACACAACTACACTTTTCAAGTGCTTCATCTACAACACTCTTGACATCTATTATTTTCGCCCCTCTGTAGTTTCCATCTGCTGTCAATACCATCTTAGCTCCACAATCATTAATCCTATCAGCAAGAGCGTTCGAGGAGAACCCTGCAAAAACAACCGAATGAATTGCTCCTATTCTAGCACAAGCCAGCATTGCGATAGCAGCTTCTGGGACCATCGGCATATAAATAATTACTCGGTCTCCTTTATCAATACCATTTTCAATCATTGCATTAGAAAACTGACAAACCTTCCTGTGTAGCTCTTTATAAGTAATTGATTGACAATCCTCATTTGGTTCGTTAGACTCCCATAATATAGCCACTTCATCACCTCTATCTTCTAAGTGCCTGTCTAATAAGTTTTCCGTAATATTTAATTTCCCATTGATGAACCATTTTATATCTGGTCTTTTAAAATCCCATTCCACTATTTTGTCCCATCTCTTTCTCCAGAGAAATGAATCAGCTATTTCTGACCAAAAAAATTCTGGATTCTCAATGCTCTGATCATACGTTTTAGTGTATTCACTCAGTGTAGAAATTCGGTGACTAGCCGTGAAATCTTTCATACGATAAATCTAACAAATGCACATCTTTGCACCGCATCATTGAACTAGTGTTATTCATATATAGACATCATAAATTTCAATGTGCGAAAAGCTTTTTCTTTTCAAAAGAAAACTCCTATCTTTGCCGTCCTAAATTTTGGAATACAGAAAAGCGTTATGGCAAACCATAAATCAGCACTTAAAAGAATCAGAAGTAACGAATCGAAAAGACTGAGAAATAGATATCAGCATAAAACGACCCGTACGTTCATAAAAAGACTTAAAGAAACAACTGACAAAAAAGCTGGTGAAGAGCTTTTGACTCAAGTAATTTCTATGGTAGATAGATTATCTAAGAAAAACATCATCCACAAAAACAAAGCAGGTCATCTTAAGTCACAGTTGACTAAGCATGTAGCCGGTCTTTAGGCCTAATTAAAGAAATTTTTTTTACCCTGTGTAAGCAATTACGCAGGGTTTTTTATTTTACATAGTCAATGAAAGACAACCGTTTGACTATAAAGAGTTGGGCAGAAGAAGATAGACCTAGAGAAAAGCTACTACTTAAAGGCAAATCAGCTCTTTCTGAAGCAGAACTCATCGCTATTCTCATTGGATCTGGAAATAAAGACCAAACAGCTGTTGAACTCGCACAACATATTTTAAATCAGTGCGAGAACAATCTATCTTCCTTAGCTCGCTTATCTGTTAAAGATTTACAGAAATTTAAAGGAATAGGAGGAGCAAAAGCCATATCCATAGTTGCAGCGTTAGAAGTAGGAAGAAGAAGAAAAGAAGTAGAGCCCTCCAAGCGAGTCAAGATCAAAGCCTCCAAAGATGCCTATAACCTGCTTAAAGGAGATTTAATGGATCTCAATCACGAAGAGTTCTGGTTGATATTATTAAAGCGGAACAATGAAGTCATTAAAAAGGAAATGATAAGTCGTGGTGGTGTATCTGGAACGGTCGTAGATGCTAAAATTATTTTCAAACGCGCTCTAGAAGAGACCGCAAGCGGAATCATTCTAGCTCATAACCATCCAAGTGGAAACCTCAAAGCAAGTACAGAAGATATCAATTTAACAAATCGATTAAAACAAGCAGGAAATTCATTAGACATTACAGTATTAGACCATCTTATTCTTACAAATGAGGGGTTCTTTAGTTTCGCGGATGAAGGTCAATTATAAGTCCATTGGTTTTTAAATTTGTGCAATGCGAAAAATCTGGATACTTATTATTCCTGTGGTGTTTATCATTTTCTTTCTAACTCAATCTGGTGGATCATCAGAAGAGTATGTCAAAGAAATAGACCAGTATTGGGAAGATAAGCACAACTTCTATAGAACTTCTCAGGCAAGCCCTTTCGTTGAAAAGGGAGTGGCGTATAAGGAGGTTCAGTACTTCGACCCAAACCCTGACTATAAAATAATAGGTGAGCTTGAGCGATTGAGTAAGCGAGAAACACTTGTACTGGGAAATAGTGATGGTACCACAACGACCTACCTAAAATTTGCAAATATTCATTTCAAGTTTAAAGGCCAAAAACATTCCTTGCTACTTCTGAAGGCTCTTGGGTTTGGCAATCAGTACCTTCTTGCTTTTGGGGATGGAACAAGTGGAGTACTTACGTATGGAGGTGGAAAATATCTGGATGTTTCAGTAGGTAAATCAGATCAAATTGAATTGGATTTCAATAAATCTTACAATCCCTATTGTGCCTACTTCGACGATTTCACGTGTCCACTACCACCGATTGAAAATCTATTAGATATTCGAATTGAAGCTGGTGAAAAATATGTAGAATAATTTTTAGTGCTATCTCAGTAGATAAAAAAGTTATATGAAAAATTATTTTTTATTAATTGAACGTTATATTTAATAACAGCTAAAATTTAAAAACTATGAAAAATCTCACTATTGCATTTTTCAGTATAATATTATTATCATTTTGCTCCTGTCAAGAGCAAGATTCAAAAGAACCTATTGTTTTAGATTTATCAGGTCTCGATTTATCTGGAATGAATTTAAAGTCCCTGTTGATGAAACCGAGAAATTAAAATTCTATCAAGAAGTGCTTAGTGAATTAAGGGGAGCAATCAAGGAAGATGATGAAATCGACTATTTCACGTTTTCCATTTTCGGTTCAAAATAATGAACAAGCCATTCTAAAGGATATCAACCCAGGAAAATTTGACATTAGAGCTTCAGATCCTGATCCTTTTGGTAGGTGTCCGGATGGATGGGATTTGGTAGGAATTGGAACAAGTCCAGAAGAAGTGGAAAGTTTAGTTGCCCAAGGCTTTGATGATGTTGTAGGACTTGGAACCTGTGCACAGGTCCAAGTTGACGTTGGTCTTTTTGGAGTTTCTGTTTGTAGTAGAGACTGCTAACTAAAATTATGCATTTAGTTAAGTAACCTGTCACGATCAAAGACAGTGATTTAAAGAGATTGAAATTAAAGGGATTCATTGAAGAATCCTTTTTTTATGATTCTATCAAAGCTTGTAGACTAACTTATTAAAGCATAAACACTCACACATTTATATTTATATCCAAACCATTAAAAAAGAAGAAGACTGTTTAAAAAACATTCAGTATAGTTAGGTTGGCTAATAAATGTTTTCAGGGGAAATCTATCCATACTTGTTAAGACATCATGAATCTGATCAATTTCTACTACATCTTTCTCCTTTTTGGAATTAGTCAGGGTCTTTTTCTTGCACTTGCGATCCCTTTCTCTAAGAATACAAATAATCCAGCCAACAAAGTATTGGCAATAATTATTCTGCTTGCTACAATTATGCTTGCTGGTAGAATATTATATTCTGCACTCAATGATGAATGGGTGATCCGTCTTGCAGGATTGGTTGACACAACGCTTTTCCTTTTCGGCCCATTGATCTATCTCTACATCATTAAGCTTAGCAAGGGAAATTTCATATTTTCCAAATCTCATTACATTCCTGCTTTATTACATCTTATTTATGTGGGAGCTACATTTAGTTTTAGTTTATCCGAATTAAATCAATTCTATTTCAATGGCCCTTTGCGCCTGATCATTGCATCTATTGAGGGGCTTGGTCTTGTTTCACTATGCACTTATATAGTTCTTTCATTTTTTCATTTAAGAAAAACCACTTCATCCAAGCTTTTTTTTGGATCAAAAAATTCACTAACGACTAAACGATACCTATTCCGTTTTCTAGGAATATTTTCTGTATTGGCAACTATTTGGTTGTTAAGTTTTACTCTATCTATTTCAGGAATCAATTTATCTTTCATTAGTTACGACATCTTCTGGATGATTACCCCTGTCATCTTTTATATAGTTGGGTACTTTAGTTTAAGTAGTCCTGAAATTTTGAGGGACTCATTAAAAAAATCCATAGCAAACCGCAAACGGCTAAACCCAAACGAAATACAAGAACTAAGAAGTAAACTCAAATTCTTAATTGAAGAAGAACAGGTATACCTCAATTCAGACTTAACCCTAAAAGACCTCTCAGAACAATTAAACACATCTTCGAATAACCTGTCGTGGTACCTCAATCATGTCCATCAAAAGTCTTTTTATGATTTCATCAATCAAACTAGAATTAATGCTTTTAAAGAAAAAATTGAGAGGAAAGAGCATCAAAAGCACACATTGCTAGCACTGGCTATGGATGTCGGATTTAATTCAAAATCTACTTTTAATAAAGCATTTAAGTCGCTGATCGGCGATACGCCAAGCGATTATGTAAAGAACCATTCATAATTTCTCAAATAAGTACGACTGTACCCATTCAGTCGATCAATGTGACTTGACCCAATAAGTTAGAATCTCAATTTAAACATCAAAATTAAAAGAGATGAAAAATTCTAACATTCAATTTCTAGGCAAATGGCCTGTGTGTATAATCGCTTTAACTATCTCCTTCGCATGTTTATCATGCTCCGAAGACTCAGAACCAGAAATCGAAGAGGTTCCAGAAAAAGAGTTTGTCGAACAAACATTCACTGGTAGATACATCGGCGGATGGTGGTCTAATGCTTCAAATGGAAGTGTTTATAAAAACTATCCAGCCTCTGCTATCATTAAAGAAACAGAAGACGAGAATAAATGGGTCGGTGAGTTTTTCTATACCAGAACACATACGTCTTGTTGTAGCAGCAATCCGAATGACGGGACTATTAGTTTTACCCTAAAAGACGGTATAATATCAGATTTTAAGTATGCCGGAACAATTCCTGATTGCAGTAGTGATTTTAGAGGGGAGGGTAAGGTAGAAGACTCTGGAAAAATAATTATTAATCTCACTGCTGGACGTGATTGTGAAGGTGATCACACCAATGCGCGTATCGAGCTCTCTAAGTAAATCAACAATTCTTCTTATTGTCCTTGACACTTATGTGTTGAGGACTTTTATTTTCAACTTAATCACAAGTTCTTCAAGCCTGCTCAGCAGATTCTTTATTTTTGCTTACTTAATTCAGAGATAGAGTAGCGCATGAAGATTTCGTACAATTGGCTTAAAGAATTCATCGATTTCAAAGAAAGCCCAGAACAACTTGGAGATATTCTTACCCAAACAGGGTTAGAAGTTGAGGGTATTGAAAAAGTAGAGAAAATTCCCGGAGGACTTGAAGGAATTGTGGTAGGCGAAGTATTAGAATGCGCGCAACATCCCAATGCAGACAAACTCAAGGTAACCAAAGTTGATATTGGAACAGCAGAACCTTCTGATATTGTTTGCGGAGCTCCTAATGTGTCTAGTGGACAAAAAGTTTTAGTCGCAACAATTAATTCCACCATCCATCCGACTCAAGGCGACTCTTTCAAAATCAAGAAAGCTAAAATTAGAGGTGAAGTCTCCGAAGGAATGATCTGTGCAGAAGATGAAGTAGGTCTTGGCACAAGCCATGACGGCATTATGATTCTAGATACAGACAAACCGAACGGAACTCCCGCTATTGAACTTTTTGAGACCGGAGAAGATCATATTTTCGAAATTGGACTTACACCTAATCGTGGAGATGCGACTTCACATATGGGAGCTGCTCGCGATTTAAAAGCCCACTTTCAAAAAGAACTTAGGGTGCCTAAGCCAAACTCATTTGATATTAAGCCAGATAGACCTATCGAGGTGAAAGTGGAAAATAGCGAAAGGTGTCCTAGATTTTCTGGTATTACCATCAGAGGATTACAAGTCAAAGACTCTCCTGGTTGGCTACAGTGGAAGCTGAGATCTCTTGGTCTTGAACCAATCAATAACATAGTTGATATTACCAACTATGTTCTACATGCTATTGGTCAACCCATGCATGCATATGACGCTTCTCTTATAAAAAGAGATAAAATAATCGTCAAAACCCTCAAGGAGAAAACGCCATTCACAACACTTGAAGGTAAAGAAAGGAAGCTCACCAATGAAGACTTAATGGTTTGCAATGGCGAGGAAGAAGGCATGTGTATGGCTGGTGTTTTAGGTGGCTTAAAATCTGGAGTAACTGAAAGTACAACGGACATTTTTCTGGAAAGCGCTTACTGGGAAGCTGACGGAATCAGGTCTACAGCTCAAAGGCATACAATTTCTACTGATGCTTCCTTTAGATATGAAAGAGGCGCTGATCCAGAAATGACAATTCCAGCAATTGAGCTGGCTACTTCGCTAATTCTTGAAATAGCTGGAGGATATGTAGCCTCTGATATTGTAGACATCTATCCAAATCCCATTTTAGAAAAAGAAATTGAGATTACTTTTCAAAACTTTCATTGGTTGATTGGGAAGGAATTAGATCATAATCTGATCATAGAAACTCTGAACTGGTTGGATATCAGAACAGAAAGTATTTCTAAGTCGAGCTTCAGGGCAATAGTACCAGCTTACAGAAGTGATGTTACTCGTCCTGCCGATTTAGTAGAAGAGGTTCTTAGAATTTACGGATTCAATGAAGTGGAGCTGGATGAAGAGTTTTCAGCAGATTATTTGGCTGAATTCAATGAATTTGAACCTTACAGAGTTCAAGAAGACATCTCCCGTTTTCTCTCTGGTCGTGGTTACTCGGAGATTCTTACGAACTCTTTGACCAACCCTAAGTATCATGAAAAATTTCCACTTGGTGGCGAGCCAGTGAAGATGCTCAATCCTTCTAGCGAAGAGTTAATGATCATGAAGACCTCTCCTGTTTATACAGCATTAGAGTCTGTCGCCTATAATATCAACCGTAGAAATCCGAATTTGAAATTTTTCGAGTTTGGACGGTCCTACAAAAAAGAAAATGCTAAATACGTAGAAGACGAATGGTTGTCATTCTATCTTACTGGTAATACTACTGAAGAGAATTGGTTAGATCAATCTCGTAAAAGTTCATTTCACGATTTAAGCACTTCAGTTATGGGGATGTTAAAATATGCTGGAATCCGGAAAACAGAGATTATACCTTCAGAAAAAGACTCACTTTATGAATACGGTGTGGTAATTAAGAAAGAAGGAAGAATGCTTGGGATTCTTGGTAAGCTAAAAAAAGAATTACTTTCAATCTACGGAATCAAACAAGAAGTCTTTCACTCTCAATTAAGTTGGAATTCTATCTTAAAACTCTATAAGTCTGATATCGCATACGAACCAATTCCGAAATACCCAGAAGTAAAAAGAGATCTTTCGTTAGTATTAGATAAAAAAATCTCATATTCGGATATTCAACAACTTGCTTTTAAACAAGAAAAGAAATTATTGAACAGAATGGACCTTTTCAGTATCTATGAGGGCGATAAAATAGAAAAAGGAAAAAAAGCTTACGCAATTAGTTTTTTTCTTCAAGATAAATTCAAAACTTTAACAGATAAACAGATCGATAAAAGTATGAACAGTCTGATGAACTTGTATGAAAAAGAGTTCGGAGCGGTTATACGAAAATAAGAATGCCTAGCGAAAAACTATATCGTGAATTTCAAAACCTGGAGAGAAAGGTTCAACTTATCCTTAGTGAAAATAAACGCTTAAAGGACGAATTGAATGATACTAGAACAGAAAATGGCATGCTGAAAGATAAGATGAAGAGCCAAGAGGCAAATCTTAATACCTTTCAGGATCAAGTGAAAATAAATAAACTAGTTAATAACACGGTAGTCAGTGAAGGAGATTCAGCACAGCTGAAAGAAGCGATAGATAGCTACGTCAAGGAGATAGATAAATGTATTGCCCATTTGGCAGAATAAATAAATTAACCGAATGGCAGAACTATCCATAAAAATCAGAATTGGGAATCGGGAATATCCCATGAGAGTAAAGGCAGAGGACGAAGAGAGAATTAGAAGAGCCGGAAAATTATTAAACGAGAAAATAAAAAACTACCAAAACCAGTTCGGTATAGACGACACGCAGGATTTGTCGGCCATGGTAGCTTTTGATTGTCTTGTAGAGAAACTAAAACGAGAGGAATCATCAGAAGCATCTGATGATTTTGCACTTGGAGAGATTTCGAAACTAAACCAACTCATCACAGACTCTATCTGATATATAACTTGATTTAGCTGACCTGACTGTCCTGTTATTTGAATAATCAAATATACGCACATGGACACCACGACAATAATTATAATAGGATCTATCATATCCTTAGCAATAGGATTTTTAGTTGGTAGAGCACTACAAGGCAAAGGAGCCAGTAAAAAAATTAAAGAAGCTGAAGAGCAAAGTAAGCTTATCCTTAAAGAGGCCGAAGTATCAGCGGAAAACATCAAGAAAGATAAAATTCTCGAAGCAAAAGAGAATTTTCTTAAAAAGAAAAGTGAGTTTGAAGAAGAATCAAACCGCAAAAAAAATATCATCATCACTAATGAGCAAAAACTAAAACAGAAAGAAGCGAATCTTAATAAGCAGTTTGAACACGCGAAGCAAAAAGAAGATGAGGTAAATCAACTCAAAGAAACACTTTCAACGCAAATGGAAATTGCTCGTCAGCGCAAAGACGAGTTTGAGAAAATGCAAAAACAACAAGTCGCTATTTTGGAAAAAGCGGCTAACCTCCCAGCAGAAGAAGCTAAAGCTCAATTGATGGAAGCACTACAAGATGAAGCTCGTACTAGTGCATCTGCTCACATCAAAGAAATAGTGGAAGAGGCAAAAATGACTGCTACAAAAGAAGCTAAAAAGGTTGTTATTGAAGCAATACAACGAACTGCCACAGAACATGCCATTGAAAATACAGTATCAGTTTTCAATATAGAAAGCGATGACATCAAGGGGAAAATAATTGGCCGAGAGGGGAGAAACATTCGTGCCTTGGAAGCGGCCACAGGCGTTGAGATTATAGTAGACGATACACCCGAAGCAATCATCATTTCTGGGTTCGATCCTGTGAGAAGAGAGATTGCTAGATTATCACTTCATAGGTTAGTTCAGGATGGGAGAATTCACCCAGCAAGAATAGAGGAAATCGTAAATAAGACTTCTAAAAATATCGATGAAGAAATAGTCGAGATTGGAGAACGTACTGTGATCGATTTAGGAATCCATGGACTACACCCCGAATTGATTAAAATGATTGGGCGAATGAGGTTCAGGTCTTCATATGGCCAAAATCTATTGCAGCACTCAAGAGAAGTTGCGAATTTGTGTGCAACACTAGCATCGGAACTTGGACTTAACCCTAAGCTAGCTAAGCGAGCAGGCCTTCTTCATGATATCGGCAAAGTATGGCCAGAAGAACCTGAAAAACCTCATGCAATTATTGGAATGGAGCTTGCAAAAAAATATAAGGAGAACGGTGAAGTCTGTAATGCAATCGGCGCACATCATGATGAAATTGAAATGACTTCTATGATCTCGCCTATCGTTCAGGCATGTGATGCGATCTCTGGCTCTCGTCCAGGAGCAAGACGTGAAATCATGGAACAGTACTTGAAAAGGCTAAAAGATTTGGAAAGTATAGCGCATAACTTTGATGGTGTAAATAAATGCTATGCTATTCAAGCAGGTCGTGAACTACGAGTATTGGTTGATGCAGAAAATGTAGATGACAAGCAGGCCAGTGACTTATCATTTAATATCTCTCAAAAAATAGAGAAAGACATGCAGTATCCTGGACAAATAAAGGTAACCGTAATCAGAGAAACACGAGCTGTTGCGTTTGCGAAATAGTAAGTCAAAAAAATAAAAGACCTACCTTGATCAAACAAATTATATCATTATGAAAAAGCTACTTTTATCAATCTCCATGCTATCCATTTTATTCATTTCATCTTGTGGTGATGATGACAGTGACGATACACCTAGCATAGGATTAAGTGGCACCCTCAATTTCGATGGTCAATCTTACGCCATAGCAAATGGTTTTTTTTCTCTATCAATGGAGGATGGTAATGCCGAAGGAGCGTTTTTCTTTGCTGATGGCACTATTGAACCTACGAATACAGGTGTTTCTAGTAGTGATAGTCAAATCATCATTTCCGTAGTAGCTACTTCAAGAGGCACTGCGACATTGGAAAGTGGTGAGTATGCAACTAGCACAAATGTTCCAGACTTGTATGCCGATGTAGCAGTTACGATTTTGGATAATGGAAATCCAGTAGGCAGAGAAGCCATTACAGGTGGGTCTGTAAGCATTTCAGGATCACAAAACACCTACAATATAACATTCGATGTACCTTTTGGTCAAGGAGTTGAGCTTACTGGATCTGCAACGGGAACGTTCGAGAATCCATGAGGATATTGTTAAATAGAAAAAAACTATTTTTGCCCCATGAATAAAACAAGCTGGATAAACAAGAAGAAATCTGACAAGAAGTCTAAGCGACTCCTGTAGATATGGCTATTGATAAATATTCATTAAGAATTTTCAAAACCGGAGTTAGCGCTTCGGTTTTTTTGTTTAACCGTTTTACGAATTATTAGAATGAAAAATGCAAGCTTAACTCAGGCAGGACGTGAACTTAGTGTATAGGTAGAAGCTAAAATGTAGATCTTAAACATACCGGCGATCTATCCGTTAATATTTCACAAAAAAAATCGAAAAAAGTATGCATTCTCCCAAGTCAAATAAAAGTTGAATTAATAAGGTAGACCTGTGCAATGGCTTTTGCTATGTAGTAATCAATTAAATTTTAGATCATGAAAAAAACATTTTTACTGCTTTTAATTCTTTCGTTGCTGATTATTTCATCTTGTGGAGATGATGCCCCGGTACCAGATCCAAGTACCAATGAAGGCCTTAGTGGTACCCTAACCTATAATGGAAAGTCTTTCCGTATGAAGAGTGGTGTCTTTGCTAGCCAAGATGATGATGGAGATGCATTTGCTCAATTCTTTTTGGGTGATGGTACCGTAGAATTGATTGAGCCAAATACAGTCTCATTTAGTAACAATAAAATTGAAATAAGGATGACTGCAGTTTCGAAGGGTACTGCCAGTCTTGAGAATGGAGATTATGCCACAACTACCAACGATCCTGATCTATATGTTAATCTTACCGTAACCACTATTGAGGGATTTAATACTGATACACGAGAGGCCCTTGCAAATGGGACGGTATCCATCTCCGGATCAGGAAATACCTATAGCTTAACATTTGATGTACCATTTGAGGAAGGCGTTAAGCTTACTGGCACTGTGACAGGAACATATGAAAATCCATAAAGGATATAGAATAGAAAAATAACTATTTTTGAGCCATGAATAAATCAAGCTGGTCTAACAAGAAGAAATCTGACAAGAAGTCTAAACGACTCCAGTAGATCCGGCTATTGATAAATATTTATATAAAGAATTTTCAAAACCGGAGTTAGCGCTTCGGTTTTTTTGTTTAACCGTTTTACGAATTATTAAAATGAAAAATGCAAGCTTGATTCAAGCCGCTGAGTCTCATGGCTCCCCTTTGTATGTGTATGATGCTGATCAAATGAAAAAAAACTACAAACAGTTTATTGAAGCATTTAAAGTTGACAAACTAAAAGTACACTATGCATGTAAAGCGCTGAATAATCAAGCTGTATTAAAACTTTTCAAATCATTGGGTGCTGGTCTTGACTGTGTTTCTTTAGGAGAAGTCCAACTTGGACTTAATGCTGGTTTTACCGCTGAGGATATACTTTTTACACCCAATAATATCTCCATTGATGAATATGAGGAAGCCATTGCTCTGGGAGTAAAAATAAATGTGGATAATCTTTACACACTTGAATATTTTGGACTTAATCATCCAGAGATCCCTCTCTACGTACGAATCAATCCTCATTTAATGGCTGGTGGAAATCAGAATATTTCTGTTGGACATATTGATTCAAAGTTTGGGATATCCATACATCAAGTTCCAAATATTGAGCGAATTGTGAAAAAACTGAATATTAATGTTATGGGTGTGCATGTTCATACCGGTTCAGATATTTTAGATGCAGACGTTTTCATAAAAGCTGCGGAACTAGTATTCAGTGTCGTAGAAAAGTTTGATACAGTCACTCATATCGATTTTGGTAGCGGATTTAAGGTCGCATATAAGCCTGATGATTTGCATACTGATATTACCGCATTTGGAAAAAAATTCAGCAAATCTTTCAAAGACTTTTGTACAAAGCAAGGAAAAGAATACACACTAGAATTTGAGCCCGGAAAATTCATGGTAAGTAATGCCGGATATTTTGTAACCAAAGCAAATCTTATCAAGCAGACTACTTCGTGTACGTTTGTTGGTGTGGACAGTGGCTTCAATCATTTCGTTAGACCAATGTTTTACAATGCTCACCACGAAATAGAAAATATTTCTAATCCTGATGGCGAAAGAAAAGTGTATAATGTGGTAGGATACATCTGTGAGACGGACTCCTTTGCCTCTGACAGAATTATTTCAGAAGTAAGAAAAGGTGATTATTTAGTTTTCAAAAATGCGGGAGCATACTGCGCTACCATGGCATCAAACTATAACTCCAGACCTAGACCTGCAGAAGTTTTGATAGTTGACGGAAAAGACCACTTAATAAAGAGAAGAGAAACAATAGATGATTTACTCAGTACGCAAGTAGAACTAAATCTTTTTGAATGATGGAGGTAAGGAGCGCAATTAAAGACGACCTGTTATCATTGGCCACCTTATTCAATAGCTATAGGGTTTGGTATAAGAAGGGTTCAGATGTAGACGGTGCTAAAAAGTTTTTAGAAGAAAGAATGCATAAACAAGATTCAGAAGTTTATGTATGCGAAGATCAGGGTCAGCTCATTGGATTTGTTCAATTATATCCTCTCTTCTCTTCCACTAGAATGAGCAAGTTTTGGCTTCTTAATGATTTGTTTGTCAATGAAGATTATCGGGGAAAAGGAGTTTCCATTAAGTTAATTGATAGAGCAAAAAAACTAGTTAAGGATAGTGGGGCTTGCGGGATGTATTTAGAAACTGATAAAACCAATTTCGTTGGCAACAAACTATATCCCAAAACTGGATTTCAGCTAAACGAAACTTCTAACTTTTATGAATGGGAGTTAACTAATGGTTAGTTGTTTTCAAACTCATGTTTGAGAAGCCATTGTTTGCGGTGAATACCTCCACCATAACCAACAATGCTACCATCAGATCCTATAATGCGGTGGCACGGAATAATAATAGAGATACGATTTTCTCCATTTGCACGTGCCACTGCCCTTACCGCTTTGACATCTCCTACCACATTGGCTTGCTGTTTGTAAGAACGCGTAACCCCATATGGAATCTTGTTTAATGCGTCCCACACTTTTTGTTGGAATTCAGTTCCAGGAACAACCATTTTCACATCAAACTCTTTTCTTCTCCCCTCAAAATATTCATTCAACTGCTCACTTACTTTATCAATCATTGGATGTTGTCCAGTAACCATCTCAGATCTCATTCTCTTTTTAAGCCTTTCAATTTGAGTCTCAAGCATTTTTCTATCCGTAAACTCGAGAAGACATAATCCCTCATCAGTCACCCCTATCATCATGGGTCCCAATGGTGTTGCTATTCGATTGATTGTAATTATTTGACCTTCCATACCTGGTGTAAATCCTGTTATGTTCTTAAAAGTTTCTGAAAAACCACTCAGCGAATCATATCCTTGCTCAAACGCTGATTTTGTCACCGTTTGTCCTTCCCTAATTTTTAAAAAAGCCCCATTAATTCTACTCATCCGAAGATACGTTTGAAATGTTATTCCATGAGTCTTATTGAAATATCGTCGTACTCTAGAGGGGCTATAGCCCATTAGACTAAGTTCAAAATCTTTCCACTTTTTTTCGGGCTTAGCTTCAACCTCTTTGAGTAATGGAACCAACCAATCTGGAGCAGATTGATAATTTTTCATAGGTCTGCAAATTTTACACGCTCGGTATCCATTTGCAAGTGCATCTTTTGTCGAGGGGAAAAATTCCACATTTTCATATTTTGGCTTACGCGCAGAGCATGTGGGCCTGCAGAAAATACCAGTGGTCCTTACTCCCACAATAAAAACACCTTCATATTGAGAATTTTTGTCCAAAAGAGCTTGATACATTTCGTTAGTTGAAGGAACACTAGTCATAATTCAAAAGTAGAATGGATTGTGATGTGAAAACAACCGAAAATTGAACACGTATTTTTTAATTTAGTAAATATGGCTTTTAACGAACATTTAGCTGACAAACTACGCATAGAGTTAAACAGAAGAAATATTCTATTTGAAGAAAAAAAGATGATGGGTGGATTATGTATCATGGTTGATGATAAAATGTGTGTAGGAGTAATTAAAGATGACCTAATGGCACGTGTCGGTCCGCATGCTTATAATGATTATTTACAAAAAATAGGTGCCCGGCTCATGGACTTCACAAAAAGACCTATGAAAGGTTATCTATATGTTGATTCAGAGGGCTGGGATAATGACACTCAATTAGCTCATTGGGTCGACCAATGCTTGGAGTTCAACAAAGAAGCCATATCCTCCAAAAAGAAATGATCACCCAAACGGGTGATTTTTATTTTTCTTGATTTTGAAAGTTTTCAATCTTGCCTCATTCCCCTAACATTGGTGAAAACTACGAATCATGAAATATACATGCGAAATCACTATCAATCGGCCTAAGAATGAAGTAGGCAAGCTTTTCGGTGACCCTGAAAATATGAAGTTTTGGCAAAAAGGCTTTCAAAGCAAGGAAGTCCTTTCGGGTGATGCTGGGAAAGTAGGTGCTAAAACTAAATTAAAGTACGAACTAGGTAAGAGAAGCTTGACAATGATAGAAACCATCACGCATCGTAATCCTCCTGAAGAATTTCATGGAATATATGAAACCAAGGGAGTGAGAAATCTACAGAAAAACTTTTTTAAAGAGGAAGATGGAAGTACAAAGTGGATTTCCGAGTCAGAGTTTAATTGCTCAGGATTCATGAAAGTAATGGCCTTCTTCATGGGCAAATCTGCTTTTAAAAAACAAAGCAAAGTCTACATGGAGGACTTCAAATCCTTTGCAGAAGGAAATCCGAAGTACGGGGGGTAACAAAGAGGTTAAATAGAATTAGTCTCGTAATTAAGTATTTGCTTGTTTCCGAAATTGTGTATAATTAAGTATCAATTGCATAATTCAAGGACTTTATTGCAGGACTGAGAAGAAGGCCTTTTTAAAGTATATACTCATCTTCCTCTCTATACCTCTGCTGTCGCAAGACTATCAATACACCCAATATACGACTTCAAATGGCTTACCTAGTTCTGAAGTATATGATATCATTCAAGATGATTGGGGTTATTTATGGCTTTCTACAGACAATGGGCTCTGCCGATATGATGGGTATGATTTTAAACATTACAGTATAAAGGATGGGTTGCCAGATAATACCACCTTTAATTTTTTTAAAAATGAAAATGGTGAAATATGGTGCTCGGCATTTAATCAAACAATGTTCATCATCTCAGGAGAATCACCCTCTTTCCGCCCTTATGAATATAACGAAGTACTACAAAACCTCCCCCAAGGTCATATTATAAACAATCTCACTTTTGATTCAGAAGGCACCCTCTATTTCACTTTCCTGCATCATACCGGATATTTAAAAATTCTACCCAATGGAGCTCATGAAAACTATTTAGGGAGTATTGAGAGAGGCCACATAGAAATTAATTATATACAAAAATTAAATCCCGATGGGTTCACTTATTATGATCGTCCTAAATCAAAATATCCTAAACCTACTGGACTGATAAACAAGTCGTTTCATTCTAGCGTAGAAAAAACCCCTCGCAACATTGATGGTGCCTATTTTGATGCTTCGGGAAACAATTTTTTCACCCTTGAAAACGGTATTACACAAATAGATAGTGTAGGAAAAGTTCGTTCCATTCCAATTTCCCGTTTCATTCTGGAAATTTCAAAATTAGATGAATCACACTTTTGGGTGTCATCCATTTCTGGTGGTGTCAGAATATTTGATCAATATGGAAATCTCACTCGTCATATTTTAGATGGCCTTTCCATTTCTATGATTTATGCTGATCATGAAGGAGGTTTGTGGATCTCTACTCTTCGAAATGGGGTATTTTATGTTAAGAATAAAAAAATGTTAAACTTCAGCCTGCCTAACGGCAAGGTAGGGATTTCTGACCTTGCTGTAGATAACTCTAAAAATCTTTGGGTGGGTCTGCGTAATGGAGATATTTACAGAAAATTCCACGGTTCTTTTAAGCTCGTGCATGAAGCTACCGAACATTCGATAAACGCTCACCTTTTTCAGGATCCATCAAGAGAGACTTTATACTATAGTTCAGACTTCTATTTACATAATGATCAAAGCCAAGATAGTATGTTCATAGGTTCGAACATAGGCTTCCAAATTGTACACGATTCATCAAACAAACTAGCTTATGTCAACAACCACTTTGGAGTTAGTTCAATAACTGAAGAAAATGGTGAACTAAAAAGTGAGCTCTCCGGAATCAGAGTATATGATCTGGACTTCTTCAATGAAGAAATGTATTTAGCCTGCAAAACTGGACTTTTTGTGAAGAAAAATGATAGAGCTATACGCAAGGATAGTAGCAATGCCATTTTATCCTCACGCCTAAATGATCTATGTATTTTAAACGACTACCTGGTTTTAGCATCAAGTGGGTATGGTACGATATTTTACGATGAGCATACTATGTGGACGATATCTCAAAAGCAAGGGCTTACTGGCGACTTTGTATCAAAACTGTATGTAGAAGATAGCCACACATTATGGGTATGTACGAATACTGGCTTGAATCGGATTAAATTCCACCAAGACAATTCATACGAAATTGAAACCATTGAATTTAACGATGGGCTAATTAGTAATGAAGTAACGGACATTGAAATAACTAGAGATACTGTTTGGGTAGCCACAAGAGAAGGGTTGAGTTGCTTCTCTAAAAACTTGCTATCTCAACCAAAAAAAACTATCAATTATTTTCTTAAAAGCCAGGGAGTTTTAATCAATGAAAAAGTCTTGAATAAGGAAAAATCTCTTTTCCTTCCGTATGATAAGAATCGTGTCGAGTTCAGGTTTTCAGGAATTTCATTCAATGAATCCGAAAAATTGATTTACAGATACAAACTTGAAGGACTTGAAGATAATTGGAATTATACCGAAAGCAGAACCGCTTTATATTCCACACTACCAGATGGTGAATATCACTTCATTGTTGAATTAAAAGGAAGGAATAAAACATGGCAATCAGAAAGGTTGAATACCCTCATTACAATATATCCTCCCTATTGGAAAACATGGTGGTTTATCCTAGCCAGCGTCATAGCCATCTTTTTGCTAGCCTATTTGTTTTTCCGTTACCGAGTCTTTGCCAGAAATCGTGACCTGATAAGAGAACTCTTAAGACAGGGCCTCAAGAAAGTAAATAGAAATCCATCGCATATTCTAATAAAAGACGCAGGGAAAGAAATCAAAATACAAACGAAAGATATTCTTTTCGTTAAGTCTGAAGGAAATTATTTAAAAGTAGTAACTGAAAAAGACAACTATCTTTTTAGAGAAAAAATCGGAAATTTTTTTAAACTAACTCCTGACCCACTTGAATTTATAAGAGTCAGAAGATCATACATTGTTAGAATAGATAAAGTCACCCAAAAAGGGAGAAAACACTTATTGATAGGCGACCACAAAATCCAGATCGGGGAAACCTACCTCAAGGAATTAAATAAAATTGTATTATAACACTTTGGTTTATCACTTTTTCACGGTGTTTCGTCACAAGTCGTTGATTATGAATCACTTTAAATAACTCTCAATCATAGGTTTGGAAATGTTTACAAAACAAAACACCTATGAAAATTACGGAATTAAAAAATTTAATACTACTTATCCTACTGTTTGAGGGATCGGTAAGTTTAGCTCAGCAACCTCAGTGGTTTATTAAAAATCAAACTGAGTTAGGTTCTAAAATCGTGGACCTCAGGCCCAATTTAGGACCAGTCCTGCAAGCTCCACCTTCTCTATTAATGCCACCGTCCAATAGCTGGTTGTACTCTTTCAAGGAAGCTGACAATGCGATATATGACGAAAATGGAGATTTGGAAATTTATATTGCGCATGATGAGGTATTTGACGCTAGCGGGAATAATATTTTCACGTTGGTTGATCAATCCTATTCACCCTTTTACGAACTTGATTACGATCATCTTCATGATCAGGATTTAGCAATCGCTCGGGTACCATATGACTGTAGCAAGTACTACATTTTTAGATACGCTTGGGAGAATCAAGCGGTCAAAATTCACTATTGGATATATGACATCAGTCTTAACACATTCCTGGTGGATACAAATGGAACACTCTATCCGAATGGTGTTAATTGGATTCCAGGAAACCAAGTGTACTCCAATGTATCTAATAACAATGGGGAAAATTCAGTTCGAAACATATCGATTTCTAAAATAAATAATAGTGGAGAACGACTCGTTTTATTTGAAGACGATGAATGGGTTCATAAGATAACTCTGAGTCAATCGGGGATTACTTATGATGGCCAATTTTTTCAAAAATCCGGATCTGGAGGAGACTACCTACATGAAGCAGAAGTAGTAAAACTCATAGATGGAAGTTATCGCTATGCAACCATGTCACAGGAGTCTAATGTATCATTCGGCGAACTACTCAGCATAGATAACGCTGGAAACCTGGTTAGTAACTCCATATTCACAACAAACGGACTGATTAAAGGGGTAGAGTTTTCCATTGATGGAAACTACCTGTATTTCACCAAAAACGTTTATCCATATTTACAATATGTCGATGTGTCTACTTCGTCTGTTATTAATTCACTAGCTCCTTCTTTTCTGAATGCAGGCGAAGCAAATACTTTCGCTCAGCAGAGAAGTTCTTTCGAATCTGCATCCATTGAAGTAGCTCATGATGGAAAAATGTATTTTGCAGGAGGGATTGGCATGAGCTCGCTGGCAGATTCCAACGATCCAAACTCATTGTGGATTAACCTAGACATGCCATTAATTGTGGATGAATACTCAGTCGGTATTTCAGAAAAATTTAGACCACTGCCAAGCCAGGTGGATGGAGAATTACTGTATACGCCTATCACGTTACCTTCAGTCGTTACAGCATGCGGAAACAATTTTCCACAAGTATGTGTGGAAGATTATCCAGGATTCACATATTACTGGTCTTTGTCAGGATCACAGCTCAGTCAAGGTTTTGGCTCTTGTTTTAATCCAAACCAGTATGGACAATACAATCTCAAAGTGACAGATGAAAACTTATGTGAGAAATGGTATAGTATCGAAGTTCAGAATGATTTACCAAACATTCCTCCTATCAAATATTATAGCTATTGTTCATTGAAAGGTAAATATCCTGCCTTTGTTGGATGGGGGTCAAATCCAATGCTTGGTTATCAGGGTTTTTATGGAATTGAGTGGACGTATGAAGGAAATCCAATATCCAGTGGTGGATCCGATTATCAGATTCCCAATCAGGGAGATGGCACTTACACGGCGACCGTGCACACCATATGCGGATCTCAAACATTTACGTTCACTGTTTATGACCAATTGTCGAATTACTCTTCGCATCCTTTCGCTTTATCTCAGTTTGATGGATTTTATTCGCTCCCTCCTTCAAACGCTAATTATGCACGATTTAAGCGAGTAGGAACAAATCCGTGGATCAATGACCATTTTTGGACAATTTCGGATGGCACTACCACAGTCAATTCGGTAGATCAGCTGATCTACTTCCCATATACACCGGGCTCTGGAGTCGTATTAACATTAACTCTAAAGCTTACAGATCATGAGAATTGCACCATCTACACGAATACAACTACTTGGTCGGATCCTCCAGGAGATATTATCGATGATAGTGAAATTGCTGTTGTCGTTACTCCTAATCCTACCGATGGAAACACATCTGTTCTGATAGAGAATTTTGATTCTGACAAAAACTACACGTTAGAAGTCACACGATTAGACGGAAGAAGTTTCTTAAAACAAGAGATCTCTTCTGAAAGGACTGCTTTAGACCTTAGTAGATTTGAACAAGGCATGTACTTAGTGAAAGTTTCCAATGAAACATGGGCTTCTACTGTGCGAGTTATAAAAGAATAGTCCATCAATTCAAAAACAGAAGCCCTACCTAAAAAAGGTAGGGCTTCTGTTTTTTCCACTCATTACTTGAAGCTCTACTCAGGTGCTTTCTCGTCAGGATATTCTTTTTTGAATCCATCCCAAAATTCAGCAATCGTCTGTTTCATATCTTTTCTGAGCATCAGAATACCCACAAGGTTCGGTAAAGTCATTACCGCTATTGTGATTCCGGAGAGTGTCCAAATAATCGTTGTATCAGCGAAAGAAGCAACGAAAAATGCCACCACATAAACCAATCTATAATATTTCACTGATTTAGGTCCAAAGAGATAAGTCATGGCTCTGTCACCATAGTAAGACCAGCTAATAGCCGTACTAAACGCAAACATGAGGAGTCCAATAGAAACGATATACTTCCCTGATTCTCCAAAAAAGCTTCTGGTAAATGCTTCTGCTGTAAGTGGTGCACTGTGAACCAAAGATTTGCCTTCAAATATCAGGTCTAAGTTTTCAGGCTTTCCGTTAATTATGTTTACAGATCCATTCATAGGAGTTCCCTCACTTGAAATTCTTACTTCCTCCGCAAGTGATCGTGCATTAATGATTGATACTTCGTTTTGAATTTCTCCATCTACCACATCAAGTGATCCATTGAATAGTGGTAACGAATTAGTTTCACTTATATGACCATAGAGCTCTTGTTTACCCACATCAGTAGCGTCTGAATAAATACCCTGAACGATCGACATGTCTGTGTAATCAAACTGATTGGGGAGTTTCTCATTCCACACACCTGATGAAAGTAGAACCAAAGCAGTAACTGTACAAATCACAATAGTATCAATGAATGGCTCAAGTATAGCTACAAAGCCTTCCGAAACGGGCTCATGTCCCTTCGCTGCTGCATGGGCAATCGGCGCACTACCTTGACCAGCTTCATTGGAAAAAAGACCTCTTCCCACTCCTTTATTAAAAGCAAACGCAATAGATGCTCCTAAGAAACCACCTGTAGCAGCAGAACCCGAAAACAAGTCTGCGAAAATGGAGACGAATGATGGAACAATGTTTCCAATATTGTAGAAAATCACCGCAAAAGCTCCAATGAAGTATATCAATGCCATTGCAGGCACAAGTCTTGAGGTTACAGCAGCTATTCGCTTGATTCCTCCGATGATTACCAGACCTAATAAAACAGCTAGTACTCCTCCTACCAGCATTTCATCAAAACCAAAAGTAGCATTCAGAGAATCCGCTATACTATTTATCTGAGGTAAAGAACCTGTACCAAAAGAAGATAAGACTGTTGCTCCCGCAAAAATTGCAGCCAACCATCCCATATTCAATTTATTTTTCATGTAGTACATAGGTCCTCCAGCCATTGTACCATCAGCTGTCTTCTCTCTGTATTTATGTGATAAGGTGACTTCCACAAATTTTGTACACATACCCACTGCAGCTGTCATAAGCATCCAAAAAACAGCCGCTGGTCCTCCAATGTGAACTGCAAGCGCTACTCCTGCAATATTTCCCGTCCCAACGGTACCCGAAAGTGCAGTAGTTAGTGCCTGGAAATGGTTTGTGTCTCCTTCGTCATCTTCCTTATCAAATTTTCCTTTTACTACTTTAAAAGCAAATCTGAAATATCTTATCTGAGGAAACTTTAAGTAAATAGTGAAGAATAGCCCTGTTCCCAACAAAGCATATGGAAACCACATAGAGCTACCAATGTAGCTATCTATTAGAGAAAGAAAATCGTTAAGCTCTCGCATGAATTAATTTTTTCGGTTTTCTGAATCCGACAAAAATAGCCTTTTTAATGAATCACACTAATTTCAAAACAAGTCATTACGCAGCTTTTAGTTTAAGCGGAATATTTAGCCTCAAAAAGGTCAATTTCTGTATCTTTCTCCATAGAACACTATTAAAACTTAAAACCTAAACACACATGGAAGAAATGATTAATGATGCCTCTGAACATTCAGAGCAACTGATTGATCTTATATGGACCTGGGGTCCGAAAGTCGTTACCGCCATTTTAACTCTAATTATTGGCCTTTGGATCATCGGTGCTCTTGTTCGAACGTTTGGAAAAACATTGAATAAGCGAAATGTAGATCCTTCACTGAGTCCATTCTTAAAATCACTCCTAGGAGCTATACTAAAAATTATGCTTTTCATCTCTGTGATTGGCATGGTGGGTATTCAAGCAACAAGCTTTGTAGCTGTATTAGGAGCTGCTGGTTTAGCTGTAGGTTTTGCGCTACAGGGGACTCTTCAAAATTTTGCCGGTGGAGTTATTATCCTGTTATTGAAACCTTTCAAGGTGGGTGATTGGATTGACACAGGTAGTTACTCTGGAACTGTACATGCTATTCAAATTTTCAACACTTTCTTGAAGACTCCCGATAATAAAACAATCATTATTCCAAATGGAGGCTTAGCCAATTCAGCACTAACCAATTATTCAACAGAGCCCAGAAGAAGAGTTGATTTCACATTTGGTGTTGGTTATGGTGACAGTACTGATAAGACCAGGGAAACTCTTATGACATTGATAAATGCTGATGACAGAATTTTAAAAGATCCAGAACCCTTTATTGCGGTATCTGAACTAGCTGATAGCTCCGTGAATTTTGTGGTTCGAATTTGGGTAGAAGCTGCCGACTATTGGGGAGTTCACTTTGATATGAATGAGAAAGTATATAATAAGTTTAATGAGGTTGGGCTCAACATTCCCTTCCCTCAGATGGATGTTCATGTTCACAAATAGGGCTGATCAAAGTCAATGAAATAAAACACTAAAAGTCCGGTTTTCGAATCGGACTTTTTTATTTTTATACTAATGAGACAAAATATTTCTTCAGGAGCTCCATGGGAAGACCAAGTTGGATACTGCAGAGCAGTACGAGTTGGCAATACCATAGAAGTATCAGGGACTGCACCTGTGCGTGATGGTAAAACCATGGGTGACAATGCGTATGAACAAACCAAAGTATGTCTGGAAATCATAAAAGAAGCCATAGAAAAAGCTGGAGGGAAAATAGAGGATGTAGTGCGCACAAGAATGTTCGTTACCGATATATCTCAGTGGGTAGCTATTGGTAAAGCACACGGTGAAGTTTTCAAAAACATCAAACCTGCTACCACGATGGTTGAGGTGAACGCCTTGATTGAACCAGATATGTTTATTGAGATCGAAGCAACTGCTATACTTAGCTAATTATATCATAAATGAAACTTGCAGCTAGCTTAGCTGTACGCCCATCATCGTATTTTGGGTTCATCTCTGCTACATCAAAACTCACTACTTTTTCAGATTTTAGTATTTCACTCATCAGTGGTTTGATATGATGTGGAAGTATTCCGTATGGATTTACTGCACTTACTCCAGGAGCTACTCCCGATGAAAATACATCTAAATCAAGAGTAATTGCAATATGATCAACCTTATCCATGAAGTAACTAATCTTCGCTAACAAGTCATCTTTAGGTTCTTCCAATAATTCCTCCATTGTGATGTATGACTGGTTCTTATCACGCATTAAATCAAACATAGGAGCAATGTTGACAGCTTTATTTATCCCTATTGGCATGTACTGAAAATTTTCGCGTGTTTCTAGCAGTTGACGTGCCCAACTTCCCGAATGAGGACCTTGTGGATATGTTCTCAAATCAAAATGAGGATCAAAGTTGATCATGCCTATTTTTCTTTCTGGATGAGCATTTAACACACCCATTCCATGACCAAAACTTATTTCATGACCTCCACCAAGTATGATAGGAAAAGATCCGTTTCTCAATATACCCTCTACGTATCGAGCTAGTTCTTTTTGTGCATTCTCCAATTGATCTCCACTTACAATCACGTCCCCAACATCAGTTAAATCAACCTTATCATCGAAATGAACTGCTAAGTTCGCCATCGCCTTTCGAATAGCCTCTGGCCCTTCCACAGCTCCTGTTCTACCTTGATTCCGTTTAACCCCAACATCTGAACAAAGTCCTAAAAAGCAGAAACCTTGAGGAATTTGGGTATTCAGATCTCCAACATTCATCACTTGATGCCAGACATCTCTAGTAGATCCAGGGTCTTGTCTTCCCTTCCAAATTGTCTTATTACCTGGTTTATACATCTAAACTAAATTCCCATTTTTCCAAACCATATCAGGCTTTAACTTCCCTTGATTATAAAGTATCTCTTGATAATCGCCAATAGGAAAAGCTATCATATCAGCTATCATACCTTCAGCTATTCTCCCACGATCATTGAGTCCCAACGCTTTTGCCGCTCTGAAGGTGATCCCAGATAAAATCTCTGCTGTTGACAATTTTTCATATATCCCAAGTATTGATGCTTGAACTAGCAAATCTCCCATTGGACCTGAACCTGGATTCCAATCTGTAGAGATAGCAAGTGATGCTCCCGCATCTAGCAGTTTCCGTGCTGGAGTAAAATTCATTCCTAAACCAAGACTAGCCCCTGGCAGTGCAACAGCTACCGTTTCGGATTTTGCTAATAATTCCACCTCATTATCTGTACTTGCTTCTAGATGATCAGCACTTTTTGCTCCTAGTTCAACTGCGATTTTGCTCCCTCCTGTGTGAAATTGATCTGCATGTACCGTTAAATCAAATCCAAGATTCTTAGCTGCAAGCATATATTCTTTCGCTATTTCCATCGGGAAGGCTGACGGCTCTACAAAAATATCCACACGCCTAGTCAAATCCTTAGCTAGTAATTGTGGAAGCAGCTCACTTTCCAGGTACCTCAAAAATTCTTGCTTATCATCAAACTCTTTTGGGCAAACATGAGCTGCCAAGCAAGTAGAGATTAAGTCTGCCTTAACATCAAGCTTAGAATTTTTTATTACTTCTAAAATTTTGATTTCATTCTCTAGATCAAGTCCATACCCACTTTTTACTTCTATGGTAGTCACACCGTCCTTCAAGTGACGGTTTGCTCTCCGCATCAGTCCTTCCTTAAGTTCTTCAAAAGATGCACCCCTGGTTTTGGTTACAGAATCAAATATGCCACCTCCTTGTTCAAGGATTAGTTCATAGGATTCACCTGACATTCGAAGAGTATAATCACGTGCACGAGTTCCCCCCCATACTAGATGAGTATGGCAGTCTATCAAACCTGGCATTAAAACATGATCACCTTCAACTCGAATAAGTTCATCAGCTTCTGATTTTAACCGATCGAAATCGTCAACTTGCAAAATATTTTCTCCATCAATAATTACCCCTCCATTTTTTAAAATATCTAGCTTAGAGTCGCCTAAAGCTCCCTTTTCAGAAGTTGATGCGAGTGTGATGATCTCCTTGAATGGACCAATAAGTTTCGACATGGTACGAAAATTGAATTATGTTGAAATAGATATTAAAATTCAAAAGTGATATTTATTATTAAATACTGATGAATTTTAATTGAAGATTTCATGTCACATTATAAAAATTATAAATGTGCATGAAAAGTTACCACTTTTGTACATTGTATGACTAAACCACGATCCAAATGAAAAAGTATTACCTATCACTGATCTTAACCTGCGGTTTCTTATTATCAAGTGCCCAAATGGGAAGTTTCGCTTTATCCCTAGGACTACCTCAAAATGACTTCAAAGCAAATACAGATGCCACTGGATTTGGCGCAGATCTTTCCCTTGCATTCCCATTTCAAAAAGGAGTACCTGTCTATCTAGGGTTAGATTTTAACTACATGGTTTATGGTAGAAATGCCCAGGACGAAGACTTATTCGCAACGATCAACGATCAAAATGGAGCAGAGCTCGCCAGGCTTGACATCCCGCTAAGAATTGTCAACACAAATAGCATCTTCGGAACACATGCTTTTATAAGAGGCATTATCCCACTGGATATGATTCAGCCATACGGAGAAGTCCTTTTTGGCTTTCGGTATATATCAACCAATACAAAAATTCTTGATCGATCAAACGATAGAAGATGGGCAACAGAAGAAGATTCAGACGTAATTTCAAGAGAAACGGTATTGGACGATTGGATACTTAGCTATGGATTTGGTGGGGGGTTTCTTATAAAAGTTAGCTCTAATTTCTTTGTTGATCTCCGTGCCAATTTCTTTAAAGGTCAGCGAGCTCAATATTTTGACGGTAACGATACTGAATCTTGGGAGGTAACTTTTTCAGGCTCCAATTTTGATGAAGCGACTGTAACTGGAGATGACTTACAATTTGAGACACAACCCCGTGAATCAACCACTGATATGCTGGTAATCAAATTAGGAGTTGCCTTTAAAATCTAATAACCGTACTTATCCTTCCATCTTGTCCGAAGAAACTTTCTTAATTCTTCTTCGCGAGCATTTTGACCAGGATCGTAAAGTTTAGTTTGCGTGATTTCGTCCGGCAAAAATTCCATTTCTGCAAAATTCATTGGATGATCATGGGCGTATTTGTAGCCTTTGCCATAGCCTTGATCCTTCATGAGTTTTGTAGGCGAGTTTCTAATCGCCATTGGAACGGGTAAATCACCTGTCTTTTGTACCAATGCCTGGGCCTGATTGATTGCCATATAACTTGCATTACTTTTCGGAGAAGATGCGAGATATGTAACACACTGAGAGAGAATGATTCTAGATTCAGGGTATCCGATAAGGTTTACTGCTTGAAACGCGTTTGTGGCCATCACCAATGCCGTGGGGTTAGCGTTTCCAATATCTTCTGAAGCCAGAATGACCAGTCTTCGTGCAATAAACTTCACGTCTTCACCCCCTTCAATCATCCTTGCTAAGTAGTAAACAGCGGCATTGGGATCGCTACCCCTTATTGATTTAATGAATGCGGAAATGACATCATAGTGCATTTCTCCCTTCTTATCGTACAGGACAGTTTTTCGCTGAGCTGCTTCTATCACTTTGTCGTCAGTGATGACCTTTTTCTTAGCCTCATCACTTTTAACAACTAACTCCAGCAGATTCAAAAGTTTACGACCATCCCCTCCAGAAAGATTGAAGAGTGCTTCTGTTTCTTTCAGATCAACTTGCTCATTCCTTAGATCTTCATCATTTTCCAAGGCTTTGTTTACAAGTGTTAGAAGGTTTTCTTTCGTTAAAGCGTTAAGCGTATATACCTGAGATCTTGATATAAGAGCTGAATTTACTTCGAAGCTTGGATTCTCTGTTGTTGCCCCGATCAAGGTTATTACTCCTTTTTCAACTGCCCCAAGTAGTGCATCTTGCTGAGCCTTATTAAAACGATGGATTTCATCAATAAATAGAATTGCCTTATTTCCTCGGCTAGCTGTCTGGATAACTTCTCTTACTTCTTTTACTCCAGCACTAATAGCACTCAACGTATGAAATGGCCTTTTCACTTCATTTGCAATGATATTTGCAATGGTTGTTTTACCAGTCCCAGGAGGACCCCATAAAATCATTGATGGCACTTGACCTGTACCAATTGCCCTTCTGAGCACACCATTTTCTCCTACTAAATGCTCTTGTCCCACCAAGTCTGATAGCCTGGAGGGTCGCATACGTTCTGCAAGAGGAGAATTATCCTGAAACATTATTTACAGTTTTCTAATTTTTTTATCGCACTTTTCAATTGAGCACTCTGCTTATTAGCCTCTTCAAGGTTAAGATTAGCCATTTCTGCTTGTTTTTCAGCTTCTGCTTGAGCCATCCTTGCTTCAGCAGCAGCTTGTAGTGCCAATTCTGTTTGCTTTTCAGCTTCCGCTTTTAGTTCTAGATTTTCAGTTTTAAGAAGCTCATTTTCTTCAATCAATTTCTGATTTGGACTGCAAGAGCTAAAAGCAATCAATAAAACTATCGTTGCAAAGTATTTCATAATTTTTAGCTAAAAGTACGAAATACATAGTTGCAATTCCGAAGATTAATCTCCTCAGAATATCATTTTTTTAGAACGATTATGTTACCGCCTAAGATTAGGATCATACCAACTATAAGATGCCATCCAAACAAGTAATCTTCAAAGACTACAGAAAGTGATACAGCAATAACCGGTATCACTAAGAGCACATAGCCAGCTTTATCCGCACCTATTTTTCCTATGAGCGTCAGGTAAGATCCAAAAGCGATAATAGATCCGAAAATAGATAGATAAAGCAAAGAAGAAAGGTAGCTGAAGCTGATATCTATTGACATTTCAGAACCGGTTACAAGTGCCATGATAGCTATGATTATTCCGCCATATAACATACCAAAGGCATTTGTTTGAATGACGGGCATGCTTTTCTTTTGATTAAAAGCTGAGGCAATATTTCCTAACGAGGCAATGATTACAGATACAAAACAGATGGTTAAGTGAAAAGCTTTAAAGTCTGCTTTACCCAATCCTAATAGCTCTTGCCTGAATAGTAAAAGAGTTCCTAATATTCCAAGTAAAGCACCAATGTATACCTTTTTCTCTGCAAGTTTTTTTAGGAATATTCTACCAAAAAAAACATTTAGAAAAATGATGCATGAAAACATTACCGCCACAAGAGCACTAACCAATTCTTGCTCTGCGATGTAGACAAACCAATAATTAAATCCGAAAAGTAGAGAACCTTGCAAAGCCATCCTCAAATGCTCTCTGCTTGAGAAGTTAAGATTCAGTTTTCTAAGTTTAGAATAAATCAATAAGATTACTCCAGCTAAAACAAATCGATAGCTTACGGACCAGGTTGGGTCTACTTCACCAAGCTGAAATTTGATAACAAAAAAGGTCGAACCCCATATTAATGCCGGGATAGCAAACAAGGATGTAGAACTCAATCTCATGCCTCGAAGCTAGTTGTTTACCTACCATTATTATTCTAAGAAGTATGAAGATTTTTAATCAACATATGGATTATTCTTAATGCATTTAATCCTTGAATCACAAGTACAACGTGATAGATTTGCCGCGTGAATTGGTCCAGCCTTAAAACATATTCCGCACTTACACTTGTCAGCCTCTTCTATGGCATAAACTACAGTGTTTTAAAAATTGTGGTTCCTCAATATGTTGGTCCTTATGGGTTCATTGTTTTTAGAGTCATCATCGCTTCAGGTGTTTTTTGGATGATCCATTCATTCAACCGTGAAAAAATTAATTGGAAGAAAGATGGTTTGACCTTGACACTTTGCGCACTTACTGGAGTAGCCGTTAATCAACTACTTTTTTATAAAGGCATTAGTTTGACTTCAGCAGTAAATGGCTCTATTATTATGACCTTAACACCCGTTTTGGTGTTAATGTGGGCATTTCTTTTGATCGGAGAAAAAATAACAAGAACGAAAGTAATAGGTATAGTTCTTGGGCTAATCGGAGCGGTTATTATTCTTTATCAGCCTGATGCACTGTTAAACGCGGGGGATTGGCGTGGTGATATTTTAGTCCTGATTAATAGTGCTAGCTACTCATGCTACTTAGTCCTCGTCAAACCACTTATGAAGAAGTACAAACCCATGACTGTTGTTACTTGGGTTTTCACCATCGCTATTTTATTTGTAATTCCTGTGGGAATGTCTCAAGCAAGCAGCGTCGAATTCAGCAGCCTACCACCCAAGGTTTGGTGGAGTATGGGGTATGCAATAATCATTGTCACAGTAGTGGTTTATTTTCTAAATGCATGGACGCTTGTCAAAGTAGATTCTTCTGTCGTTGGTGCCTTTATATACTTGCAGCCTCTTTTCGCCACCGGTACTGCCATTCTCTTTTTTGATGAAGTCTTCTTACTGAAACACTTACTTGCGGCGATTTTCGTATTTACCGGAGTTTGGCTGGTGACTATGAATAAGAAATCTTCTTAACAGCTTGAGAAAGCAATTCTAAATCGTCTTCTTTGAAATCAAGATGAGTAACAAACCGGACCAATCCTTTTCCAAAACCAACCGCCAAAATTTCATTTCTTTCTAATTCGTCCAAAAACCATTTTTCAGATTTTCCTTCATTGAGTTTTGCAATAACAATGTTGGTATCTACCGGCATAATTTCTTCTATGAAAGGCAATTCGTCTAAAAGATTACCAATTTTTTTAGCACGTATATGATCTTCATTTAAGCGATCTACATGATGATCCAATGCATGGATGCACGCAGCAGCCAAATAACCTGCTTGTCTCATTCCTCCACCCATAACCTTCCTAACACGCCTGGCTTCTTTAATTTTTTCTTTTGATCCTAGTAGAACTGAGCCTACAGGTGCTCCTAGTCCTTTCGAGAAACAAATTGAAATCGAATCAAATAAAGACCCATATTCTTGAGGGTCTTCACCTGTTTCCACCAAGGCATTAAAGAATCGTGCTCCATCTAAATGAAGCAATAAATTATGTTCATCGCAAACCTTACGAATCTTTTTTATTTCTTCAATATCATAAATGGCACCTCCCCCCTTATTCATGGTATTCTCCAACACAACTAGCTTTGAGTTCGGAAAATGAATATCATCTGGATTAATACTTTCCTTAATCATTTCGGCTGTTACTCTGCCTCTTTTTCCTTCCAATAATTTTGGAGAAAGCATTGAGTTATACATCATCCCACCACCTTCATACAAGTAAACATGTGAATACTTATGACATATTACTTCATCCTGAGGACGAGTATGAATACGCATGGCTATTTGATTAGTCATGGTCCCGGATGGACAGTATATCGCCTCTTCCATTCCGAACAATAATGCAACTTTACTTTGTAGGGCATTTACAGTAGGATCATCAGAAAATACATCATCTCCGACCTCAGCGGTCATCATGGCTTGAAGCATCTCAGGAGTAGGTTTAGTAATGGTATCGCTTCTTAAATCAATCATTGTCCTCATTTATTAAAATCCAATCTGAATGATGAAATGGTTCCCATGTCACACTTCCTAAATCAATTTTCGGATCTATCAAATCCTTTTTTTGATGACCATTTAATGATACTTGAGCGGTAGCATAAATGGATACGGCCTTACCTTTATTGGCATATTCCTTTTTTAACCGTTGAGCAAGTTGCCATATCATGTCTGGTTGTCCAGATATATGAGATCTTTGATCTCTGAATAAATAGTCTTTAAGATTAACTCGTTTCCTATTTCCTTCTTCATCTTCAACATACATGACCAAAAATCCAGATTTTGCACGGAGCATCATTCTCCAGGAAAGACGATGACCCTCTTCTGTAAAAGCGACGTTACCATTAAATAAATGATGACGTATTGGAAGCAATATTTGAACTAAAAAATAGATTCCTAAAACATACGTCCAGCCCAATGATAGTCTATTTCTAACAGGAAATATTTTAGGTTTATTTTTAAAAAAAATACTCCTAATCTTATCTGGGGGGAAAAAGAAGACAGTAAGACCTATCATGAGATACGGAAAAATCCCGATCTGGAAAACGAAAGAATTGAAAAGATTAAAGAAAATAGATAATCCAAATCCAAGCCTCCTAGTCTTAGGATGAAGAAGCAGAAAAACAATGGAGCCATCATAAATAACTCCGCCCCAAGCTATGGCCATCTGAAACCATTTTTCCTGAAGCAACGAGCCAATTAAGAAATAATCAGCTTTGTATTTAAACCATATCCCAAGAGGTTTGGCAAGTAGCCAATCCATATGAACTTTATGCAAGCTGGCATATAGGTAAACGATCAGAATTTGAATAATAAAAAACCAGTGGCATACTCGAGCGCATGTATCTGAAGATTTAGTAAGTCCCCATTTGGCATCCAAAGAACGGCTCTTATGTGCCGGTAAAAACAGCATTGCGGCACTTAAGAGCACGAGAAGGTAGTAATGATTATTGTAATGCGTTTTCTGCATTACATAAACAACTGTCCACATACTCAAGAAAATAAAAGTTGAGGCGCGATAAAATAAACCAAGCATGATACACAATGCGGCAGTACCCATTATGATGAAATAATAAATCATGCCATTGCCATCAAGCGGCTGAAGCCATTCTAGTCCAATCAAAGTAAATGTGAACTCCGGAGCGATAAATGTTTTATTTACCCATCCCGTAAGTATTGCTCCATAGCTTTCAGCAGCAGCAAGAAATCCAAAAACCATCCTGAATAGCACCAAAGGACTATTGTCAACCTGTGTACCAAGAAAAGCTCGAGCTGATAGTAGCATATTAAAAGAAATCCGCTGCGCTAATTAATTTTTGTAAAATGACAAAAAACTAAATTACTAATTAGCGCAACGGGTTAAAAGACTTTCTAAAGATTGGTTATAAAATAGAAAAGGAGCCCAAGAGCTCCTTATTCTAAACCTAAGTAAATATGAAGAGGATATTACTTACATACTGATACGTTGATGATGCCAAGAGGTTATTCGTATTAACGATCTTTAACTATTTGACACCTATGTTGGTCGAAAGTTTAAGGTCTCAACCGCATAACCCACAAGCGAAAAGTGTGCCAATTCATGGATAGGCTTGATAGAATCTAATTTTGTTTGGACAACTCATATTTCAATTACCTGTCAGGTGAAAGACCTGAAATGGAAACTTAAATCATCGTTTATTTGCTAGTATTTGCTCAAGTAATTGGCAGACAGTTTTAATCATATATTTTTGCGGAAAATCTAATAGAAATGAGTGTTCTTGTAAATAAAGATTCTAAGATTATCGTACAGGGCTTTACAGGTTCTGAGGGTACTTTTCATGCCGGTCAAATGATTGAATACGGCTCAAACGTTGTTGGTGGAGTAACACCAGGAAAAGGTGGCCAGACACACCTGGACAAGCCTGTTTTCAACACAGTCAAAGAAGCGGTTGATAAAACCGGTGCTGATGTAACTATCATCTTCGTACCTCCAGCATTTGCAGCGGATGCCATCATGGAAGCCGCGGATGCCGGCATCAAGGTAATTGTAACAATTACTGAAGGAATTCCAGTTAAGGATATGATGTCAGCTAAACCTTATGCGAAATCAAGAGGTGCCATATTAGTTGGACCGAACTGTCCAGGAGTAATTACCCCAGAAGAAGCTAAGGTTGGGATTATGCCAGGGTTTGTGTTTAAGAAAGGGAAAGTTGGGATTGTATCAAAATCTGGAACGCTTACTTATGAAGCAGCTGATCAGGTTGTAAAAGCAGGAATGGGAATCTCAACAGCAATTGGTATAGGTGGTGATCCAATTATTGGAACCTCAACGAAAGAAGCTGTTCAAATGCTCATGGAAGATCCTGAGACAGAAGGGATCGTTATGATTGGAGAGATTGGAGGCTCATATGAAGCTGATGCAGCTAAGTGGATCCAGGAAAATGGAAACAAAAAACCTGTAGTTGGATTTATTGCTGGACAAACAGCTCCTCCAGGAAGAAGAATGGGCCATGCGGGAGCGATTATTGGAGGCAAAGATGATACTGCGGAAGCTAAGATGCGGATCATGGGTGAGTGTGGGCTTCATGTAGTTGACTCTCCTGCTGATATCGGCGAAACGATGAAAAAAGCTTTAAGCTAGTTTTAACCTCAAGAAAAATTGAAACCCTGGCGATCTTCTCGTCAGGGTTTTTTTATTGGTAATAAAAAATAAACACTGACTTAAAATACTGTTTATCAAATAGTTAATTTAATGATTATTGTTTCTAATTAAATATTCCCCCAACTGGTGAAAAAGTAAATCTGCCGAAGTAATACTATCATTTATCGAATTAATATTATCAGTTGATAAATATTTGACGACATTTGATGTTGTTATTTCGCCTATTCACAAAATCTAACCGTCAAAATTGTTATGGAAGCAAAATTTCATTCTCTCGTTGTATCGAGGGTATTAAAAGAAACTTTTGAATCTCATTCAATTACCTTCAAAATACCCCCAGCCCTCAAAGACAAATTTGATTTCAAGCCCGGACAATTTGTTGTAATAAAATTGATGATTGAAGGTATGGAATACAATAGACCTTATTCCATGTCTTCAGCTCCATATGAAGATAATCTAACCATAACTGTCAAAAGATTAAGAGGTGGTATTGTCTCAAATTACTTAATAGATCATGCAAAAGTTGGATTAAGTCTTTTAGTAAAAGAGCCAGAAGGTGACTTTTATTATAAAACAAGTACTGAATCTAGAAATCATTTTGTGATTTCAGCAGGTAGTGGCATCACTCCGATGCTTTCCATTATTAAAGCTATACTCTTAGATGAACCGCTAAGTAAAGTACATCTACTTTATGGAAACCGGTCAGAAGAAACCATCATCTTCGAAAGTGATTTTCTTAACCTTGAAAAATTACATAAAGATCAATTTTTTGTAGACTTTATTCTAAGTGCACCTAAAAAGCATCGGAAGCCTGGACTTATGGGTTTTCTTTCCAAATCCGAAATAAAATGGAAAGGGATGAAGGGGCATATTAAGCACGATACATTGTCTGACTTTACATCTAGATATCCAGTAAATCCTAATTCCGTGGTATACATATGCGGCCCAAGTGGAATGATTGAGGGGGCCGAAGATTTTTTTAGAAAAAAGGGGGTTCAGGAAAAAAATATCATTAGCGAAAGCTTCTATGTAGAAAATCATGATCTACCTGGTGGTAAAATAAAAGAATGCCAAGTCAAAGTTCATTACAAAAAAGAAGTATACGAAGTAGTCATCGACGATGAAAGGTCGATTTTAGACAATCTTTTGAAAACTGATGTGGTGATTCCATTTGCCTGTAAGTCAGGCTTATGCTCTTCATGTATTACGAAAGTAATTGATGGTGACGTCCACTCAAGGGTAACAAAGGGGCTTACCGCCAGTCAGAGAAAAGACAAACATGTACTATCCTGTCAATCGATTCCAACTACAGATACTTTAGAAATAAGCTACGACATTAAATAGACTTACCCATAATGGAAATGACTGAAGCTATACTTTTAGCACACATTTTTTTCTCCATCTCCGCTGTTGCTTCTGGGACAGCTGTGATAATCCTTAGGAAAGCATATTCACTCCATAAGATTCTGGGGAAGTTCTATTTCTACGCAATATTATTGACAGTATTTTCTGCTTTCGTACTTATGTGTTTTCCTGATTATACAAACCCGATGATGATATTCATAGGGTTTTTCATGCTCTATTTAGCATTATCAGGATATAGGTCACTAAAATTTAAAACCATATTCTCTCCTGATAAAGTTAAAAGATTTGATAAGCTGATTTCTTTAATAATGGGAATCATTTCTGTAGGAATGCTTCTATATGGCATATATATGATCAACTCAAGCGATCTCTGGGGGATTCCACTCATTGTTTATGGTATTGTAGGAGTTATAAATGTATGGGCTGATTTCAAATTTTTTAAGGTTCCAAGCAATGAATTTATGTGGTTAAAATATCATTCATCTAAAATGATCGGAAGCTACATAGGTTCTGTCACCGCTGTGCTAGTTACCCAGTTTGACAATGCCCTCGGAATCTATTCTTGGTTCATTACAATGGTTTTTGGACTCTTGTATATGGCCTTTTGGGTGAAAAAAATAAAAGATGAACCCTCGTCTGTTTTCAACTGGTAGAACTATTAAATAATTAACCGATGAAAAATTTAACATGCTTAATCCTTGTGGTACTCTTAGGAGTCGGGTGTAAATCAGAATCTTCAAAGAGTGAATCAAATCTGATTCAACTTGCAAACGATAATTTCGAGTCAATTTCTAAATCAAGCTTGGATAAGAATAACCCCAAGGTAGTACTTGGAAAAGCTTTGTTTTTTGAAAAGAGACTATCAATAGACAATTCAATTAGCTGTAATTCTTGCCATGATATTAAAAAATTCGGGGTTGATAACCTTGATTTTTCAAATGGCGCAAGAGGAGCTCTTACCAAAAGAAATTCTCCAACCATTCTTAATACACATCTCCAATCTTCTCAATTCTGGGATGGAAGAGCCCAAACGTTACAAGAACAAATAAGAATGCCAATGCTGACAGATGTTGAGATGTCCATGCCAAGTGAAGAATTCATTGTTAAGAAAGTGAGCAAGATTGAGTTCTATGCTAAATCCTTTGGCGAGGTATATCCAAATCAAGATGTTTCTATGGAAAACATCTCCGAGGCTATTGCAAACTATATTGAAAGCTTAACTACGCCATCCAAATTTGATGATTTCTTGGCTGGTAACGCAGTTCTCTCTTCAAGCGAAACAAGAGGAATGAAGGTTTTTATTGATAAGGGATGCGCCGAATGTCATTCCGGAAAATTGCTAGGAGATGGATTTGAGGAGTTTGGTGTATTTGACAGTTACTGGAAATATACAAAGAGCCAAAAAATAGATTCAGGTAGATACTCAGTCACTAAAAATGAGGATGATCTATTTGTGTTCAAGGTACCATCTCTAAGAAATGTAACTGAAACATATCCCTATTTTCATGATGGCAGCATAAAAACTCTTAAGGAGGCAGTGAAAATCATGGCTCAGGTTCAACTCGATGAACAAATTTCAGAAAGGGAAACAGATGATATCATCAGCTTTTTAAACTCATTAAAACAAAGTCAAAGCACGGGAAGTGCGTCATCAACACAATAAATATCAATATAATAACTAACCAATATCAATATGAAACATCTATTTTTATTAGCCATTGTATTTGGAATAAGTGCCACAACCATTGCTCAGAATAAGCTTGGTGGACATTTTGGAATGGTACACCCATTGATCACATTTAGCGATGGAGAAACTACTTCTATCTCAGATAACTATGTTGTTGGGTTTCCTACGGGGATCAACATCGGAATCAAAGAAAATTTAGCGTTCGACGTAGAGATTGTTCCATTTATAGAAGATGGAAAGATGAATAACCTGTTATTCCACCCAGGTGTATTATTTGGGCTTGGTTCCGGTTTTACCTTTGGGAATAGACTTGCATTTGAGACAGGGTCTCAAGCTTATGGCTTCACACCATTACTTAACAAATCGTTTTCTCTTGGTGAAAATGGGGCTTTCTTCTTAGAACTTGTTTTGCCAGTTAGATTCGGAAAAATTGAATTGCCTTTAGGTGGCGAAGATAGGTTTAGTGCCCTTACCGTTGGTCTTCATACAGGTATTGCATTTTAAACCAATAATTAAGATGAAACGCGTTTTTAATGGGTTTTACGTTATCCTGTCCATTTTTATAATTTTCAATGTTCTTTTTTTGAAATGTGGAAATATATCAGCAAGTGATGTCTCAAAGAGCGAAAATATATATCGCACAAAGTGTGTAAGATGTCACGGAAAGGATGGAAAAAAGGGACGGAAAGGGGCAAAAGACCTTACTATATCAACTAAATCACTTAGTTATAGAATTAATCAGTTAAAAAATGGCAAGGGAAAGATGCCCTCCTTCTCTGAACGATTGACTGACGAGCAAATTGAAATGGTTGCTAAATATTCTATTACTCAGTTTATGAATGATAGTACTCTGCTTAAGAAATAGGAAATAATAACCTTATGCAATGGATATTCATTGTCCAATTCAATTAGATATGGAAACCTTGGCAATAATGTCAAGGTTTTTTTTATTAATCAAAGTAACCATTTCAAAATATGGCTGTCCTTCTTTCTATATAAACAGGTAAATACAACTCTTTACTGACAAAATTTCGAATACTATGAAAAAGTTGACGTTCGTTTTACTAATCCTCGCAATTACAGCCTCGTGTAATGATGATCCAGTAAGTCAAAAGAATCTTACTGGAGATTTTTTAAATACTTACCATCTAAAGGGAGTAATCCAATATTACACGGCTGGAAACCTTACTGAAACTATTAGCTTGGATGAGGGCAAAAATCCACACTTTGGATCATTTGCAGGAGTCAATTCTGGTGGTTTTGTCTCTTCATTTAGCAAAAACATTGACATCTATTTTGGATTAGTACAGAGCGAAAAAATAGATCCCTTGAATGTTACGATTTATGAAGTCCCTAGTGAATTCAATCCGGATGATTATCCTATTGTTCCTACAAATTCTTTTTTCAAAAGTGAAGAAAATTTTTCAAGCATATCAATGTTAATTGAAGGCCCAGATAAAAATTATAATTACTCATCTCTCCAAGGGACGTCTTTTGAATTAGATAGCATTTACTTATCAAGGGAATCTGTCTTTAGGACAAATACCGAAATTGATGATGTATGTATTTTTGTAGGGAGTTTTTCCACAACACTAATCCCAGAGTTAGTACGCCCTAACCCTCTATTAGATATACCAGACTCAATAAAACTTAATGTTTCGTCCGTAAAAGGGTTTCTTAGATAGTCAAAACAAAGCCTTGATGATTGAACGTCAAGGTTTTTTTATCGCCCACCTCCCTCAACTAAAAAATTAGTTTGAAAGTATTTGTATGTTAAAACTAAATCATTAGTTTTGAAACTAATAAATTAGTTCAAAGCTATATGAAGCCGTTAACACAAGCAGAAGAGGAGATCATGCAAATTCTTTGGGGTTTAGAAAAAGCCTTTGTCAAGGACATCATTGAGCAATACAATGATCCTAAACCAGCATACAACACAATCTCCACTCTCATTCGAATCATGGAAAAAAAAGGCTTTGTTGGATACGAAGCTTTTGGGAAATCTCACCGCTATTATCCCCTAATAGACAAAGAAGATTACAGTAAAAAATATCTTGGACGATTTGTAGATAAATATTTCAGTGGGTCCTATAAAGATCTGGTATCATTCTTTACCAAGGAAAAGGAAATGAGTGTGAAAGATTTAGAAAGACTTCTGGAAGAACTTAAAAAAGATCAATCATGATAACGTATATCATCGAATTTTCAATTCTGCATCTGCTATTCTTCGGAATTTATAAAGTGATGCTTGCCAAGGAAACACAGCTAGGGTTTCTGCGATTTTTCCTCGTCGGATCAACGATTTTAAGCTTGATACTTCCAGTCATTGAAATTCCGACTAAGGCTAACATCCCTACCATAGATATGGAAGCGGTTATTCTTCCAGTATTTTCAACTGCAATCGAGCGAGAGTCAATTGAATTACCCTGGCACCTAATCCTCATAGGAATAATAAGCACCATTTTCGTCCTTAAGCTAATCCTGACGCTTATGCAGATATATGGCTGGTACCTGCAAAGTGAAACTGATTCACTAGATGAGATCGCTATTCGAAAAGTCTCTGGATTGAAAAATAGTTTTACATTTTTCAAATTGATTTTTATTGATCCTAAAAACTTTGAAAATCCTGCTGACATTCTTAGGCACGAGCAGGGACATGCCAAAAGACTACACACGATTGATCTTTTGCTATTCCATACTCTCACCATTTTCTTTTGGTGGCTTCCTTCGGTGTGGCTCATGATCAAAGAATTAAAAATTGTACATGAGTATGAGGCGGATAATTATGCACTAAAGATTAATGATACCACATACACAAAGACCTTGGTGCAGTGCACCTTGAAAGCGCATGGAATGGACCTGGCCAGTTCATTCGATGACGCTCCCATTTTTAACCGATTAAATTTTATGAAAAAGATGAAAAAGAAAATCAGTATTTGGAAAGTAGCTAGTATAGCTACTTTGGTGGCCGTCTCTGGAGCCATGTTTGCCTGCGAAGATGAGCTCGAGTCAGAAATTAAGCGAATCGCTGAAGAAAGTAATCAACAGATTGACTATTCCGCAGATGTGAAAGCAGCCTTGGGTGAGTTGAAAAAAAACAACCCTGGAGTAAAGTACGCAGTGATAGAAACCACTTTAGAAAACGAATCAAGTATTGAAAAACTGAATTCATACGATCCTGGACAGATTGCGAAAATTTTTGTCAACAAAGAAGGCGACAGTAATAATGTGATAATGATTGTCAGTCAAGATTCGGATTTATTCTCAAAAACTATCGAAGTTCAAGAACTGGGTGGCGATGTATTTACCGTGGTTGAAGAATCCGCTTCATTTCCAGGTGGAATAGAAGCTTTTTATGAATACATGTCTACTGATCTTAAATATCCGAAAGATGCTTATGAAGCTAAGAAGGAAGGCCGAGTATTTGTTCAATTCATTGTAGAGACAGACGGTAGCCTCTCCGATGTTCATGTGGTGAAAGGAATGGGCGGATCATGTGATAAGGAGGCTGTTCGTGTGTTGATGAATTCACCTAAGTGGGTTCCAGCCAAAGTGAATGGAGAAAATGTAAGGCAAAAGATGATTCAAAATATCCTATTCAAGATACCTAGTTAACAAATATTTTTAATTATTTAATTTAAAGCCCCACACGGGGCTTTTTGCATTTATTCAAAATGATATAAGAAAACCATCGTAGCGGTAAATGCTGGTTTCTTCTCTCCTTTAATCTCCAATAGAGCATTCACTTCAGCCTTAGATATACCCCGCAAGTTCGCAAGTGATTTAAGAGTAGCAGTTAACATGATCTCGTCATTGACCTTCACCGCTTGGCCAAATTTCAACTTATCAATTCCATAATTCACGAGCATCTTCACATTGTTAAATTGAGCTATCTGCTCCCATAGATAAGGCATAAGAGAAAGTGTCAAATATCCATGTGCAATTGTAGTTCCAAAAGGTCCTTCCTTCGCTTTTTCGGGATCGGTATGAATCCATTGGTGATCTAAAGTTGCATCCGCAAACTTATTGATCTGCTCTTGAGTGATTTGGTGAAATTCTGATTCTCCCATCACCTTTCCCAGGTGCGCTTCAAACTCAGCGTGATTATTGATGATTAGTTTACCCATAATTTTGTATTGAAGATGTGAATTTAGGCTATGCAGCAATTCAAGCCAACTTAAACCAAGAATACTCATTCTAGAATTCAGCTTTGAGCCCGCTATTCAATGAATAGTGGTAAACTCATCATAATATTCCTTTTCAAGTTTTGAAATGGACCGATGATTCATGATTCGTACTCCTTTTACTCCTTTTTGAATTGCATCAAATGCATTTTCAAGTTTTGGTACCATGCCTTGAACTATCACTCCGTTTTTTTTAAGAATCTGGTATTTCTCATAAGTGATGTCTTTAATCAATGTAGATTGATTATGAATATCTTCAAGTACACCATTGAGCTCAAAGCAATAATTGATAGAAACATCAAAAAAAGAACTCAACGCCACTCCTACTACATTCGCGATAGTATCAGCATTGGTATTCAACAGGTTTCCCTTGCCATCATGCGTTAAAGGAGCAATAATCGGAACTAGCTCTTCCATGATCAAGCTTCTGAGCCATTTGCCATTCACTTGTTTTGGATCTCCTACCCAACCAAAATCAATATCATCTTTCTTTGATCTCTTTTCAGAAAGAATCAAATTTCCATCTGCACCTGATAAACCCACAGCATTTATTCCATAGCATTGCATTTGGCTCACTATTTTTTTGTTGATTAATCCTCCGTACGTCATGGTGATTACATCGATCATGTGATCATCTGTGATCCGCCTGCCTTCTATCATTTTGGTTTTTAAATGAAGATTTTCTGCCATTTTGGTAGCGATTTTTCCGCCTCCATGAACGAGTAATTTGTATCCTTCTAGCTTAGAAAATGCGAGTATAAATTCATTTAACGCATCTTGATTGTCAATTACATTTCCACCAATTTTCACAATGTTTAAGCTCTTCATCACAATTCTCTTAAGGTTTTTTCACAAAAAGAAGTAGTTAAATGATGGCCACTTGAGCCTTCAAAAAAGTGTAAATATTTCACGATTTTATCAGTTTGTTAATAGCACCAACCGCTTGATCTACTTGGTTATTTGACAAACAAAGTGGTGGTAAGAGTCTTACCGTATTTGGATTGTCAGAAGATCCCGTAAAAATGTGATGCTCAAAAAGCAATTGTCTCCGCACTTCTTTTGACGGAATTTCTAGCTCAACTCCAATCATTAACCCTTTTCCTCTCACTTCAACAACCTCTTCAATTTCATTTAGAGAGGATATCAGATACTCCCCAGTTTGCTTCGCATTATCGATCAAGTTTTCTTTTTCCAAAACTTCTAGTGTAGCAAGACCTGCTGCACAAGCAAGGTGATTTCCACCAAATGTCGTACCTAGCATTCCAAACCAGGCCTTTATTTCCGGGGAAATCAGTACTCCGCCAATTGGAAATCCATTTCCCATTCCTTTTCCAGTGGTAATTATATCAGGTGTAACTCCATAGTGCTGATGAGCAAAGAATTTACCCGATCTTCCATATCCAGATTGCACTTCGTCAACAATCAATAGAGATCCATTTGATTCGCACAATTTTTTCAGTCCATTCAAAAATTCTGATGTTGGCTCATATACACCAGCAATTCCTTGTATTCCTTCTACTATCACTCCTGCTACTGTTTCATCAAGTTCTTTTTCTACTGATTTCAAATCATTTAGTGGCAACCTCTTTACGTTCCCATTTTGATTAACCTTCGCAAGAATTTTTGGATTATCAGTTGCTTCCAATGCTAACGAAGTACGTCCATGAAAACCCTTATCAAATGCAATAATCTTCTTTCTTCCTGTATGAAATGAAGCTAGTTTCATTGCATTTTCAGTCGCTTCTGCTCCTGAATTGCATAGAAAAAGATTATAGCTTGAATAGCCAGATAATTCTCCTAATTTATCAGCCAGTTCTTCTTGCATAGAGATCCTTACTGAATTGGAATAAAATCCAAGTTTCGATAGCTGCTCCGCTACCTTTGAAACATAGTGTGGATGAGAATGGCCGACTGAAACAACAGCATGGCCGCAATACAGGTCCAGGTATTTAGTTCCTGTGGTATCCCACACATAGCAGCCTTCCCCTTTTATAGGTTCAATATCATATCTTGGATATACGTCAAATAACTCCATCTACTTTCTTGTTTATTCCAGCAATGCTGGTCATGTTGGTGATTAGGTTAAAGGAAGTCATGATGCCTTGGATGAGCGCTGAGCTAAATCCTTTGTGTTCCATCTCGTTTAGCCCAGCAATAGTGCATCCTTGTGGAGTAGTGACTTTATCTATTTCCACCTCAGGGTGAGATTCTTGTTCTAGAATCAAAGATGCTGCTCCTTTAGCAGTCTGGACAGCTATTAATTGTGCATCCTTAGCATCAAAACCCATTTGAATTCCACCCTGAGTAGCGGCTCTGAGGTAGCGCATAAAAAACGCTACTCCGCTCGCTCCAAGAACAGTTGCTGCTTGCATCAATTCTTCATTAATCACCAATGTTTTACCCAGAGCTCCAAAAAGTAATTCTACTTGTGCAATAATCTCTTTGGGTTGATCAACAGCGGAAATACAAGTCATTGACTCTCCAATAGCTACGGCGGTGTTTGGCATAGCTCTAATCAATGCCGCTTTGCTTCCTAACAATGCTTCAATCTTCTTGATCGAAATCCCAGTAATAACAGAAACAACCACTTGCCCACTTTTGAGGTGAGGTTTGATCTCAACAGAAAGTAGTTCCAATTGACTGGGCTGAACACATAGCACAACAATTCCAGCATCTGCTACTGCTTTATTATTTTGATTTGAAACGTTAAAGCCATTGGCTTCCATGATTGAAAGGGGTTGCATGCTTCGCCTTGTGAGAGTGATTTTATCTGAGCTAGACAGCCCTTTTTCGACCAGTCCCTTTGCAATTGCAATTCCCAAATTACCCGCACCAATAATTGCTATTTTTTCCTTAATCATATTTAGAATGCCGAAGCTTTAAGATTGAGTCCTGTTTTTTCGTCCAGATTAAATAGAAGATTCATATTTTGCACCGCCTGTCCAGAAGCTCCTTTGAGAAGGTTATCAATTACTGAAATAACCATCCCTTGACCTCCTATTACTTTTGGATAAACTATAGCTTTATTTGTATTGACCACCATTTTCAGATCTGGATTATGATCACTTACATAGGTAAAAGGATGACTTTCATAAGCCTCTTCGTAGGCAACTCGTAAGTCTTCATCACTTACCTCTGTCGCGAAATAAGAAGTTGTTATAATTCCGCGTGAAAAAGCCCCTCGATAAGGAACAAAATTGATTCGACCATTCCACTGATCATCTAGAAGTACACAACTTTCACCAATTTCATTTAGATGTTGATGAACAAAAGGCTTATACACACTTGCATTGTTGGTTCTCCAACTAAAATGTGAAGTAGTTGAGAATGATTGCCCAGCGCCTGTTGAGCCAGTTATCCCAGAAACATGGATATCTCCATCGATGAAAGAAGCTTTAATAGCGGGCAAAATACCTAATTGAATTCCTGTAGCAAAGCAACCAGGATTAGCGATATGTGTCGCAGATTTGATTTGAGCTCGATTGATTTCGGGCAGCCCATATACAAAATCATGATTTCCTTGCAATCGATAATCTTGACTTAAATCTATCACTTTGATATTCAATAAATCAGGACTTGATTCAATAAGCCTCAGCGATTTTCCATGTCCTTTACACAGAAAAACTACGTCTAAGTCATCCGACTTAATAGTTGCTGAGAAGGCAAACTCCGAATCCCCAATTAAGTCTGTATGTACCGTTGACACTTTCTTTCCTGCCTGACTTTGACTTTGCAAAGTGACTATCTCCACATTTGGATGATGGATAAGGATTCGCAATAAATCACCTGCAGTATACCCGGCCGCACCTATGATTCCCACTCTAATTTTTTCCATAATCATTACTTTCAAAAAAATTTAAACTGAATTTGATCTTACACTTTTGGTTAATCGAGTCCTTTTCATTTTCATAAATCGTCCATAGAGTTTGGACTTCTTCACGACATTCCAGCGATTTTTAGATTTCTTTTTAGGATCAAAAAGCATTGCTGTACACATGCAGTTGCCTTTATTTTTACTCATTAAAATTTCATAATTCACACAGCTTTGGCACCCGTTCCAAAAGGCATCATCGGTCGTAAGCTTGTCGTAGGTGACAGGTTGATATCCTAGTTCAGAATTAATTTTCATCACAGGCAGAGAGGTGGTCAAACCAAATAATTTAGCACTCGGAAACATTTTTTTTGAGTGCTCAAATGCAAGCTTTTTAATCTTAGTTGCAATACCAGTTGAACGGTATTCAGGCTTGACTATCAAGCCCGAATTTGCAACATATTGCTTGTCGCCCCATGTTTCAATGTAGCAAAAGCCAACTAGCATATTTTTATCTAAAACAGCTATAATGGCCTTTTTTTCGACCATTTTTTGTACGATATAGTCCGATGATCGCTTTGCGATACCGGTTCCTCTTAGCTTGGCGCTTTTTTCGATCAGCTCACAAATCTCAAAGGCAAAATGAGTATGATCAGAAGAAGCAACCTGAACGATGAACGAGTTCATTGTAGAAGTTGAAAAGTGAATAAATTATTGGAAGATTGCGGAGTACGGTTGCCTCGTAGACAACACTAAATTATATGGCAGGCAGAAGCCTGGCCGGTGCTGCAGCTGGCCTGAAAAAATTGGGTACTATCGTAATTGATTGATTCAATTCTTTTTCAGATGTACAAAGTTTCATCAAATCAATCCAGAAAAAAAAATCTTTTCGTAAAATTTGGTAAAACCAAAATTCCTTCTCTACGTTTGCATCATCAAATCGATCATGTATCGATTTATAAAGAAGCGCCGAGAGACAGGCTTTATGACGCGCTAGCAACCCCCCGAAAATCGGAACGGTGCTAATTCCTGAAATATAAATTGATTGCTATGAACCAATTCAAACATTTCAGAAAAAAAACATCGGGTTTCTTAACCCGCAAATCTTCATTTATTTATTGCGCCAACGCCGGTCGGTGTTGCTGTTATAGCTGCTGCTAATTTTCATTTGATCCATCTGGGTTTGTGATCATCTTAGGACGAAGTGCGCCTTCATCCGGAAAAATCCATTCTATTAATTGTCTTGATCAGTTATTTACGATAAATCCATCTTTTTCAAACGGTAGATCCTAGATTTTAGAATCTATCGTCCTTTTCATGACTCTGAAATGATGATCTATCATCTTGAGTCAAACATCTAAAGTCTAAAGAACATGTCAAAAGAATTAAAATTTTCCGTGAGTTCTGTCAGTGAATCTTCCGCTAAAACTAAAGTACAAACACGAGGATTCGACCTGATAGTGGATGAGCCTGAGGCACTTGGAGGTACGAATGAAGCACCAAATCCAGTAGAGTACGTTCTCGCTGGATATGCAGGGTGTATAAATGTTGTTGCACACATAGTTGCTGAGGAATTCAAAATTCGTCTTGAAAATTTCAAGGTAGATATTGACGGATACCTTAACCCCAACAGACTCTTCGGAAAGTCATTAAAAGATCGAGCCGGATATAAAAATATTGATGTTAGACTTCACACTACATCAAACATCGATCCTGAATTAAAAAAGAAATGGTTAGCCGAAATCAATCACAGATGCCCTGTGAATGATAATCTGACTAATACAACTCCAATCTCATTTTCAATCAACTAAATAAGAATAATCATGTCACAAGAATTAAAATATGAAACACTTCAGCTTCACGCTGGACAAGAGATAGATGAAACGACTCGTTCAAGAGCAGTCCCAATCTATCAGACAACTTCATTCACTTTTAAAGACTCAGAGCACGGAGCAAATTTATTTGCACTCAAGGATTTTGGAAATATCTATACCAGAATCATGAATCCGACTACTGATGTATTCGAAAAAAGAATTGCTGCTTTGGAAGGTGGAGTTGCTGCTGTCGCTACAGGATCAGGTCAGGCTGCTCAATTCTTAGCTTTGAATAATATTCTACAGGCTGGAGACAACCTTGTATCTACTTCCTACCTATATGGAGGCACATTCAATCAATTTAAGGTCGCATTTAAGCGCATAGGAATTGAAGCTAGGTTTGCAAAAAGCGATAAGGCTTCTGACTTTGAAAGACTGATTGACCAGAACACAAAGGCAATTTATCTGGAAACCATCGGTAATCCTGAGTTCAATATTCCTGATTTTGACGCGATTGCCGAAGTGGCGAAAGATTATGATATCCCTTTAATCGTTGACAACACTTTCGGAGCTGCTGGCTATTTATTTCGCCCAATAGAACATGGAGCAGCAATTGTTACTTCTTCTGCCACAAAGTGGATTGGAGGGCACGGGACTACCATAGGAGGTGTGATTGTTGATAGTGGAAACTACAATTGGGGCAATGGGAAATACACTCAGTTTACAGAGCCTTCTGAAGGGTATCATGGACTAAAATTTTGGGAAGTCTTTGGAGAAGGGAACCCACTAGGACTTCCCAATATAGCTTTCGCAATACGAGCTAGAGTAGAAGGTTTGAGAGATTTTGGCGCTGCACTAAGCCCATTTAATTCGTTCTTGCTTTTACAAGGTTTAGAGACGCTTTCACTAAGAGTTCAACGAACAGTTGACAATGCACTTGAACTTGCTCAGTGGCTAGAGAATCATGCTTTAGTTGAGAAAGTAAACTATCCCGGATTGGCAAGTAGCCCTTATCATGAACTTGGTAAGAAGTACCTAGCAAACGGATTTGGTGGCGTTCTATCCTTCATTTTGAAAGGGGAAAAATTAGAGACCACCCAGTTCGTTGATAGCCTAAATTTAGTCAGCCATTTAGCAAATGTTGGGGATGCAAAAACTCTGATTATACAGCCTTCTGCTACTACACATCAGCAGCTTACAGACCAAGAGCAATTGGATGCGGGAGTAGCTCCAAATCTTTTAAGAGTCTCTGTGGGAATTGAGCATATAGACGACATAAAAGCAGATTTTGAGCAAGCTTTTTCAAAAGTATATGCAAGCAGTACAACAGTCTAATTCGGTTAATTATAAAGTTGAGGAACCTTTGATTCTGGAGAGTGGAAATACTCTTCAGGATCTTAGGATCCAATACACAACTTATGGGCAATTAAATTCGGAAAAATCCAATGTGGTTTGGGTTTTTCATGCATTAACAGCTAACAGCGATCCATTCGAATGGTGGCCCGGATTGGTAGGAGAAAAAGATCTTATCAATCCAAATGACTACTTCATTGTCTGCGCTAATATGCTGGGATCTTGCTATGGAAGCCTAGAACCCGAGGATTTGCATTTTCCAATTATAACCATCCGTGACATAGTCAATGCTCATAAAAAACTCAAAGAGTACTTGGGTATTGGAAAAATTAAAATTGGACTAGGTGGATCAATGGGCGGACAGCAGTTATTGCAATGGGCTGTAGAAGAGCCAGGCCTTTTTAAATTTATTGTTCCCATTGCTACAAATGCTAAACACTCCGCTTGGGGGATTGCTTTCAATGAAGCTCAGCGAATGGCACTAAAAAGTGCCTCAAATATCAATGAGGGGCTTGAATCAGCAAGAGCCATAGCCATGCTTTCTTATCGAAACCAAGATATCTACAATGCTACTCAATGTGATGAAGATGATCGGATTGATGATTTTTCTGCTGCCTCATATCAGAGGTATCAAGGAAATAAACTGAGCCAACGATTTTCACCTTACAGTTATTATTATTTGTCAAAAGCGATGGATAGTCACAATATAGGAATCAATAAAGAGGGTATAGCAAGTGCGCTTTCTAGAATAGAATCAAAAGCCATAGTGATTGGAATAGAAACAGATCTCCTCTTCCCTCCAGGTGAGCAAGAAGTGATTTATAACTACATCCCTAATGCTATTTTTTATCCAATTCAGAGCCTATATGGTCATGATGGATTTTTGCTTGAAACCGAGCAAATAACCTCCATTTTAAAAAAAGAATTACAATGAAAAATCATAAAAAAATAGGATTATTTGGATTTGGCACTGTAGGTCAAGGCTTCACTGAAGCTCTGAAAAAGCATCCTCACTTGCCTGTTGACATTGAAAAAATATGTGTGAAGAGATTGGACCTTCCTCGCATCAATCATGAATTGTATTTCACGGATAATCCTTCTGAAATTTTGGATGACTCGGATATAGATATTGTGATTGAACTAATTGATGATGCTAATGCTGCAAAGCAATTTGTTGAAAGCGCGCTAATTAACAAAAAACATGTTATTAGTGCCAATAAAAAGATGATTGGAGAATCTTTGGATCAGGTTGCCCTATGGCATACTGAGCATTCCACTTCATTTCTTTATGAAGCTGCAGTAGGAGGTGGAATCCCTATTGTTCATTCGGTAGATGGATTTCTGAAAAATCAGGAAATAACAAAGATTAGAGGTATCCTCAATGGGTCTTCCAATTACATTCTTACCCAGATGCAACAAAATAAATGGACTTATGAAAAAGCTTTAAACGATGCTCAAAAAAAAGGTTTTGCTGAAAGTAATCCCGTATTGGATGTAAGTGGTATGGATGCCTCGAACAAGCTCTCTATTCTTGCCTATCATGCATTTGGTGAAGTTACTTCTATGAAAAGCTGCGAACTGAAAAGTATTGAAGAGGTCACCGAAACAGATATCAAAAAGGCCAAGCATCAAGGAAAAAAAATCAAACCGATAGCTACCATTGAGAAGATAAATGGAGGAATTCATTGCTCTGTTAAGCCGGAAAAAGTTGGGCCACAGGATTATCTTTTCAGTGTTGATTTTGAGAATAATGCTATCAGCATTGATACATTGACAAGCGGCCAACATATCGCTATTGGTAAAGGAGCTGGAGCATTACCTACTGGATCTGCTGTATTAGAAGACTTGAAGCGGGTATTAAGTGGGCATAGATATGCTGTGAAAGAAGCTAAAAAAGTACTGGCATAAAAAAGCCCTGAATAATCAAGGCCTTATGTTTTGTTGCGTTTAGAGCTTACAAGTGAATAACTTCATCGTAAGCTGCCGCTGCAGCTTCCATCACTGCCTCACTCATTGTTGGGTGAGGATGTACAGTTTTAATGATTTCGTGACCAGTTGTTTCAAGTTTTCTTGCAGATACTGCCTCAGCAATCATTTCAGTTACATTAGCTCCAATCATATGAGCTCCTAGCCACTCACCATACTTCGCATCAAAGACAAGCTTCACAAATCCATCAGATGCTCCAGCTGCCTTAGCTTTGCCTGAAGCCGAAAAGGGAAATTTACCAACTTTCACTTCATAGCCTGCATCCTTAGCGGCTTTCTCTGTATATCCAACAGAGGCAATTTCCGGAGAACAGTAGGTACACCCAGGAATATTATTATAATCCAATGGGTCAACATGCATTCCCTTAATCTTCTCAACGCAAATAATTCCTTCGGCTGAAGCTACGTGAGCAAGTGCTTGCCCTTTAACGATATCACCAATAGCATAAACGCCATCTATATTTGTTTTATAGTAATCATCAATCAGCACTTTCCCTTTTTCAGTCTTCACTCCAACATCCTCAAGTCCAAGATTCTCAATATTTGTAGCTACACCTACCGCTGAAAGAACAACATCACAATCAAGTTGTTCTTCACCTTTCTTAGTTTTAACCGTCACCTTACAGCCAGCACCTTTCGTATCTACTTTCGTTACTTCAGAACTGGTCATAATCTTCATTCCTGACTTCTTGTAAGTTCTTTCCAGTTGCTTGCTTACCTCCTCATCTTCTACTGGCACAATTCTATCCATGAACTCTACGATTGTTACTTCAGTACCAATTGATTTGTAGAAATAAGCGAACTCGACTCCAATCGCTCCAGAACCAACTACCACCATTTTTTTCGGCTGCTTATCCAAAACCATTGCCTCTCTGTATCCAATGATTTTCTTCCCATCTATTGGTAGGTTGGAAAGCTCACGAGCTCTTCCACCAGTAGCTAGAATAATATGATTAGCATCATAAGTTGTCACTTTTCCTTCTGCATCCTTTACCTCTACTTTCTTACCTTTCTTAAGAGTACCGTGTCCCGCTATATGATCAATCTTGTTTTTCTTAAATAAGAATTGAATTCCTTTACTCATTCCTCCGGCAACATCCCTACTTCTCTTCACCATCCCAGTAAAATCAGCTTTGGCATCCTTTACCTTAATACCGTAATCCTCCGCATGATTGATATATTCAAAAACTTGTGCACTCTTTAGGAGAGCTTTTGTCGGAATACAACCCCAGTTCAAACAAACACCACCAAGCTCTGACTTTTCAACTACTCCTACCTTCATCCCGAGCTGCGAAGCTCTAATCGCGGCTACATATCCGCCTGGTCCACTACCTATTACAATTAGATCATATTTAGATGCCATAGTTATTTTTTTCGGCAAAAATAATCTTCTTATTGATCTTTTGGTCTTGAAATATGAGCTGAGTTAGCATTTTGTCCATTAGAACCTATTACAGCGCTACGATCCTGTGTGTTAACTCCTGTGCTGGAACCTATTTGACCACTACTCCCTATAAAAGTAGGCTTAACATGAACAGAAGGTCCATTAGCTATGTGTTTAAGATTTTGTCTCCTTCTATATTTGTTGCTTTCTCTATTGAATCGATTCGTATCAAACGCATAACTGCGAACATCTAGACTTTCTCCATTACCTAAGTCCACCCGAATTGTAGGTAATATGCCTCCTCGATGGAAATTAAATACGAAATCCATCATAGCAAAATTATCTCCTGCCTGGTGGTAGTATTTATACAATTCAGCATTAAGATTAAACATATAAGAATATTTCTGAGTAAACCATAAATAGTAATCCGCCCAGGAAGTCACATGATAGTATCTATTATTATGAAAAAGAAACTCAGTTTTATAGATAGATTTCAAAGAATCACTATGCTCTCCAAATGCTTTTATTGTCGGTGTGGAAGAGTTTTGCCAGGCAACTGGATCATTCCATCTGCTTTGATTTATCAAAATAGATGACTGTGCATAAGCTGTTAAGGATAATACAACACTGAGGATACTTATATAGATTTTCATATTAAAATGGTTGGTACTATTTAAAATAGTTACCAAATTCATGCCATGATTGCCTCATTTTATTAACTAAACTCTATTCGAATCATCAAATTGCTCGCTAATGCCCCAAGTCGGGTTGCAATCAGAAAAATCATGGTTATTTACTAAGATCGGATAGTCATCTCCGATCTACAGCAAAACATCTGTGTACGTCTTCTTAAGAATAAAATGAAATCGATAGTCCATTAAGTATTCGAAAATAGACGTTGAGCAATCCAGAAGATATCATTATTGATTGCTCTTAGGATTGTATATACTAAGAGGTAGAATATAAAAACATAATAAAAGTAATACCCTGTTTTACCAAAATCTTTCTTGAGGTGATTGAATAATCCAATTATCATCAAAATAAAGATTGGGTACACAATACTTAAATACCTTTCTGACTCATGGAAATCTATATGAGAATAGTAAGATCTAAGTAATGTGTATCCAGAAAAAATAATTACTATACCATGTATAGGAGTATCATATTTTTTAAATCTGAAGATGTAAGTAGTACATGCAATCAATATAAAAGCTCCCGTTAGAATTAAACGCAAGCCAGTGTTTACTTTCATTGGCATCAACCAAATAGAAATTACATTCAGGTAATTCCACCCAAAAAAATTCGTCCTGACAGCAATCTCACCTATTGAAGATTGACCAAAATAATATCTGTATACCTCAAATGCACCATAACATACTATTATATACAGTAAGGACCATAGCCACTTTGATTTCACTCGACTTACAACAACACCTGCAGAGGCAAAAACAGGAACCATGAGCATCATTCCATTTTTTGTAAGAATACTAATCAGACCAAACAGCGTAAGAAATATCATTTCCTTACTTCCTCTCCTCATTTTGAAAAGTATGTTTAGCTGAGCTAAAACCAATAATATGATTAATCCTTCGGTCCATAAAAAGGCATGCACCAGATGCATAGTGACAGAAAATAAGATCAAAACTCTAGAGATCCACATATCCTCATTATCTGCAAAAAGCATTCTGGTCAATCGGAAAATGAGATAGCTGTTTATTGAATAGATTAATAAGCAGAGAAGAGTAAGACCATACTCTCCAAAGATGGTGAAAGGAGCAATAAGCACTGGATAAAATGGAGGACGGTTGATTATTTTGCCAAGTATTTCTTCTCGAAAAAAGAATTCTCTTAAGTTTTTTGCAGCATTAAAATAATCATAAGAATCATACGTGAAACCAACACCATTTATATTCGCTAAAAATAAGAAGAGAAACGAGATACATATAAGTATTAATGGGATTGTTTTGTGTTTCTTAAAAAAATCTAAAAACTGCATATTTGAGGATTATTAAAAACCAATATTAGATAATGCAACTACTAAAAGGAAAAACAGCGCTGATTACAGGTGCATCAAAAGGAATAGGTAAATCAATTGCTGAGCAATATGCTGAGCAGGGAGCAAATGTTGCATTCACTTACCTATCAAGTGTGGAAAAGGGTGAAGCACTTGAAAAAGAACTTGCTTCAAAAGGAGTTAAAGCTAAAGGGTATCGCTCAGATGCTTCCGATTATGAAGCCGCTCAAGAACTTATCACTAATGTTGTTGCTGATTTCGGTTCTTTGGACATTCTAATCAACAACGCAGGCATTACAAAAGATAATCTACTAATGAGGATGGGTGAAGCAGATTGGGATGCTATCATGAATATCAATCTTAAATCGTGCTTTAATACAGTTAAAGCTGCCTGCAGAACAATGATGAAGCAGCGAAGCGGATCCATTATTAATATGTCTTCCGTGGTGGGAGTGAAAGGAAATGCAGGACAAGCAAACTATGCCGCATCCAAATCAGGGATTATCGGGTTTACAAAGTCAGTAGCATTGGAGCTTGGATCTAGAGGAATACGATGTAATGCAATAGCACCTGGCTTCATTGAAACTGAAATGACAGATGCATTAGATGAAAAAACGGTTCAAAGCTGGAGAGATGCCATTCCATTGAAAAGAGGTGGAGCTCCAGAAGACGTGGCAAATGCCTGCATATTTTTAGGATCTGATATGTCCTCTTATATTACAGGACAAACTATCCAAGTAGATGGAGGAATGTTGACTTAAATCTCATTTCTAAAAATCTAGAAAAGGAGCGAAATACTGAAATCACACCCTCCTTTAAGGACTTTTTGACAAACTTATTCCTCTGCTGACAAGCTTATTACTCAGTTAATGATAAGGATGTTGCGAGTGTTCAACTACTTTAATCTAAACTATTAATGTTTCTTTTAAGTGATTGCAAATAGTTTCCAAATTTTTTTTGATTGCTCCATTTAGTTAGTCGATAACTTATTGGAAGTACTATCAAAATTGAAGCTAAGTAAGGTATCCAGGCTCTTATGTCATTGGCAACAAAGCGATCAGTCATAATCGCCCTAAAAAGAAAAGCCAAGACTACATTTCCACTCAAAACAGTAACAACGAAGGTTTGATTGGAAAGAATAGTCCTTATTTTCATATGGCATGAAAGGAGACTTTCTTTAAGGTTTCCAGCCAGGTTATTGTTAAGGATAAAATAAGCTCTTATGGATAAAAGAAGACTACCTCCTAAAAATAGTAGGGAAGTTATATTGATAATGTAAGCTAATACATGATCCATCATAAACATGAAATAGGTTATAGTAGGAATAGCTATTAAAGGACCAATAATATCAAAAATGAACTTATTTTTCATACGATTAATAATGTGCTTGGATTTCATATGTATAGATTTTATAATATAGTTTTCGTCTAGCTCTTTTTGAGGAATCTGTTTATGATCTGCTTCAATCCACAATTCTTTAAGTGATTCTTCCATATCTATTTTTTTTGTCGTTTCAATTTATCTGTCAGCAGTACCTTAACCCTATGAAGTTTTACTGATACATTGCCTTTACTCAGACCGGTGATCTGGGAAATTTCTTCGTTAGAGTAATCTTCCAAGTGGAGCATGATTACTGTTTTATCAGTGTCATTCAACTTCTTGATAGCATTCATGAGTTTATCTGAATTTTCATTCGGTTTTGGAGTTTCATATTCCAACACATCCAATGAATTCTTTAATTCAGCTATTCTAGTCTCTTTCCTCCTATAAGTCAAAACTGTGTTCAGTGCTACTCTATAAAGCCATGTGGAAAAAGTCGATTCTCTCTTAAATCGAGCAATTGACTTCCATGCTTGCAAAAGAACCTCCTGATAAAGATCTTTTTTATCCTGGGGGTGATCCACATATAGAAAAATCACTTTATGTATTATTCCTGAGTGACGTTTAATTAGAAACAAGAACTCTTTTTCGTCCAATTTTGATGATTTTAATTGGTTAGTGTCATAAGACATTCTTAGATTACAAGAAACGAAAAATCTTATTATAATCGGCTCAAAGTATCTTTGGCCATTTACATGAGACGAAATATTTTTCTATGGAGCCAATTTAAAATGACAATTAAACTATTTATAGATTTTTTATCACTTATTTTATAATAAAAGAATTAATTTTCAAGTTATAAATTGAAAATTAGCATCTATGCCTCTTACCCAATTAACCGGAACCCTTGGTATAAAAAGAGCTGCTCATTTATTAAGACGGGCTTGCTTAGGAGGATCTAAAACCGAAATAGATACTTTCGCAACACTTACCCCTACTGAAGCAGTCCAACGGCTTTTCAACAATGAATTGCCGGACCCAGGAATTCCCGTACCAAACCCGGCGGCAGAAGAAGAAAACCTTGAACAAGATTTTCTTACGTGGCACCTTGGACAAATACTCGGCAATAACAGTAACTTGGAAGAAGCTCAAAAGCTCTCTTACATATTCAGAGAACGATTAGTATTTTTCTTTCATACCCATTTTACTACCAAGCGATCAGTTGTAAGAGACTGGAAGGCCCTTTACTACCAACAAGCTTTGTTCAGACTATTCGCATTTGATCAAGAAGACTTAACAGTTCCTCCTGAAGATCCAGATGCTGATCCTGGAGATCCCAGATCAATGGAAACGATGGCTCCAAGAAATTTTAAACAGCTTACTAAAAAACTGTGCGTTGATAATGCAATGCTCCGCTTCCTAGACGGTAGACTCAACGTAAAAGATCGTGTAAATGAGAACTTTGCAAGAGAACTTTTGGAGTTGTACTCCATTGGGCGTGGACTCGAAGGAAACATACCTCCACCTGAATTTGACGGAGACTACTTCGTTTTCACAGAGCAGGATGTACAAGAAGGAGCCAAAGTAGTCTCTGGATTTGAATTATTCATAGACTTTAATTCTTTGGAAGAGGCAGTACTGGATCGAGAGACAGGCCTTCCCAGAGGAAGAGTTAAGGGAATCAACACTACCATTCAAAATGAGTTTGGAGAAGACGAAATCGTAAGATTAGCCAGTCAGCACGAAGAGGGGATTAAAACATTCAGCGCAAGACTCAACAATGGCACTGTAACACCAAACGAAGAACTTCAATTAGGTGGAAACCCCACGGAACAAAGTATTTTGGACGAAATCAGCCAATTTGTTGATTTGATTTATGAGCAGGAGCAAACGCCCATTGCGATTTGTCGAGAAATCTATCGCTTCTTCGTTTATCACGAAGTAACTCCAGCACTACAGGAAAGTATTATTCAGGATTTAGCAGACATATTTATTGCAAATGAGTTTAAAATACAGCCCGTCCTTGAAGCGCTCTTTACGAGCACACATTTTTACGAAGCAGAAGCAGGTGCCGTAGATAACAACTTTGGCTGTATTATAAAATCTCCAATTGATTTGGTTCTAGGATTTATGCGGAATTTCGAAATAGCCTTTCCGAATTACGAGACGGAGCTAGAGTTATACTATGCCTTTGCTGAAAATATTTTAGATGAAATCGGTAATCAAGGTATGAATTACTACGAGCCTTTTGAGGTAGCTGGCTATTCCGCATACCACCAATTTCCGATTTTTAACAGAAGCTGGATTACGCCGAATTATCTAGCGAACCGATATGGTTCCATTCGAGAACGGATTTCGGATGGGAATGTCATGGAAATGGGACAAGTAGATATTGTGCAGTTTGTAAGGGACAATTTTGCAGATGTTGCTCCAAATGCCAACGAGCTTATGCTTACTGTGATACAATACTTTTTACCTGTATCCGATGATTTGAGTTTTGAAGATGATTCGAGCGAAATTACAGTTGCCAGACTTAATTACTTTAAACGAGTCTTTTTGGATAATATTGATGAAGATCCTGAAGCACAATGGACAATAAGATGGACCACTGGGCAAGATCCAACTACTGTAGCTACTCAGTTGACTAACCTATTCAATTCAATCCTGCAATCTCCTGAATATCAATTAATGTAATGAGCATAATTAGAACAAAAATTATCCGACTCAAAAGTCTATTATGCGAATTCCATGTTGCTTTTAGAAAAAGACTAGAAACATGAAAAGAAGAAATTTTATAAAGAAACTGGGATTTGCAGCCGGAGCTCCAATTGCATTTCATGGAGTTCCATTAAAATTGATGGGTGCAAATAATGAGCTGCAAAGACTTGCTCAGCAGAGTACGAATGACCGAGTAATGATCATTCTGCAGATGCACGGTGGAAATGATGGGCTAAACACAGTCATACCTATCGCAAACTATGATGAATATTATAGCAGGCGAGCAAACATTGCCATCCCATACAAAGTGGGAAATAGAACGCTAATACCCTTAGATAGCACAGTTGCTTCAGAGGAGCAAGTGGGACTACACCCAGATATGAACGACTTCAAGCACCTTTATGATACAGGTAAGGCTGCTGTTTTTCAAGGAGTTTCTTATGAAAGAAATAATGGATCTCACTTTCGCGGCAGAGACATCTGGTTTATGGGTGGTGGTGCAGAAGATTACTTTTCTTCTGGCTGGATCGGTAGATATTTAGGAACAGAATATGCTCCACTTACGTATCCGGACGACTTTCCTTCAGAAGAGATGCCTGATCCTTTGGCACTAGAAATGGGGAACGATGTTTCCCTGCTTTTTCATCAAACAGGAAATATTCCAACTTCAATTTCTTTAGGAAACAGTCCACAAGGGTTACTTTCACAAATAAATGCCTTAGAGGGGTTTAAAGAAGAGGTCAATGAGGAAGGTTCTTTTACGGTGGATGATAGAGGGCTTCCTCCAGAATTCCTTGATGAGTCTCCCTATGGAAAGGAGATGGATTGGATCTTAGGGCTTGAGGATAAGTCGGAAACTTACATAAAAAGACTCGCAGAGATTTATGAGTCTTCTTCAGAATCTTCGGTAACATACCCCGAAAAATATCCATTTAATGCGCCAGAAGGATCGAAGAATAATGGACTATCTAACCAGCTAAAATTGGTGGCTCGCCTTTTGGCTGGGGGTGTAAAAACAAAAGTTTTCCTCGTCAAAATTGGAGGATTTGATACGCATGCCAACCAAGTGGAAAGTTATGATCCAACTATGGGTAGTCATGCGGCCAAAATGTACCATATTAGCTCTGCTATGAGAGCTTTCCAAAAGGATCTAAGATCACGTGGCATAGAAGACAAAGCTTTAACCATAACCATGTCCGAGTTCGGGCGTAGAGTAGGATCTAATGGTAGCTTTGGAACTGATCATGGTACCGGTGGTCCAATGATGATGTTCGGGTTGGGTGTAAAACCAGGTATTTATGGCGTGAATCCAGATATGTCCTTAAGTAATGTTGGTTTACAGTTTGATTATAGACAAATTGCAGCAAATGTTCTTTTTGAATGGATGGGAGTAGAGAAATCAGTGATTGATAGCGAGATCTTTTACGGGGACTTCATTGACGGACCGAATCCGGCGGGAGGTAATTATGAGCCAATGGATCTCATAAAAGAGGTAATCCTAGGAGAAAAAGATTACGTAAAAGCCAAGTATAGGATCGATTCAGTCTATCCTAACCCAGCTTCAAATTATACTCAAGCAAAAATTTTAGTAAATAATTATCAGGATGTTAATGTTCAACTCATTAATGTTCGAGGAGATATCGTTTCTCAAATAAACAGAAGAGTGGCTCCAGGTGAGCATACCTTCTCTTTCGTCCTTGACTCATTGAGTCCAGGTTTCTATTTTATCAAAGCAAAATCTGAAATGTTAGATGATACAAAAAGACTCATCATCCGTAAGTAGGTTCGGGGGCTTAATTGTCCTTCTGTTGATTTCTTCTATGGTTCTCGCTCAAAAAAAGCCGCGTTCCAAGAATCCTCTCGAATCATTCCTAGACACCCAATTCTGGCTTGGATTGAAAATGGGTGTAAATTATACTCAGGCTTTTCCTGAAACAAGAAACACCGGATTCAGCCCTATAGACTATTCCGCAGATAGTTTACAAAAGAGCTACGATGATTTTGCCCTACCTGGAGCCCATATGGGACTTGAAATGAATTTTTATCATAGAGGTTTTTCAGCTTCATTTCAGCCTGCATATAAGAGGAGTAGATATAAATACAACAGTGCGTTAGAATGGATAGGGGAGCAATCAGCAAATAGATTCGAAACAAGGTACGATGTGGAGCAAAGACTCGATCTCATTGAATTACCTCTAATGATTAAATATGATGTTATCCAATCAGGCAAAATACGTCCATTTGTAATGGTTGGAGGATTCCACACCTTGGTGATCTCGGCTCAAAAAGATGTTAAAATCACTCAAACTGATTACTCATCAGGCAATCCATTGACATCCTCAGGTGGAACGACAACCCTGGGAGTAAAAGACGCTTTCAAAAACTTCTCAGGAGTATCTGGAGGAATCGGAGTTAATCTAGATTATTGGAACATTAGAACCGTTTTTGAGATCAATTACAAACACTCTTTGACCTCAGCTACTCAACCTAATATTCAACAAAATGAACTTGCATCATTAGGAGAAACGAATGACGAAATATTCCTCAGGGATTTCAGCGTTTCTTTAGGATTTGTCTTCCCTTTCAGATTTATTGATCAACAATTCAAAGCTTATTAAAAATAGTCTCAATTGAGATAAATATTCGCAATGAAAACTGTCACAAAATACATATCTAATTCAATTCGATTATTTCCAAGTCTAATTGTGTTCATTGTTTTAACTGCATGCTCAGATGATGAACCCTCGTTAAGTGAGTCGTTTTTTAAAATTTACGATGACTCCAACTTTGACGTAGGATATGATCCAATTGACGTGATTGAGGTAAATAATGGTTACATTATTCTTTCCGCAACAGATCAGCCAAATTCTAATTTTGATGGTATACAATTAATCAAATTAGATGATGAGGGCAACTTTGTTGATGAAGCTGAATCAGCATTCAATGACTATGAAGCTCCTATCGGAGATATGTATTTTGACGATTCTGATAGCACAGCTTATTTTTTCGCTAAAAACTCCTCTTCTCTGGATGCCGTATTGATTTCTATTAATACTTCGCTAGAAGTCGTAGATGCCCGACTACTTGGAGGGGTCAATTACCCGCTAGCTGTATCAGAATCTAACAATGATAATGCGCTTGTAGTACTTAGCTACGACCCGGTAAATTTACAAACAGAATTGACTGAGGTATCAAATATTAATTCAGATCCTATCATTGGCAATATCGCTGAATACTCTATAGGAGCTGGGAACGATACCAATGTTGAAAATCTTGTTATTAACCATTTCACATCCAACAATGACTTTAAAATTCCGTTTTTCTGTGGCCAAACACCTCAAGGAAACTATTACTTCAACGGATTCACTGAATTCAGTATGTCTCTTGTAATATCAAGTCCTAATAATATTTTAGCAGAAGATAGAAGAGTTCTCGGTCAACCAATAAATGATCCACTCATACCAAACCCATTAAACGCAGGTATACGATCAGTCATGCCGCTAGAGGATGGTAATTATGCTGTTGCAGGGTTTCAGTTCGAAGAAAACTATCAATTACATTCTAATCCGCTAACAATCGGATCAGTTGCTCAGTTAGATTTCGGAAATATGGCTGAAATACGCCCTTACTCAAAATCAAAAATCATTAGCTATACAACTAATGATGTCGATTACACTATTTTCGCCTCTGAAACCAAAGGCAACCAAGTTGTTTTACACTTTTATAATGCTAGCAGTGGATCCATAGACGGCATCCATTATGTCGGATTCTTGAACCCCTTTACTTTTTCATCTATCAAAGTCGGTTCTGATAATTCTCTCTTGATTTTAGGAACGACTTTCACTGCGGGGCGGTTCGAACGTATCTTTCTAACCAAAATTTCTGAAGGAGAGGTTTCCAGTTATTTAAATTAAACTGCCGATTATAAAATAGTATCCTAAAAAGTTATTTCCCGTATTGTTCTTTTGAAGTAGCTTTCAAGTTTCAGTATCATAGGGCTGACTAAACTTCAATTAAAGAGCGAATTATAAATTTAATGGGTACAAGTTTTCTGTATTTAGAATATTCTGGTTGGTGGGTACTTCTCATCCTTATTTTCGCGGCAGCATTGTCCTATTTTCTTTACGTCAAAAAAAATGTTCCCTGGAATAAGACTCAAAATTTGATCTTGGCATCAATCCGCTTTCTTGCAATTAGCTCCATCCTGTTGCTCTTACTATCACCTAGCATACGAAAAGTCACCAATACTTTTGTAAAGCCCCTAATCACCATTGCATTTGATAACTCCCAGTCTATACCAGCCAGAGGAGATAGTCAGGAGAATTTAAGTACAAACCTTATTGAGCTGGCAGAAAAATTGAAAAAAAATGATTTAGAGGTAGTTACAATTAGTCACGATGATTCTACAACTTTTAGTGCTCCGACCACTAACCTTTCTTCACTTATCAAAAAAGTAGAACTTGAGGCGCAGGACAAGAATCATGTTGGGATGATTTTAATTAGCGATGGAATCTATAATCGTGGGTACTCCCCTCTCTACAAAAACTACCTAGTCCCTGTATTTACAATAGGAATGGGAGATACGATACCGCCGAAAGATATAAGCATTTCCAGAACTAGATATAATAAAGTCACCTTCAAAGGAAACGAAACACCTATTCAGCTTGAAATAACTCAAGACGGTTATCAAGATCAGGAAGTGAATATTCAGCTTAGAGAAAAAAATATTCTCATTGCCGAGCAAAAAATAAGACTTAAAAATAATCTTCAGGAGGTAGTGTTTAATGTGAAATCGGGGGAAGAGGGACTCAGGTACATTGTTGCTTCGGTCACTAGTGTAAGTGGAGAATCAACCTATGAAAACAATCGATCAAACATTTTCATGGAAGTGATAGACGGTCGTCAAAGGGTGTTAATTGTAGCTAATGCTCCTCACCCTGATATAAAATCAATAAGAAGCTCTTTAGCAGAAACTGGTAATTATCAAACTGAAGTATATATCCCTGAAATCCATAAAGAAAAACCTAATGAGGTATTTGATGTGGTGATTTTTCATGGAGCATTCACTTCTGGAGTAACATATACACCAAAAGAAAATCCTGGAATATGGTATATTTTAAGCAATGAAAGCTCTATCACTTCGGTTAATAAAACACTCCCATACATAGAAATAGAACGCAGAGGTTCACGTCCGGACAAAATTGTAGGGTCATTTAATCAATCATTTAGCAAGTTTAAAATTGAAAATGCTGAAGCTTTTGAGGAATATCCTCCTATAGAAGTTCCATTCGGAAATTACAATTTGACAGGTCCCACAGAAGTTTTAATGTATCAGAAGCTAGGTAGCATCAAAACACAAAAACCTCTAATGGCAGTTTTTGATGATGGGACACAAAAAAGTGCCATTCTATTTGGTCAAAACATATGGAAATGGAAATTGCAAGAAGCTGCTATCACAGAGAATACAACCAACTTCAGTAGTTTAATTACCAAGACGGTACAATTTCTAACGGTGAAGAATGATAAGAAACAGTTTCGATTCAATGTACGTCAAAGTAATTTTTCTAATACTGAACCAGTGATATTTGATTCCGAAGTATACAATGACATTTATGAACGTATCTATGACAATGACATCACAATTAATATTTCAAAAGAAGGTGATGAATTTAAAACGTTCAATTTTACCGATTCGGAATACAATACCACCTTCACATCACCAACATTCTCAGCAGGTATTTATAGATATGAAGCAACAGTAACTATAGGTGCGACAGAGCTAAAAGACGTTGGTGAATTTTCTGTTCAGAATATTAATCCAGAATACCTCAATCTTACTGCAGACCATAGAATGTTGAAGAACCTAGCAAGCAAAACAGGAGGATTTCATACACATTTCAACTCCATTGAAAATTTGGCAGAAGAAATAGAAAGCCGTGATTTCAAGTCAATCATAAAAAGTGAAGAAGATCTTAGTCCGTTGCATCAAGCATGGTGGTGGTATTTCATTATACTATTTCTCTTTTCAACGGAATGGGTTTTGCGGAAATATTGGGGAGGTTACTAAAAATTAATAATAGCTCCCACATAACCTGTCCTTCTTGAGTAAAAACTATCAGCTCGTTCTGAATAATCAAAATTATATACAAAGCTTCTTGTATTTCTAGTGTCCATAACATTATTCAAACTTGCGAATGCAATGACATTTACCTTTTCCGAAAAGGTAAATATTTTACTCACTGAAAGTCCAATATTTGAATAGGATCCCAGTCTTACGAGATTTTCAGCAAATCTTGGCTCGTACACATCGAGGGAGTTATTATAATTAGCCGATTCCACCTCAGAAATTGTTGTTCCTTGCCTAGTTACCATTGTAGATTCAATTGTCCAGAATCTACCCGGTGAATATGCCAAATTGCCTCGTATAAAATACGAAAGATCGTACGCATAAGCTCCTTCAATACTACTGGCGTCTAAAAGAGTTATTGATGTAGAAGCTCGCAATTTCGAAGAAAAGCGGTAGTCAGTAAATAACTCAATTCCTCTCGCACTATATTCAATATTGTTGATTTCACCTCTTTTATCAAATATGCTCACTGCAATTTCAATCCCATTCTTTTCTCTTTTAATATCAAGTGATTTTTGAATACTTTCAGATGAAAATGGCTCACCCGTATTCTCTAAAAGACTATGTTTATTATACTTACCTGCTCCCAAAGTGATTGTCCATGTATCATCTGTATAGGACAAGTTTGCTTGGCCGCTTATGTAATTTCTTACCTCGCCATTTGGAATATTTTTTCTAACACTTGACCCAAAAGCAATCTTTTCAGAGAAAAAATATTTGAAGTAACCGTAACCCTCCAATACACTCATTCTCACTTCCTCATTTAGTCTAATAGTCGGATGATTTTCGTCAAGTGCATAGGAAATTTCATGGAAGTTGCCATTTACCCGAGAGGATCGATGGTCATAACTAACTCCCGTTTTCAAACTGAATGACTCTTTTGATAATAGGTAGTTTGCCCCAAGAAAAAGATCCTTCTTTTTCACATTAAAAGCCACGTTGGAATAACTATAATTCCCATTGCTAATGCTAAGGCCGCTGTTAAAACCTATCGAACCTATTTTGAATGGTTTTTCTAGTGAAGAAATGAGAAAGCTTCGCTGTTTTTCTTGATCAAAAATTCCATTGAAACTAGGATGCTTGAAATTGAACTCATATTCTTCCGTAACAGAATAACTCAACACTTTCCAGTTTAAGAGTTCATTTTGACCATACCAATACACTCCTAAATCATTTGACGAGAAAGCTTTGATCTCTTCTAAAGCCTTTTCGTTCAATGATTTAATAGGTCCGCTCGGCTGCCAGTTGGTAAATATTTTAAAGCTTTGCTTGTCATTAATCTTCTGTTCTCTTGAAAAACCTATATTAGCCAAACTCAGAATCAAAGAGTTTGCATTTCCGTCAAGTATCCGATCATCCGTTTGCATAGAAATAATACCTGAAGTAGTATTTCCAAACTCCAGTGGTGGATTTCCAGGGAAAACTGTTACTCCCTTTATAATGGCCGTATTAAAGATGCTAAAGGTTCCAATTCCATTTAATTGAGAGTAACGTACAGCATCATATATTGGCACACTGTTTAGAAACACTCCCGTTTCAATCGGACTACTTCCTCTCAAACTAATATTTGCAGACTCATCAGTTGTCGTTGATGCAGGCAATGAATTGACCGCAAGGATTGGATCTGCTTTTGCCGCCGGATTGGTATAAATGTCATTTTTTTTGATCTCCATATATTTAAATTCCTCAGAAATCAACGGTTTAGCAGTAACGACTACTGTTTGTCCTACAGTTTCAATTTCTCTAAGATTTATGATCATTTCAGTTTTAATTGGAATAATTTGCTCTTCAAACCCAACATAAGAAACCACAAGAGAGTCATTTAGGTCTTCTTTTGAAATGGATAAACTAAATCTTCCTGCTGTATCTGCAATAGCTCCCTTTCTCCAATTATTCAAAAGGTAAGTATGGGCTCCAATGAGCCCTTCTCCACTCTGAACGTCTACTATTCGGCCAGATACAATTTCTTGACAAAGAGCAGAAAAGGAACCACTGAGGCAGAATATGACAGCAATGATCTTCACGACTTCTCAAGCTCAGCTAATACTGATTTTGCCCAGTAAAATTCAGGCTCCATGGCTATCGCTTTTTCTAAAGTCTTCTTTGCCTCATCCTTTTTTCCAACTTTGTTATAGGCCATAGCTAGTCCCATAAATGTGTCTGCATACAACCATCTTTCACTTACACCTTCTCTCTCAAATAGTTCAATAGATTTTTCGAATGCAATCACTGCTTTATCTGGATCTCCGCCAAACATTTCAGGCGTGTAAAGCTTTGAGCCACCATGTAGTTTTTGAACTAAAGCAGATTCGGGTTCAAGACGTAATGCCTCATCCATGAGCGATGAACTCTTCATGCCATATAGCACCCCTTTCATAGGACTATATGCCATTACCAAACCATATATAGATGAAAGAACAGCTCGGGCTTCACCATTATCGGGGCTCTTATCCATTATTTCTTTCAGCAAATCCACCGCAGGATCTATATACTCATCAAAAGTATCTTCATCTTCAGTAGCCATAGTATTACTAAGTAGCCCATACATCGCTATTGCCTTGTCAAGGCTATTATCTCCACTTTCTTTTTCTGCTATAGAAATACTTCTTTCCCACATGGTTTTGCTCGCTTTTAAGTATGCCGCATATTGTGTTTCTTGTGATGTTTGTGCAGTAACACTGACTGTCATTCCTATTAAAAAAATTGATATTAACTTTTTCATAATGTTATTGATTTAGTTATTCTGTTATTTAATTTTCTTTCCGCCAGCCCACATTGAATGAATTTTTTTGGTATCTGAAATCATCTTTGTAGGATCTCCATCTATTAAATTAAAATTGGCATCAAGGCCTCTTTGATTATTCCAATGTCTTCAATGCCAAAGGTTTGACTTACATTGGAAGTGGCTGTTTTTAATGCTTCTACAGGGGTTAATCCTGCCTTTACAAAAAGGGCTAACTCGCTATGAATGCTACTACCATAATCGAGTCCAACGTTTGGCGGATCAGTTCCAGCTAAAAGCAAGATTCCAGCATTACTCAATCGCTTCACTTCTAAAAGAGTAGTTTCAAGCAATGAAAAACTAAGATCAATTCCCTCAGCTTCATAATATTTGATTACTCCTTGAATGACAGATAATGTTGGGATTATAAACAAGCCATTCTCAATGATGACATCCAATTCTTCCTCAGCAATAGGACCATCTTTCCATAAATGGGCGAATCCATCTATTCCTGTTTTTGCTAGCTCAACAGCGTGATTCTTCCTGGATATATGAGCTACCGTTTTATACCCATACTTTTTGGAAGCCTTTACTATACTTGTTACCTGCGTAGGTGTTAATGTTGGCTTACTCGGCTCATAGATGATCTTGATGTAATCCGACCCTCCTGTATATGCTTCATCCACGAACTGAGCAGGTGATCGAGCTTCACCAATAGTAGGAACCGGATATCCATATTGGGTACCATGACCATTCTCTACAGTAGCAGCAAATCCTGTGGAGTAGAATCGAGCATAACCTTCTTCTAACTTCAACGATTTTAGTTCATCAAGGTCCGCAGAAGTATTCATATCTAAGACCGCAAAAACTCCAAACTCCAGTGCATTTTTCAGGTGATAGGGAATCCAGGCATGCACATGACTATTGATAAGCCCTGGAATGATCGTTTTCTTGGCCCCATCTATCAGACTCATGTCCGAGGTATGCTTGATTCTTTTAGCAATTCGGTCAATTCTACCATCTATGATAGAGACATCTACTTTTTCGAAAACATGGTAACCATCAAATAACTTGACATCATTAATTAGATAGTTCTTTTGCGCTGTAGCATAATTACAAGCAACAAGATTTAATATTATTAATATTGTTTTCATGCAAACTAGTTTATTTTATAAACTTAAAATTCAAAAAAATTATTCTATGTATTTTTTTAAGCTATTCACGTAGTTTTCGAAAGCTTTAATTCCAACCTTGGTTATACTACAAGTGGTAACTGGCTTCTTCCCTCTAAATGATTTGACCACACTGATATAACCTGCACTAGAAAGCTTATCTAATTGCACGCTTAAGTTTCCTGCCGTAGCTCCGGTTTTCTCTTTGATAAAGACAAATTCTGCAGAGTCCACACCAATCAAGAGCGACATTGTGGCTAATCGCAATTGTGAATGAAGTAAAGGATCTAATTGTACAAAGTCACTCATTTTTCTGCCTTCCTAAGTAAATATCCAGGAACTAAATATCCTGCTAATATACCTATTGCACCTACCAGATATTGATCTATTGGATCCATATTAAAAGCAATAATACTTGCAACCCAAAGAGCTATTCCTCCCATCGTCAAGGGACTGAAACGCAGTGCCTGGCCGGATATGAATGTACCAATTCCAGCAAAAGTTAGAATAATCGCATTTGTATCATAATTTTCATTGGTTGTGAAAAAGAGAATAATTATCACTCCAATGAAGACAGAAAGCCAAATCTGGCTATACATACGATCTAAATGGCTTCTCACTGAACCTTCTCTCTTAGCACCATAAATCATTGAAGCAATTGCAGCCGGTATAGTTAATACCCAAACAATGTAAGGGTGTTCATACCAATCATATTTTGCTATGAGATAGTGTCCTAGATTAGCAAGCATTACTACCCAACCCCATAGAAGAAAATAAAAACTTCCTCCCTTGGCTACATTTCTCTTAGCTTGCCCAATCATATCGGTTATCAATGCTAAACTTTCATCTTGTGACAATTCTTTGTTACTCATAATTTTATAGGTTTTACTATAAATACGATACAATTATAAATAAGTTTATTTTATAAACCAAAATCACAAAAATATAACGACCATATTAGCCGCCATATTCAATTTAATCTTCTTTCTTATCTGAAGTCTTACTTGCTTTTTTCTTTTTAAGCTTGATCGTAAGCTCTTCTTTTTTACCATCCCAGTCTGCAACAAGTGTATCTCCTTCTTGAATTTCTCCTTTTAGAATTTCTTCAGCAACAGGATCCTCCAAGTGCTTCTGAATGGCTCTTGCGAGTGGTCTAGCCCCATACTGTGGATCATAGCCTTTGTCCGACAAGAACTCCTTAGCTTTCTTAGTTAAGTCTACTGAGTATCCTAGATCTGTAATACGTGAGAAAAGCTTCCCTAACGTGATGTCGATAATTTTGAAGATATCTTCTTTCTCTAGTGAGTTAAAAATGATTACATCATCCAATCGATTCAAAAACTCCGGGCTAAAAGTCTTCTTCAAAGCATTCTGAATGGTTGATTTCATGATTTCATCCATTGAATCTTTTCTACTTTGAGTAGCAAAACCGATTCCTGCTCCAAAATCCTTCAAATCTCTGACACCAATATTGGAAGTCATAATGATGATCGTATTTCGAAAATCTACTTTTCTTCCAAGACCGTCTGTAAGAACTCCGTCATCCAGTACCTGCAAGAGTATGTTAAATACATCTGGGTGAGCCTTCTCAATTTCATCCAAGAGCACGACGCTATAAGGCTTTCTTCTTACTTTCTCAGTAAGCTGCCCACCCTCTTCATAACCTACATATCCTGGGGGCGCTCCAACAAGTCTGGATACAGAGAATTTTTCCATGTACTCACTCATATCTATTCTTATGAGAGAATCGTCTTTATCGAAAAGAAAAGTGGAAAGAACCTTAGCCATCTCCGTCTTACCTACTCCAGTAGGACCCAGAAATACAAAAGATCCTATTGGTTTCTTCGGATCTTTTAGTCCAACTCTAGTTCGTTGAATCGCCTTAGACAACTTCTTGATCGCTTCACTTTGACCAATTACTCTTCCTTCCAAGTCCTTGCCCATCATTAAGAGTTTCGCACTCTCATTCTCTGCGATTCGCTTGGTAGGAATACCAGTCATCATAGCAATCACATCAGCTACATTATCCTCACTTACCTCGTATCGCTTCGTTTTAGTCTCCTCTTCCCATCTAGTTTTTTCATCATCAAGTTGAGCAATAAGTTTTTTCTCTTTATCTCTCAGCTGAGCAGCTTCCTCATACTTTTGACTCTTAACAACCTTGTTCTTTTCTTTCTTCACATCTTCAATCTGATCCTCAAGCTCAGTTATAATCTTAGGCACATTGATATTATTGATATGAACTCTGGCCCCAGCTTCATCCATCACGTCTATTGCCTTATCTGGAAGAAACCGATCAGAAATGTATCTATCCGAGAGGACAACACAAGCTTTAAGAGCTTCTGGAGAATAATTCACGTGATGATGACTCTCATATTTATCTTTGATATTCTCTAGAATCTGATGCGTCTCTTCTGGAGAAGTAGCATCTACCATCACCATCTGAAATCTTCTCGCTAGAGCGCCATCTTTCTCAATATATTGTCGATACTCGTCTAACGTTGTTGCTCCAATACATTGAATTTCTCCACGAGCCAATGCCGGCTTAAACATGTTACTGGCATCTAGTGACCCTGATGCTCCACCAGCCCCCACGATGGTGTGGAGTTCATCTATAAATAAGATTACTTCAGGAGATTTTTCAATCTCATTCATGACAGCTTTCATTCGCTCCTCAAACTGTCCACGATATTTGGTTCCAGCAACCAAAGAAGCTAAATCGAGGGTTACAACCCTTTTTCCAAACAGGATTCTAGAAACTTTTTTCTGAACTATTCTTAGAGCTAACCCCTCCGCAATGGCTGTTTTACCTACACCAGGCTCCCCAATAAGTATTGGGTTATTCTTTTTTCTTCGACTCAATATCTGAGCCACCCGCTCTATTTCTTTTTCTCGCCCAATGATTGGATCAAGTTTATCCTCTTCAGCTAATTTTGTCAGGTCTCTACCAAAATTATCCAGCACTGGTGTTCTTGACTTCTCTGCGCCTTTTTCCTTGCCTGTTGAAGATCTTCCTCCCCCTCTCGGTGAACTTGAGTAAAGCTCATCTCCATCATCGTTTGGATCATCTGTATCAGCAGATGCCATTGGATTTTCTGTCTGATATTCCAGCATCTCCTTTACTAAATCGTAGTTAACTTCAAATTTTTCCAGTATTTGAGTTGCTAGATTATCTTCATCTCGTAAGATTGATAGCAGCAAATGCTCAGTGCCAATCAATGCACTTTTAAAAATTTTGGCCTCCAAATACGTAATCTTCAATACTTTTTCAGACTGTCTTGTAAGTGGAATATTAGCTAAGTTTTTTACGTTACTTGTTGCTGTCCCTTTAGTTGCTTGTTCGATTGCAGACCTAAGTTCCTTCATGGATAGCCCTAGCTTCTTCATGACGCTTACTGCTACCCCTTCGCCTTCTCTGATCATACCCAGTAAAAGGTGTTCTGTGCCAATGTAGTCATGCCCCAATCGCAGAGCTTCTTCTCTACTCAATGAGATAACTTCTTTGACTCTATTTGAAAATTTCGCCTCTTTTGACATGCGTTTTGTCTTTCGCTTTTTAGTAAAAATATAGGATATACGAAGAAATATCCTTTAATGTAAGTGAAAAAACATGAGCAGTTTAAGATTTGTTCATTATCTAAAAACTAAATCGGTAATGAATTTAATCTCCAATTTTTTTGATCACTTTCTTCTAGCGGAGTTCTTCAAAATTTGTGCCGCGTTTGGGCCTTCGCACATGATCAAATCGGTAATACTCAGATTTGGAACAAATGTATTACCAAAAAGTTGTCTGTAGGTAATTGAATCATAGATTTTTCGATCAGAGAAAGGTTTCTTGGGATTTATGGTATCTCTGAAGTCAAGATCATGAGAATCTTCATAGTTAGCTGTCAATTTGACATCTACTTTGATTTGTAAGAGTTTGATTGACATTTGAAGAAATTCAAAACTAAGATCTACCAAATAGTCGAAATTCTTCTCCCAAATCTTCCGAAACTCCTCTGAAAAGTATTCGAAAAAAGGAGCTTTGCCGTAAGCTGAATAGAAAGCACCCCAATGATCTTTAACCCATCTCTGTGAGTAATCAATCTTTACTTCTTTTGTCGGCATACCATTTGAATAACTTACAGGAACAATTACAGGCTGCACTTTATTTGACGTGAGAAAGTAAGATCTATTTCGATAAGTCTGCTTAGGGAATGAATCTTGAACTTCAAGCGTAACCTGATCATACTGATTCAAGAGGGTAAAATATTCGATATTACCTAAGTAGTGTGGCTCGATGACTAATATACTCATGAAATCAAATTAACATCACCTATTCCCTTTCGAATAATTTTTGGTTCGCTCCCAGTGCAATCTATAACTGTACTCGGGTGCACCTGACCAAATCCACCATCAATAACGACATCAACCAAATTTCGAAATTGATCATATATTAGCTCAGGATCTGTAGCATGATCATGTATTTCGTCATCATGAATGGATGTAGTAATAATGGGATTCCCTAATTCTTTCACAATCTCTCTTGGAATATTATTGTCAGGAACTCTAATACCTACGGTTTTCTTTTTCACGTTTAGAATTTTAGGAACCTTAGAGGAAGATTCCAAAATAAAGGTGAATGCACCAGGTAGAGTTTTTTTCATCAATTTAAATGTGGGGGTATCCAAATGCTTTGTGTATTCAGAGATATGACTTAGGTCATAGCAAATGAATGAAAGATTGAGATGCTTGTTCTTAATCCCTTTGATCTGTCTAATCCGCTCAATAGCTTTCTGATTAAAAATATCACAACCCAAACCATAAACCGTATCCGTGGGATAAATAATCACACCGCCATTCTTCAGAATTCTAGTGATCTCTTCGATTTTTCTTCTTTCTGGATTTTCCTTGTAAAGCTTGATAAATTCTGCTGTCATTGAAAAAATCTATTCGCCAATCTTCAATTAAGACTCTAAATTGGACAAAACAGTCCGTTTCGAAATCAAATTACTAAATTGTTAAGCTTATCCGGACTGGTTTAATTTATTTTGCGGAAAATTTTAATGTCTTTTTTGGGTAATTGTATCAATTACTATGACTTTAAACTTTACTTATCAGATATAATAAGAACAAACTGCAATGTCAGAAAATACAACTATCCAAAAGCCAAATGGCAAACTAGGAATTCTAACTCCGGGAATGGGAGCTGTTTCTACCACATTCATGGCGGGTGTGTTAAGCATAAGAAAAGGGCTTTCTGATCCTATTGGATCGCTTACTCAAATGGGAACAATTCGCCTAGGTAAACGAACTGAAAATAGAAATCCGCTGATTAAGGATTTTATTCCATTGGCATCATTGGATGATATAGCATTAGGCGGATGGGATCTTTTTGAAGATAACGCGTACGAAGCAGCTATGCATGCAAAGGTTCTTGACAAAGATCTTTTAAATGATTTGAAAGATGAGCTCGAGCAAATAAAGCCTATGAAGGCCGTGTTTGATAAAAATTACGTGAAGCGACTTGAAGGCAGTCATGTGAAAACTGGGGCCAATAAGATGGAACTGGCTGAAGCTGTCATGGAAGATATCCGTCAGTTCAAGAAAGAAAATAATTGTGAACGCATTGTTATGGTATGGTGCGGTTCCACAGAAATATACATTGAAGAGGGAGAGGTGCATTCATCTATTGAAAAGTTAGAAGAAGGCCTAAGAAATAATCATCCTGACATTGCGCCAAGTATGATTTATGCGTATGCTGCAGTTAAGATGGGAATTCCTTATGCGAATGGGGCTCCAAACTTGTCTTGTGATGTAGATGCCATGGTAGAACTAGCCAAGCAAACAGGTGCTCCAATAGCGGGTAAAGACTTCAAAACTGGTCAAACACTCATGAAGACCATTCTTGCTCCTGGTCTTAAAGCCAGATCTCTTGGCATAGATGGATGGTTTTCAACAAATATTCTTGGAAATAGAGACGGAGAAGTACTTGATGACCCTGATAATTTTAAAACCAAAGAGGTTTCCAAACTAGGTGTTCTAGAAGAAGTTCTAGAACCAGAATTGCATCCAAAACTTTATGGTAATTTATATCATAAAGTAAGAATCAACTACTATCCTCCTAGAGGAGACGACAAAGAGGGATGGGACAATATTGACATTAAAGGATGGCTAGGATACAAAATGCAAATTAAGGTTGACTTTCTATGTAAAGACTCCATTCTAGCAGCCCCATTGGTTCTGGATTTAGCGCTCTTTCTTGATCTTGCGAGTCGTGCAAACATGAAGGGGGGAATTCAAGAATGGCTATCGTTCTATTTGAAATCTCCTCAGGCATTGAAAGGCTTAAAACCGCAGCATGACATTTTTGTTCAGTTGATGAAACTCAAGAATACATTGAGACATCTTGCTGGTGAAGATTTGATTACGAATCTAGGACTTGATTATTACGATTGATCATAGTTTAGATTGATTCATTAAATCGATGGTACTTTGAAGGTCATCTGGATTGTCAACATCATTCCAGGTGAACCCTTCTACCAAGACTGACTTTGCCTGCCTTTCACTCATAAGTTTAGAGACCGACTCTGAAATTGTGTACTCCTCCTTATCAAAAGATTTGTGGAACACATCAAACACGTTAGCTTTTAATCTAAATAGTCCCGTATCATATCTGTTATATATAGGGATCGTCTTCCCAATTGATTCGATAAAATCCTGATCGTCGACCTGAACTTTTGTGACATCATCAATATCTATATGCTGATTGGTCTCTCCAGGCATATCAACAGCTAACTGCAAGGTAGTCTCAAGTTTTGACGACTTTCTGATGAATTCGCCAACGAATTCGGGATCGAAAATATGATCCCCCATAGTCAGAAAAAAGTCAGTCATGCCATTGTTCTCAACCCATTCCTTGGAACGAAAAACAGAAAATCCATTTTCTAAATCAAACCTCTCGTTATGAAGTATAGTTATATCTGCATCATGAGAGTTTTTCAATTCGGGTAGAGCAGCTTCTAACTTCTCAGCACCATAGCCGCTGATGATACAGAACTTTTCCACTCCATACTTTTTAAAAATCCTTATGTGGCGTGCCATCAAAGTTTCACCATTTAAAGTGACGAGACTTTTTGGAATGCCGGTATCTAATCGGGTATTTTTACCTGCAGCAAGTATTACGAGATTCAAAATGATTGATTTTCTGTTAAATGTGTCAAAATTGACAAAGGATTCGATTCAAATCTCAATGTTACGAAAATGTTTCCAAGTGATATAACTAAATTTGCGGAATGGGGAATTTTTTGAGAGAACGTTTTTCGAGTTTCAAGCTCGCGGAAGATGCAAAAAAGAATGGATATTATGCATTTTTCCGTACGTTCCAGTCTAAACAAGAAACTGAGGTAAAGGTCAATGGAAAGGATGTTTTGATGTTCGGCTCTAATAGTTATTTGGGGCTTACGACTCATCCAAAGGTGATTGAGGCCGCAGAAAACGCAGTTCGGAAATATGGTTCTAGCTGTTCAGGTTCAAGATTTTTGAATGGAACTACTGATATGCATGAAGAACTGGAAAGTAATCTTGCAAAATTCCTTAATAAAGAAGAAGCTCTTGTTTTTAGTACTGGATTCCAAGTCAATCTTGGAGTACTGCCCACCATTGCAAAACAAGGCGATGCTCTTTTGTTGGACAGATTAAATCATGCTTCTTTATATGAAGGAGCTAAATTAAGTGATGCTTCTACGGTTGTGTTTAGGCACAATGACATGGCAGCTCTTGAAAAAAAATTATCTCAACTTCAGGATGCAAACCACCGGATAATCGCTGTTGATGGTATCTTCAGCATGGAAGGTAACATCGCCAAGCTTCCAGAAATTGTAGAACTCTCAAAAAAATACAATGCATCTGTGATGAGTGATTGTGCTCATGCAATCGGAGTTCTTGGAGATCATGGACGAGGAACACCCGATCACTTTGGACTGACAGATGAAATAGAATTGATTGGAGGAACATTTAGTAAATCTCTTGCCTCTCTGGGTGGATTTATAGCTGGGGATAAAGAAACTATACAATACATTAGACATGTAGCCCGTTCGCTCATCTTTAGTGCAAGTATGACTCCCGCATCTACTGCTGCTACAATAGTTGCTTTAGAAATAATGCAATCAGATGACTCAAGAAGATTGAAGTTATGGGAGAATACAAATTACTCTCTTAAAAGATTAAAAGAACTAGGTTTTGACACTGGACATGCAGAGACTCCAATTATCCCTATCTACATTCGAGATAATGAGAAAGCATACAAAATGACTATGCGTTTGTTTGAAGAAGGGGTATTTGTAAATCCAGTCGTGGCACCTGCAGTGGCACCTACAGACACATTGATTCGATTTTCATTGATGGCAACTCACACTATTGAGCAAATCGATATTGCTATAGACAAAATTCTTAAGGTGGCAAATGAATTGGATGTGAAACGTCAAATCGAAGTAGCTTAAGTTGAGAGTTGCAATTACTGGAGCCAATGGTTTTCTAGGATCTTATTTAGTAAAAGAGTGCCTCCGCCAAAAAATGGAGGTTCATGCTTTTATACGACCTCAGGCAAACACTTCTCTTCTTCCAGGTAATCCCAACCTAACTCTTCATTATGTCAATTACAGAGATGTACTAGTTGATCAATTTGTAAAGATCAAAAACGAAGTTGGAGATCTTGATTTCTTCATTCACAATGCTGGGATGACCGTAAGTCTCAAAAACGAAGAATATTATCAGGTTAACGTTGGCATTACTACATCCATAACAGAATCGTTGGTAAGTTCACAACTTCTAAAGGTAGCCGGTCGTTTCGTGTATACCTCATCATATGCCGCACAAGGTCCTGCCAGCATCAATCAGCCAGTATCTCATTACGGAAGAAGTAAGCTCCAAGCAGAGAAAGTTATTCAGGAAAAAATGACTGATTATCTCTTGGTTCGACCAACAGCAATTTACGGAGCAGGAGATGAGGCTTTTTTACCTCTTTTTAAGGGTGCTAAAATGGGTATTTATCCTGTTACGGATAGTCAGCAGAGAATGAGCATGATTCATGCTAATGATTTGTCGAGAATGATAATTCAAGACATGCAGACTTCTCCTGGCATTCTTCACTACAATGACGGGAACACGTATTCTCATCAAGATTTCATAGACACTTTCCAAGAGCTTTTTGATAAAAAGATTCGAAAATTCCCACTCCCAAAATGGTTAGCTAAGTTCTCAATGGGTTCCTCTGATGTTTGGCACAAGATCACCAATAAACGTCCTGGAATTACCCTTGAGAAATTTGATGAAATCTCTCAACATTGGGATCTTCACACCACAGATTTAAGACATTCAACTGTCGAAGCTCAAGTTTCGTTAAAAGAAGGGTTTGAAGATGCGCTAAAGTATTATCAGGAAAATAACCTAATCTAATGTCACTTGAAGTAAAGGAAGTAAATACCAAAAAAGAACTTAAGCGATTCATAAAATTCCCTTTTAAGCTCTATAAAAGTAATCCTAGTTATGTGACCCCACTGATGGATTTCGAAATGAGTACCCTTCTAAAAGAAAAAAATCCTGCATTCGATCATGCTGAAGCTAAATATTGGTTAGCTGAAAAGGACGGAGAAGTTGTTGGTAGAATTGCCGCTATTGTCTTAGAAGTAGAGTTAAAAGAAAAGTCATTAGTTCGATTTGGATGGATCGACTTCATAGATGATAAAGAGGTTTCTAACTTACTCTTGGAAACAGCTAAAAAATGGGGTGAATCAAAAGGAGCTAAAGCTATCCACGGACCTATGGGCTTTACTGATCTCGACTTTGAAGGTGCCTTGATTCAAGGATTTGATCAAATCGCTACCCAAGCCACCATCTACAATCATCCATACTACATAGATCATTTCCGAGATTGGAACATGGAAATCGCAGCTACTTGGGTAGAATTAAGAGGAAAAGCACCTGAAAAGAATCCTGAAAAAGTGAATCGAGCGGTTCGTATAATTAAGGAACGATTCAAGGTGAAAGTAAAAGAATTTAAGAACACTAAGGAAATCTTAAAATACGCCCCTGGAGTTTTTGAAGTCTTGAATGAAGCATACAAAGATTTGTATGGATATATCCCTTTGACACAGAAACAAATTGATTATTACGTTGAACAATATTTCGGTTTTATTCGCAAAGAGTTTGTCTGTATCATAGTCAATGAATCAGATGATGTCGTGGGCTTTGCTTTGACACTACCTTCATTATCAAAAGCATTCCAGAAAGCAAAAGGATCCTTATACCCATTTGGCTTTATACATGTTTTAAAATCATTTTATTACAACGATACTGCTGACTTGTTCCTCATTGGAGTGAAACCTGAATATCAAAAACTAGGAATACACGCTCTTATTTTTGATTATCTTCAAAAAGTCTATGAAAAGAGAGGAATCAAGTATATGGCTTCAGGACCAATGCTTGAAAGTAACAACAACGTTCTAAACACTTGGAGTGAGTTTGAAATAGACATTGGAAAAATAAAGCGTAGTTGCTTCATCAAACATTTCTAGGGTTTGTTTTGTAGTTTCACCACATGGAATTGAAAGGCAAACATGCATTGATCATAGGTGGCTCTAGCGGTATCGGATTCGCTACTGTGAAAAAGCTAGCCGCACATGGCTGCAACATTACCATCATCCATAGGGATAGAAAACAAGGTGTGATGGCTCTCGAAGAGGCATGTTCCAATTTAAGCTCAGAATTTAAAATTTCCGTTTCCAGTTTCAACATAGATGCTACCAATCCCGAAAAGATTCAAGAATGTATACTTTCTATAAAAGAATTAGCTGTTGATAAATTCGACACAGTTCTTCATGCAGTATCCAGAGGAAATCTCAAACCATTTATTTCGGACGGACCAAAACTTTCTTCTCAGGATTTAGCACTTACGATCGAAGCTATGGGAACTAATCTGAAGTATTGGATAGATGCTCTTCTAGAACAAGAATTAATTTCAGAAGGAAGTAAAATCCTTACTCTAACATCGGAAGGAAATGATAAATTCTGGGAAGGTTATGGGGCAGTAGCTCTTGCTAAATCCGCCCTTGAAACCCTTTCTAAATATTTGGCAGTAGAATTAGCACCAAAAGGAATAAGCGTCAATATCATTCAGGCGGGTGTTACGGACACTCCCTCTTTAAGGTTAATTCCAGGGTCTGGTGAACTAATCGAGGAAACAAAGAAGAGGAATCCGTACGGAAGACTAACCACTCCTGAGGATGTCGCAAACACTATTTTCCTCCTTTCTCAGCCAGAAGCACGTTGGATAAATGGCGCACTCTTACACGTTGATGGAGGTGAACATTTGATATGAGTACATTCGAAAAGATACTAGGCCTTCTTCCTTACAAACACCCTTTTTTGTTTGTAGATGAAATTCTATCTCTTGATGATGAAAGTGCCGTAGGATCATATACTATCAAACAAGATGAATTCTTTCTAGAAGGCCATTTTCCAGGTAACCCTGTTGTACCGGGAGTCATTTTAACTGAAATAATGTGTCAAATTGGTCTAGTCACTTTAGCTCTTCATCTTATGAAAGTTGATGGAGAGGCTAAAATCTTACCTGCCTTCACAAGCGCTAATGTTGACTTCCTTTCAAAAGTGGTCCCCACGGATAAACTAATCGTTGAATCAAAAAAAGTCTATTTTCGCTTCGGCAAGCTAAAATGTACTGTTACCTGTAAAAAAACTGATGGCACAGTGGTAGCAAAAGGCGAGCTTGCAGGTATGGTTGTGAAATCAGAAGCGTAAATTTTGGAAAAACATCGAGTCGTAATAACAGGATTAGGAGTAGTAGCTGCTAACGCTATTGGCGTTGAAGACTTTGAAAAAGCACTGCGAGAAGGAAAATCAGGCATTAAACACTGGCCGGAATTAGATAAAATAAATCTAAGGTGTCAAATTGGAGGTGCTCCAGATTTAGATTCGGTAACGTTAGGTGATCACTTACCTCGATTACTCGCTGAAAAGATTACAAATAAAGGTATTTTGTATGCGATGCTTTCAGGTGTTGAAGCATGGAAAGATGCTGGATTAGAGTTTAATACAGAGGAGAGAGACTTTAACTCAGGAATGATTTTCGGAGCAGGTGATCTTAGTTTTGATAGCTTTATCAATCGAGAATTCCCGGCATATCCCATTGACAATGGCGAAAGCAGACGACTTGGGTCTCGAACAATTTCAGAATGCATGAATAGCGGTGCTGCTGCATATTTAAACTCAATTCTAGGCGTTGGAAATCGTGTCCAATCAAACTCATCTGCCTGCATCACCGGATCGGAAGCCGTACTCATGGGATACGAATATTTATCTCAAGGAAGAGCAGAGAGGATGATTTGCGGAAGTACAGAAGGAGATGGCCGATACATCTGGGCTGCTTTTGATGCCATGCGGGTATTATGTTCTGATTCTAATGACAACCCGGAATTTGGATCTAGATCAATGAGCGATTCATCGTCAGGATTTGTTCCGTCTGGTGGATCTGGCGCCCTTGTATTAGAAACATTGGAAAGTGCAAAAGCAAGAGGTGCTAAAATTTACGGGGAAGTCTTAGGAGGTCATGTGAACTCAGGCGGTCAGCGAAGTGGAGGAACCATGACCGCAGCAAATCCAGAGGGAGTGGTTGATTGTATTACACGAGCTCTCAAGAGTGCTAATGTATCTCCCGATGAAATTGACCTAATCAATGGTCATCTTACTTCTACAAAAGGAGATCCAGCTGAAATAAGAAATTGGGTAAAGGCCCTTGGTAGATCAGGGAAAGATTTTCCCATGATTAATACGCCAAAATCAATGATTGGTCATGCAGTAGCTGGCGCTGGTTCTGTAGAATTAGTTGCAAGCGTCTTGCAGCTAAATAAAGACTTTGTTCATGCCAATTTGAATGTCGATAATATTCATCCAGAAATTTTATCAGAAATTTTTGGGGGTTGTATTCCTACGAGTTGCCAAAGCAAGGAAGTAAACACTGTTATTAAAGCTAATTTTGGTTTTGGTGACTTAAATTGCGCCCTCGTTTTAAGGAAATACAAAGAAAGATGACAAGAGAAACTGTAAAAATTGACCTGATTAATATCATTAAGCCATATTTACCAGAAGAAGTGATGGATAGAGAGGTGTCTGAGGATAACCACTTGATTAATGATTTGATGATAAATTCTGCACATATTGTAGATATTGTACTTGATATTGAAGATAAATTTGATATTATGATTGATGATGATGTAATCGGTGAAATGAACACTGTTCAAGATTCAATCAACGTAGTTTTACAAAAAACTGCCTAATCAATTGGTCAATTCCTTAAGCAATTTTTGATCGTACTTCCTCTGCGTTCGGATCAGAGGTAAGTACCCTATTGTCCAAATAAGACTAAGCGCCAAGAATAAATCGAAGCGACCAAAAATTGCAAATAGTATAGCTGTATTTCGGTGCGTATTACTACCTCCGAGCCAAGCCCACCAGAATAACAATTCAAAATTCAACTTACTGTAAAGTGAGTCAAATGATTTAGAGTTAGAAGATGCTAATTCACGCATCATTTTTCTTACTTCAACTGTACGCGAAGTAAATCGTATTTGCTTTCCAGTATAATCCCTATTGATCCCATCAATTATCTTATGGTACCACTTATGTCCAGTAGGCTTTATTTCATCCACTGTAAGTGGAATATACCCCGATTGTGACTTCCCGACGAGCAATAAATATTCGGATTTGTAAAATTCATACAGTGCTGCCTTATAGCTGTGTGCATATCCTGTAGCAGCCGTTAAAACAAAAATCCACCAGCCATACTCCGGCACAAAGTAAAGTGAGCCTCCAACGTAGCAAGCAATAAATACCAAGTTGTCAATTAGCCCGTCAATGACCCTACCCATATCAGAGGATTGACCCGTCATCCTCGCAAGTTGACCATCCGCACTATCCAAAACACCTGCCCAAACGACTAAGGAACCTCCCAAAATCATTATTCCCAAGCGATCTTGATAGTAGAATAAGCTTCCACCAACTACTCCAATAACTAAACTAATTAAAGAAACATGTGTTGGTGTGAGTTGCAGCCATTTGCCAACTTTAGCGAAATACAATCCATAAAAACGGCTGAAATAGATATCAAAGCGCTCTTCTATATCGATGAGTTTGATCGTAGAAAGTACTTCGCCCAGATGTTTTCGGTACCTTCTTTTGAAATATCCGGGCATTTTTACTTGTTGCGCTTAACTCGTGAGAATAATGAAATCTTGTTGTCAAAAAGAAACTGCCAGATCACTTTAGAATAACTCTTATGTGCATAGAGGTCATCATAATGCTCTCCTGCTATTTTCTTTAATTCAGGAAGCTTGGAACCAGGTATTGTGGGGAAATCATGATGTTCGTTATGGTAGCCTACATTCCAGATAAGTTTATTCCACCATCCATAATATGAATAGGTTTCTTGACCTTCTTTATAAACAAAATGTTCAGCAACGAAGTGCCCTGATATCGGATGCAACCCAGTAGCTAATGCTGTAGATAAACCTAGATATAAAAGCCCCGACCACCCCGCTAAAAAGTAAAATCCTATCATTGCAGAGATTTGAATCAATGCATTAAAAATTTGCCATTTGTCTGGCACCAATGGATGCACAAAAATTGGACGCACTGCATACACTGGAATTTGAATGATCAACCAAATGAATTTCCCAATAGGTCCCCTAAAAAATCGAGCCTCCCAACTAACAGCAAGATCTGTATCTACTCCTTCCTTACCTTGATGCCAATGATGTTTAGCATGATAGGCTTTGAAAGCCATTGCAAATGGAACTACAAGTGGAAGATTCACCACGATAGCTAGCCAATTATTTAGAACTTTCTTCTTAAAGGCAAGATCATGTGTGATCTCATGAACAGCTAGTACTACGATATGTGTAAGCGTTGTACCTACAAGTATTACGACTAATGCAAACAACCACGGATTATCCGGCAAGAAAAATATCGGAATGCTTAGCTGTAATGCCGACACAAAAAGTGTTTTGAATATCAATGAAGGATCATTCCCGAATAGTTTCTTTACTTCCGGATGAGCTTCCATGATCACCTTTCTTCTTTGAAAATGAGGCTCTTTTTCTTCGCTCCAGGTAAAATCTTGTTGCTTCATATCTAATGCAAATTTAACTAATGGGGCCGTAAAATTGTTCTTGATGCAAATCCACCAACCTTATTCAGAAGATTCATAATCACAGAGGCTTTTCTAGTTTGAAAAGTTGAGAATTTCTCTTCTCCCGACATTTCTCTAACTTCTTTCATCACTTGCACTTTAAAGTCCTTAATTAAGTGATCCTCCTCTGAAACAAAAACTACTTCCTGTTCAAAATAATAGCTCACTAAGTCATAATTACTACTCCCAAAAATTAATTTTTTATCATCCACCAAAATCGCCTTCATATGCGACATCCCCGGATACTCCTTTAACTGAAAATATCCCTTCTGCTGTTCTGATAGGATGATATTTTTAAAAATTGATTTATTGTTTTCTTGCGGAGATACTATTGTAACCTCTACTCCCTTGGCAGCTACCATTCTCAATACCCCTAAAAGTGGCTCTGAAATATAGGGAGATATGATTTGAACAGATTTCTCAGCAGATTTTATATTTTGAAAAAAATCTTCATATAAGGTCTTACTCTTTGAACCATTAAAAAGAAATAAAATTCCTTCATCAGTCGAAACTGTAGCAGATTGGTTGGTATTACTCCAAGTGGCGTCAAAATCTTCAACAAGACTTCTACCTAGCTTTTCATCATGTAGCTCTACCATCATATCATGCCACTCAAAATTGTGATCACTGAAATTAATACCTCCTAAAAAGCTTATCTGACCATCCGCAATCACCATTTTTTTGTGATTGCGCAAAGGGTATCTCTGCCCTAAGAATCCTACTGGATTAGTAAATTTAACATCAATCCCGGCTAATTCTGCTTCCTCTAGAAGCTTAGAAGTCTCTCTAACTTCATTTCGAAACTCTGAATCATTTAGGTACTTCAGTGATTTCACGAAATGATCATTGATGACTACTTTGGAGTAGCTATCTATCAGCAAGCGTTTGTCTTTAGCTGGACTAGCTTTCATAATATCTATGAGCCATCTTCCAGCATCATCGCCTTCAAAGGTCATTGCTTGGGCTAAGAGAGATTCTTTCGCCTCTCTTGCAATTTCCCCCAGCCTTTCCATAAAAATTTTGGAGCCTAATAAAATTTTAGATTTGACCAATTAGATTTTTTTTGTATCGCAAAATTAACAGCTATCGGTCAATCCATGTATTCCACTTTGTCTAACTCGAAAACGAATGAACCTACCCTCATATCAATCTCAATTTTTAGGGGCAATCTGTTTCGATCATCGCTGAGTATCATTCTCCCCTTTTTTTCGCTTTCAAAATATTCACTCTCAGGAAAGACAAGACTAAACTCCAAAGCTCCAACTTTTCTGCCATTATACTTGGAACTTGTTGGCTTACCAGGAAGCATAGCAAATTCATATAGATCATTTGTGAAAAAGGTTCGAACTTCTATCTTTTCTTCAAATTGAGATCTATCGCGCCCCCTTAACCACATGAAAGTACTCATCGCATCTCGAATGGGAACATCTCCTTGGACAAACTTGTGATACCTCCATTTATCAATATCTTCTATATAAGCTTTAATTGAAATAGAATCCGCATACGAAAAATAGTCGTGCCTGATGTCTATCTTATTTTTCGCCTCCAAATCACGATCAGATCTCAATGGTTTGAGTTCATCGACCTCAATCAATGATTCCATACAAAAACTTAGTTTGGAAAATACTCTAAACCAACTAGCCGTTGCTACCTGAAATTGAATCTTATAATGAGGCTTATTCGTTCCATTTGGATAATGGAGTTCAGGATCTAACCACACCACAGCCTCACCTATATTAAACCATCCAAACTTCATGTTATAGGTCAATTTCTCGCCAGGTTTGAAAGGATATGATTTATTTTGAGCTTTAGATTGAATTGCTCCAAAAAACAAGGCAGATAGGATTGCAATCCTGATCCAACTTTGAAAGATTGAATTGAATGAAAATCGCTCTTGTATGTCCGTATGATTTTTCACGACCTGGTGGGGTTAAGTCTCATATTGTCAGTTTGTCCAAACATCTTGCAATGATAGGACATGAAGTTAAAATCATTGCTCCCAATATTAATGCCAATTTAGTTGAAGAAAAAAACGTTCATTTCTTTGGGCAGAACAAGTCTGTAAATATTGGCGGCACAAAGATCGATGTAAATATCGCACTCGGCCAGGAAAAAAAAGCACTAAAGTCTTTTCTACAAATGGAAGCTTTTGATATCGTTCATTATCATACGATATGGAATCCTTTTCTTCCTTTTCAGGTACTTAAGTACTCCAAGACTAAACAGATTGCCACTTTTCATGATACACCTAAAAGTGAGTTTGTAGGCAAGTACATCATGCCGACCATGGCTCGTTGGATTTTTAGATTTCTAGATCAAATAATTTCAGTCTCCAAAAGTCAAAGCTCTTTTATTTCCAGGTTTTCAAAGAGAGAAATACATATCATACCAAATGGAATTGACTTAAATGAAATTGATGAACTAGCTCCAAAAAAGAACACTCGTAAAGATGATTTCTTTCAATTGTTTTTTATGGGACGACTGGAGCCGAGGAAAGGCGTAATGCATGCCCTTCAAGCTTTTCAGGAACTCAAACAGCGTTACCCCAAAATGAAATTAGTTATAGCTGGAGATGGAGATGGCAGAGTAGAAGTGGAAAAATTTATTTCTGACCATTCCCTTCTAGATGTCGAGTTAATGGGATTCGTAGACGAAGCGACAAAATATAGATTGCTAAAAGAATCCGAAATTTACCTTGCGCCAGCACTCTATGGAGAAAGCTTCGGTATTGTATTATTAGAATCTATGGCTGTAGGTACGCCTATTGCTGGCTATGCCAATTCTGGTTATAAAAATGTAATCACTGAAGAAATGAATGAAGGCTTTGCTGAGCCTGGCAACCTTGATCAATTGGTTTCCTGTATTGAAAAATTAATCTCTCCTCCAAAAAGGAAGGCTTTATCAAAACATGGTTTGGAGAAAGTGAAGAAATATGATTGGGCTGAGGTTTCTATGGAGGTGAATGCCATTTATGATAGAATTTAAAACAATTATTTTCAAAAAAGATGATGAGCATCCCAAGGATAACAGGTTTATTCAAATGGTTTTATTGCTAGCCATAGCTTTCTTGGTTTTATACATTTTTGAATCAAGTCCAACTAGAAACATTATTCTTTTTGTAATAGTAGCATGGGGGTTTCTTCTCCATTTTTCACATTACATTTTTAAGAAAGAAAATGTTAACGGGAGCTTCAACAACATGTTAGTTATTGGAAATGAAGGCATCATCATTGATGAAAAGACATTCGATTATAACATTATCGAACAGATTGATATTTACATCGATGGTTATGAGAATCAATACAAAGCGTCTTATCATGAATTAATACAAAATGGCGGGCTTAACAATAAGATCACTATCAGTTCAAATGGACAAACTTATTCTGAGCTATTCAGGCTTGCATCTAAAAATCATACATACGATTTAATCCATACGCTAAATGGACTTCACAGTTCTGTCAGAGAAAAAGTCAGTCTTGTAAAAAATTTGGATAGAATCAATTTTTGAAATAAGCCTTTACCTTATCCATCACGTAATCCATGTCCTCCTCATACAGTTCACCTATCACTGCCACTCGAAACGTTTTACTTTCCGGAATTACCCCAGGATAAATAGTGATCCCCTGATCATATAAGTAATCATGAAAGGCATTAAAGTCTAACCCTGGTTTATCTAAATTGATCGCAAGTAAAATTTTAGACTGCTGCTCTTCAGGTAAGAAGAACGTAAATCCAAGCTCTTTGAAGCCATCATAGAGCTTCTGCCAGTTAGCTTGATAGCGTTTCCACCTATTTTCTAAGCCCTCCTCCTCATGCTCTTTTATTGCTTCCAGAAATGCATAGCTCGTTTGTACAGGAGGGGTAAACCTAAGCTGATTTTTCTTTTGGAGATTATCCCACTGCTTATATACATCAAAGTAAAAGCCTGTGCCATTTGCCTTAAGATCTTCCGTTCTGTCCTTATGAAAAATTACAAAAGACAAGCCTGCCATTCCATGTATACATTTATTCGAACTCGAGAATAGGTAATCTATATGGAGTTCAGCCAAATCAATTGGATACGCTCCGTATGAACTCATGGCATCTACAATGTATTTCACACCTCTTTCTTGACATATCTCGGCTACCTCCTCAAGAGGATCCATCATGCCAGTAGAGGTTTCATGGTGAACCATAATCAAATGAGTATACTCCCCAGAAGAAAGTGCCTCTTTGATTTTTGTTGGCTCAGGATAGTCACCAAATTCAAATAAAGTTGAATTTTTTAATCCGTATCCATCACAGATGGCCTTCATTCTGACTCCATAGGCTCCATTCGTAATGATCAAAGCATGATCATTTTTACCCAAAGCTGAAACCAAACATGCTTCCATAGCCCCAGTTCCACTAGCTCCAAACAAAGAAACTCTATGGGTATCCTGCCCATTCCCCACTTTCAAGATGCCATCACAGATATCATGCATCACTTGCCCGAATTCATTCTCCCGTGGACAGATGTCCGCCACCAACTGAGCTTCCTTTACACGCTGCGAAGTAGTAGCAGGCCCTGGGTTTAATAAGATTTTACGGTCTATATTTTTCATAATTTATGTCAGAGTATGAGATGCAGTAAAGTAAATAAACCATGAAGATCAAAAACCTGAAAAAAGGCTAAGCCCATTTAAGCGTAGACTGAAAGACTCCTTTGATAAATTATTCTCCCAATCAAACGCTAGAGTAAAATCTCCAAGCTTTATGCTTTCAGTCACAAAAATACTAGAGTAAAAAAGCAAAAACATCAATACGATTGAATATCCACTCATTGCTTTTAATAGATACCTTATCGTGTCGGGAAGAACTTCTATCTTATCTTTTACTTTAACGTTCTTCTCATTAAGGACAAAAAAGTAAGTGGCATAGACTGCCATCGCAGCTATATGCATTACCCAAATGAATGCATACTTTTCTTCAATTGAATTGCCTAGGATTGAGGAGATATGTATGCCAATGGAAATTACTAATAAACTCAGGCTTGCAAAAAAGAAGGCTTTCACTTCATCAAATTCTTCATGAACGCTTCTTTGTTCTCAACAGGAGTCGTGGTTGGTCTTCCTAGGTCAGCCCTTGAAGCCTCTGTTGTTCTTACCTCCAGAAGCACCGGGCCTTCTGCTTCTTGGAACTGGTCCCAAATAGCAGGTAAGTTGCTCATCTCTGTAACCAACCAAGTTTGCTTATAGCCCGAGGCATCAGCAATTTTTTGAAAATCGATTGCAAATCCTACAGTCGCCTGTCCTCCCACAGATTCATGGCATCCATTGTTAATCAAGATATGCTTGTAATTATGACACGGCTGATTACCAATAATTGCTCCAGACCCCATATGCATGATCGTTGCTCCATCTCCATCCAAACAGTACACTGGGCGATTCTTTTTACCTAGTGCTATTCCAAGAGCAATTTGCGAAGCATGCCCCATTCCGCCAACAGTAAGAAAGTCTTTCCCATGCCCCATATTGTGCTTTGCACGGATTTCAAAGACTTCCCGCGAAGACTTGCCTGTGGTAGAAACAACCACCGCCTCATCTTCCATTTTTTGTAACATCCACTCAATCACATCCTCACGATTGATGGTATATGGATTCTCAACCTTTGTTTGAAGCTTATACTTTTCAAAAGTTCCCTTTCTTACCAGCAAAGCATAAGGAGCCTGATATTCCTCCATTGCATTAACAGCCTCTTGCAATTGCTTATTTGCCTCCTCCTCTTCATCCGACAGGATGGCATATGGGATATCCATGGTTTGAAGAAGCTCCTCAGAAATTTTTCCTTGCTTTACATGCTGAGGCTCATCTTTTACCCCTGGCTCTCCTCTCCAACCTACCATCAGTAACATCGGTATCGAGTATACATCACTATCTGCCAATGAAGCAAGTGGGTTTACACAATTCCCGAATCCAGAATTCTGCATATAAACCAACGGAACCTTTCCAGTCGCCAGATGGTGCCCCATCGCAAGAGCAATGGCGCCACCTTCGTTGGCGGCAATGATATCTGACCCTTCATCAGTCATGACAGAACAAAAGTCCTTGAGCAAAGAATCTGGTACTCCAGCAGAAAATTCAATACCCTGAGATCTGATGGCTTTTAAAAATTCTTGAGGATTTAGCATTACTTAGTTAGGAAGAATGGTCAAAATTTCTTTGATAGACATACAGAACTCATCCGCTTCTTTTGATCTCTTATTTGTCAAAATAGATTCTGCAGTTTTTTTCATCGCCGGGAAAGCAGCTCTGAGTAAGTGATTCGCATAAATAACAATGCTAAAACCTGCCTCATGTAGCTCTTCCTCTGTGAACTGATTGTAAGAAGAAGGAACCGAAACAACAGGAACTTTATATTCAAACTCCTGGTAACGCTTCATAAATTCCATGATCTCACTTCCATCTTTGTGACGACTGTGAATCATGATTGCATCCGCTCCAGCTTCAATGTATGCTTTAGCTCTTGTCAATGCATCCTCCATGCCATGTTCAGCGATCAAGCTTTCCAACCGGGCAATAATCATGAAATCTTCTGTCACCTGAGATTTCTTCCCGGTATTTATCTTTTCACAGAAGCCTTCAACTGTGTCAAGTTCTTGTTTTACTTCAGTACCGAAAAGTGAATTCCTCTTCAGTCCCACTTTATCTTCAATGATTACTGCAGAAACTCCTAAGCGTTCAAGGTTTCTTACCAACATGGCAAAGTGCTCTGTGACACCACCGGTATCACCATCTAAAATGATTGGCTTAGTTGTGACATCCAAAATGTCGTTAATTGTATTAAATCTTGAGGTTCTGTCTACGTACTCTGTGTCTGGCTTTCCTTTAGCTGTGGAATCGGTAAGCGAACTCACCCACATGGCATCAAACTCACGCACCTCATTTTCTGCTGTAACACTGGCTTGCTCTACTATCAAAGCTGAAATACCATTGTGCGCCTCCATCACCCTCACAATATCTTTCGATTCCAACAGTCTTCTTAGCATTCTTCTTCGGATATCAGGAGTGGTTCCTACTTCTTTCATGGCCGCTCTCAATCCTGTAGAAGAAATACCAGAAGTATATTCTGGCTCCACCAATTCGCCTCCCCACTCTTCCAATAGCTTCACTACTTTGTCTCTTATGTGCTTTTGAGGTCCTGTTTTCCAATCGCTCCCATGAACAACATAGTCAGGCTTCAGCGCTCGAAGGTTTTCTTCATAGTCTAACTTCTGTTGAGGAATTACCTCATTAACACCTTTTAGATTCTCAAGGATTTTCTTTCTTTCATCGTATGACAAAAAAGGAGTCCTGCTATATTTACTTACCGCCTTATCTGACAGCAAGCCAACAGTTACCTCTCCCAATTCACGGGCTACTTCGATGATATTTACATGGCCATGATGAATGAGATCTGTGCCCATTCCTACGTATACTTTCTTCATCTATGATGTTATATTTTCTGATTGAAAGGCAATGAATTTGAGTATGCACCCTACAATCTCTCAACAAATGTTTTCTCAGATCTGGAATAGCACTCATTTCATTGAATATTAGAATATTCTATCTTCGTGGCAAATTAAGCTTAAAGGAACGGAAACACCGTCTAAAATCTGAATAGATGACGCAAACGATTGAAACTGCAGTGATATTGGCCGCCGGCAGAGGGACTCGACTTCAACCTTATACTTTTGATATTCCTAAGGGGTTTATGCCGGTGGGTAATGAGCGGTTAATAGAACGATCTGTTAGGGTGCTAAAGGAAAATGGCATAAAAAATATCATTATCGGGACTGGTCATCTGCATGAGCATTATGAGAAATTTGCAAAAGAAAACGGGTTGAAAACATTCTTAAGTGCGGACTTTGCAACTACCGGTAGCTTCCACACACTTATTTATGGTTCAGAATTAATAGAAGGGGACTTTCTTCTCTTAGAATCAGACCTACTTTATCATTCAGACGCCATTAAAAAACTTATCGAAGCAAACCAAAAAGACATAATTCTTTGTAGTGGGTTTACTCAATCGAATGACGAAGTTTATGTTGAAATAAAAGAAGGGAAACTATCTAACTTGTCTAAGCAAAAAGAACAGCTACAATCAGTAAATGCAGAGCTTGTCGGTATTTGGAAAATTTCCTACACTTTACTTGAGGAACTAAAAACACATCATAAGTCAGCTGATGATGCCACAAAAAAAGACTATGAGATTGCAATAGCTCATGTTTCAAAACAACATCCAGTTTCGGTACTTAAACTTGATGACTTAGCATGGTGCGAAATTGATAATCAGGAGCATTTGGAAAGAGCTAAGGAAAAAATTCTTCCTAGACTTGATTAACGAATTCGATTTAAAATTTTTCCCTAAAATTCTCTATCTAACAGCAATGATAAGTTCACCGTTCTCACAAAAACATAACCAGCTATGATTGAATTAATAATAATTTGTTAAGAAATCATTTTTTTGAGATTGAAGGTAGGTGATGACTTTATATTTAATTCCAAAAAACAAAATATAATATTTCCTTGTGAATCTTACTGAAAGTAAATACGCTAAAAGATGGGTTCCTTATATGTGGCCATGGGCACATCCAACAGGAGGTGTTTATTCCAATTTTTGGGAATGGTTGAAATCACGAAAATTTAGTGTTTTCTATATCATAGCTATATGGGCAGTATTTGCTGTTTTAGGCTTTGCTTCGAGGCGCAATTGTGAGACAGGTCCTTGGCAAATTGTGCTTCAATGCAATTGGTCAATGTGGATGGCGGAGTATAAAACAAATTTCTGGCACTTTATGGCGACCAGCTTTACTGCACCGTGGTTTCATAATGACTTTGTTCATATCCTTTTCGTGATGCTTTTTGGTTTTTCATTCCCAGTTCAATCATTTGAAGCGCAACACGGAACAAAAGCCACTATCATTATTTACTTTTTGTCTTATGTATTCATAGCATTATTCAACGGCTGGTTATTTAATACATTGATAACCTATTGGCCTGATGAAAAGCTGGTTAGTCATGGCTTTTCACGTGGATGGATGGGTGGATCGGTGGGCATCTTTGCGTTGATTGGTGCGCTTTCTTACTTCAGCAGCAAAAAATGGTTTATGTATTCTCTGGTTTTTGCTTTCGAGCTAATGAATCATTTTCTACTTGGCAACAACCTCTACATCTCTTTTATTCATATAACATCTAGCTCATTTGGGTGGATTGCATGCTGGATATGGCAAGTAACTCCTAAATCAGGGATCAACAAAAGATTTTTTTCTTCTTAATCTCTTTTCTTTCAAAGACTAGTTATTAATTGACCACCAATGTTCTTTGAAATACTCATACAATTTATTGTTATTTGAATTATCTGCATTTGCACTATTTGATAGGCCAAATTTGCTTGATTGCCTGAGTGAAACGAATCTACCAAATCGGAACGGACCGGGTACAACATATACAGGGGTGTTGGTTAAGGTTAAGTTACCACTCAACCAAATATCGTCTACATAAAAAGCTTCATTAGGTGCATTATCAAATTCAAAGACATTTTTATTAAAGAATCGTGGTTTTACTGCAAAGCTGGCTGCTCCTTGAAGACAATCAACCTGAGTTGGCCTTTTAACTGAATTATCAGAACGATAGAATCTCACAATGCCTCCGTAGAGTTGCTCTTTATCCGAATGATTAAAAGTACCCGGGACTCTCCAACCAGACAATGTCATGGCTGCATCCGGAAAATCCTTCTCTTTTTCCAGATAGTTTTCCACTAGCTGTTTAGGATAAATTTGATCGTCATCCACCACAATAATTAATCGATTGAGTTCTTTGTGGTAATAAGAAATTGTTGGCAAAAGTTTCGTTGCAGGCCCCAGATCCTCTTCTATCCAGTTTATTTCGACTAAGGGGTGGACTGAAACATATTCAGGAATTTTATAGTCAGACTTATCTCTTTTAAAACGTTTGGGCAAATTGATGATGATTTTTTCAGGCAATACAGATTGATCTGTAAGGGAATTTAATGTTGGTAAAATGCCTTTGAATCTTGAGGGTAATACGGACATAGAGACCACCGCTTTCGACCGTTCTTTTGAATTAACTCTCAAAGTCCATCTGTCGGACTTAGTTGAACGCATGAGGATAAGTCTAGATATCTCTCTAATAAAACGAGTCATTTAAATTCTTCAAGTGTGAAAAGAAGCAAAATTATAGGTTGTAGGTTTATAGCAGTTTATTGCTAGGTAACAAAACAATTTCATAACAAAACCTTAGTGTACAATAATCTTAATGTATTCTTAGTTTCGCGTTACCTTTTACTGAAGAGATAAATCATTTTGAATGACTGAAAAACTTGACAAACTGAATAATCGCAAAGATTGGATGTCTCCTGAAGAAAGGGTGGAGTTTTATCTGAACAATCAAAAAAAGATAGAGCTAAATCTTGATGAGTTTGAAATAGTGAAGAATGAAAACTACTGGAACCAAAGAGAAATGCGATTGGTATCGTACCGTGATTTTGAAAACACATTTACTCATTGGTATTGCAAGCATTTAGTCCATTTACCAAAAATTAGAAATCTTCGAGTATTACCATTTTATAGGACTTATAAAGATTTGCATTCGTTGATGAATTTCTTCCATCCATTTGACCGGCTAGGAATGGACGAAGTTTTCAAAGATTCTAAGTATCCTTTGTTTTATGGAGAAGCAGGGAAAACTGGTCATGTTCAAGTGATTCGGAAGTCGAGAAGAAGCGATGATGCAACAAGCATTATTTACAACTTTAGAACCTTAAGACTCACCTTGCCCTGCCATGTGGCATTAAAAGCTGATAATCCATGGCAAAAAAAAGCTGATCACGTGATCTGGCGAGGAGCGACAACAGGACAAGAACAAAGAGTAAAATTAGTTGACAAATACTTTGACAAATACGATATAGGATTCGCATCTGTAAAGCAAAAACCACAACTAAAGGGTTTTAAAAGAAACAAAGTTTCTATCAAAGATCAGCTGAAATACAAATTCATTATCAGTTTAGAAGGCAATGATGTAGCTAGCAACCTCAGATGGATCCTGGCTTCCAACTCGGTACCAATTATGAAAAAGCCTTATTGGCAATCCTGGATTATGGAAGAAAAGTTGAAGCCGAATGTTCACTACCTGGAATTGAATGAAGATTTGAGCAATCTGGAAGAAATTTTGTCATGGGCTGCTATCAATGATGATTATTGCAATGAGATTGCCCAAAATGGCAAGAATTATATGTCTCAATTCCTTGTTGAGAAAAATGATCTTCCTGTGCAAAAATTATTGTTAGAAGAGTTTACAAAAAGGGTCTCATACATAAATTAATTGCGATGATCGACATTTTAATGCTATCAACTAATCATATAGATATTTATACCAAATATTCCATTCCAATCTGGAAACAGTATTGTGAGCTTCATGGTTACAATTTTTGTCATTACGGCGAAAAATTGATCCCAGATATGGCCTTCACATGGAGTAGGATTAAAATGATTCAAGATCATTTTAAGAAAACTAATGCCGCGTATGTGATGATGGTTGACGCAGATACTTTGATCTATAAAAAAAGTATGGATCTAAGGCTCGAAGAGCTTATCGATCGCTACATGGATGGTGAAAAGAAAATCTTATTTCAAAAAGACGGTTCAGATCGATTAGGCATATACTTCACACACAATCTAAGCCTTAGCGTAAAAATGAAGCGTTGGACCCTGCCAAACGCAGGTTTCAATATTATGAAAAACTGTGAAGAGACTCATCAATTTATTGATCAATGGCTTGAGTTAGGGCAAGGTAAATTGCGCCATCTTGCCGAGGTGCATCCCAGAACTCAAAACGTTCTCCTGAGGGGACTTATGATAGACCCTGCAATGGATAAGTTAATCGGTTATTTACCTTCAAAAATTGTGAGTAAAAGAAATACGCAATTTTGCAAACACCTTTCTGCCATGTCTAAAGAAGAAATAGCCAAAGAGATCAAAAAAGAATATGCCAACATATTTGAGACTTCTCAGACTTCTTAAAACACAAAAGTCATGAGAAAATTATTTCCGTTAATCAAAAACCGGCTTGGTCTATTTTCAATTGGGACTATCACAGGTATTCTCGCTGGAGTGTCAACTTCTTACGTCATTTCAATGATAAAAGATGGCTTGGACAATGTTGAGAATATTGACGGCTCCTTTATTATTCAGATAATTACTTTTAGTCTAGTAGCTGCCCTTCTAGGAGTAGCTTCCGGATATTTCATGGCTAAAATCACTGCTATTGTCGTACGAAATCTCACTCAGAGTCTATCAGAGAAAATACTAAAAGCAAACTATGAATATATTGAATCGAATTCTGAGCGAATTGTTCCTGTTTTAACACGTGATATTTCTGTTCTCTCAGAATTCATCCACCGCTTTCCTCAATTCATCATTTCGTCTACCACCGTTTTGATTACTCTCTATTTACTTTTTTTAGCAGACTGGCAACTAACCTCATTCTTCATTTCAGCCTTCATTATTCAGGTATTTATTATCAGTGCGACTCTACCCTTGGTTAGAAAACTTGCCCGAAGGTCTACAAAGTATAACAACTTCTTGTATAGAGACCTTGCTAACCTTGTTTCAGGGTTGAAGGAGCTTTCATTGAGCCAGTCACGTAGAAACGAATACATCTCGAATGTGATTTCTTCCAATCTTCATAATTGGAACGATTCGGTCATGAAAAGTAAAGTACTCTACGAAACCACGGATAAATTAACAGATCTATTAATATTCGTTTTCTCAGGATTACTTATGTTCTTGGGTGTGACCATCCTGCCAATAGATTTTCATATGTTCAAAGTGATCCTGCCTACTATTCTATTTTTGATCCCTTTTACCGTCAAAATTGCTAGTTACTTTAGATTTAGAAGTACAGCTATAGTTTCACTTAATCAGATACATCAATTAGGCATTGATGTAGGTAATCAAAAGCTTGATTCTTCCAAAGAGCTAACTACACCTCATGTAGCTACAGAAGACATTCTTAGATTTGAAAATTTGAAGTTTCAATACCGAACTTCTAAACATGAAAACCCGATCACTTTTGGCCCACTCAATGTTTCATTCAAAAAAAATAACATTACATTCATTATTGGCGGAAATGGGAGTGGTAAAACCACATTTACCAAAATTCTGACTGGATTATACATCCCTACAGAAGGAAAAATTCATTATTATGATCAGCAAATTGAAGAATCTAACCTGATTAGCTATCGAGACCTATTTTCATCTTACTTTACTGATTCCCATGTTTTTGAGTACCTCTCACACATTGAACAAGGCTTTTTAAACGATAATGCTGAAGATTACATTGCCATGCTTCAAATGGAACATAAGGTCTCTTTAGAAAAGAACAAATTCAGCACTACCAAACTGTCGTATGGTCAAAAGTCAAGACTAGGACTAATAGCTAACATGCTTGACAATAAGGATATATATGTTTTTGACGAATGGGCGGCCAATCAAGACCCTTATTTCAAGGGAATCTTCTATCATGAAATTTTGCCCTTTCTAAAGAAGCAAGGAAAGACTGTGATTGTTATTTCACATGATGAAAAGTATTTTGGTATTGCAGATGAAATCATAGAGCTACAAGAAGGAATGACCATTGCGAATACAAGTAATAAATAACATGAGCGTACCTAAAGTAACTATTGTTGTTCCTGTATATAATGTGTCAAAGTACCTCTCAAAGTGCCTTGACTCATTGATCAATCAAACCTTAAAAGAAATTGAAATAGTCCTCATTAATGACGCATCACCTGATCCAGAAGATGATCGAATTTGCAAGGAGTATGTATCAAAAGATCAAAGGATAAAATACATCGTTCATGATAAAAACAAAGGTCTGGGGGGAGCCCGAAATACAGGAATAGCCAATACATCTTCAAACTATATTGGCTTTGTAGATAGTGACGACTGGGTTGAACTAAATATGTTTGAAAAACTCTATGATGCCATTCAAAAGGAAGACGCTGATGTAAGTCAATGCTTTTTTACCGAACATATTGGAACCCAGTCAAAGACTCGAAGACTTAAAAAATTTAGAAAACAAGATGATTTTTTAAACGCAACGAATGTATTAGCCTGGAATAAATTATTCAAAAAAACACTTTTCACTGAAAATAAGATTTTTTTCCCAGAGCACCATTCTTTAGAAGATATAGCCACAATTCCTAGACTTATGTACTTTGTAGATTCAATGGCTCAAGTAAAAGAATCTCTTTACAATTATATGGTAACCCGTGAAGGTGCCATCACAGCTAACTATGAACGAATCTTCTCCGATCATTCTGTAGTTTTCAATTTAATAAAGAAGTTTATGATTGATAAGGAAGTTTGGAATTCGCATCGCATGTTCTTCGAAAGAAGATTAATAAGAAGTCTTTTGCATGATGTTTCAAGACTTTTAAAGGATACCGTCATAGAAGAGAAAAAGAAAAAAGATATGATTACAAATGGGCTTGAAAAGTCAACTAATCTTTTGAGGTATCCACATAAAATCATACAATCATCTCTCAGAGAGACCAAAAAAAGTCTAGAGCGTTACAAAAGGATATTAATCATCAAACAGCTCGTTCGTTTTTAAACATTTCTAATTATGAAAAAAACATTTCATATTCTCATATACATTTCAATGCCTCTCTTTTCTATCGCTCAAGTTCTCTATCCGGAAAGTGAGCATTTAGATTACCAGAGAATATTAGAAATTAAAAATCCATCAATTGAAAGCAGACTAAATATCTTTCCTTCAATCATCTCTCCTTATGACACAGACTCAATAGATTGGGATATCTGGCAACAAAATTCCACGAAGACTCTAGATGAAAAAGTCAGTCTTTTACCTCTTAGATGGTCTAATCATTTCAATAGTGAGTATGCACGCGGATACAATGATGGCGCTTTATGGAAGGGTAAAGGCCTAACTTCATCACTGCAGGGTGGAATTCAAGGAAAAATAGGTATGCTCGAATATACCTTGGCTCCAATCGTTTTCTATTCTCAAAATGCCGATTTTCAATTAGCCCCGCAATCAGGCGGTAATAGTATTTATAACTATCAGTTTAGAAATGCTCGAATCGATTATGTTCAAAGATATGGAGATGACTCCTTTACAAGGTTTAATCCCGGTCAATCAGAAGTTAGACTAGTTCACAAGTCTGTAACTCTTGGCATCTCTACTCAAAATTTGACATGGGGGCCAGGACAACAAAATGCGTTGATCATGAGCAATAATGCTTCAGGTTTGCCACACATAGACTTTGGGACACATAAACCCATTAAAACCAAGATTGGAAGATTTGAAGGAAAGATTTATTATGGTGTATTAGAATCTTCTAGCTATTTCAGCTTAAGTGAGAATTTTGGCAACCGTTTCTGGACAGGGATGTCTTTAGGGTATAACCCTAGCTTCTTACCTGAGTTAACATTAGGATTTAATAGAGCTTTTTATAAGAATGCCAATGAATTTAAACCAGTGGACCTACTTGTACTTCTAGGCAAATTTGATGATACAGACGGTGATCCAGCAGTAAACGACGAGTTTGATCAAATTGGATCAGTTACCATGAGATGGCTTTTCAAAGAGGCTGGCTTTGAAATGTATGCAGAATATGGAAAAAATGATTTCGGAGGAAAGTTTTGGGGAACGGCACCAGAGCATGCCAGAGCTTACATCTTGGGATTCAGTAAGTATGTAGACGTCAAAGAAAATAACGTTTTGAAACTCACTTATGAACATACTTCTTTGGATAAGCCAAAAAATTCAATCTTTCGTGGCTATAATTCATGGTATTCGCATCAGATAGTTCGCGCTGGATATACAATAGACGGACAGATAATAGGTGGTGGAATTGGAACAGGATCAGTAAGTGATCTATTCGCAGCGAATTACTTCATGCCAAAGGGGAGGTTGCTAATGAGAGCTCAAAGAATACGATTTGATGATGATTACTTCTTTGATGTAATTCAAGATGAATTTAATCATGATCATGAGTGGACTTTTGAAGCAAAATATTCTCAATTCGTAGGTTCCTACCTAATTGGTGTTGATTTAGGGTTCAGTTTTAGACAAAATCAATACTTCATTATCAATAATGATAAAAACAATGTATTCTTTGGGCTAAACTTCACTAAAAGCTTCAATCGATAAATGAAAAAGAAAGTATTGATCACTGGTTGTGCTGGTTTTATTGGTTTTCATACGGTAAAATCCTTAGTCGAAAATGATAATTATGATGTTATTGGTATTGATAATATCAATGATTATTACCCGATGACGCTCAAATTTGAACGATTGATGGCTTTAGGTATTCACCCAGACTTTATTAGATATAGCCAAAATACTTCTAGTAATATTCATGACAACTTTCATTTTGTCAGAATTGATATTACAGATGAAAAATCCATCAACTCACTGTTTGCAAAAAATGAATTCAACTATGTTATTCACCTGGCTGCTCAGGCTGGAGTCCGCTATAGTATAGATAATCCAAATGCTTACATTCAATCAAACGTAGTTGGATTCAATAATATACTAGAAGCATGTCGCTCATTTACTGTGGAGCATCTTGTGTATGCCAGCAGCTCAAGCGTATATGGACTTAACAAAGAACAGCCATTCTCTACTCATCATAAAACTGATGAGCCTATTAGCTTGTATGCCAGCACCAAAAAAAGCAATGAGTTAATGGCTCATACGTATAGTCATCTATTCCAAATACCTACAACTGGGTTACGCTTCTTTACAGTATATGGTCCATGGGGGCGTCCAGATATGGCTCCAATGCTTTTTGCCAAAGCAATAACAAGTGGTGAATCCATTAAAATTTTCAATAATGGGAAAATGGAAAGGGATTTTACCTATGTTTCTGACATTGTAAACGGTATATGTCAGGTAACGAAAACCATTCCAAAAATCAATGAAAAAGGAGTGCAATACAAGTTGTATAACATCGGTAATAGCAGTCCAGTCCAACTTATGGAATTCATTAATATTTTAAGCGAGGAACTAGGAATAGAACCTAAAAAAGAATTTCTACCACTTCAGGAAGGAGATGTGGTAAGCACCTATGCGGACATTTCAGATCTTCAAAAAGAAGTAGGATATCAACCTAAAGTTTCGATCAAAGAAGGAATACGAGAGTTTGTAACTTGGTACAAGAATTTCTACAAACTTCAATCATGATTACTGTTCTTGACTGCAATAATTTTTGGAGTCCTTCAGGCGGTGGAGTTCGTAGATATCACTTAGAAAAAATTGAGTATTTCAAATACCAGGAACATATAAAATATGTATTTGTTATGCATGATAGCAAAACATATAGCGAGCAGATAGGACCAAATGCCTTCATCGAGCATATCAAAGTACCAAAGGTTTTAGGAAACTGGGAATATCGTTACTTATTCAAAAGAGGCCCTCTAGAGCCTATTATATTAAAACATCGACCAGACCTTATTGAAGTTGGCTCACCTTATATCATGCCTTCAATTGTTCATTCAATTGTGAAACGCAATCACCTTAAAACGAAAGTCTTTGGCTTTTGGCATGCAGACTTTCCTGTTACCTATGTAGGTAGATCATTGAAAAACAGTTTTTTAAATCTTCAAAAAATTGGAGAAAATCTAGCATGGAGGTTTGCTAGAAAAAACTACAACCGAATGGATGGTGTGCTAGTAGCCAGTAAGACTATCATGGATCGAATGGATATGAATGGAATTAAAAATTTATACTATTCGCCACTTGGTGTAGATCACCTACTCTTTCATCCGGATAAAAGGGATCAGAATCTTGTTCAAAGCCTCCAAGACGAGAATCCTAATCGCCTAATTTTATTTTTCTCGCATAGGTTTTCCAAAGAGAAGGGGCTTCATATTTTGATAGAGGCCTACGACATTGTGGTAAAAAAAATAGAAATAGAACCAGCAATCGTTTTTGTTGGAACTGGACCTTATGAACATTTAGTCAAGAAAGCTGTCGTAAAGCATAGACATGCCCATTTCAAAGGGTTTATTAAAGATAAGGAAGAAATGGCTAGATACTATGCAAGCGCTGACTTAGGGTTTGCACTTAGTGAATGGGAAACTTTCGGACTTTCTCTGCTAGAAGCGCTAAGCTGTGGGCTTCCACTTATTAGTGCTGGAAAAGGAGCAGCGCCTGAACATATAGAAAAATCAGGAGTCGGAATAACTTTAGCAGAAATCACACCGTTAACTTTAGCAGAAGCAATTATAGATTTTTCCAAGAAGAAGAAAAAAGACTGGAACACTCAAACAAGACAATATGCAGAATCACTATCATGGAAGAAATGCTTTGATCGACAATTGAGTATATATAAAAATGCAATTCTGGATTAAAGGTAAAGCTTAATTTAAGCTAAAAGTATTTAGGGGTTTCGTGAAAAACAATTACCTTCTTTGAAAGGTCTCAATTAGTTAATAAAATAAATTTTATTCAAACCGTTCAATGTGTGATCTTTGTTAACTAACTATGAGTACGCAGAAAACTAAAATTGCCTTATTTGCGGATGTTCTTGAAGAGAATTTTGATGGAGTGAGTATAACTCTTCATAAAATTTTAAGGAATGCCCCCAAAGACAGGTTTGATTTTCTGGTAATCACACCTCATCCGCCTAAGGACTTGAAGTCTATTCCTTATCCGGTTTTTGTTGTAAAATCGTTGAAATTCCCCTTTCAAAAAGGGTATAAACTAGGAATTCCAAATAAGTCTCTAAAGAGAAAATTAGATAAATTCCAACCTGACTTACTTCACTTCACATCTCCATCCCTTCTAGGCAGATTTGCAATAAAATACGCAAAAGCAAAAGAAATTCCTGTCATAAGTATCTATCATACACACTTTCCTGCGTACATCAAATATTATATAGGTAAGCTTGGCGATATCATGGTTGGCCGCTTTATTAAAAAGGTTATGATGTGGCATTATCGCAGCATAAATCTCACATTAGTACCCACAAAACCTATAAGAAAGGATTTAGTGAAGCTAGGAATGCCAAAAAATAAAATGAAAATCTGGGGAAGAGCTATCGAACCTGGTAGTTTCAATCCTAATTATAGAGATGAATCTTTTTTTGATTTAGAGATACCCAGAGAAAATAAAAAAGTCCTTTTCGTCAGTAGACTGATTAAAGAAAAAGATATGCCTGCGATAGTTAAAATCTATCAAAAACTCAGGAAAACAGATATTAAAATCAATCTAATTGTAACAGGTGATGGTCCCAAAAGACAGTGGCTCAAAAATCGAATGCCTGATGCTTTATTTACCGGTAAGAAAACTGGAATAGAACTAGCAAAAATTTATGCATCAAGTGACGTGTTTCTATTTCCTTCTTCTTCTGAGACGTTTGGTAATGTAGTAATAGAAGCGATGGCTTCTGGATTGCCTATAGTATCTGCAGATGCTGGTGGCCCTTCTGAACTTATCATAAACAAAAAGACTGGATTTTTAGTCAAGACAGGAAAATCAAAACAATTCGTAAAGCGGATAATCCAATTGCTAAAAAATCCAACACTGCATGAGAGCATGAGTAAAGCGGCGAGGGAATCAATTGAGTCTCGATCAATTGAGAGCCTCCATGATCAGCTATGGAATATTTATGAAAGTACAATCTCGAGATGTAAAACTGAAAAAATCATTGATTCTCGTTACAAACCTGCTGTACCAAGAATAACTTCTATAGAAAAACCTGCTGTAAATCGATTAAACACTACACATATTTCTGATCAATAAAAGTATAAACCAAAATCGCTAATACTTAAACCATACAGTTTAGATCAATAAAAGGTAACTAATGAAATTTTTTCTGCAACTAGCTATACTACTATTATTTGTAAATGCCTGTTCAAGTCGCGGCGACAATAAAATCAAGAATATTCCTTTAGAAAAATCAAATGAACCTAAGCAGTCTACAAAAAAAACAGAAGGTGACCAATACACCTTAGTCTTTAGCCTTGTGGATAATAGGTCGGTTGTATACATTAACGATTCCATCATTTTTGATACCGGAATTATCGTTGGAGGCACTTATGAAAAAGAAATAATTTTAACTGAATTTGTTGAGGCCGGAAAAACAGAATTGAAAGTAGAATTGTATAATGTAAATCCCCCTAGCGAAACTAAGAGGCCTGGCTGGATGATTGTTTATGATATACTTATCAATGATGAATTGATAGAGTTTGTTAGAGATAAAAAGAATGAAGGGAAAGTAGGGCTTGTATATAGTGAAACTTATGATTTGAGTGATATTTGGTAAAAAATTCTCAGGTTGATCATTTTTTTGACGCATGCCAAAGACCTGTTTTTTGATCACGCCAGCCACCAGTACCAAGATATCCATACATGAGTTCCAAATACCCTTTTGTATCAAATGGAACAGTTACTTCTTCACCTAAAAACGCATCCTTCTTTAGTGGGAAAACAAGTTTTCTAGGTATGTGCTGTCGCTCATTTGGGTAGTCCGCTTCTACAAACGTTCGAATAGTGTCTTCTTCTTCTTCATAAAAGAAGATATCAAAATCATATCCTTTGTACGAAAAATAGATTTTTGGACCTTCATGATTTATCGAAGTGTCATAAAACCTTAATCCTGAAGGCATTTTACCTTTTAGATTTCTGACAGCTTCATAAGAGCTTTCCATCATCGCTACATCTATATCTATGTCATGAGGAATGATTCCTCCAGTACGATGATAACCTAATAACGTACCAAAATCTAGCCAATAGGGTTCACCTGATTCTTTGAGCACAGACACGGACTTCCGAAACATATCTTCTAAAATTTGAAGCTTTCGTTTTCGATATTGACCGGGCAATGCGAATAAAATTACATTTGCAATCCGTTTGATGTATTGGCTCATGCGAATCATGGAACAAAAAAAGGTAAATCAATCAACTATTCAATCATTGGATCAAAAAGACCTACAAAAGCCGATCGATTTAGTCTACACTTGGGTGGATGGAGATGACCTGACATATAGGAAATTAGTCAACAAATACTCTGAAAAGCCAATTGACTTAAACCCTGAGCGTACACGAGATATTTATGAGATGATTAAGTACAGCTTACGATCGGTTGAGAAGTATGCTCCATGGATCAATCACATTTATATTTTTACTTGCCGTCCTCAAAGACCCAATTGGTTGAAATCTGATCATCCAAAAATTTCTGTCATTCATCATGACGAAGTGTTTGATCCCGAAGACGTTCCCACATTCAACTACAATTTAATAGAAAGTTATATTCACAAGATCCCGGGCTTATCTGATGATTTCATTTACCTAAACGATGATTTTCTTTTTGGTAGCAATGTATCCCCTCAAGATTTTTATAGCAAGGATGGCAAGGTATTAATGCATGGAACTTTGTTTGGTGAAAACTTTGGATGGCGAGTCTACAACAAAAAAAATGATATTATCGGGCTGGGGTTGATTGAACATTCTCCGATATTGATCAGAAAAGAATGGTGGCAAGGCATGCAAGATGCTCGTCCTGAATTAATCAAGGAGATTAAATCCCACAAATTCAGAGAGGGAACGGATGTGATGACTTACAAATTATACCGTTGGTATAGCTTAAAATTTCAATCTGCAAATTCTAAGGCAATAAAACTTCCTGAGCTTTTGAAAAGCCATACTTTTCATAAAATCACGAACAATTTCAAAAGACAGCAAAGAGCTTTTAATTGGCTCGAGAAGAAATCGCCTAAGTTCTTTTGTTTGAATGATGATCAAGGAGATCGTCCTAATCCCGAAGTTGTAGAGTTGGTTCAGAATTTTTTAGATGAACAGCATCCTGAAAAATCAAGTTTCGAAAAATAGAAAGTGCTACTAATCTAAGAACTTAATCATGCCTTCATCAACCAACTCATTGCATCCATGATTCTTTTCATCGAAACCAGCACGTCCTACAGGTCGACCTCCAGATACATTTTGTCTCCCCATGTATTCTTCTAATGATTTGGTATAATAATGATTAATTCTCCATCCAATTTCATCATTATTCTGTAGCATTCCTCCACCTTTATACCATTTGTAGTGCCACCAATGGGCACTGTAGGCAAATCGGTTGCTTGATAGAAAGTCACCATTGCCTAGATCTTTATGATCTGAGTAATCCTTTTCTCGCTTGGTGTAAGCTTTTAGTATTGGATCAGTAGGAGTATTGTCATGCCCATTATTTCCGAAATTTATCCGCGGAACCTTCACCCCTTTAATCTTTTTTATATCGACTGTCTTTAACCAATCTAACAGACTCATCTTATCATCAAGTGGATAAAGAAATTCATCTACATCAATTTTCATTAGCCACTGAAACTCTTTGCGGTAGGTTTTAGCTGCATGTGCAAAACCCATATGGTTTTTATTTCTTTGCCACCACTTTGTAGCTCCATCATATTTTGTTCCATCCAGGTGAGTCCATGGATGACGAGTGACAACACCTCGTTCTTCATAAGGCTTTAATAGCTTCTTCGATTCATCGCTTCCATCTTGATCATAGAGATAGAAATGATCTACCCCTACTTTCAAATGATAATCAATCCACTCTTTCAAATACGGATTCTCATTTTTGAAATTTGTCGCGAAGGTTAAGAAATGCTTTTTAGCCATCGATGAATGTTTTATTGTGTTCAAAGTTATACAATGCGCTTTCAATCAGCTTAAGCTATTTATGAAATAACATCATTTAATACTTGTAGAAATTGCTTTGCCTGACTATTTAGTCCATACGGTTCAATCAGCGCTTCATTATCAACTAAACCAGTTTTTCCAGCCTTATAGTAAGTCGCAAATAGTTGTTCAATTTCCTCTGACTGATCGGTCTTTGCCCAAGATCCAGATTGGGTAATACTTATTAACTCATTTAGTTCATCATTATCAGATACTGCAAGAATAGGTTTTCTGGCAAAAAGATAATCATAGAATTTAGCTGAAATCATCCAACGAAAATCATATACTGCACTTAACAGGAGTACGTCCCATGATCTAAGCAATGCTATTGTGTCATCTAAATTGATTTCTTTCTCAACACTTACATAATCCTCTAATTCAAATTCCTTCACTTGATTCCAAAAATCTGAATAAACATTCCCCTTTACCTCTAATTTCACTTGAGTTGGGTCCAGTTTGATGTTTTCAACAAATGCGGCAAATCCCTTTAATAAATAGTTAGATGGGACAAATTTTCGAAACCCTCCATAGTACCCAAAAGTAAATACTTCATTTGGGGAAGTGACTAATCCTTCTTTAAGAAGTTTCTCATTGAAAGCATTTCTAATGAATGTGAATTTTTTATTTAAACTCCCCGAGTAGACTTCTTTGTATGCTAAACAGGAAGTTTCAGTATTCAACACCACTTTTGATGCTGACTCAAAAAACTTACGCTCATATCGTCGGATGGCATTAGCTGTTAGCTTGGGTCTAAGCTCCATTTTCTTTTCAAAAATGGTCCAAGGATCCCTCAAGTCTGCCACCCAAGGTATTCCAAACTTTCTACTTAATTTATCCGCTACTAAAAACCCCGACCATGGGTCTGCATTAACCCAAATTACATCTGGCTTGAACTTTTTGATGAGTTTTTTTCCATTTCGTACAGCCGAGCCAGTATCCCACAAGTACTGATCGAATGGTGTTAACGATTTGCTTGGTTTGCTTTTACTCTTCTTCTTCTTAGGCCCAGCAACTTTAGTGATTACTGGTTTTGATTTGCTTTTTTTCAATCCCTTTGCCAAAAATTGAATGATTGGACGAAAAATCCCTACAAAACCATAATTGACTGCTACATCGCTAGGTATTTGCTCAGTCAATCGAAAATCATTCTTATCATTGAAAGGCTTGCTAGCCAGGACTATTACCTCCCAATTATCCATACCATGTATGCCTTGTACAAAATTGATTGCTCGTTTGGTTCCTATAGTATTATGAGGTGGGAAATAAGGGGAAATTAAAAGAACTCGCTTTGTCAAGAATGTTTTGATTTTTCACAAAGAAACAGAATTATCATGCTTAATAAAATTGATATGCCTTTTAGGGGTTTCGAGATTCGAATCAGACTAATCAGACATCTTTAAGAGCAATTAAGTAGCTTCGCGGCTCCAAGTATTCATAATGGTAGTTATTCGTATTCTTATTAAATCATCCTTATCGCTATTTATTCTAGCAGCGGTTTCAAGTGTGCTTTCTGGTGCTACATCTACGTTAGTAATAGGGAGTATTCATCAAGCCATTGAAGATGATGAGTTCAACTTAAACTCTTTTCTTTTAGAGTTTGGAGGGTTTTGGCTACTATATGGCGCTTTTTCGATTTTGGCATCTTATGCTGTATCAAAACTTATGGAACGGATTATCCATGAGCTTCGAATCGATTTATCTAAAAAAATTATCCAAGCTCCATACGAAGAGATCGAACGAAATCAGTCTAACCTCATACCTATATTGACAACTGATATTGATCGAGTAGCCACTCAAATAAGAACACTGCCCACCGTTACAACCGGACTAGCAACTGTTATTGGAATTTTGAGCTATATGGTATGGTATTCGCCTATCCTTTCTTTATCTACAATAGTTCTTTTCGCGCTTGTCATTGTAATAACGAAGGTTGTTTTACCTCTTATTAGGAAGTATGCATATGGAGCCAGGAGTCACCTCAATAACTTATTTGCTCATTTTGAAGGATTAATATTTGGCATCAAAGAATTGGCATTAAACAAGCGCTTTTCAAAATCATTTATTGAAGACCATATAGTTCCTACCAGTAAAAGGCAAATGCGCTATTATTTGAAAGAAAGTATAGTGGCTTCAATCTATAATCGCTCTACAGATTTAATATTGTTGCTAGGCATGGGGGCATTGGTAGTGATCATATTTCAAACAGGTTTTGTGACACTTGAGTTTTTTGGAAAGTATCTCACCCTTGTCTTGTTTACGCTTGCTCCACTTTCTTCAGCAACAGCTTTTTTGCGGAATCTGAAAAACATCGAAGTATCATTTAAGCATATCGAACAAGTTGGGATTACATTAGAACCATCCTTTGAATATGATGAAGACATTGTCAATGAGGAATGGAAATCAAGTGACCCGCTTGTTGAATTAAAACAAATAGAACATACCTATTATCATGCTGATGAAGACGAGCACTTCAAGCTTGGCCCAATTGATCTAGGTATTAAGAAAGGAGAGTCTATATTCATCGTTGGTGGAAATGGTAGTGGTAAAACAACTCTTGCCAAAATAATGCTTGGACTTTATAAAAATAAAGCAGGGACTATTGAATATCGAGGAGTTCCTGTAAATGTGAAAAATCTTTCGTTTTACAGAAGTAAGTTTTCTGCTGTATTTACCGATTCTTACGTATTCCAAGAACTAGATCATATTGATCATGAGCTTTTAGCTAATAAAGGGCAAGAATTAATTGATTTGCTGGAGCTAAGTAAGAAAGTAAAAATTGCAGATCGTGGTTTTAACACGAAAAATCTTTCTGCAGGTCAGAAGAAAAGACTGTCTTTGATTAGCGCGATATTAGAGGACAAGGAAATCTATTTGTTTGATGAATGGGCTGCAAATCAAGATCCTCATTTTAAAGATATCTTCTACAGTAAGATTATTCCTTTATTAAAGAAAAAAGGGAAAACTTTAATCGTAATCACACATGACGATCGATATTTCCACCTATCAGACCATTTACTGAAACTTAGAGATGGTAAGCTTTTATCATATGAATAGTTGTTTTTATAAGTTCATTTTAACTTACCTGACACAAAATATCATAATCACTCACACATGAAGAAATTCTTTAAAGTATTGCAGCTGTATTATAGACTAGCTTTCGATCCAGATTCTTACTTCAAGCATTATGGTTTTTTGAGGTCGATTAAAACAGATAGACCATTTGATAAAAATGGAAATCCATTGCCGTGGATGAATTATGCCATATTAGATTTTTTTGAAGAAAAGCTAAACAAAGACTTGACACTTTGTGAGTATGGGCTTGGTTTTTCCACTTTATATTTCTCGAAGCGCGTAAAGTCTGTTAAGTCAATTGAGCATGATACAACATGGTTCAATGATATTCAGAGCAGTCTTCAGGGTAAAGAAAATGTAGACATAGAACTCGTTGAACTTGAAAATGGATATGAAAAGGCCATTAATAATGCTAAAGAGAAATATGACATCATCTTAATTGATGGTAGAGAACGAGTGAAATGTGCGACGAATTCTTTTGATCAGTTAAGCCCAAATGGTGTGCTCATTCTGGATGATAGCCAAAGGACAAAATATCAGGGTGCTTTCGATTTCTATGAAGAGAAAGGGTATAGAAAGCTCACCTTCACAGGAATAAAGCCAAGCGGTTTTAGAAGATATGCCTCAACAATCTTTTACAAAGCTGGAAACAATTGTTTAGACATCTGAAAGAGGTTTATAACACTTTAACGAAAGATAGAGCGGCATATACGTTTCCTTGATTTCTTCCTTCGATAAAGTAGATACTTTGTCTATCTGTATAATTAATTTCCAGTCCCAATCTTCCCGAGTTCATCAACCGTTCATATTGTAGTCCCCAAGACCACTGAAAATCGTGATTTTCTTTTCTGGCGAAATTCGCAAAAAAATAATCATCATCGAAGCGAATACGTTGCATGGTCCCTCCGATCATACTTCGATTAAAATAGATTTTAGCATCAAACCAACTATTATTAGATCCTGGTCCAATTCCTGCCCCTAACAATTGCCCCTGATGGGTAAACCCATTTCTAACTACTGAATGACTATAGTAGCGATTATACCTTCTAAAGATTGAATTTTTTGGTTGACCTATGGTCGTATGTTCATAGTTCAGTTTCACATCAATTTGATCAAATTCAAGCAATTTGATAAACCCGACTGTAAAGGCTCTCCCATGCTCGGGTTCAAACCTGAAAATATTACCACCAAAATCACTTTTGGCGAATTCCAAATATGCCTCAAACCCAACTTCAGGATATGTCCAACGCATGGTAAAAGATCCTGTCTGATCTAAGTCATCATTGCCAAAGACTCTATCCTCAGGAGGGTCAAATCTTGCAATAGCTGTTATATAATCCGAAAAAACAAAATCTTGCCAGCGTTTGTAGAACACTCGATTAACACCAAAATGGAGACCTTTGATCCACTTGGGGCTGTAACCAAGTGATAAAGCTGTAAAATACTGATTGGGATTGGTAGACAATTCATTGTTGTAACCTGATTCTGTCATACGACCCCAATATATTTTACCTTCTAATTGCCCAAGAAGAGTATTTACAGGACGATCGGTCCCTAAGTCTAGGTGAGGCATCATACCTCCTGAATTTCCTAAAAGAATGGAATTACGTTGCGCAGGCCCAAATACGATATTTTGTGTCGAAAGACCAACTGTAAACCAATTGAATACTGTCCTGATTTCAGATTGACCCAAATGAAAATTAAAAAAATTATCCAAACCAAATCGTTGCACATAATCAATAAAGCCTCTTTCATTGAATTGATAATTGTATTGGTTTATGTCTGGATTCGTGTTTTCAGCCAGCTCAAACGCTCGATTTTGACTCCAATAAACGACAGGAGCAAAGGTGTATTTGATTCGTCCATATCTCCCTGTAAATCCAGCTTGTGCTTGCGTTGTAAGTCCTCTCCCTTGCCACACCGCTCCATCATTATAGCTTCGTGAATAGTTCGAATTAAAAGATATTTTGGCCCTTACAGGTAATAGTTCAAGTGTTTTTTTCTTATCGTCCAGGCTTATCAAGTATTCACCCCACGGATTCCATGTCAAACTATCTTTTTGATAGCTGTTCACAATTGATGGATGAATATTAATCCTTCCCTGCATCTGCGGATTTTTTAGCTCCAATAGCTTATAATAATCCAGAAGCATGTCATTGGGATCAAGTACTTGCGCTGTACTAGCCACTCTCATAACTAATAAGACCATTATGAAAAGAATATATCGTATACACCAAGTTGTATTATTTAGCATCGACTTCACTTCAATCATCTTAGAGTATTAATGTAAGGGTTGATTTACAAAATTGAAACTTATTTCGAACATACAACGAGCTCAAACTCAAATCTTGCAAATAAGACTATTCCAGTCTGTGGTTTATGTACTACTCAAACTGTACTTTCATTTCAACTTAAGTACCTTTGGCATGGTTTTATCGTTAAAAGAATTCTAAAAAAATTAACATGACACGTTTATTACAGCTAGCAACGCTAGCGCTGATTGCAATCGCCTGCTCAGGTCCTCAAAAAAATAAAGAAGAGGATAAAGCCAAAGAAACCTCTGAATCGAATGAAGCTAGTCAACCTTCTGAAGAGTCTAGTGAAAAAATTGAAGGAGATCAATACAAATTAGTATTGAGGCATGTGGACAACCGAGTAATAGTTTACGTTAATGACTCCACCATTTTTGATACAGGAACAGTATACGGTGAATACGTGAGGAATATAGATTTAACAAAATATGTTAATGCTGGACAAACGGACTTGAAAGTAGAATTATATAACGGAAAGCCTCCCTATGATACCATGAGTCCTGGATGGATGATCGTATATGACATCTTTATAAATGATGAATTGGTAGAATTTGTTAGAGAAGAAAAACAAGATGGTAAAGTAGGCCTTGTTTATACTGAATCGCATGATTTGAGTGATATTTGGTAAAATAAGTAGCCTAAAAATTTCTATTCAAAACGATAAAGCATTCATTGCTTTTACTCCTATTACACCACTACTCAGAACTAACTAATGCTAGGAATTGACATTGTTGACCTTAAAGATCCATTACTTAGCAATCGTACTGATCGCACGCTCGAATTGATAAAAAGTCCTGAAGATGTTTTAATAGAGCATCCTCATTTATTTTGGATTCTATGGTCTGCTAAAGAAGCCATATTCAAATGCAGAAGAGAGCCCATTAACTTTGCCCCTTCTAAGATCCCTGTTGAGATACGAAAAGAAGGTGACCAAATTACTTTTGTATCAAATGAATTAAAGGGAAAGACACTCATAGAGACCGATTATGTGATTTCTTTGTGTGGAGATATTGAAGAAATAGCATTTAACGTATTTGATCGGCAAGGTGAAGATTGGAGCAACGGAATTAGAGATATGATCATTGACTATTTTAAAGAAAAAGGACGTCATTACACGGTGGGATCTGACGATCTCAATCTTCCTATTCTACTTCCTTCAAAATCGCTAATTTCTGTTTCTCATCACTGTCGATTTGGAGCTGTAGCATTTCCTAAAAAGCTGTTGTAGTTCATAACCTCATATTACTTTTACATCTATGCGTAAGAAGAATTTCATTGCCATTTTTCTGGTAGTATTCACAATGATGTTATCATCGTTTGCTTTTTATACTTATCAGATCCTGTATACTCCCAATGTATTGATAGAGGAAGACGATCGCTATTTTGCAATCCCCAAAGGAACTACGTTTAAGCAATTACAGAATAAGTTAGCTGAAGAACGCATTGTTAATGAGTTAGTTTCCTTCAGTTTCCTTGCCAAACTTAAGGATCTTGACACTCAAGTGAAGGCAGGAATGTATTTGATTAAAGGGGATATGACTAACCTTGAGTTAATTAACTTATTAAGATCTGGATCGCAGACACCAATCAAATTGACTTTTTCTAATGCAAGATTACTAAACCAGCTTCCAAAAATTCTGACCTACGGCTTGGCTATAGATTCTGCAGATCTAGCTACTATTCTGCTCCATGACACCACTGCTCAGTACTATGGATTCAATAAAGAAACTTTCATCAGCATGTTTATCCCCAATACCTATGAGGTATACTGGACATCAACACCCAAAGGATTACTAGATCGCATGAAAGCTGAGTATGATCGCTTCTGGAACGAGGAACGATTGCAAAAAGCAAAAAACCTTAATATGACTCCTGCACAAGTTTCTACACTTGCATCTATTGTGCTTGGAGAGACAAACAAAATGGATGAAGCTCCAACCATTGCTGGTGTTTACATTAATAGATTACAAAGAAGGATTCCGTTACAAGCTGATCCTACGCTCGTTTTTGCTATTGGTGACTTCAGCATCCGTAGAATTTTGAATAAAGACAAAGAGTTTGACTCTCCATACAACACTTATAAAAATAGAGGACTACCTCCTGGCCCTATAAACCTACCTAGCATACCAGCATTGAATGCAGTTTTGAATTATGAGGATCATAATTATCTTTATTTCTGTGCCAAAGCTGATTTTTCAGGGTACCACGCTTTTGCCAAAACACTGACGGAGCATAATAAGAATGCACGTAAATTTCAACGAGCATTGAATATGGAACGAATTTATCGATAATGTACACCCACGAGACAGAAATAAGAGTACGATACGCTGATACAGATAAAATGGGGTTCGCTTATTACGGTAACTACCCAAAATATTATGAGATCGCTCGTGTAGAAGGCTTTAGGGCTTTAGGGTTTCCATATAAAGAGATGGAGATCGGGGGTGTTGGTATGCCTGTATTATCAATGAATGTCAAATATCATGGACCTGCACGGTATGATGACTTGCTTATGGTCAAGCTGATCATCCCCGAAATGCCCCGTGCCCGAATGAAATTTCTGTACGAAATAAGAAATGAGGAAGGAAAGCTCATCAATACTGGAGAAACTGTTTTAGCATTCATGAATATGGAGACTGGCAGGCCTGTGAAAATGCCTTTGCGAATGGAAGAATCAATTTCTCCTTTTTTCAAGGACTAAGTTTGTCTGTTTGATGAAAACTACTACTTTTGCGATCCGATTTTCGTCACTATTAGTGAGTAAATTATACGAGGCTGATTGATCTAAAATCTTTTTTCCTCAGAATGAGTAGCAAGCTACTCGAAGATATTTTAGAGGCGTGGCAGAGTGCCCTAGCCGGACGCGACGAATGTGGCGGACCCGCCTTGAGAAAAATTTAAATGAGTAGGAAACTACTCACAAGATTTTGCAGAGACCCAGAGGCGTGGCAGAGTGGTCGAATGCGGCGGTCTTGAAAACCGTTGTACCGCGAGGTACCGGGGGTTCGAATCCCTCCGCCTCTGCATATTACCCTTCATACGGACTGTATGAGGGGTTTTTTCATTTTAGGGGGTCAACAAAGGGGTAAACATTTCATAATCAACCCTCCTTATCTATCTTACACCATCACTAACCTCACTACAATGAAGCAATACTGTTTGATAGTACTTGTCAACTTTATTCTTGGATGTAGCACACAAACCCAAGAAGCAAGTTCGGATCAAAATACATCGGACACTTTATCCTCAGTTCAGCCTTTGGAAATTGACACTATACCTCAAACTCGAATTCAAGTGAATCTAAAGCCTGTTGTGATTCCTGAGGATAATGTTCCACAAACTGACTCCAGTCAGATTCTCATTGTACCAGTTTACAACTTTGTCCCAACTTCCGAGGCTTACGTTTTTTTGAATTTTAATGAAGGCTATTCTTATGATTCAATGACCATGGTCAAATCACACCTTGACTCTGTTGTATTCGATGATATGGAAACAAGACGACGAAGGCTTCCTATGAATAAGGCCAAGGCCTTTCTTGATCTTTCACTCTTAGACTCAATATCGATTTTCAATTATTCACACGAATTCAAATCAATGGCTCGTCTCAAAAGAGTAGAGTACTTAGATGCAAATATCACTGGGGGTTTTGTGGCTGTGTTCGATACTCCAGGATTAAAAGAATGGGAGTTATATGGAATTAGTGGAACTTCTGACTTTATAGAAGGATTCAAATCAGAGTATTTTGAAGATAAGACGCTCAATCAAGCAATTAAAGAGAAGGTTAATCCGGGAAACCTTCGAGCTTATGATGTAACTCATGTCAACCTGCACTCCTATGGGAAAACCCTCAGTGCATACTCATGTGGTGATTATATAGATAATCATAAATCATACCTAATTGAAACAATTGGGGACCAACACGAAGTACTATTTGAGTTAGATGATGATTATACCATTTGGGACATTATCCCGATCCCAATCCAATTAAACCGATATCCTGTTTTGTTAGTACGTTTAGGTAAACCAGAGACAGATTTTATTTGGTATTTGCCAGTCATTTTTGACGGCACAAAGTATCAGTTAGCTAAGGAAAAAGTGGTTCTGTCAAATTTTCTTGATAAAGAGGAAATCGACTCAATAAAATGTAGCAGTGATGCACTTCTCCAAGTGAATGAGAATCTCTCTAACTTGAATAAGTCTCACATCAACCTTTTGCTAAGTACATTCTCAATAGAATGTAGAAATAATGTAGAGTATTCACAATGGAGCAATGGGCTCCTTTTTGAAGTATTGAGTACAAATTCATCTGACTTGATTGAACTCCTTAGCAAGGATGATAATTATGATATTGATTTTATCATCAAGGAAATAGAAACACCAATCAATGATAAATATATTCCTAATGACTTGATCGCAGAAATTGACAGTACAAGTGCAGACGATCCTATAAAAACAAGAATCATCAAAGCACTTCAGGTAGCTCAAAGCAAATACTAATGAAGAATCTTGTTAGAATATGTTCATGGTTCACTCTTATTCTTGGATCTGCTCTCGTACTTACTTCTGTCGTAATGCTATTCTCTAAGGAAATAAGTACTGCATCAGTCTTTACAGAAATATTTTTTGTTTCGGCAACAGTAATTGGATGGACAGGGAGAAAGTATGGATCAAGTGACCATTCAAATAATAAACTCTCGAAGATTTCAGCAATTGTGGTAATTATTTTCGGCTTCCTACTGATTGTATTTATCCCAATTCTCTCCATCAACCTTTTTGGGTTTAACGATTCTTACCTTGCAATCAGGAACATCATAATCATATTTGCCCCAATGGTAATTGTAGCAATTGCAGTCCTAAGATCGAAATGAAGATATCACAACTACTTTCCTGGAAGGGTGAAATAAAAAGAAAGCATTACCTCACTTGGGGTATTATTCTATTTGCTATTAAGTACAATTTAGATCGATTAATCGCGCTAAGCTTTGATCGAAATTGGTATATCATTGACTATTACTTGCGAGTAGATGAGTTATCCAACCTCGAAACTGGAACAACAGCATTTAATTTTTATCTCGCTTTATTAATATCCTCATTGCCATTCTTATGGTCTGGTACAGTCCTCTGCCTCAAAAGAATTCGTAATGCAAACTTGTCTCCAGCTTTAGTTTTGCTCTTCTTTATTCCCTATCTCAACTTCATACTTTTCATAGTTCTCGCTTCGCTTCCTGAGAAAAAACAAAAAGGAGAATCTAAAGAAAACTACCTGAAGCGCATGTTGCCAGACAATAAACTTGGAAGTGCACTTATATCGGTTGGCGTGGCAGTTATCATTACTTTCATACTTGCCTTTCTTTTTGTGGAACAGATGGGTAATTATGGATGGAGTCTTTTTGTTGGTTTACCATTTCTCATGGGGTATTTATCAGTCTACTTATACGGAAGACGAAATCCGATATCATTCAAGGAAGCTTCGATGCTAAGCTTGACAGTTGTTATGGTGTTTTGTGGTACTACATTCATCCTTGCTTTTGAAGGCATTATTTGCTTAGCCATGGGATTCCCAATCTTGTTTGTTGTTGCATGGATAGGAGCAATAATTGCATACGCAATTCAGGATCACCATAAAGCAGCGACTTACAGCTTTCCGATCATTTTTGTTTTAATCGCTGGATTGATTGAAGCAGAAATCGAAAGTTCCCCTCCTGTCCATTCCGTTTCGACTACAGTAATCATAGAAGCCGACAAACAATCTATTTGGAATGAATTGGTTGCTTTTTCCGAAATAGATTCTCCCAAGGAATTCCTTTTCAAAACAGGAATAGCCTATCCTACTCATGCTGAAATCATTGGTACTGGTGTAGGTGCAATACGTGAATGCCATTTTACCACCGGCTATTTTAAAGAGCCAATAACCATATGGAATGAGCCTGAACTCCTAAGGTTTGATGTTGCCCAACAACCACCTCCAATGACAGAGTGGTCATTTCATGAGAAGCTACATGTCCCACATCTTGATGGTTATTTTCGATCTATTGAAGGTCAATTCAAATTAATTCAAGAATCCAACGGAACTGTACTTCTTGAAGGAACAACATGGTACACGCATGATATTTGGCCTGGATTTTATTGGACGCTATGGTCTGACCATATACTTCACAAGATACATTATAGAGTCTTGAATCATATTAAAGAGAAGGTCGAGTGAAGTGGCTCAAAGGGATAGTAGTTTTCATTGTGGCTGTAATTGCCTTGTACTTCGGCTATACCTCTCTAATAGTATTTGATGGAGACATTGAGAATTACAAAAATCGAATAGAATTTGACTCGGAGAAATGGAAGAACTGGAAAGAAACGGAATCCACAATGTCCCTAAGATGGGATATGAGACATAGTTTATTAGATAAGCATGAATTAGTAGGTAGGTCAGTTTCAGAGGTTATCAAGCTACTTGGTAAGCCATCTCGTGAATCCTCCTCCGAGCTATCATACTATCTGGGAATGGCCAGAAGTGGAATTGATACTGGTTCATTGAATTTTACAGTAAAAGATGGGATTGTAACAGGTTATAGAATTTGGCAAGGGTAATATCTTTCATGCTGTAAATAGGTAGTAAATGATTAAGGTTAAGCCTAATAGGATAAGGACCATCAGCTTTGTACGTGACATCTTTTGATACCTCCTCCTTCGATCATAGGAATCCCTGAAGGAATCAAAATCTCTTTGCTCCCTCATTTGACTCCTGAATAAGTTTCTTCTCGCTCTAAAGTCTCGCTTTGTCATCTTCCTTTATCAAACGTTTCTTCAGCTTATCTAATAAACGGTATAACCGCATCTTGGTAGCACTTACCCCAATACCCATCAAAGCACTAATCTCTTCGAAGCTACACATCTCAAAGAATTTCAACTCCAACAACCTCAAATCATCTTCTGGAAGATCGTCCAGAAGATCAATAAGCGATTGCAGGTAGTCAGGTTTTGGCAACTGATTGATTTCTTCCCAACAATTCAGCTTGTCTTCTTCAATAACAAAAATCGGTTTTGCATCTCTGTAATGCTTCCTCAACTCATTCTGAGCTATTCTAAACAGCCATGCCCCGAACGGCTTTCCTTGCCATTCATATTTATTCAGGTTGTCAAGGGACTTGAAGAATGTCGTGGAACACAAATCTGCACTAAGTGCTTCATCATCAGTCCGACGAACAAAAAACCTAAAAAGTGAATCGTAGTATTTTTCATACAGAGGCTTAAATGCAGAGGTATCCTTCTTGGATTTTTCAATCCAGATTCGCTCTTGCTCGATATCAGCATTATGATCTGGCATTCAATGCATTTTCTATAACAATCCAAAAATTCTGCCAAGTCACATGTGACTATTACCATATCGCGGATTGTATAAGAAAAAATGATCAGATTAAAGAAGCCTAAATCAGAACCCAAAGTGTCTGCAGGATCGATGGCAGATATCGCATTTCTATTGCTGATATTCTTTCTTGTAGCAACAACACTTATGCAAGACAAAGGCCTCATGTTGCAACTACCGCCGGATGTCCCTCCTACAGAAACACCAATCAACGAAAGAAATCTTTTCAAGATTAGAATTAACTCAAAAAATCAATTTCTCATTGAAGAGAAGGTTGTTGATGATCTACATAACCTAAAAGAAGAAATCATGGATTTTGTATTAAATCCAAACTCGAATCCTTCACTGTCTGTGTCACCAGATAAAGCCATCATTTCAATAAAAACTCAGCGTGGTACATCTTACGCAAATTTCATAGATGTATTGGATGAAGTGAAGGAAGCTTACTACACCATGTATGGTGATCGAGTTGGACTTTCATCGAAAGAATTTAGAGCACTTGACAAGAAGAATCCATCACAAAATGAGCTTTATCTGATAGCTCGTGAAGGCCTTCCTATGAATATTTCAATTGCAGAACCTGATAAAATCAATTAATATGAGACTTAAGAAAAGAACAAAGGCTGAAACCGAAATATCCACGGCCTCCATGCCTGATATAGTATTCCTATTACTCTTCTTCTTTATGGTATCGGCAACAATCAAGACTGAAGATGAAAAACTAAAGGTTACCATTCCCAAGGCGGAAGCAATCACGAAAGTGGAAAAGAAGTTTCTAATCCGTGAACTCCATGTGGGTTTTCCGAAAAATCAAAAGTTGGGATCAGCTCCAAAAATATCAGCAGACGGAAAATTTCTTGAACTGAACGCACTTAGTAATTGGGTGCAAGAACAAAAAACAAGCTTAGGAGAAGCATATAGTGATCAGATGATTGTTCTTCTACGTGCTCATGAAGATGTTGACATGGGAATTATTGGAGACATCCAAAGTGAACTGAGAAAAAACAATGCAAGAAAAATTCTTTACAGGACGCTGGAAGAAAGTTAAAGAGGGCTTTAAAGCTCTATCTTCTTAGCTTTTTTAATTGTATAGCTAAAAGCATTATAAGCTGCCTCTTTCATTAGCTCAGTATCACCGGATGTGAAGTACTTATCCTTAACATTGCCATTGTTATCGGCTTTCAAAAGGATATGTTTAATCGAATCATAGACGGATTCAATAGGATCAATTATTTCACAATCTGCTTTCATGACCTGCGTAAGATTTGCCCTTAATGCAGGATAATGAGTGCAAGCGAGAAGAAGACGATCGTAATCTTTTATGGGTTTTAGAATCTTTCTAATCGTACGATCAACATCATTGCTGTGTACCTCTCCTTGTTCTACAAAAATCGAAAGCTGCTGAGCAATTCTTTGTCTCACATTCTTGCTTACCTCCTTCAAATGCTTTTGATAAAAGCGGGCTTTTATTGTTCTCCCTCCACCAATAATTGCAATGGTTTTATTAGGACTATTCTCAATAGAATCAATGGTTAGTTCTCGAATGCTGGTTAAGTTTCGATTGGATGCAACCACAGAGCTTGCTGAGTGGCATGCAGCAACAACATGTTGGGCACCATTCTCAAATAGAAAATTAACTACTTTATCAACTCTTGCTTTAAGGACATTGAATTTTAATTTACCATAAGGGACCTCCCCTGAATCAGAAAAATAAATTATTGGAATATCGGGATAATCTCTCTTTATCATAGACAACAAGCCAATTCCTCCAATCCCATAGTCCATTATAGCAATTGGATAATTCATGGGTAAGTCAGTTCGATATTTTTGATATCATTCATATCCTTGGAATCAAATGCTAATATTCTGGAGTGCATTCCAATATTGATTACCTCTACTTTCCTTCCTGGGAATCTACTTTCGAGGTACCATTTCATTTCATGCTGAGATCTGATGGGATTGTATTTTAACATCTGCGACCATCCGGGATCTGTAACTAACCTGTTTAAATTTTTGTGAAATTCAGGTTGTGTAAATCTGTTCATGTAGTGCAAAAACTTACCTTTTAACAGTGATGGCCACTCTTTCACCTTGACTGGAGCTGTCACCATATCCACGATTAGCAACTTCCCATCTTTCTTCAACACACGTTCGATCTCAATCATTATTGGGTCCCAATCGAGGTAACGGTAGGACAGCAATGAAATAACTAAATCAAATGAATGATCCTGAAATGGAAGGGTCGGACCGTCGATTTTTTGAAATTTTATTTGATCATTCCCTTTGTTTAGGTCTCTTGCAAATTCAAGCAACTGATCCGACACATCCACTCCAAGGCCTGAAGAAATACTATCCGATAATTCATTCAGTAGTGCCCCATTTCCACAACCAACATCAAGGACAGAGATGGCCTTATCTGGCAAGTGCTTAAGTATCCAGTTAAATTCATCCTTTCTAACTTTTATGTCTTTAAATGTTTCAGCATACAATGCAGCGACGGAGTTATAAGTATCATCTATTTTCTCCAAACTTGGCTCAAAGCTTTTAAGTGCTTCTGGCTTCATTTGGTCGAGCATCTTTTTCATACTTGCCATCCATCCATGCGATTTTTTCCCTGGACATCCGAAGCAATAAAGATTTCCCTTAGATCTCAACGGAATTTTGTATTTGTCTTTTCTTTCGGAGAATGTAGTATACCAATGATATCCGGCTGTCTTTACTTTCTGCACTCTTGCAAAATATGGAGCGAACCACCTTGCTGACCTACAGCAATGAAATATTGCTTCCGCGTCTTTCGAAAAGGGGATTTCAAGTTTTTCAATTTCAAATGGACTGAATTGTTCTGGATATTGTACTGTTCCATACATCGGCCCATACATACCAGAATGCCCAATAAAATGGAACTGGTCAATTTCATTGCCTTCCTCAGTAATCTTTCGAAACACTTCCCTTATTTCTTGCTTGGACTCAATTGCCTTACAGATAACCTCATTTTCTGACGATGCTAACTCTTTGGCCATTGTCTCTGCAACTCTTTGGAATTGAGCGCCTCCTTTACGGTAGAGCGTAGTATATAAGATTACAATTAGTTCTTTCAAAGCTTCTTTCCTTTGGTAAGATATTCAGGTCTATCGTAAAGTGGGTTGCCTCCTCTTTTTAGTAATTCCAGTATAGTCACATCTTTAGCATTGTAAACTCTTTCCAAATAAGATCTCCATATATTCTCCGGCATAGCATAATACTGTTGAGATAGTTTTTGGAGCATGTCAATTTCTCCTTGTTCCAAGTACTTTGTAAAATGAAAAAACTCTAGGTTCGATACAATCCTTAGTGTTTTGTCATAGTCCTCACCATTTGGAGGGTTCCAGTTTAATGCATCAAATGACGTTTCATAAATAATCATTTCTGCTAAGGATTTTTGAACAATTACTAATGAGTAGGATTGCGAGTTATAATTCTCACTGAGTCTTTTTACTACAATTGAGTAAAGCTTATTAGGTGGGTCATATTTACTGGAATCGTATGAGCTGTGACTAAAGAAGCTGAAGCATAATAAAAGAATGAATGCTGGATATACCAGCTTTGATTTCCATTTTGTTTTCATAAGAAAATAAGTACTCCATAATACTGGAGCGACTAAAAAAAATCTATAGCCCATGCTTCCATTATCCATTACAAAAAAAGGAAGTAAGCAAAGTATCAAAAGTGCCGGCCAACCGATGCGGCTCATTAGATCATCAGACTGATATTCTTTGTTTCTTGCGTAGTAGAAAATGGAGACGATCACCAGACTAGTGAAAATAATTAGATCCAATGTCCACCATAGAGATATGTCCTTTTCCATTATTCTGTAAAATGAAAAGGGGGCAAATTGTGGAATGAAGGAAAACTGATTTTCAAAGCGCATTAAATCACTGATATGAATAATACCTGGAAGTAGCGAAGCGATCACCAGAACAATAAATCCTAGAATAATCCACTTCAATTTTATGTATTTCAGACTATAAATAACAAGTAGTATGATACAAAAACCTCCAATCATTCGATGTGAGAAAATGCAAAATAGAAATGTGATTAGAATAGCTTTCCAAGAATGACTTATTAGTGACGAAAGGAAAAATGTGAAGAAAATCAACCCTAACGCATTCTTTGGAAATTGAATGATGAAAAAAGTCAGGGTGGGGCTAAAAAGGAGGTAACAACCGATGATGAGAACCAACAGCCAATTATTTGAATGCTTTCTGACAATGATGCAGGATGCACTTACCAACGCTGCACCCAATAGAGCAGAGCCAAATTTGAAGGCAAGTATATAATCACCAATAAGCCAGGAAAGAAATGTGAAATACGGGTAAATTATAGAATAGTCAAGCGATTGCAGATATCCATATGTTAACCATGAATGAGATTGCATGACATAATAATAACCGTCCCATCCATTTGGATATGGACTTTTATTTAGCACTATCATTCTCAACCCAAATGACAATAGTCCAAATCCAATAGCCGTCAATAGCCCAAACCTATTTTTTGAAGACCAAGGCATATTCTGATTTTAATTTTTCTCTTAAACTCTTCATGAAAACTGGGCCTGGATCAGGTTTGTCGTGTGGATAGTATGTGCTATCTAATTCAAGAAATAACTTGAAATGTGGTAACTCTTGTTGAGTGTACTCATCATGTCCAATTAAGTATTCTATTGAAGAGTATTTAGCAGTTAAATATTGAATAAGCAATGCGTTTGATGTCAGTTGTTTTACAGTCAACTCATCACTCGATCTTGCTACATTCTCAATTCCAATACTTACATGATTAAAGCCTATTATATGTCTGGCCATAACTGAATCAGGAAGTAAATTATAGATAGATCCATCCCTGTCAATAACATAATGTATACCCACATTTAGACTGCTGTAGTTAGCTATATCCGTTCTATTCTTAGCTAAGTGGTTCTGCTTAAACAGTTCAATAGTCTCTTCGAGTGTAGGTATTACTGTATGGTGAACTACAATCATTTTTGGCTGGTCTATCAAATAAGTATCCAGGCCATAATGCTTTGAACTGTAGCTTTTCGTAAGTTCTTTCTTTACTTCAGAAAAAGTAGAGATTGTGTCTACCTCCACATTAAGGGTAGGAGTAGATACTTGAGCAGTTCTACCAGAATTGTTGCACCCAAAAAATAGAATAAAGAAACTAAGACTCCATTGACTTAATGAATTGGGCATTCTTCTTCTCTATTTCATTAAGAAAATTAGTTGCATCATCAAAGTAAGGAGTATACCATTCTTTGAAATAAAAATGCTCTTTCATTCGATCAGTCTTAAACATATGTCCATGCCTAGCAAAAATTTCGTTTCTAAAATAAGCCAATTCATTACCATCCATTGCAGCTAGATCCTCCTTTGTTAACTCTGCAATTCTTGCCTTTAAATAAAGATTTGATCTATTGTAAATCACTGGCTCTACCAAATTGACTATTAAATTTTGTTCTAACCTTGAATTGGAAATATCTCTATCAAATTCACCGTAATAACTAGGTGCTAGAAATGACCGATAAAAATTTGATTTGATAGCTATTTTCACGTCCGTTACCTTCCCTTCTACCTGAGATGTCAAGAGATCTACAATTTCCAACTGACCAGTTATTTTTAATGTATCTCCTAAATGGTCATTAGCTGTATTGACAGTGTAATTAGCAAGTTTGATTAATGAATTACTATGATTCATAGTGATCTCCATCCTCTCCAATAAATCCCTTTCGATTAGCACGGCCGAATATTCAAACTCGGTACCGTCCATGGTCAGATTTTCATATTTCACAAAGGTATTTTCATCCACATCAACAGCCTCTTCTCTTAAGTGAAAAAAGAGCTGCTCCTTCAGTTTAAATTCATCTTTGCCTTTGAAAGAAAATTCTTTAGGAGTCTCCGTTTTCTCAGTAACTGGAGTTTCTCCATTTGAAGTGTTTGAATTGCTTGAGGAACACGAATAGAAAATCCAAATCAGTAGGGTTAAAAAAAAGAGATTGGTGAACTTCATTTTCTGAATTTTACTGGAAAGGTAAATAAAGTTTGAGTCCAGTCAAATACACTTGAGAATCAATTGCTAGCATCTCGCTGTGTCATGTTTTCGTGAAAAGTTAAGACTATTAGAATGGCTTTGTGATCTATTTCTGGGGCACCCATTGTGAAACTAGATTCAACTTTCTTTGTGGAAAGGTCTGGATGTAAATGATCAGGTCCATATTCCACGTTATGATGATCTGCTGAATCAAATCGAGCTATCTGCTTTCCAGATTTATCAAAAATCATATAACCATAATTCATTAATGAATCTAGTCTTAGAATCAACTTGAATGAACTTAGTCTTCGTTTTGCAGTTATGGCGTTCCCCTTAATAGAAACTACTGTACAATCAAGCTCCTGATCTAATGTTAATAGAGCTGAAAAAATGACCTCATCTTTGGTTAGTTTTCTAGTTTCTAATCTAGATTCCACTTTGAATTTTTTATTCAAATAGTCGAGAAAATTGCCATGTAGAGTGGCTTCATTAAAGTGTTTTTGACACAAATGAAACCCAACCATTATCCCTGAAAGATTATTAGCCATAGTACTTGAAGCAAACATTGAAACATCTTCTCCACAGATCACACAATTCTTGGTTTTAATGTAAATCCCTTGGTCAATAGATGTCGATTTCACTCTTCCATTTACCCAACCCTTGTAAAACTTGTTTTCCTCTTCTTGCCTTTTCTTATAAATAGAAACTCTCAATGATGCCTCATCCTTTTTGATTAAGTCATCAAATTCTTTGTGCATCAGAAACGGAAGATCGAAACCTCCGTCTTTCAATCTCAAGGCTGTATTGGACATTTTTCCCATATCCTTCTCTGAAATAAAGTAAAGCCTACCAAGTGGAATATCATCTTCAAAATTATAGTAGGCACAAAAAAAGAACGTACCTTCAGCAAGAAACAAGAAAGTTTTGTCCGCATCATAAAGCATAGTCAATAGATGACTTTCGTGATACAACTGAACTGAGAATACAGGACTCTCCATAGGAAAATTTCCTAATACAACTTGTATTCCCTTATCAATCTGATTTCCAGTTAGTCGATGAGAATAAAGGAAATCAAAGTATTCAAATAGGTTCATTTCTTAGTCCTTCTGGTCATCAATAGCGCTTTCATCTTTCCATTTCCTAAAAACTTTCAATATCTCCTCGTCAATATTGGTCCGGTCAGCATCATTCCAGTAGTATTGAAATTCATCAAACTCCAAATCCTCTTTAGCATACGATAGAAGATAAAAATCTAAGTATTCAGAATTGTAATCTGAAGCATAGTAGATGTCTCTCAATGAACTTAATAAAACTCTCAGTTCCTTCTCTCCCTTTAATCCAAGATCAACTAAATAAGTGGCATAATTTCGAATTACAGTCTCATTGTCTTCGTAACTCAACCCAAGTTCAACCAATATTCGATCGGTCAATTCTTTTAACTCAAACTGATTGTAAGGCTTTTCGAGTAGAGCAAGCATAGACAAGCTTTCAGTTTCAAAGCCTGCCTGCATCATCTCTACTGCCCAATCAGCCCATTTTTCATCAACACTTCTATTGAATACTTTCCAAGCAAGGATTTCATAAGTTCTTGGAATTGGTTCCATATCAGTCCACTTCATGAAATTTTTCATCACCACACATTCTTACAATCTTAGGCTGAAACGAACCAACAACATCAACTAAGTCTTTTTGAGACTCCATTACCTTCTCGATGTCTTTATAAGCCATCGGTGCTTCATCTAATCCAGAACCAATTACTTCAACTTTGGCTGCATTGATGTGATCTATCACGGTGTTCTTGTCCAAAGTGTTCTTAGCTTGAGTCCGAGACATTGCTCGACCTGCACCATGTGAAGCCGAGTTAATTGATGCCTCATCTCCTTTACCTCTAACAATAAATCCCGGTGCAGTCATAGATCCTGGAATGATACCTAAGACTCCTTTACCAGCAGGTGTTGCACCTTTTCTGTGAACGATGATCTCATCACCATTTCTATCCTTCTCCTTCCAAGCGAAGTTGTGATGGTTTTCAATCATTGTTACAGGATTAGCTCTTAGTCCAACAGCCATTCTCTCGTGGATTTGGTGATGACATGCTGAAGCATATTCTCCAGCAAGATTCATGGCCAACCAATACTCTTGCCCAAGCTCTGTATCTAAATCCAGCCACGCAAGGTGCCTTGCTTCATCGGGTAGCTTACAGTTTTCCATTGCAAGCTTTGTGTAATGTTTTGCAATGTTTGCTCCAAATCCTCTTGACCCTGAATGAGAAAGGACAGCTAAGTAATTTCCTGTTGCTAATCCAAATTCATTATTCTCATCTTCGATTTCAGTTATTCCAAATTCAACGAAATGATTACCTCCGCCTGAAGATCCTATTTGCATTGCCGCTCTATCTTTTAGGTCACCAACAACTCTGATCTCATTGAACAGGCTGTCTTCTAAAATCTCATGGTCTTTTGGTTTTTTGAAAGTCGCTTTCCCAAACTTGGTGTTTCGAACAAGCATCTTCTTTAGATCTTCTTTTCTATCAACTAAAATCGACTCAGGAATATCGTAGATTGTCATACACATTCTGCACCCAATATCAACACCAACTCCGTATGGAATAACTGCATTTTCAGTAGCCAGAACTCCTCCAATAGGTAAGCCATACCCTTGGTGTGCATCTGGCATTAATGCTCCTGCTTTGGCAATAGGGAGCCGCATTGCATTTTCTATTTGATTTAGTGCTCCCTGCTCGATTCCCTCAGCTCCATAGACTTTGTACAAATCTGGAGTCTCCCGAAGTGGCAAGACCGTTTCAATAGGAGTTATAAGTTCTTTTGCAATTGGAGCAAACACCTCGTGATCTACAAAATCTTCAGGTTTTGCCAACACTTCTTGAAGGGAGCCTTTAACATTTTCAATCTCGCTTGAATTAATTACCTCAATAGCAACGCCAATGGCCTTTCCTTCAGGGTAACCCAACTTGATTAATTCTTCGCCTGTAACATGTGTTTTATTTTCTTCCATGATCCAAAGGAAAACACTAAGTACGCAGTGTTTTTGCGTAGTTAAAATTATTATAAAAAAAAGGAGATGTTAATACGCATCTCCTTACCATTTACTTGCCTGGAGTAAAAATTCCTTTCAATTGGTCGACAATCTGTCCGTTACCGGAAACAGTAATCTCTCCAATCTTATCAGCAATTTTCTCGACATATTCCATCTCTTTCAATTTGAACAGCATGTCGTTATCCTCCATCAACTTTGCGGTGTTTAACAAGCTCCTTGTCGAAGCTGTTTCTTCCCTTCTGGTGATCACATTTGCCTGCGCTTGTTTTTGCGCAATCAACACTTGGTTCATGATCTCCTTCATATCACCCGGCAAGATGATATCTCTGACACCACATCCTCTAATCTCAACTCCAAGTTTATCAGCTTTACCTTTCAAAGAACTCAATACATACTTGGTAATCGCTTCCTTGTTTTCCAACAATTCGTCTAATGTCAAAGTACCAATGAATTCCCTCAAAGCAAACTGCATGAAGATGTACAATTGCTTTTCATAGTCTTTGTTATCGACTACTGCTTTTGTCACATCTACCACCTTGTATTGAGTGTAGAAGTTAATCCTCAAGGCTGCTTTGTCTTTGGTCAAAATCTCCTGACCAGACACTTCTAATTGCAATTGCCTTAAGTCCACTTTTGAGACGGATACCTCTTTGGCATTCTTCCAGAAGTAGTATTCTCCTGGTCCCAAAATCTTATCGACTTTATTGTCGACAAACAACACTCCATTTTCATAAGAGTCGACTTTGCATACTCTCACATAAGGCACTAATTCCTTTCTCTTGATTGATAAGAGATCGATCGCTTCAGTGATCTCAATCTTACTTAAGTCTACTTTAACGAAGGAATACTCAGTCAACCCTTTCCAGAAAGTGTACCTACCTGGAGTCAATACGGCTTTAAAGTTGCTGTTCTCGTATTGAATAGTAAGTTCGTTATCGCCGACCTCAACAATTGTAAAGTGTTCTACCAACTTCTCATCCCTCAAAAGCACATTAAGCTCGATTGAAGGATAGAATGGCTTTGACAAGTCGTACTTTACGACTGTTTCAAATGGCTTTATCCAATGAATCCCCTCAGAGATTACTCTTTTGTAATCACCTTTTCTAAACACTAAGCCAATTTTACCAGCATTAATTCTGATCCTTTTCATCACATTTATATTTAATAGATTAAAAATTCATAAGTAGAAAGCAGCGTAGACTAAGCCATCTTTCGAATGTGGAATTATGATTCAGAATGAATCGAGTCAATCAGTTTTCTTATGGGTGATCATCCTTTCACTTTAATCATATGTGATCAACGTTACTCAGTGTCTGCCTTAAGAAAAGTAACATGTCTTTTCAAACGGTATCCTCACTAATTCAAGACATCTCCAGACTGCTCGTAATCCGAAGACTACTTCGCAGGCTAAGCCTATTCTGCTTTCAGAATGGTACCATGTTTTAGAAGATGGCGGCTTCAAACGGAACCTAAATCCGGCGTGTTACCAGTTACACTATCTCAATTAACAGTTGAGAGTGGGATTCGAACCCACAATTCTTGCTGTTCTAACCACTGAACTATCACACTCTAAAGTGTGAGAGGGAGTCGAACCCTCGTCCTGCAAGGTGAGAAAACAACTTCCAGCTTGAGCAGCATATCCCGATCCATAGGGACACTGTGGAGTTATACAGAAACTCTCACCAGGTCTCAATACCTTCAGCTTTTCCACGCTTCCCTTTAGGGGAAGATTTTTAGTGCTAAAGCACAATATTTTCAATATTTAAAGAACATCTTTTGAGCCCCCGACGGGATTTGAACCCGTATGCACTGGAAACGCGCTTCCCTACTAAGCTTCTTTTGAGAGGCCATTCGGTGCTGTGACCTACTGAGCTTTTAACTTCGTTTCAGTCTTCCAGAAACCAGTTTTTTTTTTGCAACCAGTCATCTACTTTTTACTGTGCCCTACCATTCGAGCTACAGGGGCTTATCATCATGTGGGGATCTTAGGATTCGAACCTAATCAGCTAACAGCACCAGATTTACAGTCTGGCCCGACTCTCCAGCTTCGGCGCACCCCCAACATATCAAAGAACTATTCGTCTGAGAAGGAGGATTCGAACCTCCGACCTCCTGCGTCCAAGGCAGGCAAACAACCTCCGTTATCTCCTCAGTTTTTCAAAACCCCTCCATCCTATACAAGGAGTGGAGGGGGCATCTTGCACCATTTGTGCTTCAATCATGATTCAAAGCTGAACCACTACTGCGCAGTCTTTTTGCGTAGTAAATATTTTTTCTATTTTTTTATAAAAAAAATTCTCTGTGCCAGTAAACCGAAATGCATTAGTTCGATACAAAACCATTGATAACTGTCTTAGAAACAGGCATAGAAAATGGACATTGGAAGATCTTATTGATGCTTGCTCAGAAGCTCTTTATGATTATGAAGGGATAGATAAAGGGGTTAGCAGAAGAACCGTGCAAATGGATATCCAAATGATGCGCAGCGACAAACTTGGGTATCATGCACCAATTATTGTAGAAGAGAAGAAGTATTACACCTACTCAGACCCTGATTATTCTATAACCAATATCCCGCTTACTGATCAAGATTTAGGTAAGCTCACTGAAGTGGTAGACATCCTTAAACAATTTAAAGGGTTCACCCATTTTCAGGAATTGAGCGGAATGGTTCAGAAGCTTGAGGACAAGATACATGTATCTAAGACCAAAGAACGACCTATCATTGATCTTGAAAAGAACGAAAACCTCAAGGGATTAGAATACATCGATCCAATTTTTCAAGCAGTTTCCAAGCGGAATAAAATCCGAGTCACTTATCAATCATTTAAAGCAAGGACTCCCGGAACATTTGAATTTCATCCTGCACTTCTGAAGGAATGGAGAAATAGGTGGTTTGTGCTTGGCAAGAAAAAAGCATCAGCCAACTTCATGATGCTCGCTCTGGATAGAATATTGGAAATTGAGAATCTTGAAGTTCCAGCAATCTACTTTGAAAACTATGATCTTTCCAATCATTTCAGAGATGTGATTGGAGCAACCGTGAACGTTGGTGAAGAGCCACGAGAAGTGATGCTTTTCGTGTATGGCATGCATGCACCCTATGTCATTACAAAGCCTCTTCATCATAGTCAAAAGGTTATTGAGAGAACAAGGGAAGGCATTCTTATCTCAATCAAGGTTCAGCATAATTTTGAATTAGAGAAGGAGATACTCTCTTATGGAGATACAATGAAAGTCATTTCTCCAAGTCGTCTGAGATCAAAAATCAAAGAGAGACTCACCCATTCAATAGATCTATATGATACTGAGTTAAGCGATAATAGTATTCGATACTTCAGTAAGAAACTTGAATCGAAAGGTCATCTGATTACCCACCACGTCTACACTAAGAAAGAAGTGGCCAAGATGGGGTCAATACTTCACCACTTTAAAACAGAAAATCCAGGTAACTCAAAGGAAGTTTACGCGATCAGAAATCTACTTGGTAAAATTCCAGATTTAAAACACATTGTCTTGAATGGAAATCTTAAGAAGATACTTTCACAGTTTGAAGCAGATCTATTCCTCACCAAAGCCATTTACTTTGATAAGCCAGCACAATCAAATTGGTATGTCACTTGGCATCAGGACACCACCATTAATGTCAAGGAGAAGAAAGATATAGAGGGGTATGATAACTGGACAAAGAAAGAAGATTTCTTTGGTGTGCAGCCACCGAAAGAAGTGCTCCATGATACGATCACTATTCGGGTCCATCTTGACGACACAACTGATGAAAATGGTGCTTTGAAAGTCCTTCCTGGATCACATAAGAAAAGACTTAGCGATGAAGAAATATCTCTGATTACTCAAAGTAGCATTCCAGCAATCTGTGAGGTAAGAGCTGGTGGTATTCATTTCATGAAGCCATTAATTCTGCATGCCTCCTCAAAGACAACTAATAACAAGAATCGTCGTGTAATCCATCTGGAGTTTAACTCGATTGAGTTGGGAGGAGGATTAGATTGGGGTGAAGATTTGCAAATCTTTAGGAACTAATTCAGGAAATATTCATTATTTTGTAAATAAGAATGAGCCAGCACAGTTATATCAAAGATATTGCCAAATACGGTCTTGAAAATGATCAAGAAAGATTACTTGATACTCTGAATGACCTAATAAAACACTCTAAGAAGACCAAAAAACTGAATTTTGCAATTCAGCTTCAGTCAATACTTAAAGAAGCTATTCATCATCAAAAAACCAATGTTTTGACAAAAGTTGGCTCTGAAATTCATTCATCAAGAGTTGCTGAAAGAGAATTAGGAGATCTTATTCTTGAAAAACTTACTTCCGATTACACCTTTGATAACTTAATAGGTAGCCAAGAAATCAAAGAGCAGTTACAATTCTTAGTTAAAGAACATCAGGCATCTGATATGCTAAATTCATATGATTTGCCTGTGTCGAATAAGGTATTATTACATGGACCTTCAGGTTGTGGTAAAACACTCGCCTCATACGTAATAGCAGGTGAGTTAAACAAAATGATGATTGTGGTAAATCTTGGTGCTATAGTATCTTCTAAATTAGGAGAAACAAGTAAAAATCTTACTAAGATATTCAGACGTGCAGCTGTAGAAGATTGCATTATTTTCATTGATGAGTTTGACACCTTGGGAAAGGTAAGAGACTATGGCCAAGATCATGGTGAAATGAAAAGAGTAGTGAACACAATCTTGCAGTTGTTCGATTACTTACCTCAAAGCAGCATGATAATAGCAGCAACTAATCAGAGAGAAATGGTTGATGAAGCTCTTATGAGGAGATTTGATTTGAGTGTTGAATTCCCATTACCTGATAAAGAGAAAATCAAAAGTTTGATTGATGTTACTTTAAAGAATGGGAAGTTTAAGTTTGATAAACCCAAGTCTGTCAATAAAATAATTGAGGAATCTGTCGGATTATCTTATTACAGCATTCAAAAATCACTTATTACCGCAATAAAAAGAACCCTATTCGAAATTGCAGATTCAAAGGTTAGATCAATTCAACCCAAAGTAAAAGTCGATATATGGAAAAGGTTGATAGATCAGGAAAAACGATCTATCTTGAAATAGAATTAATTATCTAATTCAATTTCTTGATCAGCATCAAGGTCTGCTTCAGCGATATTTACTATCTCATTTATTGCACGAACTTCATTGTAAAGTAAACCTGTCTTTTTTGAGCTTTTCAAATTCTCTTCAATTGTGATCGCCATCGAAAACTCATGTTCTTTTTTATATTTATCTGTAGAAATAACTTGAGTATTTAATAAACAATGTACCGCGAGCTTCAGTCGAGAGTTTTCATCTGTTAGGTCATCAACCCCTATAAGAAATTGAATTTTCTGAGAGTTGGAAGGCGGAATGGGCTTTGACTTGAAACGATTATTCTGGGACCAACTTGACTTTAGTTTTGACTTAAGAGTTGCTTCAGGCATTAGTATTTGATCTCCCGTCTGATTACGGAAAAAAGCAAAAGCCATATGTAATGGGCAATAGCCCAAGTGGTTATTAGTAACAGGTTCAAAACTAAAACACAGTGTCGCTGTAATCTTAAGAAGACCATTCTTCTTCCCAAGGTTATACTGTGTCAGATAGGATGGAAAATTAACAGGAATAAGCTTCATCTTATCAGGCTCAATGGAATCCTCTATAACAATGGTTATTTGATCGTCCGAGGATAGTGTTGCATCGATCTCTGATACCAATCCATTGCCAACTGTCTTCCTTCTCAAGTTCTCCATTTCTTTATCGAAAGGAATTAAATCAGTCGATGCGGAATTTAGTATTAAAGCCTTTATTGATTGAGCTTTAAGTGTGGGATACTGTCTTTGAATTTTAGCCGCAATATTAGCGACTAAGGGTGTTGAAAAACTCGTACCAACATCCCGAAAGTAACCTGTCTCTGGTTTAGCTGATAGTAATTCAATTGACGCTTGTAATCCGGTTCCAATGAATGGACCCATTTTCTCAAAATCACCGCCTTCATATATCACATCAGGCCTAAATAAATTTCTATTCTGCTTATTTACTGGGTACAACTCTTCGAGATTTATGTAGCAGGTCCTTGAATAAAGTGCTGGAAACTCCGGTGACGGTGATATTCCATTAAACACGTCACTCATTAAGTTACCAGCTGAAGCACCAACTATAAGATTATTCATACTTTCAGCCGGAGTACACAAGTTGCTATCCTCCACCTCAAAATAATTTAGATTGTAATCATTCTGATTTGCTGAATCATTATTATTCGCAGTACATATAAATACAATACTATCGGTCTGATGTGCGAACAAGTCAAGTTCATATGCATATGACGAAAATTCCTCGTTGGTTGCTTTAGGTATTTGGTAACATGTTGTCAAAACAAAAATGATCGTTTCAGGATATTTTTGTTTTGCTTGTCTCAATAGACCAATTACTTCACTTGATGATAGATATGCAGAGTTCCCATCCAATATTTTCATAGACAGTAACCTGCAATCCGTCTCAATTTTTCCTCTATATCCAACATCATAAGGACTACGACCAAGAGCTGCCAAAGCTGCGACAGCAGTCCCATGTCCATATCCATCATTCGCATTATCAAGATATACACTGGTAGATGTTAAGTTGAAATCTTCGTCCTTAACCAAAATAGAATCTAAGGGAGTTTCACGGCTTATTCCTGTATCTAATATTCCAACAATTGGAAGGTTAGCGTCAGGGTTGGAAATTTCAAAGCCATAGTCACGTCCTACAACATTTAGCTCGGAGGGTCGGACTACGGTTGAAAAAGATGATGTGACACTCAGTATTGCATCAAAGTTTTTGACAACCTCCTGAATTATTTCATCACTTATATTTCGTACTTCAAGCAAACCACTTGATTCTACAAATTTGAATTCAATGCTTCTTGATTGCAAATAGCTCGATAATCCTTTGTAGATACTGGAAATTTCACCATGACCTACTGGAAACTCAACCAACCTGAAATTCATTAGGTCCCCCAGTTTATCGTAACTTATAATTTGTTCTGTGGTAAGAAGATTAAAGTCTTTGATAAATTTAACTTTCGGGTTGTATTCAGCATTTGGGTTTTTTCCTGATTCTTTGTCAATGAATCCTTCTATATCTTTTAGTAGGATGTCAAACTTATCTTGATCTTCAATCACAAATAAACCTACTCTATTAAACATAGTGAAGGTTACTCCAAGCAATCCAAAATCCTCATACCATGAGGGAAGAAACTTGTCGATTATGAACTGGTCTTGAAAAAGGATTTCGATGTAATCAAAGTGAGTTGGTATGTCAAGTTTGGGATTTCGTTCTTCTACCCTCACCTCTCTATCTCTTGTAAATCTTTTATAAGAATCACTAAAGACTTTTACCATCAACTCGTAATCCTTTTCTGCGTCATCATCCTTGTCTGAATTAAATCCATAATTGAACTGCATTTCCCTTGTGCCTTCAGTCTGAACAATTGTATTCAGTTTAATATGGGGTTGTTTTGCCATGGTGAACTAATTAAACGGTGCCTCAATATAACTTATGGGACCCTTATGAGCTAATTTTACAGAAAAGCCAAATTCTCCATTACCGTATACAGTGCATTTCAGAATACTTTATCAAGTATCTTTTAACCTGGCAACGTTGCAGCAAAGTTACTGCAACAACACAAAAACTACCTTTCGAGCTCAAAAATGAAGATTATGAGCGTTGCAGCGTTACACGCTCAAAAACCTGCGAACCTTTGAATGACCCACGGTCTTCCATATATGGCATGTATCATAATTTGTTAGCGAAGTACCTTGGATCTTTTAGAAAATCATTGCTGTAAATAGTTCAACATTGGATTCCTACATCAAAACCAATTATATCGTTTAATTCTACGGATTATTGATTTAGGTTGGATGTTTCACTTAAAATCTATATTCTCAATCTTTACCGTTTCATTTTGGCGATAATAGATCCAACATTCATATTCAGTCCTTACCATTGCCCCAAAGTCATTTTGACTGTCTACATATCCATCAACGTAATACCTATCATCTCCTAATGATAAAAGCTTCACTTCATTGGGTTCGGGAAACGAAGCTGTGGATGGAGCCTTCAGATGTTCTTTTATAAGGTCATGACTGAAGTTGTAAGCTTCGATACTTAACAAAGCACCCCGCTTCGCAGCTTTCTTCTTTTCATCCTCCTCCAAAACGAATTTCATTACAGCTCTTTTTACACTATCTCTTCTTGCTATCTCTTCTTTCGACAAAGCATCAGCGGTTTCAGATGGGGAGTTGGTGCAAGATGAAAATGCGATAATAGAAACGATAAGAATCATAGTTAGGGAACGCAATCGAAGTAGTGTATTCATAAATGATAATGAAAGAATTATAGTATATATACTTATGCTAAAATACTTAATTATTGTTATCGCCTATCATTATCTCTGTGGAAGAGAAAAAAAGGGTAAAACCAAGCGAAACAATTACGGAAAGGCAGGGTCAAGTTTTGCAGTTGATAGCTGATGGACTGGATAGTTATGAAATTGCTAAACAGCTTGGTAATAGCAAAAGAACTATTGATTCTATCCGTTTGGATATGCTCCGCCGTTTTGATGCTACTAATTCTGCGCACATGGTTGCAATTGGAATTAGAAAGGGTTGGATTAAATAACTTTTGAAGTTTCTGAGCAAGGAAATCGAGCCCCCTAACCCCAAGATCAAGGAGCAAAAATAACTTCGTCAGCCACGTCGCTGAGGTTTCTCTTTTATTTTACTTCAAGCCCCTGTTGAAAGTTTTTTTGATGATGTGGGTATCGGACTTGAACCAAATTCTCCCACACTGAACGAACTGTATTCCCCCGAAGTAGTTTTTATGACTTGATTGCTTCCTACTAAACAAGTTGTGCTAAGCTTTTTCTAAGTGTCTCTTTGTTGAATTTTTTGAATCACTTTCTTAATTGCAGCGTTTGCTGATTGCTTAGTTTCCGGGTCAGTATAGGGATTTTTTAAAACCTTATTTAGCTCCCTTAATTCTCTATTAAGGATTGATAGTTGAACAGCTCTTTTTCTTTTCTTTTTACCCATGATGGATATTTTTTGACTGGAAATACTGTTCAACTTCATGAAGCTTAAACAGCGTCTTCCTTCCAATTTTCTCAAAAGGAAGATCTCCTGACTTCATCATCTTATGAAGTGTTCCTAAGCTTATGTTATACACATCGCATATTTCTTTCCGAGACAATCGAGTAAAGTCTTCATTGACATTAACATCATCAGTTCCGTTGCTATGCTTTAGTTCCAGGACTAAATCTTCGATATCAGTTAATTTTCTAAATAAAACCTGGAAGGGATTTTCGTTTTCCATCACATCATTCATTTTGATTCGTAATGATGCAAGGGTATATCTGTAGATTTAGGTTAACATGTTACAACGATGTTACAATTTTGCATTTCGTTGAAATTCGTCTCGATCTTCAGTTGCTTTTAATGTATTTACTGAACTTTGAGAAAGGAAATCAATTACTCGATTGAATTCTTTTAACCTATTTCTATTTGCGTAATGGTTAAGCTTATCGTTTTTAAAGGATGCTATAGTTCTCAACCCTTTGTCTAAAACATCGAGGTAAGTTTGATATAGTCTTCTGCTTGATGGACCATTTAACTCTTGTGCCACCTTTTCAAAATAGAACTCACTCCCCTTATTCAGGTCTATTAATTTCCCAGAATAGAATTGGATTAAGGCGACTTCAAAAGCCGTTCTTCGACCTTTACTTTCTTCGACCTTTCTGGTATTAGCTGTTATTTCCTCTTTCAGAAATTTGAGAACTGGTTTATACTTCCATTCATAATCAGCTGCAAGTCCATGCTCTTTCAATTCTTGATGTAATCTTTGAATCAATTCGATCTCTTCTAATACAAAATCCTTGTAAAAATTAAGTAGTTTTCTTTCCTGCCATCTTCTGTCAATGAATCTCTTTATTAATGCTGCATCTACATTTTCATCACTTTTATAAGATTCAACTCTTGCTGTTTCTGGAAACCCCTCTGCCTCATTAATTTGATGTTCTGATTTATCATAGAACTTAAATTCAATACCATCTTCACGATACTGATTGAGGTATGCTATTAATTCAAACTCAGCCTTGAGTCTCATATTCAAATTTGAATCTTCCTCCATCACCTAATAGCCAGCTTTTTCGAAACCTTCATAATCGGAATATCTGCTGTTGCTTTCTTCATTAAATTCTTATAGCTCCGCTTCGGAATATTGATGTACTGAAGGAAACTTTTATAGTCCTTGTGTCCAGTGTAATGCATTATAATCTCAGCAGGAACTTCTTGTAGGTAGTACTTTGTAGCAAAGGTTCTTCGACCGATATGAGTAGACATCAATTCATATTTTGGTTTAACCTCTGAAATGGTCTTCTTCCCCTTAAACGAGTCAATTTCAAACGGCTCATCTATACCACAAAGCATTCCAAGTTCTTTTACATAATCATTCATCTTTTGATTCGAGATTGGTCTTATTTCCCCATCAATAATCCTCTCAACTATCTTCTCAGATCTTTTTGTCAGAAGAGGTAGCCAAATCAAATGATTGGTCTTCTTATTTCTAAGTGCAAGATTTAGATCACCATCTTCATCCTTCTTGATATGTTGTATATCTATTCTCGTGTAGTCGCTAAACCTTAAACCTGTATCACAAGACAGAATCAAAAGTTCTCTAACATTCGCCAAATATTTTTTCTCTCCAAGATCTGTATCAATAATTTTCTGGATTTCCTCATCTGTCAGAATAATCTTCAAAGTATCAGGCTGACTAATTGGCTTAAAGAGTTGGAAATTACGATTCTCCAGATACGCTCTTGATAGCGACCAGTTTAAAAAGGATTTGAGAAAACCAAAATACCTCTTAATACTACCATTTTTAAGTTCCGTGTGATTAAGAAAGTAGTTTTGAAATTCTTCAAGTACTATATGATCAAAATCATTTATTAATAATTTCTTCCTTCGGAATTTTTCAAAATCATTGAGGTATTTTTTCAGGGTAACGTATTTCTCATAACTACTTGGTATAGACTTCTTCGCTTCCAAGAATTCATCATAAATTTCCCAAGAACTTAAAACTCTTACCCTTGCTGGCTCTAATACTGATTTGAAATATTCGGTTGTGGCTTCTATCCCTTCTCTCTTAGCCTTCCGATAAGAATCTTCTAATAATCCTCCTATTCTATCCAAATCATTATTATAAGCAACAGCTTTAGGTTCAGATGATAATACCCTTTTCCTATTCTTGCTCCAGTGTTTTGGGTTGATTGAAATCCCTGTGTAAACCTTTTTCCTATAGTTTCGACCATCCACAATTAGAGCTGTGATAGCTGTTTTCTTAGCTTTAGAATCTTTTAGGAAAAAGTTAACCGTAGACATACCCAAATATACATAGGGGTAAACCAAGGGGAAAACAATTTTAGATTTTAGTGAATGTAAGCAAGTGATCGTACACCTGAAAAGGTAATTAAATGCGTTTGTGAAGTGTTTTATGATATATTCCTGCCTGCCATAATACAAAGGTTCAAAAGCCTCCGCCTCTGCAGCACAAGCCCTGATGTTTCCATCAGGGTTTTTTTATTTTAGAACGAATCAAGCTTGCTTGAATGAGTGAGAAAATAAAATCACTCTTCGAATGAAATGAGAAGGGCTTGGATTGCATCAGATTCCACGTTAGGGATCATGTAAATAATCCCTCCGCCTTGCCTGCGGCAGGCAGGCTCTGCATAAAACCCCGAATACATACTGTATGAGAGGTTTTTCATTTTAGGGGGTCAACATCCTTTTCTATCTTATACTACTAATCTCACTACCGATTATTAGGGTTAGAACTTTCCTAACAATTACCTACCTAAGTCTTCTAACAGGGATATTCATAGCACAGACTGTTTTTGAAGAGATCAGTAGCATCATTTGCGATTGCATTGAAATGTTTCAAATAAGACAAAGATTGCATAGTGCTTGGGTAGTCCCTGTGAATTTAAAAATTTGTATATCAAAAATCCTCCACACAATACGCATGGAGGATTTATTACAATACCAAATCAAAAGGATTAGCTATTCCTTCAAAACTTTGATTGCTTGTGTTTTACCATTAGATCTAATATGAGCAATATATGCTCCTCTAGGACCATCGAAAGAAACAGACATACGTCTTCCGTCTATTTTTGAAGTCTTAAATCGAACTTCTGATCCTGATAAATTGTAGAGCTTTACTTCTACCTCTGGATCAAAAACTGATGGAGACTCAATAATGAAATATCCATCTAGCGTTGGGTTTGGATAGCACCTTATTGTTTCCGTTTGATTTTCGATAGCCAACGGAATTTCAACAACTTCTATGGTCACCACCCAGTCCTGAGTTGTTGTCCCATCTAGTGCTGTAACGGTAAAGGTCACAGGTTCAGTAAAGTCTAATTCAGTCTCACTTGCAGGGACACTTGTGGCTCCTCTCGAAAGTATCAACTTAGGACGTAGCGCTGTAATCGGACTGCCTGTTATAGCTTCCAAAAAGATGGTGTGATTTTCATCGTCTATGATCGCTGAGCTGAGTTGTTCGTCCAGTTCAAAAAACACAATGTTTGATTCACCGCCTTCGGGACAGTCTATTCCACCATCTGTGATCTTCCAGCCCTTTTCATTGATCAGATAGGCACGGGCCTCTTCGCTGGCACAGAATTTTCTATTTCCTGCTTCTAAGATAACATCTGATCTTACATCCTGTTTCGACCAGCCAATCAATGTACGATCATAGTTGAGCGTGGATAGTGAAGGAAGCGCTTCAATTATTTCGCTGACCTGGGTTACATCCCAATACCCCAGACTCCTGTCAAATGATCTCGCAGAAAAAAACATACGATACATTTTGGTCAAACTGCTAACATCCCACCGTGAAATGTCACTATCAAATACGATAGCACCTCTGAACATTTCCTCCATGCTGGTAACCTTACTGACATCCCATTGACTTAAATCGCCATTGAAAGCTTTTGCATCTCTAAACATATCACTCATGCCAGTAACGTTACTCACATCCCACTGACTTAGGTCTCCATTGAAATTTTCGGCACTTTTGAACGTACCAAACATAGAGGTGACCTTTCGAAGGTCCGGCTGATCTGTGGCACTAAATGTTTCACCCTCCCATCCTGCAAAGGTCAAAGCCATCTGTTTCCATTGGATATCTCCCCACTGATTGACATCTACGAGTTTAGCTAATTGAACATTTCTGAAATTTGGATATGCCCCTATGATTTCGAGCGAGTAATTACCTGGTGATGAAAAATTCACAGCGAGTGTATTACCGTCAGTTTGATTAGAAAAAGATCCACTAGCCAACCTGTCACCGTTTGCATTTTTCCATATATAATCAAAATCAAATATATCCTGACCACTAAAGGATAAGCTGATCTCCTCATTGTTGGATTCGGTCTTCCAGGTGGTGATGAAAGGATCAAAGTCTTGCGCACTGACCACCCATGCCTGGGTAGTTGTTCCATCTTCTGCTGTGATGGTGTAGGTAATTGGGCTGGACAAATCCACTGCCACGCCACTAGCAGGCTCACTTGTGGCACCATCTGATAGCGTAAATACAGGCACTACATTCGTCAGATCTATGTCATTTATCAGATTGGCCGAGACGATATGTTTTTGCTCATCGATGGAAGAAAAGGGCACCAAATCCTGTAGTTCAAAAGTTAAAAAATCAGTACCTGTGCGTGGAGGAACCACTGCTACACTCACTATCCACTCTTTAGGAGTGGTTGCTCCCGGGCCCGTTACATTGTAGGTTACGGGGTTTGTAAAATCGACGCTGGCACCGACCGCCGGATCACTGGTAGCTCCATCGGATAAGGTGATCGTCGGTCTCAGGCTTGTGGGGTTCGTTCCTCTCAAAACCTCTGCGCTTATCGTTAGGTTTTCATGATCAATGACGGCTCTGCGAGTTTCTTCGTCTAACTCAAATGTTAGCATGTGATCATTTGGGAGCGTATGCACGCTTGATTTGATTGCGTACTGATAGTTTGCAAGATTGCCAAAAGTAGATGAACTTGAGGTAGTCACGACCAACAGATAAAGCTCCTCTCCAGCATTTACGTCAATATCGATTTGTGCTTCTCCAACGCCTAAGGCCACTGAACTACTGACGGGTATGTCATGGTATGTATATGATCCTGAAGTGCCTGTTACCACCTTCCCGACAAACTCAGTCCCCTGAACGTTATCTGTACTTCCTGTCAACTTTAGGGTATACGTTGATGCTGCTGCAGAGTCAATTTTGTGGGTGTTCCAAGCATAAAATGTACTTGGCAGAAACGCTTCAAGGGGACGCGTAAAAACGCCATAGGTGCCTGTTTCTGTGAGGACATCACCAAACCTATTGTCTACTGACCCTTGTGCAATGGAAGATCGCTCGCTTTCTTTAAAGTCCTCACTTATCTGTGAATCGGTATAGTCCCAAACAACCGTACGTGCGGCAAATTCTGCAAATATCTGATCGAAATCATGCCCCTCTTCTGCCAGCAGCGTGTTGATGGCGTTAACTGCATTTTGTTCAACTGATCGCGTATTGTACAGTCTCCCCATAAATGCTTCATCAGAAACAAAGTAAGTAAGGTAGGAAAGTAGGATAGAGCTCTGATAAAATCTTGCAAATGGTTCTCCAGCTTGTGATTCAAGGATTCCCAGATGTGGGTCCAATGTATACCTAGCGATACCTCTTAAGGGTTCTTTGTAATAATTCCAGGTGGCCCAGTTAGCGGAAGCTTCTGCCAGCCACTTTCCTCCTTTTTCTAAGGGCACTTGATAGGAATGAAAATTCTCGTGCAGCCAATAAGAGGTATTGCCCTGTTCTTTGCTGAAGATGTTATTGAGGCCAAAATAATCAAATCCTTCGGATGGTATATTTCGTTCACGGTTGACCCATTCATCCAAGTCTGAATGCTGGTACATCCCAATATCAAACGTATTCTTATCATAAGCAATATCTTGTGCCCTTAGGTAAGCACGCTTCCTTCCTTTATCGAGTTGAGATTCTTCTGTTAGCCAAAGACAATTATAGGTGCCGCAATGACGAAATCTTCTATTTGTTCCAAAAGGAAGTCTGAGCGGCTCTACCTCGCTCGTACATCTAGCACTTAGGTCGTGAACAATCTCATCGATTATTTGATCGTTGACCACTTGAACATCCCATAAATTTCCGTTAAACTCCCCAAGGGAAAATGAATTCATGTTAAAAGAACCTACATTGACATCATCGAACCATACGCCATCCGCATACGGAGACATCACTCCGTTGTTAAACCTGAACAATAGGTGATTACATGTGACTGAATCCAATGTTACATCATAAATATTCTCTATGCCATTGGCTGTAATGCGAAGTTGATCTTGTACCTGACTGATATTGAGAACTCCGGATGTGAAAAATTCCACCGTTTGCCCTTGTGTATTGGGCATTATTTTTAGAGATAAAGTACCGTTAAGTGATGAGAATTCTTCAGCCAGAGAAACGTCTATTTGCTTACCAATCATCCCAGGGTGTCTAAAGACATTATTGATGGTATCCGCGTTGGTCGAAACAGTGACAACATTATTCAAAGTGGTCTTGTCATAATCTCCCGCTAACCGCTGAAGGTAAAGAGTCGTATTCTTGATTTTTAGAATGTTTACTCTCTCTTCATTGCTTGGAAAAGAAGCTAAATCATCGACAAGGGCTCTTACGCGATAAAAATAGGTTACGCCAAGTGTTAATCCGTCATCGGTGTAGGATGTAACGTTTGGCCCTACTTCTGCCAGGTCTTCAAAAATGATTGTATCGCCTTTGATGGCTCTTTCTATACGGAATCCAGTTTCATTGGCAGAATTGTCACTCCAACTTAAAATGGCTTCATCAGTGGGGCTGGGACTGGCCGCAAGCCTAGGAGCTGCTATGGTTGATGCGCCGTTTGAAACAGACACATCTCTCCAGGTGGCGGTACTTCTTTTGTCATCCGTACTGGCATGAGAAACCAGGCCAACAAAGGTATTCTCCCCCATACTGATCGTCTGTCTGTGAATTTCATTCCAGTCTTTTCCATTTTTACTTACGGAGGCTATGAATGTATTTCCCAATCGCTCCATTTTTAACCATAGTGGGATATCAAATCTCTCTGAATCATCCTCGATATATATGAATTCACCATTGCTACGACCCTTGAAAACTGCGGCATTATTGTTTCGATAAAGCTCAGTCATCGCATAAGAAGCTGTAGGATCCAACGTTTCTCTAATCATCACTCCCTGATGATCCCAATTAGCCTTTGGCATCCGAGTAAGCTGCGCAATGATCTCACCATCTCCCTGCAAGGGCTGGTAAACAAAATGAAAAGAATTTGATGTGGTGGTCATTCTGCCGTTTCCGGAAGTCTGGAAAAATCCATCTTCAAAGGTTGCAGACCCTTCCAGACGTTGGGAGCCCACATCCATAGAACTCCAGTAGTAAGGAAGTGCTGTTTCTGAGATGCTTGTGGTCGCATCAGCAACATTTGAGTATGCTGACTCTTCTGTATCGGTGATGGCACTTACCCGATAATGATAGGTCGTGCCAGCGGCTAAATTAGCATCCGACAATGATGTTGTGTTAGCTGGCAGTATGGCGAATGACTCAAACCCACTATCTGCACTCAGAGACCTTTCTATTTTAAATCCTGTTTCAATGCTCGCATTATCTGTCCAATTAAGCGCCACCGTACTGTTTGAGATAGTAGTGGTGGTCAATCCCGTAGGAGCGGGTGGAACTTGAGAATGGACACTTACCGGCTGTATTAGCATCACAAAGGTGAGTGCCAGGTAAATAATAATTTGAAAAATAAACGACTGGGAGGATTTTTTGCTTGAAGTATGATTAATCATGGAGTTATTATTAATAATTCATCACAATTGTAAAGACGCTCTTACCAATTATTTAAAAAACGCCTATCTACAAATGCCCTACATGGATCAAACCATAGACGAAGCAGGTAAAATGACGCATGAAATGAGCATAAAGATTCGGAGGCGAACCTATACCAACCGCCGTATGAATGTTTATCGCGAATTCCATGTGTGCGATTGAAAAACAAATCCTATACACATGAAATGAAAGTGAACAATAGATATCCTATTCTTTTCGTACTAAATCGAGCATTAGTTTTTAGCGGCAAATAGTGTAATGAGTGTAATTTTTTCATGCTTTGATTCCATCTACAAGAGGAGACCTCCAAAACAAAGTAACAATCAGTGGTTGAAAACTCTAAAATGGGCAGTGAATTGGATACAAGAAACTTCAGAAAGAAACTTCTAAAAATGGGTTTACTTATCAAGCTAAATGAGCAACCAAAAGGTATGTCTCATCGGGCGGCTTTCTTATATAAGTTTGATAAAAAGGTCTACGAAAAGCTTAAAGACAATGGATTTGTCTTTCCTTTATAAAGGATTAATCCATCTAAGTTAATTCTCTTGGAATTTAAATTCTCACTCAATACAACATCTCTTAAACTTCTTTCCACTCCTACATGGACAAGGTGAGTTTCTCCCAATCTGTTTTTTATACTGAACTGGCAAAACTTTTCCCTTTGCCAAATCCTGATTGAAAACGCTGACAAGCAATTCATATAACTCAGGGTGCTTTTTTTTCAAGAGGCGCGGCTGCTCAAAAAAGTATTCACTAGCCACTGCAAAAAACTCTTGATGGTTGGTAGTAGCATATCCATCTATATCTGATCTATTCGCTACAATATCTTTGGTTTTTATTCGAATGGTGTTGATCCAAGGAAGAGTGTATTCCTTGGATTCATAGCCTGGCGGGATTCCGTCAATTAATCCATCTTCCTTATCAAAGAGGTGCACAAATTCATGAATCCCCACATTTTTTCGGTCATTTCCATTGTTAAATCCTGCATGCAAAGAAGGCTTAGATAGAATCACTTTACCTTCCATCACCCCACTTCCCACCATCCCGGTGATGACTTCCTCTTTACTACCAATATTAAAATTTCGATCAAAAGATGAAGGATACAAAAGAACTTCATCAAGGAAGCTATATTCCCATGAAGGAAAGCCGAAAAGAGGTATTACTGCACTACTGGCCACTAGCAAACGATCCTCAATGGTTACATCAACCTTAACTCCCGTTATTCTTGTCGTCGCAAAAAACCTTTGGATATCTATTTCAAATTTCAAACGATCTTCAGTTGACAACTGACTGTAGAAATCAATTTTACTCTCAAGTATTTTCTTCCATTTCTGCGGTGTTTCGTATGCTCTAAAGGAGTTTTTCTTCCTAAATAGAAAGTAAAATGAGAAGACAACTATAGAAAGGGCAATTAATAATAGAGTCACGTCTGTTATACTAAATGACAACTAAATAAAGCCGATCACTAATCAATATCTGAATAAGCACCAACATTACTTTCACCTGAAACATTTAAAAAAACAGAAAAATCTTATATAGAACTCTTGAGGAGAGCTAAACCTTAGTCCGCCTCAGTAGCTAGTGCTACTTTATTAAAACTCTGCTTCATTTGTAGAAGCTGTTGTTCGCTGCATAGTTTGGTATCTTCTAAGAAGTAGAAAATGTATTTGCCAAACATGGGATCTACCTGTATATCAGAAATATTGGACAGGTTATTCACTATTTTATTTAAATCTTCTTCTAAATGTGTGCTCATTCCTAAAAATGAAGGAAGATTAAATTCGATAGCAAGGCGAAGAAATCTAACTTCCACATTCGTTGGATCACTCTCTACTACCTCTTTCATGATCTTATCATATTTCATTACCTGAGACAGCTTTGAAAACGGATTCCAAAGTACTTGGGCTAATAAGGCTTCCGATACCGCCTGATATGCTTTCGCAGTTGAGTTTGGGTTCTCTATTTCAGAGATAAACTTGTGGAAGTCTTTCGAAGTATCCGGGGTTTTTACTGCTGCATGAAATTCGGATCTGATTTCACTTAATGACTGACTCCATCCGAAATTGAATAGAAAAACAGATAAGAATAATGGGAGTAATGCTTTCACATTGTATTAAACTCCATTGGAAATGAAATGTTAGATTTTATCGTCAAATAGTCGTGAAGTAGACTTTACTTTAGGTCAAATCCATCAGCGTCTAATTGAAAAGGGAATTTTTCACGATAATCTAATAGTTCCTGTGCCAAGAGTTCAACGTTCATAATCTCTTCTGCACTAGAAAAAGCAAGTTGTTTTCCTAAAGCGGAATAAGCTGCTGTATGACCGTTATAACTTTTTTTGGAAGCATCAACTCCTATTCTGTTCACTCCAACAGTGTAGGATAAGTTTTCGATTGCTCTGGCGGCTAACAAGGTATCCCAAGCATTCACTCGAGTATCAGGCCAGTTAGCTACATAAAGTAATAAGTCGTACTCATATGGTCTTTCCTTAGACTTCTGGGAACGAGCCCATACAGGAAATCTCAAATCATAGCATATCAATGGACAAATTCTCCATCCCTTATACGTTACAATCAATCGTTCTGACCCAGCTGTATAATTCTCCCCTTCGTCTGCAAGATTGAAAAGATGTTTTTTATCATAATGTTGTGAAGAGCCATCGGGGTAAACGAAGTGTAATCGATTGTAAAAGCTATTCTTTTCCTTGACAATATAACTCCCAACAATAGCTGCTTGCTTCTGACCGGCCATTTGACGCATCCATCTAAACGTCTTACCTCCAGGAGGTTCAGCAAGGCTCTCAGGGTTCATTGAGAAGCCTGAGGTAAACATTTCAGGCAGCACAATTAGATCTGTCTTATCTATCGACCAAATTTTCTCCTCGAACATGGCCAGATTGGCATCAATCTGCTCCCAGTGAAGATTAGCCTGAATCAATGAGACATTCAAGTTATTCATGTCTTTGGTATTCTCACCCGATATTCAGCATCTGTCTTACCCTTACTGATATTTGCAAGTTTGCCTTTTATTAGTCGCTTCTTGAAGGGCGTTAAGTAATCAGTGAAAAGCTTACCTTCAATATGATCATACTCATGCTGAATCACACGAGCTTTCATACCATCAAATGTCTCTTCCTGTAGATTCCAATCTTCATCAAAATATTCAATCTTGATCGTTGGTTTTCTATTCACATCAGCACGTATACCAGGTATGCTTAAACACCCCTCCTCAAAAGCCCACTCTTCTCCCAACTCTTCAATCATCACCGGATTGATAAAAGCTTTCTTTATTCCTTTTATTCCTCCCTCATCTTCGTCCTCCATAGGAGTAGTATCTATCACGAAAACTCTTAGAGACTGTCCTACTTGTGGAGCGGCCAAGCCCACACCTTGCGCAGCATACATGGTCTCGAACATGTGTTCTACAAATTCTTTTACGGAATCATCTCCTTCGGCTACCTCTGCAGCTTTCTTTTTCAAAACAGGATCTCCGTACAATACAATTGGAAAAATCATGAAATACTCTCTAAATACGACTGTAAAATTATTGTGGCGCTTACTTTATCTACGTTTCCTTTGTTTCTTCTATCTTTCTTCTTCATCCCCCCAGCAATCATGGCATCCATTGCCATTTTAGATGTAAAGCGCTCATCGTGCAAAACTAATTCCATCGAAGGAAATACTTTTTTGAATCTGTTAATAAATGCTTGAACCAATGGTGTCGCATTCGTATCCCTTCCATCGGTATTTTTGGGCATCCCAATAACAACCCGTACTACTTCTTCTTTTTGAAAATACGACTTAAGAAACTCCTCCAACGTATGGCTAGGTAAAACATCTAGCGCGGAAGCGATAATGCTCATTGGATCTGTGACCGCCAAACCAGTTCGTTTGGCTCCATAGTCTATCGCCAATATTCTTGGCATCAATTGAGTGTACTAAGTACTTTGATTTTTTTGTGAACTTCTTTTTCTAAATCAATGGCCTTCGGAAAGAAAATAGTATTCTCGATCTCAGCATGATAAATCATCTCACGATCAAAAGCTTTCATTTCACTGATAAGTACTCTACCATGCAAGCTTGCTGGACAAATACTAGAAACAATTTCTCTGATTGCTCCAAATTCGTCATCTTCCTGATGTTCAGCAAATTCGTGCTCAAGAGAATATTTCCTATACGTTATCAATTTGCTAAACGGAGCTCTTTCCTTACCATTCTTGATGTCAGCAAGTAATTGGATATATCTAAATGTAGTGTCTTCCTCTTCGTAAATATGCTGAATGAAGTCTTCAACAAATTCAGGAAGAACATTTTTTAGAATTTCATCCTGCTCCCATTTTTTTGCTAAATGAACAATGAATGGGAGTTTGTCTTTAATAAAAATATGATGGCTGTGTTTCAAGTATTCAGTCAAGAGCTCAATTGGATATTTTTTAAGCTCAGAAAAACTAAAACGATGACATGAATCAAAAAGGTAAAAGCTATTTATCACTTGCTCTCTACTTAATCCCCTTTCTTCGCAGATCTCCTTAAGTTTTTTTTCGGGTGCCTCAAAAAAGTCTACACCTAGGTAGTGTAGTGCTCGTGCGTACACGTAGTTTTCGTTTACAACTTGACCAATGGTTTTCTCGAAGACCATACACAAAAATAACTCCTTCATCGAAGCAAGTCAACAGTTTGGGACTCAATACGTTTCATAACCCCTTAAATAACCCTTATTTTTGAGTTTTATTATTGACTATGAGTACGCATAATAATTCCAAACGAGCCATTCGACTTCCTATGTACATTACCATTACACTATGTGTAGGAGTATTTATAGGTGCAAACATGGCTGGATCCACCTCGGCACCCACTTCAAATTTCATGGAGAGCCTAAATAAGTTTAGGCAGGTACTTACCCATATCGAGAATGATTACGTCGATGAAGTAGATAGCGATGAATTAGTTGAAAGTGCTATCACACAGATGCTAGAGGAGCTTGATCCCCATACTTCATACATCCCAGGAAAAGATCTCGAATTGATTCAATCAAGGCTTGAAGGTAATTACCAAGGTATAGGGGTCGAGTTCAACATTTTTAAAGACACCATACATGTGGTGACGCCTTTGAGTGGTGGCCCATCTCAAAAATTAGGAATAAGGGCAGGAGACAGAATTGTGAAAGTGGAAGGCGAAACTGTTGCCGGCATTGGTATTACCAATCAAAAAGTAGTTGAACTGCTAAGAGGACCTGGAGGATCAGAAGTTACCGTAAGCATAAAACGTGAGGGAGAAGATGAGTTGATTGACTTTACAATTGAGCGGGATGTAATTCCACAATATTCTGTAGATGTATCTTATATGGTCAATGATAAAATAGGATACATCAAAGTAGCACGATTTGCCAATTCAACCTATCTAGAGTTCAAAGAAGCACTTCTTAAACTCAAAGACCAAGGTATGGAGAAGTTGGTTATCGATCTTACAGGCAATCCTGGAGGATACCTCAATAGAGCCGTACAAATAGCCGATGAAATTTTGAGTGGAAGACAAATGATCGTTTATACCAATGGCAAGGAGAAGCGCTATGTAGAAGAACACTACTCCGGTGAAGCCGGAGATTTCGAAGAAGGCTCACTAGTGATTATGGTTGATGAAGGTTCCGCATCTGCTTCAGAAATTGTTGCCGGGGCAGTTCAAGATCATGATAGAGGACTCATTGTAGGGCGAAGATCTTTTGGTAAAGGTTTGGTGCAACTACCTATTGGTTTGAATGATGGATCAGAACTGAGGCTAACCATTTCCAGATACTATACGCCTAGCGGAAGAAGTATTCAAAAAACGTACACCGGTGGCAATCTTGACGAATATTACAAAGAAGCTTATGATCGATACGAGAATGGAGAGTTATATTCTTCTGACAGCATAAAATTCAATGACTCACTTGCATATAAAACTGATAAGGGGCGAATAGTGTACGGAGGCGGTGGTATTACCCCAGATTTCTTTGTCCCCTTGGATACCACTCAGGGCAGCCGATATATGAATCGATTATTTAGTACAAATTCGCTGCAAGAATTCACAGTTAGTTATGCACAGGAGAATAGAGACTGGCTAGCAGACATGGGTTTTGACAAATTTAGAAATGGATTTGAAATAACTGATGATATGCTTGATGAACTAGTCTCAATCGCTGAAGGCAATAAATTAGCATTTAATGATACAGCGTTTAATCGATCGAAAAATTTGATTAAACTTCTATGCAAAGCATACATCGCAAGGGGAATTTGGGATAATGAGGGCTTTTATCCGATCTTTAATGAGCAAGATGAGATTTTTCAGAAAGCAATAAAGCTGATGGATGAAGCAGATAAAATAGCAGCCAGATAATGACTTACTATCACAGATTAGGTGAAATTCCTCCAAAAAGACATACTCAGTTCAGACAACCAGATGGTAGTTTGTATGCTGAAGAATTAGTATCGTCACGTGGATTTTCAGGCATCTATTCTAATTTGTATCATACCTATCCTCCAACAAGGGTAGAAAAAGTAGGGAAATCCATTCCTTGGAAAACTGAGATTGCAAAAGATCACACATTAAAACAAACTCATTTAAATACATCAAAAGTCGAAACGACAGGAGATGATTTTCTGGAAGCACGAAAGATTCTATTCAAGAATAAAGATGTTTCCATGGCCATTTGTCATCCTACTTCACGAAGGATGGACTATTACTATAAGAATGGACAGGCAGATGAAGTCATATTCATCCATGAAGGCAATGGGTACTTACACTCTCAGTTTGGAAAGCTAAAAATAAAACAAGGAGACTATGTCGTCATCCCCAGAACAACTATTTATCAGTTAGAATGGGATAATGGGCCGTTGAAGTTATTGATTATTGAGTCCGTCAACCCTGTGGAGACAGTCAAAAGATACAGAAACGAGCTAGGCCAACTACTTGAGCATTCTCCATACTGTGAGCGCGACATTCGTCCGCCCTCAGAACTAGCCACCGAAAAAGACAAGGGCGAATATCTTATGAAAATAAAGCATGATGACATGCTTCATGATTACTATTATGAGCACTCTCCATTTGATTTAATTGGATGGGATGGCTATTTATACCCTTATGCCCTTTCAATACACGATTTTGAGCCAATAACAGGCAGAATACATCAACCGCCTCCTGTTCATCAAACTTTTCAAGCACATGGATATGTGATTTGTTCGTTTGTTCCGCGACTTTTTGATTATCACCCGCAAGCTATCCCGGCACCATACAATCATTCCAACATTGATTCCGACGAGGTGCTTTACTATGTTGAAGGAAACTTCATGAGCAGAAAGGGAATTGATAGAGGTTCTTTTACACTTCATCCCGGAGGATTACCCCACGGCCCTCATCCTGGAACTGTTGAAGCAAGTATTGGAGCGAAAGAAACAAAGGAATTGGCGGTAATGCTCGATACGTTCGGCCCCCTCTATGTCACCGAAGTTGGCCTGGAATATGTGGATGAAAACTATCCCATGAGCTGGAAATAATTTCATTTTCCTTGTAACCTTCTTAAATACTGGAAGTATTTCCAATACAATTCAGGCATCAAATTGCACCTTATAACATTTATTAACGGCAATTAACATCTGAATTCGTAAAATTTGAATGTGTTGTGCAACTTTTTCACAGTTGCACACATCTTTAAATCAAGGTTAGGTTTTCAAACAAGAAGTAATAGACGCTCATTCAGAAACAAGGACTAACAATGAAACCCAAGCTCAATAAACTCATAACGCTACTGCTGCTACTCGGCACTTTTGCTTTCTTAATGGAAGCGGAGGAAAGAATATCAGCAGTTGCTCAAAAAGGGCTTTCTAAATGGGCGTCTCTACTTCCTGTGAAACAAGAAAACCTTCAAACAAACTCCATTAATCCTTATGCTCAAAATGTTTCGTTCTTTGACGCATTTCTCTCTGAGCAGTCAAAAAAAGTTAATTCTTTAAACAATTAGGGAAGCGAATTTTCGTAGTGTTTTTAACAAAGTATCTCAGTTTTTCTGATTGTCTTATTTTTGTTGAAACTTGTCACCCATATGAATAATGATTTTTATCTCGATTTTCTTGCCAAATGGCAACAGATCGTATCTATTCTCGTCTTCGTAACATTAGGTTTTGGTGTATTAAACTATATCTTTTATAGGATTAGTTTTTCATCAAAGAAGACCTTTAAAGAGAAGTTTGATCTTGCAAGCGAAAAAGAATCCAAAAAGCTTTTAAGCGGACACATTTTCGTAGCGATTGCACTTTTCTTATTCTGCAACACATTGGAATACGAAACAATGAAGCTAGATGGACTCTGGTTTTTCATTCGTTTGTTTGTTTCCATGTGTATTGGCGTACTCTATGGTTATATAGCCCAGTTGATTATTAAATTCTACTACCCTGGTGTATTAGAAAAGAAACTGAAAAAATTAAGATTTACGCCAAGAATCAACCCAGAGAACGGAAACAAAATGAAACTTCTTAGCGAAGCTGAAGAAGATGCATATCTTGATGAAGGTATGCAGGCTGAAGAAAACGTTTTCTCTGTTGATTATGACGTGTGGATTGATGAATCCACAGGGTATACTAAAATCGAAAAATACAAAGGCCATTTAAGTGCTCTGGAATGTGACCGTTGTGGATTCCAAACGCTTCGACTTCAGAAAGAAGAAATAATTAGCGAAGCTTCAGATACACAGGATGGTGAATTACTGAAAGAGTATAAGTGCTCTTATTGTAATAGAATTAAACGTAAGAATGTTGTTCTTACCCATAGGATCAAAGAGGGTGGAGAAGGAAGTCAACTTATTGATAATCCGCTTGATCACGATTCTAGAATTTCTGTTGTGAAAATCGAAATTCATGGCGTTAACGGAGAGCTCAAGGAATATGATTTCCAAAACTTAGATCAAGCCAAAAACTTTCTGAATGAGTTTAATTTCGAAAAACTAGAAGCTTAGGCTAACCTTTTCATATTTATGATTAGAAAAAAAATTGGGCTCTTTATTGGGCCCTTTTTATTTTGTGTCATTTTTTTCGGAAGTCCATTTGACGGTCTGAATCAAGAAGCTAATGCCGTTTTGGCAAGTACACTTTGGATAGCCACTTGGTGGCTTTCTGAGGCCCTTCCCATCTCAGCAACTGCCTTATTGCCCATTGTATTACTCCCTCTTACTGGTGGTGCTCCAATAGCACAAACAACCGCCGCATATGGAGATAAAATGCTTTATCTATTCGTTGGTGGATTTATCATAGCCATAGCAATGCAGCGGTGGAACTTGCACAGAAGAATTGCACTACACATTATTTCTGCCGTAGGTACAAACTCCAGGTTTATCGTTCTGGGCTTTATGCTGGCCACAGGGCTTCTTTCTATGTGGATATCCAATACAGCTACCACACTGATGATGGTTACCATAGGTACAGCACTTATCGCTGAAATGAAAGAGCTGACAGGAGAATCAGGGAAACTCTTCTTTAAATCACTTTTGTTGGGAATTGCATTTTCCGCCTCCATAGGTGGCGTGGCAACACTGGTGGGGACTCCAACAAATCCAATATTCGTCTCTATTGCCAACAAACTTTATGATCAAGAATTCAGCTTTGCTAATTGGATAGCTTTTGCCTTGCCCTTTTCCTTGATCATGCTAACATTTTGTTGGATTGTGCTTACCCGATTCGTATTCCCACTGCACAAAGTAGAATTACCGATAGGAAAAGAAATGATCCTAAGAGAAAAAAATGCTCTTGGCAAAATGAGTCAAGAAGAAAAAGCCGTTGCAATTGTTTTTATTGTCACTGCTTTTTTATGGATTACAAGATCCTTTTTACTCAATCAGTTTATTTCTGGGATAAATGACACGGTCATTGCCATTGCTGCAGCTCTGATGATGTTTATCATTCCTTCCAAAGAGAAAAAGGGAAAAGCGCTTCTAACATGGAATGAAGCTGAAAAACTACCGTGGGGGGTAATTATTCTCTTTGGGGGTGGCTTGTCAATAGCTGCTGCTTTTCAAAGCTCAAAGCTTGCCGAGTGGCTTGGGCTTCAACTTACCGGAATTGCTGAGCTCCCACTCTTTATTACTATCCTTATCATTGCTCTGGTTGTCAATTTTTTAACAGAAGTTACTTCCAATGTTGCTACAGCTTCGATTATGCTACCTGTATTGGCTTCTTTAGCTGAGGCCATTGGTGTTCATCCATTTTTGCTCATGATACCTGCTACCATGGCAGCTTCATGCGCATTTATGCTTCCTATAGCCACAGGACCAAATGCTATTGTTTTTAGCTCAGGAGAGTTAAAGATGGGCGACATGGTAAGAGCAGGTATTTGGCTCAACCTCACCTCCAGCATCTTAATAAGTCTTCTTGTTTATTTTTTGCTTCCTGCCTTTTTGTGAGTATTTGCAATGTATACGCCAATCCCGACCGCTACCATTCCTACATAGTGTAGGGCATATAAGTTTTCGCCATCTACAACTCCCCAGATTACAGCAAATACAGGAATAATATAAGTTACTGAGGACGCAAACAAAGCATCTTTCATTTGAAGAATTTTATTGAAGATAATAAGCGCGATAGCAGTGCCAAAAACACCTAGCAAACAGATATAGAAAGTTGCCATTCCAGTTCCGTCCACATTCGTGACTTTATACCAGAAATCCGTGAAGCCAAACAAATAGATAGAGGCAAAAGGTCCGACAAGCAATAAAGAAACGCTCGTTACCGTAACTGCATGAATCTCATTTAATTTCTGCTTGATTAAGTTAAGGTTTGAAGCATAGCAAAGTGTTGCAAGAACCACTAGCAATGCATATGCATTAATACCAGTAAGTGAGTTTCCTTTTCCTGCGCTTATTAGAATAGCGGTACCAATAAACCCAATCAACACTCCTAAGTAAACTTTTTTAGTTTGTTTTTGCCTAAAAGCAAAAAGAGCTATCAAGATTGTAAATAATGGAACTAAGCCATTTAAGACTCCAGTAATGGCACTTTCCAATCGGGTCTGAGCAATCGCAAATAAAAATGCAGGTATCAAACTACCTAGCAGTCCGGCAATAAATAAAAAAACAATCTTCTTGCTATCAACAGTCTTGAATCGTTTTAATGCTGACGGGAGTAAGAATAACGAGGCTGCTACAATACGTAAGGAACCCACTTCTTGAGGCGCTAAACCTAAGAGCCCTTTCTTGATGAGTATAAAAGAACTACCCCAGATAAATGCCAAAATAAATAGCAATATCCAGGCTAAAAGAGGTGATTTTTGCATGCGTGCAAGATAGGAGTATTTGGAGAAGAAATGTTATAGCAATGAATACACAAATCGTGTCAAAGCGGAACTTCGTTCAGGTTCTGTTAGGATGTTTACATAAATGTCAGGGTTTGAATTCCTCAGGACTTCAATAAATTCTTCTTCATAATTTGGTGATATAAGAATAGATCCACTTATAAAATCTATTTTTAATCTTTTTAAAGAGGCTGCAGGAGAACTAATGGGATTAAAGCTTCTACTTATGCTCTTGATTTCGGAAATTTTGATGCTCATCATTTTTATAAATCCGATTTTAATAGTCAGAAGGTCTCCTTCAACAAAATACTTCAACCCAAACCAAAGAAATCCAACCAAGGAATAAATCAGCATCCACATAAAAATCTGAGGTCCCTTATGTCCGTTTGTTAAAATAAAAGTGATGATAAGTATCCCCCATAAAAAAATGCCAAGCAGTATACTTTTTCTTGAGGTAAAGGCTCTCATGTTAGGCAATCACTTCCGCAAAAAGTTCAGGTACTTGCAGTAATGTCTCTTTCACCTCTTCGTACGATTCTGACTCTACAAGTGTCGTTCGTACAGGTTTGAAATTGGGAATACCGCGGAAGTAATTCGTGTAGTGTCTTCTCATCTCAAAAAGTCCCTGTCGCTCACCCTTCCATTCTATTGAGAAATCGAGATGCTGCACAGCAACTTTGACGCGCTCATCCAGTGATGGTGCATGTAAGTGCTCACCTGTATTCATGAAGTGCTTGATCTCATTAAAAATCCATGGATAACCAATGGCAGCTCTGCCTATCATAATGCCATCTACACCATATCTGTTTTTGTATTCCAGAGCTTTTTCTGGAGAGTCAATATCTCCATTTCCGAAAATGGGAATATGAATATCCGGATCATTTTTAACCTCTGCAATTGGGCCCCAGTCAGCCTCTCCTTTATACATTTGTTTCCGGGTGCGTCCATGTATGCTCAAGGCCTTTATTCCCACATCTTGTAATCGATGAGCAACTTCTTTGATCTTAATAGTGGAATCATCCCAGCCAAGTCGCGTTTTCACAGTGACAGGTTTATTAACTCGCTTCACAATTTCAGCAGTCATTTCTTGCATTTTAGGCAAATCAAGAAGAATTCCAGCGCCTGCGCCTTTACAAGCTACTTTCTTAACTGGACAGCCATAATTTATGTCAATAATCTCTGGGTTAGCTGCTTCCGCAATGGAGGCCGCCTCTCTCATAGATTCAATTTTATCTCCAAAAATTTGAATCCCAATAGGCCGCTCGTAATCATAGATATCAAGCTTTTGTACACTTTTTTCTGCATGACGAATAAGGCCTTCAGAAGAAATGAATTCCGTATACATGAGATCGGCACCATTTTGTTTACAAACAGCACGAAATGGCGGATCACTCACATCTTCCATGGGTGCGAGTAGTAATGGAAACTCTCCTATTTCTATGTCACTGATTTTAACCACCTTGAACGATTATATTTGCCCGCAAAGTTAGACATATGCAGGAGATTCTCAGAAACAACCCGGAAGATAAGCACAGAGCAAGAGCGTGGGCTTTTGGGCTTGGTCTTTCCGCCTACATATCAATTGTTATGATTCTGGGTAGTGGCGGTAGTGAAGTGGATACGGATGCGATTTTGCGATTGGATCCAATTTTTCTTCTTGCAATTCAAGGAATTGTAGCTACACTCATGTTTATTGGCGTTTCCGCTCTCTTCATTGGAATTGCACTTAAGATTCCATTTTCTGAGTTTTTCCCAAAAGTTAGCTTGAGCACAGTTGTAATGGTCATACTCATTTCAATCAGCTTCATGGTCGTTAATAGTGCCATTGGAGAATGGAACATGAATCTTGATTTTGGAGATTCTGAATTTGCTAATTGGGCACAGCAATCTGAAGAGCAATTGAAAGTTTTGACCGAGCATCTAACCAATTTTACATCCACTACTCATTTCATCTTAGCATTTGTCGTTGTTGCTATCATTCCGGCAATAGGTGAAGAATTACTTTTTCGAGGATTGATTCAGAATTTTTTCTCAAAGGCCTTTGCAAATCATCATGTGGCGATTTGGATCACAGGATTTCTTTTTGCTGCAATTCATATGCAATTTTTTGGTGTTATGCCTCGTATGTTTTTAGGAGTTCTTTTTGGCTATTTATATCACTGGAGCGGAAAACTAACAGTGGCAATGATTGGTCATTTAGTAAACAATGGACTAGCATTAATAGCTCTTTATCTGGCTAACAGTGGGACTATTGAAGTTTCTCCTGAAGAAATAGAGCAATCAGCACCTTGGCCCGCAGTACTTGTTTTTGTGGTAATTTCATTTTTTCTGATCAGATCATTCTATAAAAAGTTCCAACATGCATGATTGGCAATCCGTGTTCAAAGATGATCGTGAATATCGCGCATTGATCGTGAAAGATGTCCTCGAAGACTTGGATATGCATCCGGTCATTGTTAATAAAAAAGTTTCTGCTTACGGTTTCGGGAATTTTGAAATCTTTGTAGCCCCCGATCAAGTGATTCGTGCAATAAAAGTTATAAAAGAAGAAATCAAGTTTGAGTAAATATCCAGATCTAGCCCCACGTTTTTTCTCTGCCATTATTGGCGGAATGATTATTATACTCTCATTGATATGGAGTGAATGGGGATTCCTTGCTGTATTCCTCTCTATTTCATGTTTGACCATGTGGGAATTTTACAGGTTGATGAGACTTCAAAGTTACTTACCTATTCGATTATTAGGAGTCGCTATTGGTGCTTTACTATTCATATTCACTTTTCTCATTGAAACGGATATACTACCTCCACGATTCTACGTAGCATTGTTTCCTTTAGCCTCTTTTGTTTTTCTCATCAAACTCTACAAGAAAAGTGATGTACACCCATTTATCAATATTGCACTTTTCTACCTTGGTATTTTATATGTAGCAGTTCCATTTGCATTGATTAATATTCTTGTTTTTTATAATGGAGAATATTCATACGAAATCATTCTTGGTTTACTATTTCTAACCTGGGCTAACGATGTTGGTGCATATTTTACGGGAATCCTTTTCGGTAAGACCAAACTCTTTGAGCGCATCTCTCCCAAAAAATCTTGGGAAGGTAGTATGGGTGGAGCGGCCTTCTCTATTCTTACAGCGATTGTTATAGGCCTCTATTTTAAAGGTCTAAATCCTGTTGAATGGATAAGTGTCTCCATAATCGTAGTAATAGCAGGTACTTATGGTGATTTAGTCGAGTCTCATTTTAAGCGCTCAATGCAAATAAAAGATTCAGGTACAATTATCCCAGGACACGGAGGTTTTCTAGATAGATTCGATAGCCTGTTAATTGCCGTACCATTCGTGGTAGTTTTCTTGAAATTATTCTAGAGAGAAGTATAAATCCCGTTAGCTTTGCAACTGAAGTAAACAACAAACCCCTTTTTATTTTATTCCTATGGCATATATAGAACCCGCGCCAATAAAGGACAGAGATAATCCATTTGAATCCATGATGTCACGCTTCCAAATTGCCGCCGAGCATCTCGGTCTGGATCAGGAAGTATATGATGTTTTGAAGACACCTGCTAAGCAAGTCATTGTCTCGCTTCCGGTGACCATGGACAATGGATCCATCAAAGTTTTTGAAGGATATCGTGTGATCCACTCTACTATCTTGGGCCCATCTAAAGGTGGTGTTCGATATGACATGGATGTAAATATCGATGAAGTGAAAGCACTCGCTGCATGGATGACATGGAAGTGTGCAGTGGTAGACATCCCATACGGTGGAGCAAAAGGAGGCATCAAATGTAACCCCCGAAAAATGTCTGCCGGTGAAGTGGAAAGGCTTACCAGAGCCTTTACACAAGCCATGCATGACGTTTTCGGAAAGGATAGAGATATTCCAGCTCCAGATATGGGAACCGGACCAAGAGAAATGGCTTGGATGATGGATCAATATTCTAGAAATCATGGTATGACGGTAAATTCAGTTGTAACTGGAAAACCGCTGGTTCTTGGTGGGTCTCTAGGAAGAGAGGAGGCGACAGGTCGTGGTGTGATGATCTCTGCTCTTGCTGCCATGGAAAAACAAAAAATTAACCCATTTAAAGCTACCTGCGCCATTCAAGGTTTTGGGAATGTAGGATCATGGGCTGCCCAGCTTTTGGAGGAGAGGGGTGTAAATATTGTCGCTGTTAGTGATTTATCAGGTGCCTATTACAATGCTGAAGGCATCAATATCAAGAAAGCCATGGAGTACCGGAATGGGAATAATGGTAGTCTGGAGGGATTTGCTGGAGCTGAAAAGATTGACTCTGAAGATTTGCTTCTCCTGGAAGTAGATGTTCTCGTTCCCGCAGCAATTGAAGATGTAATTACTCAGGCAAATGCTGATAAAATCAAAGCCAAGATGATTGTAGAAGGAGCTAACGGCCCTACTTCAGCTAAGGCTGATGCCATTATCAATGAAAAAGGAATACTTGCTGTACCTGACATCTTAGCTAATGCTGGTGGTGTGACTGTTTCCTATTTTGAGTGGGTACAAAATCGACTTGGGTACGGATGGACTCGTGAACGTGTAAGTAGGCGTTCAGATCGAATTATGAAAACTGCTTTCGACAAAGTCTACAATACTGCCAAAGAATATGATGTAAGCATGCGTATTGCTGCATACATCGTCGCAATTGATAAAGTGGCTAAAACCTATAAATTCCGAGGTGGCTTTTAAGTCGTGGGACGGCAGTCAATTGCTTGAAATGTCACCCTGAAATTGTTTTCAGGGTCTAGATGCTGACTGCTCCGCGACGGAATAAATTCAGTATGACTTAACTAAAGAAATATGAGACTACACAAGGAGGGTATTAAGATGATCCCGCTAATGGCGGTCTTCACTGGTGGGCTTTATGTATTGCTTTACTGGTTGATCCCATTTGCAGCGGTTCAAATAATTTTGGCTATAGCAGCAGTCATCTTCATGGTTCTTGTCATTCGATTTTTTCGTGATCCCAAGGTGATTACACCACCAAGGGATGGAGTAGTTTATGCTCCTGCCGAGGGGAAAGTAGTGGTAATAGAGCGTGTATATGAAGGCGAATACCATAAGGATGATCGCATCCAAGTCTCCATTTTTATGTCCCCCCTCAATGTGCATGTAAATAGAAGTCCCGTAAAAGGTAAGGTTGATTTCTTCCAATATCACCCAGGTAAATTTCTAGTAGCATGGCATCCAAAATCCAGCACAGATAATGAACGCACGTCTGTAGGCTTTAAAACTGAAAATGGGGTAAATATCCTAATGCGTCAAATCGCTGGAGCTGTCGCGCGTAGAATTGCTTTCTATCCAAGCATCGGCGATCCAATGGAACAGGGAACCTCTGTCGGATTCATTCGATTTGGTAGTCGGGTAGATTTATTTCTTCCACTTGATGCAGATATCAAGGTCAAGATTGGTGATCTAACAAAGGGTGGAGAGACAGAAGTAGCTACACTTAAATGACAGAATCTTTTAGAAAAAAAATTATTCAAGTTTGCAATGACAAAATTGCAACTAAAGGTGAAAACGTTGGGCTTTCCTTTTATGCCTTCTTTGCCAATAAAAATGATAACCCAAAATTATTGATGGAAGTAGCAGAATGGTGGATTCTCGAAAACGAACTTGACCATTTTGAAAAAGCTGTTAAAATCAAAGAAATGGTAGAGGAATTTCCCGCCCTCTGATACCTTCCTAAATCTCTCTTTTCAAGTCTTCAACTATCCTTAAGGCGTCTGACTTATCTTTTGAAACTACTCTGAAATCATCTTGAACACTTTTTTTAGCAGCTTGGTCTATCCCCATTTTAGAAATGGTTTTTGGAATGATTTCAACGGATTTATATAAATTATTTTCTAAGGCATATTTCATGCCTTTACCTATATACTCTTTCGCTTCGTTGGATGGCACTCCGAAACCTGAAAGGTCTGCCAAAGCAATAAATTTTTCTTTGTCAAATGAATCAACTGCGTTCTTAAATTCTGCAAAAAAAGTAGCTCCTAATTCTTCAGTGAATTTTTTATCCCAAAAATTCTTAAGCTCGAAGTGAAGTACATGATCATTTGTGCTAATAACTTTAAAGTATTCTGAAAGCTGCATACGTATTTCTTTAAGTGACATCAATCTATCAAAATATGTTAAATGATAGTATTTAAATCGATCACTTAAAACTTCTCCCTGCTCAATGGCAGTTTATCAAGGATAACAGAAAATCACTTCCTACTATAATTCGGGGCTTCTCTTGTGATATGGATGTCATGTGGATGGCTTTCAGCAACTCCTGCTCCCGAGATTTTCACAAATTTAGCATTCTGCAAATCTTCAATACTCCCAGCACCACAATAGCCCATTCCAGCTTTCAACCCACCTACCATCTGATAAAGTACTTCTTGCACTGAGCCTTTGAATGGCACTCGCCCCACGATCCCTTCAGGAACAAGCTTTTTGATGTCATCTTCTGCATCCTGAAAGTAACGATCTTTTGATCCTTCTTCCATCGCTTCTACAGAGCCCATTCCACGGTATGATTTAAATTTTCTGCCTTCATATAGGATCACTTCACCCGGCGCTTCTTCGGTACCTGCCAGCAATGAACCAATCATTACGGTGTTTCCTCCTCCAGCAATGGCCTTCACTACATCTCCTGAGAATCTAATACCTCCATCTGCTACAACGGGGACTCCTGAGCCTTTAATGGCTTGTGAAGACTCGAACACTGCAGAAAGCTGTGGTACTCCTACTCCTGCAATCACCCGTGTAGTACAAATACTTCCAGGTCCAACTCCCACTTTCACAGCATCAGCACCTGCTTCTACCAATGCTTTAGCAGCATCGGGGGTCGCAATATTTCCTACAATTGTTTCCAAATCTGGAAAAGCTTTTTTTATTCTCTTGGCCATATCAATCACACCCTTTGAATGACCATGTGCGGTATCGATGGACACTAAGTCCACACCTGCTTTTACCAACGCAGCAATTCGATCTTCAATATCCGGAGTGACACCTACTGCGGCTCCCACTCTCAATCTACCATACTCATCCTTACAGGCGTTTGGACGATCTCTATTTTTCAGAATGTCTTTGTATGTAATTAGTCCAGTCAGTTTACCCTCTTTGTCGACGATTGGAAGTTTCTCTATTTTATGTTCTTGAAGAATGGCTTCCGCCTCATTCAACCCTACTTCTGCCGTGGCAGTAATTAGGTTCTCTTTAGTCATTATATCTTTTACCGGTTTCTTAGGCTTTTTCTCAAAACGTAAATCACGGTTGGTCACAATGCCAATCAGTTTATTCTCTTTGTCAACAACAGGGATCCCTCCAATCTTATTTTCTTTCATGATCGCTTCCGCATCACTAACTGTTGCATCGACATGAAGCGTGATTGGATCAAGAATCATCCCACTCTGGGATCTCTTCACTTTGCGAACCTGAATGGCCTGCTGATCAATTGTCATATTTTTATGAATAATTCCAACACCGCCTTCGAGCGCCATGGCAATAGCCAATTTCGCCTCGGTAACTGTATCCATTGCAGCAGAAACCAAAGGAATATTTAATCGAATGTTTCGAGTAATCTGTGCTGATGTTTCAGTGTCTCGCGGGAGTACTTCAGAATAACCTGGTAGAAGAAGCACATCGTCATAGGTAAGTGCTTCAAAGAGGAATTTATCGTTTATCGTCATGGCAAATAATACTGAACTGTTATGATTATTTGCCGTGCAAAATTATGTCGGTTGCATAGAATAAGTACTATCGCAAGACATATTTTTACAAATAGAATGAGCAGAATGCTCAACTCGGCTATTGAGCCATGTCAGCAGTTGTTGTTGATATGTATCAAACAGCCCAATTATCAATTTTAATACGTATGGATATTTGGAGTTCATTTTACGACCAGCTTCTCGAGACCACTTGGCTAGAATTCATCGCTGTAATATGTGGTATTCTAAGTGTTTGGTTTAGTAAACAAGAGAGTATACTCGTTTACCCGTTCGGTATAGTGAGTGTTATTATTTTCGTTTATCTGACCTACGAATATGGCCTCTATGCAGAGACAGGAATAAATGTATACTATTTTGTAATGAGTGCCTATGGCTGGTGGAATTGGAAAAACACGAAGGATATTGCTTCAAGTCAGATACCAATTACTAAGAGTACTAAAGGCGGACATATCGTCAATGTAACCACATTCATTTTAGCCTCGATTTTTATCTACATGATGCTTATCAAATTCACAGACAGTACTGTGCCTTTGATCGATTCAATAACTACCGGTTTAGCCATTACAGGGATGTATTTAATGGCACTTAAAAAAATTGAGCATTGGTTATTTTGGATCGCTTGCGATCTAATATCCATACCTCTATACATCTATAAAGGACTTCCTTTTACAAGTCTACAGTTTCTTGTTTTTACTTATCTGGCTGTATTGGGATGGATTTCTTGGAGAAGAAAATTAACAATGGATGAATAATAGGAAAGTATCATTCTCCTGACAGGAGTAATTTATCCCTTAAGCTTAAATATTTCTCGCTTCCACTCGAAAAAACGATCTAAGGAAGATTTTTCAAACATGATTAGCACAAAATGAAAAAAATAGTGGTTTTGGGTCCTGAATCTACCGGTAAAAGCGAACTATGCCAGCATCTAGCTAGACATTATGAAACCGAATGGGTACCAGAATATGCTAGGTTCTATTTGGATCGATTGGCAGAAGAGTATCAACAACATGATCTGAAATCAATAGCAGAGGGCCAGTTAGCTTGGGAAGATGAAAAAGCTGAATACGCCAACAAATATTTAATCTGTGATACCAATCTTATTGTGATCAAGGTATGGAGTGATCATAAATATGAAAATACAGAATCCTGGATCCAAGCTCAGCTTGATAACAGAAAATATGATTTCTACTTGCTTAACAATATAGATATTCCATGGATCCCGGATCCTCAGCGGGAACATCCAAAGCTTCGAAAACACTTCTTTGATGTATTTAAAAGTTACCTTGAAAAAAATGATCAGCCTTATGCTATTGTTTCAGGAATTGAAGGAGATCGAAAAAAATGTGCAGTGGACGCAATTGAAAATTATTTCAGCGGCACAAAAAATGCCGGAATTGATCCGGCATAATTCTTTTAGTTTGACTTCAGTATGTTTTTAAATTTCTTAGCTACTTTCTCTATTTTAGGTCGAGAGACATTCACTATATAACCGTTGTTAGGATGTTTTTCTTCATAGTCCTGATGATACTCTTCAGCTATATAGAAAACATCTAACTTACTCAACTTAGTGGCTATAGGCTTAGAAAAATCGGAGGCCAATTCCTTTATTTTAGCTTCTGAAAGTCTTTTTTGTTTCTCGTTGTGATAGAAAATTTCTGATCGATATTGAGGTCCTACATCTGGCCCTTGTCTATCAACTTGCGTTGGATCATGGGCTGTGAAAAAGATTTCTAAAAGTGTTTCATAACTAATAACTGATGGATCATAGTATACCTGAACAGCCTCTGCATGCCCTGTCCTACCAGAGCTTACCATTCTATAATCTGCTGTTTTCTTATCTCCTCCTGAATATCCTGAGACTGCTTCAGCTACCCCAACGATTTGTTCAAATGACGCCTCCACACACCAAAAGCATCCACCGGCAAAGGTGGCTGTATCCAGTTTTTGATAATTAATCACTTGGGGCTCAGCCTTAGGTTCTTTACCTCCGTTACCCTGTGTTTGGCAACTGAAGAAAAAGAAACTTGCTATTAATGCTATATACTTCATGTTTTCAAATTTGTAAATAAGATACGGATACAGTGATGTTATTGATTTTTTATTCTTCAATATGTAACCGTTCTTACAAATCAGATGTTTTAAAATTCGATTCTATAACTTAGGTTGGGGAAGAAACTTACTTGTGAATCGGAACGAATTTGGCGAGCACCTGGATCATAAAAGCGGAAAGACTCATTTGCTCTTTGTGTAAGGTTTTGAACATTCAAAGCAATAACGGATGTAAGTTTCGGTCTGTTTCTTCTGTAGCTAATACCAATATCCATTCTGAAGAAATTATCCAATTTCAGATCATAATTTCTACCAAAATCAAAACGAGTGCTTCCTTCATTAATCGATCTGGTAACGTCTGGTGGAGCCTGTCTTTTTCCACCAGCAAAAATGAATTTTCCATTTAAGCCAATGGTATTGTTTCCATTTTTCCCCACTGGAATCTCTTTTCCCGCTAAAAAATTAAATATGTATCCACCATCAAATTGTGTGCTTCTTTCTACTCCATCTGCCCCTGTGTACAAGGATTTATAGAGAGAGGCAGTAGATAGCATGTAAAATCCATTGGTGAGGAAGCGCTCTAGCGTTAGCTCCAGACCGTAATTTCTTCCAGTCCCATCGTTGGCTAGTTCCGTGCTGGTATAGCCATCAAAAGTGTTAAGTGTAGAAAAGGAAAGAGCTTCAGCATCTGATATCGTATCATTGGGCCAAACAGGAACATCATATAAGTATTGGTAATACATCTCAGTCTTGAATTTCAAACCAGGCTTAAGCATTTTTTCAAAGCCCAATGCCACATGAGCTGCACGTGTAAAGCCAAGATCTTTGTTGTTTTGGACAAAACCCCCTCCTTCCAACTGTTGCCTTGCTGTGTAAAGTGCTACCGTTTCCATTCTACTATGAAGTCCTGCCCCGCCAGAGAAGGTATGAGTTCCTCTATTCCATCTAAATCCTGCGCGTGGTTCTATATATGTTTGGCTATTAAGTGCGAAATGGGAGACATGAATCCCAGAATTGAATGTTAATTGATCAGATGGCCTATACTGCCAATTGCCAAATCCTTGAATGAATCCTGCGTGATCATTCTCATCAAGTGTCGTGATGTACCTATTCTCTGCTTGAAACAAGAACTGATTTTCAAGATCAAATCCCAATCTGCTAAAAACGGTACCGATCCGAAGTGCATGTCGAGCAGAAATTTTTTGATTGTAAAAGGTTGAGAATCTTAATTGTGTTTCTACAAAATCCTCCCTTTCATAGAGTTTTACATTCAACGAATCAGAATTATTTCTCAGTTTGCTAAATGATCCAGAAATTATTGTTTCAAAAAATGAGTCATCTGAAACATAAAAGACGTTTGTAATGCCAGCAACTCCCAAAGTCTGATCTTCGGATTCAACCAAAAAATCCCCAAATACTTGATTTGGATTAAAATCATACGTGTTTCGACCTCCTAGACCCCATATAGAAAATGAGCCAAATTTTTTCGTGGGTACTCGTACCTTAAAGGATAAATCCTGAAAAGCTATGTCCTCTTCTTCTCCTAGAAGATCCAAACCTAAATTGGTCAATAATGAAAGGGTTGAATATCGATAATTAACTAGATAAGATGAACGACCTTCTTTGGAGATAGGGCCTTCTGAAGCAGCGGCAACTCCCAACAAGCCAGCCTGAATGGCATGCTCATGTTTATCAAAATTTCCTTGCCTTAGCTGCAAGTCAAAAATTCCAGATGTTGCATTTCCATATTGAGCTGGGAAAGCACCGGTGAAAAAATCTGAGCTAGCCAAGACACTAGAGCTTAACATACTAATCCCTCCAGCGGAAGATCCTATTGAAGTAAAATGATTTGGATTGGGTATTTCCACACCTTCCAGTCTCCATAAAATTCCCTTAGGAGAGTTTCCCCTAATTACGATTTCGTTTAGGAGATCATCACCCCCGGTTTGCACTCCGGCATAAGTGAGTGCCGCCCTTGCTGGATCATCAAAAGTGGCAGCAAATCGGCTTGTTTCTTCTACTCCTAACGAGATGGCGCTTACCGTAGCAAGCTCATTCCTTGGCTCGCCTTTTTTCTGATTTTCTGCTGTTACGACTACCTCATCCAATTGCTCTAAAGACTCGGTGAGCTTTGCATTGATTATAGCCTCTTTTCCTGTGCTCACCAATATTTCGGGGATGTTAACAGGGAGGTATCCTAGGTAAGAGACGTTTAATGATCTTCGACCAATAGGGACATCATCGATTCGGTAATATCCATTTATATCAGATATTGCTCCTATAGGAGGATCAATGCCGACAACCATTACCGTTGCTCCTATGATAGGAGTACCGGATTGTTCATCTACGATTTGTCCTTTTACGGTTTGTGTCAGTGTCTGAGAAAAAGTTGAAGTAGCTAGACAACAAATAACAAGAAGTAAGTTCAGTTTGAGCATGTGAGTGATTAAAAGTTTTACCAAGGACGTACATAGATACTCAATGGCTTCAAAATGCTTTAAATTTTTATAAATTTTAACACAAACTTCGACTGCCAGTATAACTTTGATGATATGTTAAAACCATATTTTCAGAAGGAAAAGATTGAGGCCGGATGTGATGAAGCAGGAAGAGGTTGCCTTGCTGGTCCAGTTGTTGCTGCTGCTGTGATCCTTCCTAAAGATTATAAACACAAAGAATTAAATGATTCAAAGCAACTCACCAAAAAAAAACTTTATTCTCTCAGAGAGGATGTTTTGAATGATGCCCTCTCATGGGGAGTTGGGACAGCATCTCCAGAAGAAATTGATGATATAAATATTCTTAATGCAAGCTATTTGGCTATGGATCGTGCCGTTGAGAAATTGAAGGTCAGTCCTGGACTTCTACTCATAGATGGAAATCGATTTAAAACTACAAGTGAAATTCCATTCGAATGCATCATCAAAGGGGATGGAAAATTTCTCTCAATTGCAGCTGCGTCCATTCTGGCCAAAACACACCGTGATGATCTGATGCACAAGCTAGCAAATGAATTTCCGGGATATGGCTGGGAAACTAATGTTGGGTATCCCACGAGAGTTCATAGAGAAGGATTAAAAGAAATGGGGAGTACGCCTCATCACCGTTTGAGTTTTCAGTTATTACCAAGACAGCTAGAATTGTTCCCTGAAAATATTGGGACAAAAACTAATTCACTAAAGTAGATGCAATCTTCTCTCTATCTAATGGCTTCTCTAGCATGGAAGTCACAAAAGGATTCTCATCAGCTTTGCGCTGATCTGAAGGATCAATAGATGAAGTAAGAATATAGATCTGTTTACCCTTGTTGGTCAACTCTGGTAATGCTTCTAGGAATTCCCACCCATTCATAACGGGCATGTTTAAATCCAGAAATATAATGTCCACCGATTGACTCTTAAGAAAATCTATTGCTTCTTCTCCATTCATTGCCTTGTAGATTTCCACAGTAGCATTCTCTTTTCTTATCGCTAGCTCAGCTAGCGTTAGAAAGATAGGATCATCATCCACAAGTAATATTTTACTAGGATTTTGCATCAAAATACACCTTAAACTTGGTTCCTTTATTCAATTCACTCTCTACCTCAATACGGCCATTTATTGCCTCTACTTGCTGTTTTGTCATATAAAGACCCATTCCATGACCACTTTCCTCATCTGCATGAAATCGTGAACCTAGTTGAAACATTTTATTTCTATATCTATCCAAATCAATTCCTCTTCCCTCATCCGCAACTGTTAAAAGTACTTCTTTTGATTCTTTTTTAGCACAAATTGTAATTTTTCGTCGATCTTCCGTTACCCCGTACTTCATCGCATTGGTAATCAAATTATGAAGAATACTTTGTAAATACGCCGGTAAAATCCTAAGAGACAGGTCATTCGGAATGCTTACATCAAATTCGATGTTTTTCTCAGTTGCTGATTTTCTATTGAGCAAGAAGACATCATTGACTACATCTAAAAGATTAACTTCCTCTTTTTCAAGCATAGATATGTCCTTTTCAAAGTTGAGAAGGTCATTAATTGCATCAATCGCTAAATTCAACTTTAAAGCTGTTGCCTTAAGCATATCAAAGTACTCTTTGTTTCCAGGGTCATCCTCAATAATATTGAGAAGTCCGACGAGATTTGCAACTGAAGACCTGAAGTTATGCGAGGTGATGTATGAAAAATCCTTAAGGCGTTGATTTTGCTCTATTGTTTTGCTAAAAAGCTTATGCAATTCGATTTCGTTTTGGGAGCGGATTCGAATATTAACTAGCATTTCTGAAAAAAGCTCAAGCAATAGAACTTCTTTTTCACTTGCATTATGGGCTTCTTTAACCCAATCAAAGCCAACAAAACCAACACACTCTTTTCCATGAATCATTGGCATGGTCATCAAACTCTTCACATTTTGTGATTCCAATAGTTCTCTGTAAGCTAATTTTTTGACCTTTTTGGAATCAACTATTAGCATTGGCTTACCGACCAAAGTGGAATTTTCCATCTCTGGCACTATATCTAAGGGAAGATTTTGACTATTACTAATTTCCGAATTTACCCCTGGAGCACACCACTCATATGTGTTATTACAAATACCTTTTTCCTTGTCTAAATCGAAAACGTAGGATCTATCTGCTCCTACAAATTCTCCAAGCTCTCTCAAAGAGTCATTAATAGCATTTTCAACTTCTTCCAGAGGTAAATCAATGTATTTAGTAGATAGTTCTATTAGTATTCTTTGCATTTCAGCATATCGCATCAATGCCTTTTCTGCTTCCTTTTCTTTCGTAATATTTCGTATCGCTCCGTCGAAATATATTTTCCCGTCTACTCCCTTTATTTTTATTGAATTGAGGTAGCCCCAGAAAGTGCTACCATCTTTTCGTCTAAATTCAATTTCTTTATTCTCAACCGATCCTTTTTCAACCACCTCATCGCCTACTTCCTTCCTCTGGTTTGGGTTTTTGTATAATTCCATAGGATCCATCGCCATAATTTCTTCGGTAGAATTATGGCCAAACATTTTTACAAACTCGTCATTTACATAGATGATCCCTTTTCGATTTTCACTTCTATATATGGCTTCATTGATGTTTCTATTTATACTTTCAAGCAACTGTTCTCTCGAACGAATTTTCTCCAAAAACTCTTTTTCCTTCGTAACATCACGAATAGCGCCATCCCAAAAAAGATCCCCCGCATCATTTTTATGCATGATGGTACTTACAAGCCCAACAAATTCTGAATTATCCTTTCTTAAGAATACCACTTCCTCATTTTCATAGGAGTGATTTGCGTTCAACCTATTGATTAAGCGAATACGATCTTTGGGATCCTTATACATTTTAGAGATTGCTCGATTTTTCACATCATCCTCAGATGAAAAACCAAACATTCTTACAAATGCCTTATTTACATATATCAGCCCATCTTCGGCACTGCGAAAAACAGCCTCACTTATATTCTGGTTGACAGATTCCAGAAGTTGGTTAAAGTCCATACTCTTAGTCAATTAGCTGGTTGACTGTTATTGTAAAAGAATAAAAGTCCTAGTCCTTTACCATCAGGTAATTTCCTTTGACTTTAATTTCTCGGTGGTTAATCTTAAAAATTTGTTGCCCATCTGAGTCCAAAACTCCCCAGGCGTTGTTATTGGATACCAAAATCTGGCTTCCATGATCTTCTAGTTGGTCATAAGCAGGTCTCAAGATGAATACTCCTGACCCATCTACCAAACCAAATTGACTATCTATATTCTGCACAAGATAATTACCTGTACTTAATCTGCGTATAGATTTCCAAATAAGTTCTAATACCTCATTTCCCTCTTTATCCACCAACCCGTACATGCCATTTACTTCTACAATTGACTTTCCCTTTTCGAATGAAGAAACAGATTCATAATATGGTTGAACACGGATCTGCTCATTTTTATTGATAAACCCCCATCTACCTCTTAATAAAATTGGTGCGCGTCCTTCTTGAAATGAACCAACTTGATCATACCGATTGCTAATTCTTAATCTCCCTTTATTATCCACAAAGCCCATTCTGTTTTCTTTTGTTATCGAAAAAAACCCTTCACCATACCCTGAAATGTTTTGATAACCCTCCTCATATCTAAGTATTCTTTCACCTTCAGAATTCAAGAGAATAGAAACTCCATCATTACTTAACTCATAATGATCTGACCACAATTTTATACTTTCAAACTCCGGATAAATCTCTATTTCTCCTTTTGCATTTAGCAACCCAAAGTTCCCCTCCTCTCCCAAAATCAGTGTAAATGCTCCTAATTTCTTTATTGGCCGAGCGGTAGTTTTATGCATTTTTAAGTCATTTTTATAAATGGTATAACCCCTTCCTCTCCTTCCCGCTAGAATATCTCCCAAATCTATAATTTCTTCATACTCTGGCCTTACAGACCATAGACCATTGGCATTTAATACGCCCCAGCGGTTTAAATATAAAATCAGGTACTTATCGTAAGAAGTAATTATACTATCGTATTTGAAAACTCCAATCTCATCATTTAAATGATCAATGATTCCCCAGTGATTGTTTCTCTTACCGATCAATTGATTTCGTAGACCATAGTTCAGCTGCTGGTATGGAAGTCGATTTTTCACTCCACCTTTCAAGTCAAGAAGGAACCACTCATTCTTCTGAAGACCAAGAAAGAGGTTATCGACAAATACAATTGAATCATACCCTGAGATAAACGATTTTCCATTTTCTTCAAGAACTGACCACTTCCTCGTCCTACTATTTTGCACGACCAGGTAATCAACAGCTATATCCTTAAGAAGGAACTCATGATTCTGAAGTAAATTATTATTCTTTAATACCAAGTGATGAGCCCCATTTAAATAGCCAACTAATAGTCCACTTTTGCTGGTTGAAAGAGAATCACACTCCCACGTGAGCAGGACAGTATCCGCTTGATAAATAGTCCATTTTGGGAATGAAACAGGATTCATTCCAATTCCCTTTTTTTCGTAGTTCTTATTTACAAAATCATGAATAACTTTTCCCTCTATGGATAAAAATCCTGCATACCCATCCCTGAAAGCTATCCATCCATCATCAAATGACAATGAATCTAATCCCAATTGCATCAGTTCTCCACTAGAATAATAAAGATCAGTTTTATGACTTTTTTTCTTGCCAATGAACAGTCCGTTCGACTCAACGACAGACTTGTATTGGAGAGGCACCAAGACCTGATTATCAAACGAGACAATTCCAAATTGCAAATACTTACCATTAAAGTCACCTACTAACCAATGTGATCCAATGGGTTCGATTGTGAAATAATTGAAACTTATCAATGTATTTCCTTTGGAATCCAGTATTCCATGAAACAGTTTATTGCTAAATTTTCCTTTAATTGATGCTTTGAAAAAATTAGGAGCGGAAGGTGTAATTGAATAAAATTTCTGACCTGTCAGTGATTTGTTTCTGACAGTAATTAAGCCCCAGAGTTCTCTGTCTCTAAACCCTATTACTCCGTTATGAATTTCTGTTGATCCATCTGACCATCCTAATTTTTCATATACAGGAGGAACTGTGACATTTCCTGTCTCATCCTTTATGCCATAGTAACCGTCTTTCTCAAAAACGCTGAAGTCTTCAGCGTATGAGATTAATGCACTAGTAAAAAATATAAATAATATTAAGCTTCGCATTCTCCCGCAAACAAATATAAAGCGGGCTATTTTTTTTCTGCTTCTGCGGATTCGAGATTAAACAAGTCATTAAGCACCTCTACCAATGTCTCTGCCTCTCCCCGCTTACAAGCAGCTTTCAATTGTAACACGGGAAGTTTGATTACTTTTTGAATCATACTCTTAGTGACTACATCTAATAGCTCCATTTCCTTATCCGATAGCTTCTTATGTCTTGCTAATTCTTCTTTTCTAATTTGATTCAAAGCATTTTTCAGCTTTTGGATGGTTGGTGAAACACCCATTTCATTTTTCCAATTGCCAAACCCTTTTAGTTCTTCTTTTACGATTCGCTCAGCGTCTGGAATAGATTGTTCTCTCACGGAACGAGCCTTTAACGTTCGTTCGGTTAACTGATCAACGTTGTAAAGAGAAATTCCAGGAACGCCTTCAAGATCAGTATTTAAACTTCGAGGTACTGATAAGTCAATCAAGAGCTTATGGATGGAATCTTCCTTGAAGTTTTTTGCTGAGACTATTGGAGATGATGAAGAGACTGCAGAAATGATCACATCATTATTAGAGAGGACTTCATCCAAATCTGAATAGTCACAAACCGAAAGGTTTTTATCTTCTGCAAGCTTGACTGCTTTAGACTTGGTTCGATTTACTAACGTAATTGTAGCTTCCTCACTATTGAGATTGTCCAATACATTTTGACCTATCTCACCCAATCCGATAAGCGCAATTCTTGGTCCTGAAATATTATCAATGAATCCTTTTATCAAATCAACTGCTACTGATGCCACTGATGCTGTACCATCCTGAAGTCTCGTTTCCTGAACTACTCGTTTGTTGGCAAAAAATATGGTGTGCATCAACCTATGAAGATGTGGTCCTGCAAGGTTGAGGTCTGCGCTTTGCTGATAGGCCCTTTTTACCTGATTACTTATCTGGATATCGCCTAAGACCTGAGATTCTAATCCCAAAGCAACTTTAAAAAGGTGCTCGGAGGCTTCAATAGAATTAAATTGGTTGATATGTTCTGAAAGAACCTTTAAAGAAATGTTTTTGAAGCTTGCTATCAGACTAAGAATTTCGTCTTCCTTACTAGCATCCGATGAAAAGTAAATTTCCGTTCGGTTGCATGTAGAAACCAAAAGAGCCTCTTCGATAGAAAACATCTCTTTTAGCTTGAGTAAGAAATCACTTGATTCTAACTCACTAAAAGTGACCTTCTCACGAATTTCAATCGGAGTATTTTTATATGACAGTCCTAAAGCCTTAAATCCTTCCATCTCTAATCTATCAGGGTCGCAAAAATAATCTTGTACAGTGTATATTAGGTGTGATAAAAGTCAGTCATCGCTTATTTAGAATTATTATAAATAGTGTTAAAGTATATCTTAAAATCTTTATCTAAAGCAATAGGTTTTACCAAAACCGAAACTAGGGGCACTTTAGTTCTGATTTTTATCATTTTTATTACCCTCCTTATATCAAAATATAGAATCTCATCTTTGAAAGACCGATCTTATTTATCTCAAGATAGCAGCGCACTCAAATGGATTGAAGAAGTTCATTCATCCATTGAACTTAAAAAAGTGGTGAAAGCTCCTATTGATAATGGAACCGACATCAAAAAAAAGAATTTCGATGCTATTGTCAAAGTTGATAGAACTGAATTGCCTTCTCTTGGGACTCATGCAATCCCGGAGATTCTTGATTTGAATCAAGCTTCGGCAGAAGAATTACGCAAGGTGAAAGGCATTGGCCCTGCCTACTCCGAAAGAATTGTTAAATATCGAAATATGCTAGGTGGATTTAATGACACAACACAGCTTGAGGAAGTGTATGGGCTAGAATCAGGGGTCATTTCTGAGCTTTTGAAAAATTTTGCAATTCAATCCTCAGTTTCAAGATTTGAGATCAACTCTGACTCTATAAAAAGCTTAGTAAAGCATCCTTATATCAGCTATGACTTAGCAAGAGTAATCATCAATTATCGAAAGGTTCATGGGGACATAAATACTGCCGAAGAATTTCGGAAGATAAAGGCCGTTGATGAGTATACTTTCTTGAGATTAAAGCCATATTTGGAATAGGAAATGCAAAAAATCCTAAAGTCATATTTAAGAAGACTTAGCAATCTCTCAGGAAATAACAGATCGCTTCTACTCTTGCGGTTGCTAAAAGATCAATTTATAGATATCCATGATTTCGATTATGCGGAGAATAAAGCAAGTTTTGAAATCATCAAAAAACTTGTAGAACAGCAAAAAAAAATCCCCCTCTGCAGCGAAATAGATAGTAGAAGCAAATCATCCAATGAGTTAAGCAAGCGCTTAAAAAGAATCATGCGAATCGAAAAATTCATTTTCGAGGAACGTGGAGCTAGAGATTTATACATTGGATGGCCATTCATTAAAGGAAAATTCTCCGACGATACATTAGTAAGATGCCCACTTCTTTTTTTCCCTGTTTCTGTTGAGAAGAACGGAAATGATTGGGTTCTATCTAGAAGAGATGATGTCAATATTACTTTGAACAAAACCTTCTTATTAGCTTACTCTTACTACAACGATATCTCGCTTGATGAAGACTTGATTGAAACAGTCATCGATGATTATGATAGTGATTCTACCGTTTTCAGGACTCAGCTATATGAACTTCTCAAAAACAGTGGTGTAGAAATAAATTTCAACCAAGAAAATTTTGCCGATGAGCTCAAAAATTTTACTGATCTAAAAAAGTCGCAATTAGAATCCTCAGAAAAGACCGGAGCTCTAAAAATGTTTCCTCAGGCGGTCATCGGAATTTTTCCACAGGCTGGATCGTACCTTGTTCCTGATTATGTGAAGCTATTGGAAGATCAGCAAGACACGGATCTCGAAGAATTTTTTGTGAAGAAAATTCAAAAAGAAAATGAAAATCAACTTGCACTTTTTGATAGAGTAAATGAGGAAAATACCTTTACCCCTTTTCCTTTAGATGCTTATCAAGAGCACGCTTTAAAGGAAATAAAAAAAGGAAATTCACTGGTCGTTCAAGGCCCACCAGGTACTGGCAAATCTCAGTTGATCAGTAATTTGATATGTGATTTTGTAGCAAGAGGTAAAAATGTTCTTTTAGTATGCCAAAAAAAGGCTGCTCTGGATGTGGTTTACAATCGTCTCAAAGAAAAAGAGATGCACGATTTTGTTGCTTTGGTACATGACTTTAAGAACGACAGAAAACCTATTTACGAACAAATTGACCAACAGATAGAGTCCGTTGAAGTATATGAAAAGAAGAATAACAGCCTGGATGCCATTCAATTGGAAAGAGGGTTCCTTCAGGCGAGCAGGCGTATTGATCAAATAGTTGAAGAACTTCAAGAATTTAAAGAGGCTCTGTTTGATGAATCAGAATGCGGTAAGTCTGTGAAGGAATTGTATCTCAGCAGCAGCCCTGATGATGATAGCTTCAGCATGAATCTGGAGTATCGAGCATTTCATTTTTCAACACTTAATGAAACCGAAAGAAGATTCAGAACCTTTCTAAACTACTTTGATAAATTCGAGAAAAGAACACACTTCTGGGCAAAGGGGCCCTCATTTGCCAGTTTTCAAACCAAGGATTTAGTCCACCTAAAAAACATCCTCTTTGCGGTTCCAGATTTCAATAGCAACTTAATTGCATCTTCAAACAAGTTTTGCTCTCAACCTATTGATTTTGAAACTGGGGAATACCTATCAAATAAACTTCCTGAGCTTTTAGAACTTTATGAAGGGTTAAAAGAATCCCCTGTTTACAAGGTTTTTCAGCAACTTCATACGGAGAGGCCTGGGAAGGACCTTAATTGGCTTTCACAAACGGAGCGAGCCATGATGGCCTGTTTTCGAGGTGTTGGGCTGGAGAGTAGTCTGAAAGCTGAGGATCTCGGACGTTTTCAGGAAGTGCTTCAATCTGCAATGAGGTCGCGAAAGAATCCGTTCAGTTGGTTAAGATGGAGTTTGTTTTCTAAAGAAAAAACCTTCCTCAAAAGAGTTCTTGTTGCCAATGACTTAAAAAGTAATAAGCGAGGATTCAATGTTTTGGTAGAAAGGGTTGACAATCGGTTGAATTTTGAACATTCCTTGTCGCAAATTCAGGATGAGCCTTGGTTACATAACTTCCCTCCAAGCTTTCGAAAAATTGACCTTCAAGATTGGTTCTACTGGCAGAAAATGGGGCTCAATATGTTTGCAGTTGCTCAAACTGTAAGATCTCTTAATGAATATATTCCAGTAAGCAGGATTGAATATAATGGCTATCTGAAAAGACTGGATCAGCTAATTATTTTAATACAGAATGTCCCACAACAGCTTACTCTCTGGAGTAGATATCTAAATATCCATCAAATTCGAGCAATCATCTTGGAAAAAGAGGACCCACATAGACTAGAAAAATTGCTCAAAAAGGATTTTGACGCTATATGTGAATATCATAGGTTGAAAGCTGACCTATCATCAGAAGAAAGTAAAGTTTTGGGGGAAATAACTTCAAGCAACTCTGGATCTATAGAAGAAGGAGTGAGGCTATTCCATAACAGCCTTGCGTTAGCATGGATTGATCACATTGAATCAAAGTATCCCGATTTGCGAAATGTCGCCTCGGGGAAGCTCGATGATCTAGCGGATGAACTAAGAGAAGAGATTGAAGCGAAGAGACTTGCTAGTAAAGAAATATTGCTTCTAAAGTCTCGTGAAAAAACGTACGAAAAAATTGAGTACAATCGGTTGAAGAATAGAGTTACTTATCGTGACCTTCAACATCAAGCCACCAAAAAAAGAAGAATATGGCCTATTCGAAAAGTAATCTCAGAGTTTTCAGAGGAGCTTTTCACTTTGCTTCCGTGCTGGATGTGTTCACCTGAAAGCGCTTCTGCTATTTTTCCTATGCAAGAAAGTTTCGATCTTGTCATTTTTGATGAAGCTTCTCAGTGCTATGCCGAAAGAGGTATTCCTGCCATGTATCGTGGACGCCAAATAGTGGTTACAGGTGACAGCATGCAGCTCCAACCCAGTGATTTGTACAGAGTGAGGTGGGATGAAGACGATGATGAAACTCCAGAGTTAGCGATCGATTCACTTCTAGATTTAACTAAGCATTATCTTCCTGAAGTAAGTTTAGCTGGTCATTATAGAAGCAAATCTCTTGAACTAATAGATTTTTCAAATCAACACTTTTACAAAGGACGATTAAGGTTACTTCCAGACTATGAATACGCGAATAAAGTAGAGTCTAGCATTGATTATGTACAAACAAAAGGAATCTGGGATGATGGAGTAAATGAAATAGAGGCAAAAGAGGTTGTGGAACAGGCTATGACATTTCTTAAAGTAGAACCTGATAAAGAGATTGGCATAGTCACTTTCAACTATAAACAACAAGGATTGATACTTGACCTTCTTGAAGAAAAATCAGCTGAAAAAGCTGTGTTGATTCCCGATTCTCTCTTTGTGAAAAATATTGAAAACGTGCAAGGGGATGAGCGTGACATTATCATTTTCAGTATCGGATATGCTCCTGATAAGAAAGGAAAGATGAAACTTCAATTTGGCAGCCTAAATGCTGATGGTGGAGAAAACAGACTTAATGTGGCGGTAACTCGTGCACGCGAAAAAGTGGTACTCGTTACGAGTATTCTCCCACAACTTCTCAGGACGGATGATACCAAAAATGAGGGACCTAAGCTTCTGAAGAAGTATCTTGAATATGCATGGGAAGTAAGTACTAGAAAATGGAAACCTCAAATACCAGAATATAAAGAACATCATGTTGATTGGTTTTTAAGAAATCGAATTCAAGAAAAATCATTTCACGAGTTCGAAGGATTTGAGCTTGCAAAGGAACTCCCATTTTCAGACCTCTCAGTTAAGAAGAAAGGAACTTATACTGGTTTGATTTTGACTGATGACGAGCGATACTATGAGGCGCTTTCACCTAAACAGATTTACGCTTTCCAGCATTTCCATTTAATTATGAAGAACTGGCCTCATATCCGGTTTCATAGTAGAGAATTTTGGTTAGATCCGGATAGTGCAAAAGAGAAAATGCGAAAATTTTTATATTCGAATACCTAGTTATGAATAATCGCTATACTAAATCTGTATTATTTACTCTAATAATAAGCTTTTTAGTCTTCACAACCTTTACGCTTAATTGGCTTGTTTTTGAAATACCTAATGAGAACGTAAACATTTATATTCTTTCTATTACGTTGAGCTATACATTATCTATATCTGCCATAGGGACAATAGTATTTTTGAATGAAAAGTTTGATACGAAAAAGAAAGGAAGCTGGCTAACCTATATAGTGTTAACAAGTTTCGTTGGTTGCTTCCACTTTTATCTAAAATATAAAAATGAAATAAATCGCATCTCCATTGAGACAAATCAAAGAATGAACAAGGTCCAAATTCACTGAGCGAATTCAACTCTCGCTCCAATAGATAAAATAAATGGTAGTGTATCTCTCCGCATGTACTGTTCCAATGACATTGAGTAATTACCCGAATAATCAAACGTATAATTTTCCTCTAACACAAATGAGTGATCAAATAAATCTCCCAAACCACTCCCTCTGGGTGCGCCTGTCTTAGAATCAAAAAGCTCGACTTCTTTGAGCTGTTGTTTTAAAATTCCTCCAGTGGAATCCAAAAGTGTATATTGGAAATAGAGGTTATAAAATGGGTAAGACGAAGCGTTCCTGAATGTAGCAAGAATGTTATATGATTTACTTGAGTCAGGAATATCAAAAGTAAATGTTTGGACAGAGTCTAAATGCCAGAAGGCCTCATCCATATCATTGAAATCCTCATAAACTCTACTTGAATCACATGAGACAAGAATAAAACAAAACACAAGGATTGAAAGGTATCTCATATCAAGATTTTTCTGGTTTTTTACTCTGAGGTTTCTTACCGCGATATTTATTTCGCTTATTTTTCTTTTTCTTGTTTTTTCCACTAAACTTCCTGTCCATAGCCTCTAGGTCGCTATTGATTGAGGAAGTTTCCAATTGATCAACCTCTACTTCATTTTCAGTAAGTGATGATGGCTTCTTTCCTTTTTTGTTTAGCGCTTGAATTTCCTTGACTCTTTCAACATCGACTGCTTGCCAGTTGTTATCATCATCGTATCCAAACCACATGATCTTTCGAAAGATATCTGTCTTTTGAAGCCTCGCAGAACCTCGTTGGGTCTGAAGAGCAGATTCTACCTCAGGAATATCCTCAAGGGCATCCATATATGTATCCAATTCGTAATTAAGACAACATTTTAATCTTCCGCACTGTCCGGATAGTTTGCTCGGATTCAAGGATAAGTTTTGGTAGCGTGCAGCAGAAGTGGAAACATTTTTAAAATCTGTCAACCATGTAGAACAACAAAGCTCTCTCCCACAAACACCCAATCCACCAATTCGTCCAGCTTCCTGACGCACGCTGATCTGACGCATTTCTATTCTTATGCGAAACTCTCCTGCGAGCATTTTTATAAGTTCACGAAAATCTACACGGCCCTCGGCGGAATAAAAGAAGGTGGCTTTTGTTCCATCAGCCTGAAACTCTACATCAGTGAGTTTCATTTCTAGTTTTGTCTCTTGAATAATTTCTTTTGTACGGTACATTACCGTCTCTTCTCTATTTCGTGCCTCATCCCAGCGATCTATATCTCTGCTTGTTGCTTTGCGATAGATTTCACGAACAGTGTCATCATCCTTAATGGCTTTTTTGGACATTTGAAGTCTTACCAGCTCACCTTGCAACGAAATGTATCCAATATGATGACCATTGGGAACGTCTACTACTATTGGGTCTCCAGTAACAATATCTAGTTTTTTTGAATTCCGATAGAACTCTTTACGACCATTCTTGAAACGAACTTCTACAATGTCGAATCTGTGCATCGCCGGCACATCCATGTTTGAAAGCCAATCAAACACATTCAACTTATTACAGCCTCCAGTACTACAATGCCCATTGTTCTGACATCCGGCTGACCCACCTGTTCCGCAACTTGCACATCCCATAGTTCCGTAATCTAATTGATATCTTCAGGAATTTGAACTTCGAAAATAAGTAATCTACTGGCCAAGGGCTTTTAAGTCAAATCCTATATCTCCTCTAAAGCGTTTTCCTTCCCAAGTGACCTCCTGGCCGCCAGCATAAGATTTACTAAGTGCCTCTCCAAGGTTTTTGCCCAAACCCGTCAAAGCTATCACCCTTCCTCCATTGGTCACGAGTTTTCCATCTTTCATTTTTGTACCTGCATGAAACGGCAAGACCGTTTTTACATCACCAATGATGATTTCATGACCTTTCTCATAAAATTCAGGGTAACCTCTACTGACATACATGACTGTCGACGCTGTAAAGCGCTCATATTCTATTTCCGTATCAATAAGGTTTTTGTCCGCGGCAGCTACCAATAATTCTAGGAAATCTGTTTTTATTCTAGGCAAAACCACTTCAGTTTCAGGGTCGCCCATTCTGACATTGTATTCGATGATGTATGGGTCTCCTCCAACGTTGATTAACCCAAAGAATATGAATCCACAATAGTCTATTTTCTCTTTCTTCAAGCCTTCTATTGTTGGCTTAATGATTCGGTTGTTTACCTTCTCTTTGAAAGCTCTATCTGCAAAGGCAACCGGTGATACCGCCCCCATTCCTCCAGTATTTAAGCCAGTATCTTTTTCTCCTATCCGCTTATAGTCTTTCGCTTCCGGTAAGATTCGATAGTCTTTTCCGTCAGTAATAACAAAAAATGAAACTTCAATGCCTTTTAAAAATTGTTCGATCAGGACTTTCTCACTTGCAGAACCGAATTTCTTGCCTTCTATTAGTTCTCTAAGTGATTTTCTTGCTTCTTCAAGTTCCTCAGTAATGATCACTCCTTTTCCACCGGCCAGACCATCTGCTTTTAAGACATAGGGTGGATCCAGGCGCTCCATGTACTTGATCGTTTCATCAAGATTTTCTTTGGTAACTGTTATCGCGTCCGCTGTGGGGATGCCATGCTTCTTCATGAATTCCTTAGCGTATTCCTTACTACCTTCTAAAATTGCTCCCTTGGCTTTGGGGCCTATAATTTTAAGGTTTTCGAATTTTTTATCTTCCCTTAAGTGATCTACAATTCCATTGACCAATGGATCTTCCGGCCCAATGATTAACATTCCAATGTCATGTTTCTCAATCGCATCCCCAACCTTATCAAAATTGTTTATGTCTAGATCAAGATTCGTCCCTACTTTATTTGTGCCCCCGTTCCCAGGAGCAATAAAGATTTTTTCGCATTTGGGACTCTGCTTCACTTTCCATGCAAAAGCGTGCTCACGGCCACCAGAACCAAGTATTAGAATATTCATTTTAGGTTAGTTTGGAATCGAAAAGCTAAGTTCACCGTATTGTGTCTTTTTTCAAAGAGAAACGTAGGCTAGTGCGCATATTCAGACATGAACTTCACTCTCATCAATCGCACTTCATCTTCGGAGTAGTATTCTCTTAGCTCATTCATTGCAACAACAAGTTCATCAGTTTCCGCATTTAAGAAATAATCATAGATATCATCTTGGCGATCATCATCCAATAATTGGTCGATATAGTAGTCAATATTAAGTTTAGTACCTGAATAACAGATATTCTCCACTTCCGCTATTACCTCCTCGTATTTCATTCCACGAGCTTCAGCGATTTCTTCAAAGTCCATCTTCTGATCAATATGCTGAATGATGTAAATCTTATTTTTTGATTTAGTTCCTGAAGTCTTAACCAAGACATCTGAAGCAGTAACAATGTCATTTTCTTCGATGTAGTCTTCAATCATTTGAAGAAATGGTTCACCAAATTTCTTGGCTTTACTTTCACCAACCCCAACAATCTGTTTCAAGTCATCCATGGTAGTTGGATAAACCGTGCACATCTCTTCCATGGAAGGGTCACTAAAGATGACATATGGAGGAATATCTTCTTGATGAGCAATATCTTTTCTCAATGCTTTAAGCATTCCAAAAAGTGTCTTATCATAGGCACTCACATTGACTGGTACCTTATCCATTTCATTCTCATCGTCTCCATCAGCTGTGTGCTCATGATCTTTTGTTAGATTGTGAGCATATGGATCATTCAGAAAGTTTTCACCTTTTTCAGAAACTTTAAAAACTGAAGGGTTTTCAATATCCTTTTTCAAGAATTCATGAAGAAGTGTTTGACGAATGACTGATCTCCAGAAATTTTCATCATCATTTATTTCCTTTCCTTTCCCAAATACCTCAAGCTTATCATGATCATAGCTTTTTACGTGCTGTGTTTGCTTACCTACTACAACTGAGGATAAGTGATTTATATCAAAACGCGCATTGGTCTGCTTTACAGCCTTAATGACAATCTGGATAATTTCTTTCCCTTCAAATTTCTCTTTTGGATGGACACAATTATCACATTGACTACAATTGTCTTCCTTATATTCCTCACCGAAATAATGAAGTAACTGCTTCCTTCTGCAAATTGCAGAGTCCGCATAAGAAGCCATTTCTTCGAGAAGAAAACGTGCATTTTCTCGTTCGGTAACAGCTTTGTCTTTATTAAATTTTTCGAGTTTTAGAATATCATTATATGAGTAAAACATGAGGCAATGGCTGTTGATGCCGTCTCTGCCTGCGCGACCAGTTTCTTGATAATAACCCTCAATAGATTTAGGAGCATCATAATGTACCACAAAACGCACATCAGGTTTATCAATACCCATTCCAAATGCAATAGTCGCTACGATCACATCCACGTCCTCATTGAGAAATCCATCTTGATTCTTCATCCGTTCTTTGGACTCCATTCCAGCATGATATGGGGCAGCATTAACATCGTTTACCCTTAAAAATTCAGCGATTTCTTCTACCTTCTTTCGGCTTAAGCAATAAATGATTCCACTGTCTCCTTTGTGGCTTTTGATAAATTTAATGAGCTGTTTCTTGGCGTTCTGCTTTGGCCTTACTTCGTAATAAAGGTTTGTCCGATTAAAGGAGGACTTAAAAAGTCTTGCCCCATCCATCGACAAGTTTTTTTGAATATCCAGCTGGACTTTAGGTGTCGCCGTTGCAGTAAGCGCAATCATCGGAATATCTCCAAGTTGAGCAATGATATCTTTAATTCTTCTGTATTCAGGTCTAAAATCATGTCCCCACTCTGAAATACAATGAGCCTCATCTATAGCCACAAAAGAAATCTTCGCTTGCCTAAGAAATTCAACATTCTCTTCTTTTGTAAGAGACTCAGGTGCTACGTACAATAGTTTAACGATACCCGATATGGTATCTTTTTTAACCCTATTGCTTTCAGACTTAGTTAAAGTAGAATTTAAAAATCTTGCATGCACACCTACTGCATTCATTTGATCTACCTGATTTTTCATCAAGGCAATCAGTGGTGAGATCACAATAGTTGTTCCATCCTGAACTATAGCTGGAAGCTGATAGCACAGGGACTTTCCTGCTCCAGTGGGCATTATCACAAAGGTATTCTGCCTATCAAGAATATGATTGATGATATCTTCCTGTTTTCCTCTGAATTTATCGTAACCAAATACGCGTTTGAGGCTTTCCTTAAGACTCACTTCTGAAGTTGTCTCCATTCTCCGGTTTGATGTAAAGTAAAAAGTTAGTTAAATCCTTGATCGCAAACAAATTGTCCTGTTAAGAGTAGAGAACGTAATCCGACGCTAGTAGGATAAGCTATATTTGTGATGATAATTTCTAACGCGAATTTCTCACAAAATTTTATGAGTACAAATATTTATGTGGTGATTATGGCCGGCGGCAGTGGAACGCGGTTTTGGCCTTATAGTAGAGATGCAAAACCTAAACAGTTTTTGGATGTAATAGGTACTGGTAGATCACTGCTACAAATGACTTTTGATCGCTTTAATGAAATCGCTACTACTGATAAGATTTGGGTTGTCTCTAATGAGAAATATGAGGATTTGATTCAAGAACAATTACCTGAGTTAGAAAAACATCAGATTTTACTAGAAACAGAAAAACGAAATACTGCCCCATGTATCGCTTATGCTTCTTACAAGATAATGAAGCAAGATCCTAACGCGGTTATTGTGGTAAGCCCATCGGATCATGCAATATTCAAAGAAAAAGAATTTAGAGAAGTGATCCATACTTCTGTTGAAGCTGCCAATAATGATGAGAAACTAATTACGATTGGCATCAGACCTAATAGACCTGAGACGGGATATGGTTATATACAATACTTGAGTGACCCGGGTGTTTCTGTTAAAAAAGTAAAAACTTTCACAGAAAAGCCAAAAACTGATTTGGCTGCTAAATTTCTTGAAAGTGGAGATTTTCTATGGAATTCAGGGATTTTCGTATGGTCAATAGACTCAATAATAAAAGCTTTTGAAAAGTACGAAGATGAAATGGCTGCCCTTTTTGCCTCGGGCTTGAATGACTATTACACAGATGCTGAACGTTCATTTATCAAAAAAACGTACAGTCAATGTAAAAACATATCCATAGATTATGCAATCATGGAAAAAGCCGAGAACGTATATGTAGTCCCGGGTGATTTCGGATGGTCAGATTTAGGATCATGGAATACACTTCATGAAATCAAAGAGAGAGATTCAGACGAAAATGTTATTGAAGGGTCAGTAATGACTTATGATTCAACGAATAATTACATTAAAGGTAAGAAAGGAAAAGTTACCGTTGTTCAAGGATGCGAGGGAATGTTAATTGCCGATTTTGATGATGTACTCCTCGTTTGTAAGAAGGAAGATTCTTCTGTTTTTAGAGATTTTATTACGGATGTAAAGGCTGAGAAAGGAGATAAGTACATTTAACCTTTTCGTTGACGTTGTACCTCATATAGTACCATACCAGCAGCCACTCCAACATTCAAAGATTCTATTGACCCTATCATAGGTATCTTGGCTATTTCATTGGACAGGCCCATTAATTCTGAGGATATACCCCTCTCTTCAGATCCCATGATAATAGCTGTAGGTGAAGTGAAGTTTAGTTCATCTAATGTATTGTCTGTCTTTTCCGAACAAGAGACAACATTTATTCCAGAATCCTGAAGAAATCTAACAGCATCCAATAGGTTTTTTTCCCTACAAACTGGTAAATAATTAAATGCTCCAGCGGAAGTCTTTACCGCATCTTCATTGATTTGTGCTCCGCCTCTAGACGGGATCACTATACCATCTACACCAAGACATTCTGCGGTTCTTGCAATAGCACCAAAGTTTCTAATATCAGTGATCTCATCCAACAATAGAATCAATGGGTTTTTTCCTTGCTCGTAAAGTTCCGGAATCAAATGCTCCAGCGTATAGTATTGAACCGGAGATATCAACGCCACTACTCCTTGATGATTTTTTTTTGTGAACTTGTTTATTCTTTCCAGCGGGACCTTAGAAATAGGTGTAGAAGTATGATGTAATTCTCCCATCAACTCTTTATACAGGTCCCCTTTGAGATTTTTTTGAATAAAAACTCGCTCTAGATGTTGACCAGATTTTATCGCTTCAATAACAGCTCGTATTCCGTAAATAATATCAGCTTTTTTATTCATTGACTCCTCGACGCATCGTCGCAATTTGCGTGTACCACTGCTCTTCCAAATCTTTGCTTCTTCTAAGAGAGTAAGTTCTAGACGCAAAAAAAGTGGAGATAACTGTAAACTCAAAGGCTTTTCCATCATCATAATACCACTCCTCAGCATTTGCTGATCGATATACTTCATCTGGCAAACCAAAGGTTATGTACATCATTCCCCTATCTGTTTTCCAACCCGGTTTGAAGTCTGTAAACATGTTATTGGCATTCTCAATCAAATCGTAGTATTTGCGAATAGCATTCCTAGCTCTGGACTTAGTAGAATAGGTATTCATCCAAAATGAATCGAAAGATTGTTTGAGATTTCTTGACTTCAGCATAGATTTTCTTTCCTGCTCACTTGTCAAGTAAAGCATAGATTCAACTAACTCGCCTAGCTGCCTATACTCTGGAAAGTAGGGAGGAACCTTAAGCATCGTAACACCTACTGTTGACAATGAATCCTTCTGAACTACATAAAAATGATTTTCTAAAAAGTTGACCGAATCCCCAAAAATGAAAGAGGTGTCCACGTCTATCTGGGGGGCAAGTAGGCTCATATCGGCCATTGGAGGGTCTGCAGGTGGGAAAGATTCCTGATACTGCCGAGCTAAAAAAGTACTATTACCCTTCCATGAGAACTCAGAGCGATTGATGTAATTTGTTAGAATCGGTAGGCCATCACTATCCAATGGATAAATTGAAGGAAAAGAAAGATTCCCTACAGCAAGATTGATATCGTAATAGTAGAACTTTTCAAGCTGAGAAATTTTCACAACTAATAATTTCTCCTCTAAAAATTCGAGTGAAATCTTAATCATAATTTCACCAGTCACTTCTTTCAAAGTATCTATTCTTGTGGCCTCTATTAATTTATGATCTTCGGATTCATACCCACTTTGAGCTAAAAACTCATATTGCCAATCGTTAATGGAGTCTGCTGCTATTTGCATGAAAACATAAATACCCTCCTCCACTCTTACTACCCTGTGTGAGAGTTTCAGGTCAGCGTTAGGGTCATATTGCCAAGCAATATTGACTCTTGTGAAATTTATTGCATTTGCAGAAAACCCAAGCAAAACGATTATTAAGCCGAATAAAAAACGATGCTTAAACATAAGTGTCCAAATTAGCGATATAATTGATTTCTTTGCACTCTTTAAAACAAAAATCGTACAAGATACCCCAGCAACCATGAGTGTCTACACTACCGAAATAGCTTCAGATAAAATTCCCTCAGATAATGTAATTCACCAGAGATTACTTTCTGCATACCATCATGCAAAAAAATTTATCAAAGGGGATCTATTGGAGCTAGGTTGCGGGGAAGGACGCGGAGTGGAGTTACTAGCCACACTTGCAGATTCTTATATCGGCATTGACAAAATTGAAGCGGTTGTAGAAAAGCTTCAAAAAAAGCATAATGACTTTAAGTTCATGAGTGGCGTATTCCCCCCTTTTCCATTTGAAGACAACTCCTTTGATACTATTATTACCTTTCAGGTGATTGAGCATGTAAAAGAAGATCAAAATTTCATTAAAGAAATTCATAGGGTTCTTAAACCAGGTGGTCAAGCATTAATTACCACGCCAAATATTAAAATGACACTTTCCAGGAATCCGTGGCATGAGCGAGAATACACTGGAGATGAGTTAACCTCTCTATGTAAGAACTACTTTGATAAAGTGGAGATGAAGGGCATTGAAGGCAATGAAAAAGTACTTGAGTATCATGAAAGAAATAGAGCATCAGTTCAGCGAATCATGCGGTATGATTTTTTTAATTTGCAACATAGGTTACCTGCTGGATTACTAAGAATACCTTACGATATTCTAAATAGAATGAATAGGAATAAACTGAAAGAAACTGGTGATAAATTGGTAAAATCAATAACTTTTGAAGACTTCAGCTTAGAAGATCAAAATGAACAAAACCTTGATTTATTCTGTTTATTAACTAAATAATCGAGCTTACTCCGATTTATTGAATTGATAATTTCTTAAAAACAGAATATTTTATGTCAACCAAATTAGTAGCAGAATTGAACCAACTACTTTCAGATTTTCACTTGTATTATCAAAATACACGTGGGGCACATTGGAATATCAAAGGTCCCCGTTTCTTTGAACTTCATGCAAAGTTTGAAGAGCTTTATACTGAGGCACTTACTAATATTGATGAAATAGCTGAGCGCATACTAACAATCGGAGGAAGACCTCACCATGCATTGGAAACATATCTGGAGACTTCAAATATTAAGTCGGTCAGGGATCAGTCAAATGATGAAGCATTAGTGAAAATGGTCATCGAGAATCTAAGTACTTTAGTAGATCAGGAAAATAAAGTAAAAGCGTTAGCCGTTGAAGCAGAGGATAATGAAACGGAGGACATGATGATTGGCCTTGTGAATGTGCAAGAAAAAACCCAATGGATGTTTAATTCATGGTTAGGTAAGTGAATCACTACATAACAAAATATAGCAAATACCTGCTTTCTGCTTTTTTGATTGCAGGTATTTTTGTTTTAGCTCCAGCGCAAAAGAAAAAAAAGAGACGGGCTCAAAAAATCGAGTCTGTCATATCGACCGGTCGGTCTTACATAGGAACTCCATATAAATGGGGTGGGAATACAAAAGCTGGAATAGACTGCTCAGGCCTAATCCATAATTCCTATAAAACCATCGGCATAAAACTTCCCAGAACAGCAAAAGAACAATCTAAAACCGGAAACAAGAAAGGTTGGGAAGGTATTCGAAAGGGGGATCTTGTTTATTTCAAGTTTAAGAAAAAGGGAAGCAAATGGTATCATAGTGGTATGATCACGTATGTTGCAAAGGATAAAATACTATTTGTACATGCCTCCTCCTCTAGAGGTGTTGTAGAATCAAACTTGCTTAGCGATTACTACAAAAAGAATGTAAGAAATTTTAGAAGGGTGATAAAATAGAGACTCTTTAGTCTTAAATTGAATACTATGAAGTATTTTCTTTATAGCATTCTTCTTTTTTCAGTTAATTATTCTATCGCTCAAGAGTCCGATTCTGGCAATCCAAAACAAATCTTGTTAGATAACACCAGCAAAGGAGTATTAAATAAAGCTTCTCGAATAAATCAAGGCAAAAAAAAATCACAAATAAAGTCTGTAGCTCATTTTTTTAATGATACTCTAGAGATTGAGTTACTACATATAAGAAATGGAGAGTATTGGACATATCATGTATCCCTCAAAAGCAAGGAAGAGAATTTGGTCAATACTTATGAAGTAGACTATGATTTTAACGACTCCTTTATCGATGAAATCAAAATCTATAACTCATCAGATCTCTTTTTCACAATTAACCTTGAAAAACATAAAATTTGGTCTAGCAACAACCAAAAGGGGAGATCTTTAAGTCAAGGAATTTTGCTATTCAAGGTTATTAATAACATTCTTTATTATAAATATTTTAAGGAAAGTGTAGTTCGCTCTGGTGTGGATTATCGAACAGGATCTTTTGATGAAAAAATATTTTTTCAAGAATTAGTCATAGTAAAAGGAGGTGTGGAATTCATAAATTCTGAAAACGATGTGCGAAAATACGAATTGCATGGCTCCAAATTGAGCTTCACTGAATATTGAAAGTAATAAGAAGTGAAGCTAGCCAGTCTCGATCGCAGCGGCGAACCACCCGGCGACCTCTACACCGCCACTGCTTTACCTTATTTAAAAATGTGGAGCTAGCCGGTCTCGAACCGGCGACCTCTACACTGCCAGTGTAGCGCTCTAGCCAACTGAGCTATAGCCCCATGTCGGCAAATATAATCGGATTGTTTATTTAAAGAGTTCTTGGATTTCTATCGGTACGCGTTTCAACTTTTGTGTCACTCGTTCAATCAAACACCAATTCGATTTCACCTGAACAAGCAAGTCTTCTTCTTTGTAAATTTTCACAATTCTATCTGAAAACGGACCTCTGTAACTCGCTACAAAAGTCTTGATTGTGATTTCTTCATCAAGAAAGGCTTGCTTCCGATATTCAACATGATGAGTGCGCACCATCCAGAAGTATTTTTCATTTATCTCATCGCCGATTTCCGATAGCCAATGTTCTCGTGAGATATCAAGTGCCCACTGCATGTATACAAGATTGTTTACATGATTATTGAAATCTAGATGAGATTCTAAAACTAAGATACTTTTTTGGAAGATTTTCATTAAGCATATTTCAGTATAAAATCTCTGACACTATCATCTGCATTGAGCTCAAGCTTTTTCTTGAGACGATTGATTTTACTTTTTACTGATCCAAGCGTGAGGTGCGTAACATTGGCAATCTCTTTGTTAGACATACCGATCTTTAGGTAGGCACTCAGTTTAAGGTCTTCAACCGTCAGACTCGTATTATCGGATTTAAGTTTGTCAAAAAATTGCGGGTGTACGTCTTCAAAGCGATGAATAAAACTATCCCAACTCTTATCCAAGGAGTAGCTATCTGATATCGCTTTTCGCATTTCTTTCAAGCTTGGCTTAAGGTCATCCGTCATGCGATTCTCTATAAAACTTACCTTTTGCTCTAGATCATTAAGTAAGTTGTTCTTTTCTAAGGTGGCCATCGCCATCGTGGCAAGTTCTCGTTCTCTGGCTGAAAGGGCCTCTTCTGATAGCTCCTGTTCTCGTTCCCTCAGTTCTTTCAACCTTTTATTCTTTTCCGTTAGTTGCACATTGGAGTTTCGCTTGATTTGGTAGGCTCTGTAGATCGATATTGCGATAAATAATATGAATATCGAAAAGCCCGTTATCCCAAACTTAATCCATCGCTCTCTCGCCAATTTCTGTTCGTATACTAGCTGCTGTCGTCGTTTCTCTTCCTCTGATCGACTCCTCTCTTTGTCTAATTCATATTGATATTCAGCCCTTGCTACTTCCATGGCCTTCTCTTCTGTATATATACTATCTCTTAGCTGAAGAAATTTAGCCAAGTACGCATATGCCTTTTTGTCATTTCCTATTGATTGATAGACTCTATGAGCAATATGATAAATATCTTTTTGATGGCGTATATTCTGTGTTTCTTCGGACATTTTCAGCAACCAATCAGTAACTTCAATAGCCTCATCCAATCGACCTATTTTTAATGCACATTCAGCTCTTACCACACTTAATAGCAATCGCTCTTTAGGCAAATCGTACTCTTGCACAATCGCAAGACCTTTGTTTTCAAATTCTAGTGCCTCAGAGCAAGCCCCTACTTCAGATTTTAATCCTGCCAATCTTTCCAGTACATAAGCTACATCATCCATGTTGCCCATTTCTTCATGAAGGTTGAGGCTCTTTTCATAGTACCAAATAGCAGAATCCATTAGGTTCAGCTCCTTATAATAATCTCCCACATCCGCTGCAGTATATGCAGTGCTGAATTTATCTTCCAATGATTCATGAAGACGATATGCTTTCATAGAAAAATTTAGAGCCTCTTCATAATCTTGCATTGAATAAAAAACCTGACCGATAGCACCTATTACAGAAGCAGTCAATGAGGCATACTCATGCTCTTCCGCTAATCGTTGTGCTCTTTTCAAGACATTTATAGCATCAATCAATCGCCCTTTATCTTTGTAAAGCGTTCCTAAATTCAAATACGTAACTGCTGCATTGTAGAACTTGCCAACAGCCTCGCTTTCTGCGGCACCTTCTTCAAACATTTCAATTGCTCGATCTATTTCTCCTCTGACGGAATAAATATTTCCTCGAAGCATCTTCGCCGTACGCTTGCTATTGAGATAACGTTCCTGGCCAAAATCCTTCCCCTTAAAAAATTGATCCTGAATAGAATCAGATAATAGCGTATTGGCCAGCGCTTCATTATAGTTTCCTTTGTAATAGGAAATAACCGCTAAGTCATAATAAGATACTCCATAAGTTCGCCACACCATAATTTGGTAATCTTCAGAAATGAGGTCGAGCTTTTCTTGAATAAAAGAGAGATTACTGGTGAGGATTGATGCAGCAGAATCATAATTGCCGAGCTTTCGTTGATACTTTGCCTTCATTAAACTACTGCTAATAACCCCTTCTATGAACGCTTCCCTCTCTGAAGCTCTCAACAAACTATCAGCCAATAATCCTGCAGCTTCAACATCCTTCTTCAAAAGCACTCCAAACTTCACATTAAGTGAATCTATGTTCTCTTTGATATTTTGACCTGAAATAGAGGAAAAAACACTAAATAGTACTAGCAGAGCAATGAGATGATTTTTTTGAATGGTGCCCATAAAATATAGCTGATCTCTATTGTCTAAGATAGCCTAAACTGTACTATTTATTTTTTGCCTTTTTTTAATAAAAGTATTGAATCGCACAAAAAGGTACTGCAATAGATCTAGGCATACTGAAGTATGAAATCCCTAACACTATCATCCGCACTTAGCTCAAGCTTTTTCTTGAGGCGATTGATTTTACTCTTTATTGATCCAAGTGTGAGGTGAGTAACATTGGCAATCTCTTTGTTAGACATACCTATCTTTAGGTAGGCACTCAGTTTAAGGTCTTCAACCGTCAGACTCGTATTATCGGATTTAAGTTTGTCAAAAAATTGCGGGTGTACGTCTTCAAAGCGATGAATAAAACTATCCCAGCTCTTATCTAAGGAATAGCTATCTGATATTGCTTTTCGCATTTCTTTCAAGCTTGGCTTAAGGTCATCCGTCATGCGATTCTCTATAAAACTTACCTTTTGCTCTAGATCATTAAGTAAGTTGTTTTTCTCTAATGAAGCCATTGCCATGGTGGCAAGTTCTCTTTCTTTAGCAGATAAAGCTTCTCCAGAAAGTTTCTTCTCTCTCTCTCGTAGTTCTTTTAAATGTTGATTTTTTTCAGTTAACTGCGTATTAGCTGCTCGCTTTATTCGATAGCTTCGGTAAGCTAGAACAGCTATGAGTGCTATTAAAATAATAAGTCCAATCGCTCCCGTTTTGTACAATCGCTCTCTGGTAAGCTCTTGTTGATAGGCCAATTCTCTTTTTTCCTGCTCCGCTTCGAGTAATTGTTTTTCTTTTTCAAACTCATATTCGGCTTCCAAACGAGTTATTTGCTCAGTGCTTTCTTTATTAAACAGGTCATTCTGTAGGTCATTCGCAATTTTCAGATATTTGTAGGCTTCCACATAATCACCTCTTCTTTCATATAGTTTATAAAGTGAGTTCGCGAGCTCTTCCATTTTAGGTTTAATCTCATTTCTTGCTGCTACATTGTAGCCTTCTAAAAGTACTTTTTGGGCCTCTCCGAAATTATTCTGAATTGTATAGTATTCTCCCAAATCAAGATACACACTAGCAAGGTCACGCTCACTCTCACACTTTTTTGCTATAGTTAGCGCTTGTGTTATGTAATGATAGGCTGAGTCGTATGAACCCTCAGACAGGTACAGATCGCCGAGTTGTGTTAATGGCAAACTTGAGGTGCATTCAGAACCACTAGATGTGGCTAGATAGATAGAATATCTATAATTTTCTTTTGCTTCTTCATTACGATTTAAATGCACCAACACATTACCTATGTTTAGCAATGTATGAGCTCTTCCAGATTTGTTCCCGGTGATACTATCATATTTTGAAGTTTTAGAGTAGTATTCATAGGCTTTATCAAACTCCTCTCTCTCCAAATAGATATTCGCGATATTATTATACAGATTGGCGGTCATGTTTATATTCTCACCTTTTTCAAAGTAGAGTAAGGCCTCCTGATACATTTCCAGAGCTTTTGAATACTTTCCTTGTTCGCTGTAAGACACAGCAATGCTTGCATTCGAAATTGCTACGCTCTCTTCATTATCAATACTACTGAATAGCTGAAGTGACTTTTGAAAAGCTTCTCTAGCCGAATCATATTGTGATTTTCTGAAATATGTATTTCCAATTGTGTTAAATGCATCCGCTTCAATTTGTACAAAACTGGAAGCGCTCGCCAGATCTGCCGCTCGCCGACAGTAATAAAGTGCTGAATCTAAACCACCCACATATGTATAGCCTAAGCCTATATTTCTTAACGCTTGAGCCTCTCCCTTTGGAAAGGAAATTGAATCCGCTAATCGATACGCCTCTCGAGCAAACACAATGACGGAATCAGCATCAGTATATCGCATCTCAAAAGCTAAAGCAATCAAGGTATTTACCCTATTCGTATCTGAGGCTTGGTCTATTAATTCATTTTTTAGACTATCTCTTTTAACCTCTTGAGCTAACACTTTTGAGTTAAGTGCTATGAGTAATAAAAAAAAAGACCCTTTGAAGAAAATTGCTTTCATCGAAGATATAGCTGTATCAACCATTGGATTCTTATTTAATATTCAATTTCAGTCAAAAAAAGCAGATTGAATAGAATTTGTGAAAGAAAAAAAACAATCATGCTAACCATTTGCTATCCCTAAATATTTAAATCCGTCCCACAAGTATTGCAGTTTTGTGACATCTAAATATTTAGTTTCATATGGTAGTGATACTAAGGCGGAGCATCCGTAGATAGCGGATGTGAATAGAGCGGCTCGTTGGTGGGGCCGCTTTCTTTTACAAAAGAAACGCAATTATTTTAAATGCTTAACATCTAATAAGAAACACAAACTATCCGCCATGAAAAAAATCTTTAGCCTCTTACTTGTCGGTATCTCCTCTATTAGCTACAGTCATGATATTCGAATGGCCATTTTTGAGATCACCGAAAATGATTCCGGTTTACAGATGAATATATCTGTTGATCGATATTATTTCTATGAATCATTGAAAAATGAATTTGAAGATCATGCTACTAGAGATTTTGAAAACATGGCGTGGGAATATCTCCAGAGTAGGGTAGCGATTGAAGTTGACGGAAATTGCACTGCTTTTGAAATCACTGAGATAGAATATGGAGAAGAAAATATCTATTTAAAAGGCTCTTTGAATCTTCAGCTTGAAGATATCAAAGAAGTAAAGATGACCAATACATGCATGGTTGACTTAGTAGAAGGCCATGACAACATTATGAAATTAAAATTGAATGATCGAACCCGATCATTCAGACTCAACAGCAAGCGTACTTCCACCATTGCTTCTTACAACGACTAAACCATTAATTATGAATAAGAATACTCAATTACGACTACTCATTGTATTTGCTACAATGATATTCCTCCCCGGTTGTGGAGAAGACTCAAAAGAAGATGTCATGGATGAATTTTCTGCTACTGTTACAGTTTCTGCATCTCAATCATCTGTTACAGAAGCTGCAGGAACTGCAAGTTTCACCATCGCTATAAGCGAACAGAATACATCGGGTACTGCGATAAACATTCCGTTTTCTATCACTGGAACAGCAACTGCAAACAGTGATTATGAAATAAATGAAACAACTGCAATCATTGCAAATAATGAATCTTCTGCGACTGTGCAAGTAACAATTACTGACGACACGGAGATGGAAGAAAATGAAACAATTATACTTTCTCTTGGAAGTCTTCCTAGCATCATCTCTTCTGGAAGTACTACGGAAGCTATGATTATCATTTCTGACAATGATGCGCCTGTGTCTGTGGAAGAAGTTGTCGTAACCGTTGATAATACCACAAGCAATAGTGTCTCTGTTGGTCAATGGGCCGATAATGGAGCTGACAGTTACATTGTTGTGATTAACACTGAAAATTCCTTTACTAATCTTTCTAATCAAAGTAGCCTGCTACCGAGTACTTCATATTTGGGCTTTGGGCAGCAAGTTGTTTATAACAATGCCTCCATTGCCTCATTTGAGCTCTCTCTACTGTCGTCAAATTCTACTTACTATTTGAAGGTTGTGCCTGTTTCAGCAGGATCTTACGATAACGATCAAGAAGCAACAAGTGTCACTACTTCTGAAACATGCGAAACTTCTAGCACAACAGAAAGTCAGGTTTGTTTTGATATTGGATCTGATACAAGAACCATAAGTTCAAATCAATATCCAAGTCATGCAGTAGGCAACTTTCCAAACGGAACTCCCACGGCTATAGAGGTAACACGCGAATTGGATCTTACTCCTCAATATACAAATCAGGCAATCTATATCTATAACGAAACAGGTCCTCCAACTCCAATGAATGATAATTTCTGGCAATTTGGCATGGCAGTAAATGGAGTTGAGTTTCACCCAATGGGGTTGAAAGCTTGGACGGTTCCTGATGGCAATTCAAATGCTGGAGAAGAAAACTGGGAGTGGCAAGCCAAAGTAACAGAAGAAGGAGAAACAGACTTGGATGCTTTTGGGGCTCATGTAACTTCTCAAGGCAATTACCACTATCATGGTGACATTGTTGGCTTAGCCGATGAAGAAGACGGAACGACGCATTCTTTGATTTATGGATTCGCAGCAGATGGATTCCCTATCTATTATAAGTACGGATACTCAGATGCTAATGATCCAACTAGCTCAATTGTAGAATTAGAAACAAGCTACCAATTGAAAAGTGGAGCTCGTACAGGAACTGGCACTGCTGGTGTTGACTATCCTGACGGTAACCACGATGGGTCATACATTCAAGATTATGAATATGTAGCGGCATTAAGTGATTTGGACGAGTGTAACGGGCGGACTGGAGTTACACCAGAGTATCCCAATGGTACTTACTACTATGTTATTACCTCTAAATTCCCTGTAGTGCCTAATTGTTTCTATGGCACACCTGCAGATGATTGGAAAATAGGGAAATAAGAAATAGATACTAAGGCGGAGCATTTGCCAACTGGTGAATGCCAACGAGCGACTCAAAAGTGAGTCGCTTTTTTTATTTACAGATTAAAAAATCCGGCATTTGTTCTTGCTTAACAAATGACTGGATATTGCGAGCTACATCAGACACTAGTGTAATCTTGCCACCTCCAATTTTCGGATTTGCATGTCCATGTGTGTGATCATGAGCTGGATCACATTCCTCTACAAAATCCTGAGCATTTTCATGAACGATTATTGGTCGATCTAGTAGATCACTTTCATCGCCACTATTTAATTTCCAAAGATCTGTTTGTAAGGTAAATCTTCCATTTCCTTCTCTATCAATTATCACATTTCCTACGTCCCCTATGAATGGTCGTGCCCATACATTTCCTAAACTTCGATCATTGCACGCAGCGACAAACTTGCCAGCATTCCAGTGACGACCAGGGAGTTCCACAGATCCTTCGTGAATATGAATAGCTTTTGAGGTATTGGGAGTCATGCCTGAGAGGGATATCTCAATAGTTACTACATCTCCTGTTTGAAAAAACTCTGCTTTCCCAACAACAGTTTCATTCATTTCATATTCTCTGTCACCAACCTCATTTAGTGAGTAAATTTCTGCTTCTGCTACTATTTCAGGTTCTGATACCTCTTCTGTCTCAGAAGGTCCACAAGCAATAATGATTAAAAGCGGAAGTACGAAAAGCTTTTTCATGTGTATAGTCTATTTAAATTGGCCACCAGTTCGCCGGAGCGATCCGTCCGCCGAAGCGGGAACTCGCATGAGATTATCACCATCTGTTGTCCGTTGGCTGAAGCCGTTCAAACGTGATTTTTGTTATAATCATGCTCATTTCATAGCATAAAGATAATTCACAGATACAACAATAGTAAACGAGAGTTCCCCAATAAAAGTGCAAGACTGCATGTAAAACAGTCTACACTTCATTCCGTTTTTAGAATGCATATTGCCAACCTAGGGTCAGCAAATTACTTGTTTTCAGTAGCAGTAGAGAAACAATAATATTTCGAGTCCAGATCATTTGATAGCAAATATCATTTTGATTCGGTTAATTAGCTACTCAATCAATGTATTTTCTATTGAAATCAGAGATAAAATCAGTCATCGATTCAAATTTCGGAAAGCATATATCCATCAGTGAAGCAGCCTACGAATTTCTGAATGAGAATTTTCACGAAAGAGAATATGCTCAAAGATCATTTTTGGTTGAAAGTGGGGTGACTGCAAAGTATTTTTATTTTGCTCTGTCTGGTGTACAGGCAGGGTATCTCTTAAATAGTAAAGGAGAAAAAGTCATTTTCGGATTTTCATATCAGGGATCTCCATCAGGTATTTATGATTCTTTCGTAATGCAAACTCCATCAAACTATTTTATGGAGGCAATCACACCTTCCAGACTTATTGCAATCAGTAAAGAAAAGTATGACCAGCTTTTCAAATTATTTCCAGAATTCTACCAGTGGAGAACTCATTTTATGGAAGGAATTTTATTTGGGAGAGGAAGTAGAGAAGTAGAGATGCTTACACTCACGGCAAAAGAACGTTTTGATGCGTTTATAAAAAGATGTCCTCAAGAATTGATGCAGATTCCCCAAAAATATCTGGCCAGTTATCTAAATATGAAACCCGAAACATTTAGTCGGTTGCGAGCTCTTCGTGATTAATTGATCTATATCAATCTTTTTGTTGTTTAGATACAAGAGCTTTGACTTGTCACAAAAACAACAAAAGATGGAAGTAAATTTCGAACAGATACTACAACAATCGAATAAGGTTAAGAACTACATAAAATCTGATATTGCTGAACTGCCCAGTGATAGACTGAATTGGAAAATCTCTGATAAAAAGTGGTCTGCTATTGAAGTAGTCAGTCACTTAAACAGGGTTTATGAAAAGTATCTTGACAACTTTGAAATTGCCATATCTGGAGCTCCCAAACTACCAAACGGGCAGTTTTTAGAAAGCCAGCATACAATTATTGGAAGGATGTCTATCTACGCCATGAAGCCTAAGGGCAAAAAACGTAGGTTTAAAATGAAAACGTTCGACTTCTTTAACCCAATAACTGAACCAGATAAGATGCATGAGACTCTTGATCTATTTCTTAAGAACAAGGAGACATTCAATGAATTAATCAAACGTGCCAGAAGTAAGAACCTAAAAGACATTAAGATACCCACGGCTCTTGGACAAAAAGTGAGATTTTATGTGCCGGAATGCTTTCAGTTCATACTCGCACATGAAGATCGTCACTTAGTTCAAATAGCTGAAGCAGTAGAAAAAGCTCATTAAGCCTTACCAAACTCTCAAAAGAGAAAAACCAAACCCAAGAATGACGTAGAGAAGTATTGAGAATAGACTTAAGAGCAAATACTTGATAATCGCCAAAAATGATTTTTGCCGATGAAAGGAAAACGAGATATATACTATGTACAAAAAAAGAAAAACCATATTCAGCTGAGGAGGAATAAAGATCACGTACACACTAAATAGCATATAGATAATTCCAATAAGTATGTAAATACCTGAAACATAAAATCCAACTGTCAGATACTCCGCCAGATTATATTTCTTGCTAAAGAAAAGTTTATTCGAAATGCCAATAGAAAATACTAGAAAAAACATGATATGATTAATATGAGCAACCATGTATTTTCCTGCATTAATGAACACTCTAGCTAGTTCATGAACGTTTTCACCTTCCATTTGAGGTTGTCCCTCAAATGGATCATAGCCAATAACAGATCTTAGAATCAAATAAATAGCTGTCAAGAGCACAAAAAAGGATACCGGCTTATAATACGACTTTCTCTTACCCTCAATGAAGGATCTCAATAGTTTCCCAGGGTCAACCATTAGAAATTTGATGGTCGAAAGAAGGGGTCCTTGCAACGCAAATGTTGAGCTGAAAAAGTCGTCCAGTGTGTCACGAAATGTGATTCGTTGAATAGAAGCCGATTGACTGCAGTTATTACAATAATTCCCTTCAGTTTTCGATCCGCAATTCAGGCAATTAGATGGGTTGGGCTTACTCATGGTTATCCATGAATTTAACTCTTTTTGGAATAAAGGGAAATGCTTAACAAATCATCTAAAGAAGAGTTGCATGAAAATTGCTTGATTTTATCTAGAGTAGTTCATATACAAAGAAATCATATAATGAGATCCAATCAATCATCTATGAATCATAAAAAATCAATCAAGGAAATTTATGATGAAAATAGATATCTATATGCCAAAAGGACATCCGTCGAAACTAAAGTGTATGATCCCACGGTAACAAAGGTTTTCTTAGATCAATTTCATGCTAAAAGAAAAACACAAAAGAAAATAAGAGTTTACCTCTTTATGCTGAGCTGCTTTCTTACAATGCTTATCGTTTTTGGTATTGCAGAAGGAATTAACAAGCTTGTTTAATAAGAAAAAAAGCGGCTCATATTGAGCCGCTTAATCGCAAAACCTTAGGTTTTGCTTAATATTTTCTATGAACTATCGAAGAAATTAGAAATTTGGAGTGAGTGGTAATATTTACAATAAATAATCAGTGCTTACCATTACCTCATTGGCGAAACAAAAAAGGCCTGCAAATGCAGGCCTTTTTTTAATTGTCATCATCTTTTGAGTTCGGTGAATGATCAGTTCAAAGCATTATTTAGAGCCTGATACCAAAACCAAGATCAATGTTCCAGGCGTTGGCCTCTTTAAATATGGATTCTGCATCTGGATCATCATATACACTTGATAAGGCATAATTAAATCCAAAATCGATGAAGTAATCAACCTTATCACCAATAAAGAAATAATTCATTCCACCGTTGAGAAACATAACTACCCCTCTGGCATCAACCGGATTATCGTCTTTCTCCCACTTCTGCTTCACTTTATCTCCGTCTTCTTCAAAATAATTGATTTTCACGATATTGCCCACATTAATAGAAGGGGTAACTCCTCCATAAATTCCAATTTTCTTGCTTAAGGACTTTCCCATGTTCAATGGAATCGATAAGTAACTCAATCGCTGACGAAATTTGTATTTCTCATCAGTCTCACTTCCAGAAGAAGATTGTAGCACAACATCATCAGTCTTAAAGAAGTAGCTGTCCCCCGTGTTCATATACTTAAGACCAGATCTAATAAATACAGATTCATTTAAAGGAATATCCGCCAGAGCTGCTAAGTAAAAACCAATCCTAACAGAATTTTTCACCTCTGATGTGGCACTTCCACCTGCATCTATGTAAGCTTCCCTGAAAGTATCAAATCCATATTGAGTCACCAGATCCTCTGTTAGATTAGAGACATTCATTCCTGTAGAGAAAGAAATCTTTATTTGACTATAAGATATTAATGAACACAACACAAGGGTCCAAACAATGAAACTCTTTTTCATCTTCTAATTTTTTAAAGCTCAAATTTAATTCCCTGCGCTAAAGGAAGTTCAGTAGAATAATTGATCGTGTTTGTTTGACGTCTCATGTATGCTTTCCAAGCATCCGAACCTGACTCTCGTCCTCCCCCTGTTTCCTTTTCACCACCGAATGCTCCTCCAATTTCAGCGCCAGATGTTCCAATGTTCACATTTGCTATGCCACAATCAGAACCCGCTTGTGATAGAAACAACTCAGCTTCTCGAATATTAGTAGTCATGATCGCAGAAGATAGTCCTTGAGGTACTGCATTTTGAATTTCAATTGCTTCTTCCAGATCTGAATACTTGATCAAGTACAAGATCGGAGCAAAAGTCTCATTACAAACAATCTCATAGTCTGCTTGCGCCTCATACATTGCCGGCTTTACATAGCACCCAGACTCATATCCCGATCCTGAAAGCACTTCACCTTCAACAACAGTAGTTCCCCCTTCTGATTTCACTTTTGAAATGGCCGCTTGATACATTTTTACTGCATCTGTATCGATCAGCGGTCCTACATGATTGTTTTCATCCAAAGGATCACCAATACGTAACTGACCATATGCTTTGACTAATCGTTCTTTTACTTCTTCGTAGATACTATCATGAATGATTAACCTTCTTGTCGAAGTACATCTTTGTCCCGCTGTTCCTACAGCTCCAAATACAGCTCCAGGAATCACAATATTCAGATCGGCATGCTGAGAAATGATCATTGCATTATTCCCGCCTAACTCCAAAATATGTTTGCCCAATCTGGCTCCTACTACTTCACCTACTGCCTTACCCATTCGCGTTGAGCCTGTAGCCGATATCAAAGGTACTCGTGTATCTGCGGCAAGTTTTTTACCGATCTCTACGTCTCCAATGACAAGTCCACATACACCTGGGTGTATTCCATTTTTTTCGAATACTCGCTGTGCGATTTTCTGACACGCTATAGCAGAAATAGGGGCTTTCTCCGATGGCTTCCATACACATACATCTCCACATACCCATGCAAGTGCTGCATTCCAAGACCAAACAGCTACGGGAAAGTTGAAGGCAGAAATGATTCCGACAATTCCTAATGGATGCCACTGTTCATACATTCTATGCGATGGTCGCTCCGAATGCATAGTCAACCCATATAACTGTCTAGAAAGACCAACTGCAAAGTCGCATATGTCTATCATTTCTTGTACTTCACCCAATCCCTCTTGTAGAGATTTACCCATTTCATAAGAAACTAAAGACCCTAGTTCCTGCTTATACTCCCTGAGTTCATTTCCAAGCTGGCGTACTATTTCCCCTCGTTGAGGAGCGGGGAGGAGTCTCCATTCTTTAAATGCTTCTTGCGCCTCCTTAATTACTTGATCATATGCACTGTCATCCGCAAGCGTGACACTTGCTATCTCATTTCCATTAACGGGTGAATATGAAGTAAGCTTAGCTCCAGATGAATTCAGCCACTTATGGCCAATAGCAGCTCCTTTATTGTCTGCTTCTACCTGAAGTCTCTTCAAAATCTCTTGGATATCCTGGGTCATTATTAAATAGTTGTTATGAATTGGAGTGCAAAGCTAAGAAATGCGTGGAAGGGTAGAAATTATTTCGTAAATTGAAATTCGAAACATGGGGAGCCCTACCACCACACGCACTATTGGCCCCCGGTCTGTTTTCTCTGAAACACAAAAAAGAAAGGTACATCACCTTTTTAATGTATTGGATATAGACCGGAACGGGCAGCTTCAGCCGAACGATTTTGTAAACGTTGGGAAAAAGATTGTTGCGCAATTACAGCTCAGTGAAAATTCGAGAAGCGCTCGTCTTATTCTATTGAAGTCGCATCGTTTATTTGTACAACTATTGACTGATCTGAATAATCCTGAGCTTACGCTTACTTTATGGGATTGGATAGCCTTTTTCCGCGATCAAATTGAGTCAGGAGATTGTACCATTCTTGATCATTACATACAACGAACTTCAAGGCATGTATTTGATCTATTTGATATGAATCGTGATAAGTTGATCTCACGCGAAGAATATGCGAACATGTTATTTATTTACAATATTCCACAAAGTCTAGCTATCCAAGGATTTGAAGAATTGGACTCAAATCAAGACCATTTCATTTCTGCTGACGAAATGGTTGCGGGATTAGACAATTTCTTTAAGTCAAGTGACCCAGAAGCTAAGGGGAACTTGATTTTTGGTGACTGGACGTAACTAAAAAATTAACTTCCAACGGAAGGCCCACTTCCACCTTAATTTATAATCCTTTATACCAGCGCTGTTCAAGATTTCTTTCAATTCATGTTTCTTGAATCCTCGAGCTACCGAAACAGCTGCATCGTTTTTTACCATCGTCGATTTAGAAAACAAAGAGGTGAGTAATGAAATACTCCAGTAGGCTAAAGGATGCCTATGTAAATCATTTATAATCACTCCAGTTCTGGCCTGCTGTCTAAATTGTCTAAACAGCGTAGCTAATTCTTGATTTGTAAAGTGATGAGTAAACAGACAGCAATGAATGATATCAAACACCTGCTTTTTAAATTCCTCACTGAAAATATTAATTGGTTGATAAGAGATTTCAGAAAACCTCATGGTATTGGATTCTGCGTACTCTACAATATGATGATTAGCATCAATACCTATGAAAGAGGATTTCACAGAATTTTTCCTACTCCACTTGGCCATCTCTACCATGATATCTCCTCCTCCACATCCGAGATCGGCTAAAATCACCTCCGACTTATTATTAACCATGTTCTTGAAAGCATTCACACTTATTTGGTTGCCTCCCAACCTTCGATTTATGGTATTTAGCTCTCTTAGTGTCTGACCTACTACCTCACCTGAGATATTCAGATCGTCCATTATTTCAATCTCATTGGAACGAGACTCAAGCATCGATATGAGATTTCAATACAGCACTTTCCATTGTGAGCCCTGGTCCAAAAGCAAAGCTTAACATGTGTTTTTGATCATCTTTAGATGTCATCGAATCAAAAATTGACTTTATGACAAAAAGAACGGTAGGAGAAGACATATTACCATGGGTTCTTAATATTTCTCTTGCCGGATTATTTTGATCCTCCGATAAGTTCAGTTCCTCTTCAATCACGTCTAAGATTTTCCTTCCTCCTGGGTGAATTGCATAATAGTCAATCTCATCAATCTTCATTTCTATTTCAGAGAGCAGCCTATTCGTAAGCTTACCGATTCCTTGTTTAATAACATCCGGCACTTTGCTACTTAGCCTCATCTCAAATCCATGATCTCCGATATACCAACCCATTTCGCTTTTTCCTTGCAGAGCTAAATCGCTGTAGAATTTTTTTATTTCCAATGATCTAGAAGAAGGTTTTGATGAAATCATCATTGCAGCAGCGCCATCTCCGAAAATTGCATTTGAAACAAGGCTCTCATCATCTGTTTTTTCTTGCAGATGAATACTGCACAATTCTACGCAAACCATCAAAACATGCGCATTCTCCTCAGCTTTCACAATATTTTGAGCGACTTTCATCGCATTAAAAGCGGCATAGCATCCCATAAAGTTTATTGAGGTGCGTTCTGTTTGAGTGGATAATTTTAGTTGATCAATAAGTTCAATATCTAGGCCAGGAGCATACATACCTGTACAACTAACCGCAATAAGGTGTGTGATTTCGTTTGGCTCAATAGGTGAATCTAAAATGGCTTTTTCACAAGCTTCCCTAGCTAGATTTATTGCATGGTCCTGGTACAAAAGCATGCGTGGTTTAGCAGAAGGGAAAGCTGCATCCTCTTTAAAAAAACTCTTCCCATTAAGGTTTTCTGCAAAGTCACGAAGTACAGAGTAGCGTTGTTCAATCCCACTGGCCCGATACAACATCCGCAATTTCCTTTCTTCTCTCCTCTCTAGTTTAAGATGACTAACCATAAAGTCAGCGATCTGATTTTGATCTGCTAGATTAGCGGGTAATGCGGTTCCAATACTATGAATATATGCTGACATCTAAGAGTTGTTCATTAATATTAACCAACTTTTGACCGAGAAGATTACTTTCATTTGAAAAAATCAACACTACTTCATCTTCGGATACCATTTTCTTTTTTCCTAATGCCTGTTTTCTTGCTTGCAGTGGCAGTTTCGGAACACATTAGCTATGAAAATCTTTTTTTATCATTTCTAATTCTTCATCTCCTTGTATATCCAGCAAGCAATGGATACAACTCCTATTTCGATAAGGATGAAGGAAGTATTGGAGGACTTAAAGTTCCACCAAAAGTGACCAAAGAACTTTATTGGGTATCACTCATTTTTGATTTGATTGGTTTGATTCTAGCCCTTTTAATTTCATGGGAATTTATGGTCATGATTTTCATTTATGGGCTTATTTCAAAAGCGTATAGTCATCCGAATTATCGACTAAAAAGTAGACCAATCATTGGTTGGTTAGCTGCTGGTGTATTCCAGGGGTACTTTACTTTCATCCTTAGTTACATTGCCATTACTGATACTTCTTTGATTCAATCATGGACATGGGATATTCAAATACCTGGAATCCTTAGTAGCATTTTATTATTGGGTTCTTATCCCATGACTCAAGTATATCAGCATGAAGAGGACTCGAAAAGGGGAGATATCACAATCAGCCTAAAACTGGGAGTATTAGGCACATTCCATTTTACTTCAATTGCTTTCTTTCTAGCGAGTTTAGGTTTCGTAGGGTATTTCATTGTCTATCATTCCCTAAGTGACGCAATAGTTTTTCTAAGCTCTATGACTCCCATCTTAGCGTATTTCGGCGTATGGTACTTAAAAGTAAGAAAGGACAGAAGTAAAGCAGACTTCACCTCCACTATGAGGCTTAATTTTCTATCCTCTATTATGCTAAATGCTTTCTTTATTTACCTCTGGCTCAGCTAAAAGGAGTTCCGTGAGTTTGTTTCATTAAATATTTGGTAACTGGAGAAACAGATCTAGCGATTGCTACTGCAACTTCTGAGGTAATTGGGGATCCAAATAATTTTTGAATATTTCTTCCTGCCCATAATCTCTTAGCGAAGAGGTTATTCCATTGATCTGTGTAGTTTCTTTCTAATGCTTGTCGATCAATACCATGATCAAAGAAATCGATAATCGACTCACTCAAAATCTTTGACGAATGAATAGCCATTGCCATCCCATTTCCACACAAGGGAGTGATCATTCCGGCTGAATCACCAGACATCAGTATATGATCATAAACTGGCTCTTTTTTCTCAAATGTGATTTCATTGATCACTTCAGGTTTTTCAAACAAAAAATCTGACTGATTGAAAATGCGTTTTAAGTATGGATTTTTCTTTAATACTTCTTCTTCCATTGCATCAATGGAACCAAATTTTTTAAGATTACTCCTGTGAGATAAATAGCAAAGATTAAATGTCCCGTTTTCTATTTTACTCACTCCACAATAGCCCTTATTAAAGTTGTGTAGCTCCACTACATTATCGGCAACTTCATCTGTTTTGATGTGGTATTTTACTCCAATATATGGATACCTCTTATGGATAAATGGCCTTTCTAGTGACTTATCAATCTTACTCCTTTTCCCAAATGCTCCAATGACAATTTTGGCTTCATGATTTTCGCCCTCCTTATCCTTGATAAGGAAGCGGTCATCTTTGAAACTTGAAGAGACAACTCTGGTATGAACAATGTCAAGTGAATCCAATGCTTTCTTAGCAAGCCACTGATCATATGACTTTCTGCTTATACCAAATCCTCCAAGATCTAATGCCATTTTTAAGCTCTTACCGGATGAAGAACTTAAGTGAAATCGAGAAATTTTTGCAGGCTTAAGTTCTGATGGGAAAAGTTCATTTTTTTCTAAAAAAGGAATGACTTCATTCGATATATACTCACCACATACTCTGTGAAAGGGATATTTCTTTTCTTCAAACAGCAGGACATTAAGTCCCTTTCTACTTAAAAGTATTGCATTGATTAGTCCGGCTAATCCACCACCTATCACTATTACATCTTTCACTTCTCGAAATTATGGAATAAAAAAAGCCTGTCTTTCAAAGACAGGCTTTTTTTATTGCGATATATCTATTTAAAGACCTAGCCCGTAATGTGCCTTACTGCCATCAGGATAGATTCCTTCAATTAGAATCCCATCCGTTCTAGGACGTTTAAAATAGTTTTGAAGATCTTGAATGTTCCTAATCTCTTCATTATCAATGCCTGTAATAATAAACCCTTCTTTCATACGAACTTCTTTCCATTTGCCATTTCCCAACTCCCTGACTTGAACCCCACCATCAATATCCAATTCTTCTTTTAGCGCATCAGTCAAATCGACAAAAGTCGCGCCCTCAACTTTAAAATCAGAAGCAAGCTCCACTACCTCCAATGTACCTTCTGCATTTCTTAGTTCAGCCAATACTATTTTCTCTTTTCCATTTCTGATAAACTTTACCTCAACTTGGTCTCCAGGTCTCTTTACAGCTACTTGTTCCTGAAGCTGGGCTACACTATTTACCGGCTTATCATCTATAGCTACAATTACATCTCCTCTCTCCATACCCGCTCTATCAGCAGCTTTTCCAGCCATTACTCCATTCACGTAAATCCCTTTTAATACATTGAGATCATATTCTTCCGCAAGCCCGGCATCCACATCCCTAATCGAAATCCCCAATAATGCTCTCTGCACCATCCCATACTCTACTAAATCACTAACTACCTTTTTTACAAGTGAAACAGGAACGGCAAATGAATATCCCGCAAATGCCCCTGAAGGGGATGCAATAGCTGTATTTATTCCTACCAATTCTCCATTGAGGTTTACCAGTGCTCCACCACTATTTCCAGGGTTTACCGCCGCATCAGTTTGGATAAAAGATTCTATTCTATAGTCTCCATTTAAGATATTTATATTTCGCCCCTTTGCACTTATTATCCCAGCTGTGACTGTCGACCTAAATTCATACGGGTTACCAATTGCGAGCACCCATTCTCCTATATTAATATTGTCTGAATCACCGTAATTAATTGATGTAAGATTGTTCTCATTCACTTTTAAAACGGCTAAATCAGTGCTCGCATCTGTACCTATCACCTTAGCTTGATAACTTCTATTGTCATTTAAGACAATCTCGATCTCATCTGCATTCTCAATAACATGATTATTTGTGACGATATATCCATCAGAAGATATAATCACTCCAGATCCGGCTCCTCGTGCAGGACCTCCTCTTCGTTCGTATCGTTCACCAAAGTAGTCCTTGAAGAAATCGTTAAAAGGACTATTCGCACGCATCCCTTCTTTATAAGTAGTCCTTATATGCACAACTGAAGGTGTGGCATTTTTAGCTGCAAAAACGAAGTTTAAACCTTCCGGCACTACAAAGTCTGATGAGTCAAAGACATAGTTTGTTAAACTCACAGGGCTTGAAGTATTTCCTGTTGTTTGAATTATCCTATGGTTAGGCGCAATCAGCGAAAATCCTACGACCGCCACAATACCTCCAAAGAGTGACGAAAAAACCATGGCCATGATAAAACTTCTCTTACTCATATCTTCTTCAATTTTTTACTTATGATTTATACTCCATAAAGACACTTTTAGTTTTCATTCTGTGGAAAAACACTAAAAGGATTAACTATTCTTAACAAAAGATAGGTGCTGATTAAACTCCTTCCATTTTCAAAAAAAAGGGCATCCGCCTACTGGCGGACACCCCAAATCACCTACTCAAAACACTACTTAACTACTATCTGTTTTTTTGCTGACTTCTTTTCATCCTTTGGTAAAAGAATGGTCAAAATTCCATCTTGATATGAAGCATCTACTTTTTCTTTGTCTACCAAATCTGGTAAATAGAACGTTCTATTAAATGATCCATAGTAACTCTCCACACTGTGGAAGTTTTTTTCCTTCTTCTCGTTCTCAAATTTTCTTTCTCCACTTATTGTAATTTGATCTTTATTAAGATCAATATTGAAATCACCCTTCTTCATTCCTGGCACATGCAACTGAATCTCAAATTCTTTTTCAGATTCAGCAATATCCACCTTAGGTGAAAACTTAGGTACAGTGCCTCCTACTAATTCATCAGTAAAAAAATCATCAACAAGACTTTTAAAACTTGTCGGTCTGTAGTCGTTTCTATTGTACTTTATAAGTCCCATGTTCTATAGTTTTTAATTAAAAATAATTTATTGAGTAATGATCGAATTCTGTACCAACTGATGCAATGAATAAAAAATCATGTCATTATGTCTTAATTATGAAAATAGATGATGAAAAATAATGACATTGTGTCTTATTTATAAAAAAAAGTATTACTTGAAAATTTTTTAATGTCTTGCATTGAGAATTGTAAATTGGATGCTTACATTTGCACTCCTTTTTAAGGAAAATTCTCCCTTAGCTCAGCTGGTTAGAGCATCTGACTGTTAATCAGAGGGTCCTTGGTTCGAGTCCAAGAGGGAGAGCTTAAGCTTAGCAGAAATGCCGGGCTTTTTTTATTTTCAGGCTTTCAAGAAACAGTACTCTCAGAGTCCTTGGGTGGAACGCCACTCCGACGGTTCGCCGCAGCGATCGAGCCCAAGAGAGAGAGCTTAAGCTCAGCAGAAATGTTGGGTTTTTTATTGTTCCCAAAATTCTTGAATTTAATAGCCTACATACTGGAAGTCGCAAAAAAGAGTATCGCTAGTTTATTCGTTCAGTCATTCTTATCCACTGGATTGAAAGTTCTATTGATCGAATTTTAACAAAATTTGATCTGATTGAAATCACATTTATAAATCGCTTTCTTACCTTTGGATCATAAACCACTACAACTCTTGGGAACTTTTCAAAAGGTACTACTTGTCGACGATGATGATATCGTCAATTCTATAAACTCAGTTATCATCAAGCATGCAAAGTTTGCTACTGAAGTAGAATCAATTAATAATGTGCAAACAGCCATTGATTTTTTGAAAACCACAGGGGATACTCCTGACGTGATTTTCTTGGATTTAAATATGCCTGGTTTAGATGGTTGGGATTTTATGGAAGAGTATGAAAAGTTAAATATCACGGACGGCACTAAAGTTATTATGTTGACATCCTCCATATCTGCTAAAGATGAAGAACGGGCTTCCTCTTCCAAGCAAATTGCCGCTTTTATTTCTAAACCGCTTTCCCCAGAGTTGTTAGAAAAAATTTACAGTAGTCATCTGATAAGTTCCTAGTTCAGACGTAAAGCAAATGTGGCTCCTTTCCGAGGCTCGCTCTCTACCCTAATTCCGCCTCGGTGATAATCCATGATTGTTTTAATGATGTAAAGGCCTAGGCCAGCTCCTTCCACATGTGAGTGTAATCGTGAATAAGGCCTGAATATTTCTTCTTTAAACTTGATCGAATCAAAACCTAAACCATTGTCTTTAATAATTAGTGTAGTATGCGAATTGACTTCTTTGGTCTTGATTTTTATTTGAAGAGGTTTTTCAGGGTCTCTGTAAGACAGGGCATTTGATATTAAATGCTTTAATACCACTTTCAACTGTGCTTTTGGATAGGCAATAGTGGGGCATTCTGAAAAATCTTTTTTTATAATGGCATTTGCACTTTTAATCTTACTTAAAGAATTGGAAACTACCTCTTTAAGAACCTCATCAATATCTAGAAGCTCTTTATCTGCACCAAGTTCTTCTCGCACTTTGTTTACCTCAACAAGCGCATGTACAATCTTTTCTAATTGTTGATTTGTCTTCCTAGCGTTGTTAAGTATTGCTTTAAAGTTAGAAGGGTTCACGTTTTCTTTCCCTAGCATCTCTAATAGAGATCCAAGGTTAGTTATAGGAGCTTTCAGGTCATCCGCAGTGCTGTACGAAAAATGAATAAACCTATCTATCTCTTCTTGTGAGTATCGCAAGCGATCTGCCATTTCATTAAAGGAGTTAACAATGTCACTTGTTATGCTGTTTGAACTCAGCTTTATTCTTGCATCCAGATTGCCATCACCAATTCTTTCTGCACCCGATCTTATATCCTCCAACGGGCGCCATATTTTATAGCTAAAAGTGTAAACGGCAAGCAAGGAAAGAATGATGAAAAGAAGAGTGAGTGTTACAATCCACTTCATTGAAAGCACTTCTTCTTGCTCGACAATCTTCACCAGAGCTTCGGTAAACATTTCATGACGCATCAAAACACCTTCTACTTGTTTATTAAACTGATCCTCTTCTTGTTCTACTCTTTCTGACACAAAAACTGCTTCTTCCAGCCGACCTTCCTCCAGAAGATTTACAACTTCTATTGCATGGTTTTCATAGCTAGTATGATCACTTGCAAGCTTCTTAATTGATAATAACAAGCCTTTCAATTTGATTCTCTGAGCCTCTTGATTTGTCCGCTTTAATGCTTCTGAAACTTCGTTTTCTGCCTCCAGTAAGTCGATATCCACAAGCTGCGCTAAATATCTAAAAGTACTATCTGCCAAAGCAAACCCTCTTAGAGCTGCATCATTCCCTGGAGCCATTTCTTCTGAATAACGAATAGCACGCTCAAAATTGATCGCCTGCTCAAGTTGGTTTGTCTCTATTTGGGTAAGTATCTCGATTATTGGTAAATCGATATTAGCTACATCATCAATATCTTTATGTGTAGCTACGATTCGAAGCAACCCAAATGCCCCAAGAATCAAAATAAGGAAAATAATAAATGTACTTCTCCGAAGGATTACTTCTTTAATCCTGTTAGGTCTTCGAGTCATGGTAGGTAGGTAAAAGCCCTAATCTAATTCAATTTTGGCGGTCATCACACGAATTGCATCATCTAAATTCATTGTTTCTAATTTCAATTGCTGCAGAAGCTCTTCGTATGTCTCCCGACTTTCCCAATTTAATTTAATCAAATCTATCAATGCCAAAATAGTAGACAGAGGATGCCTGATGGTATGTGATGTATAAAAAGCATGATCAGATAGTTTTTTGGCAAGTTTTTCTTTCTCTTTTTCCTCAATCTTCAAAGTACTTAACTCGTTTCTGTGTAGAAAGTCTTCCTTGAGGCGCAACAATGCGTCGTAACATTGACTAATCATTGAAGCTGATGTCAACAAAACAAATTGATCTCGTTCAATAAAATCCTTCTTTGTTTTCCACTCTACCGTAATGACTCCAAAAAGTCTGTTATCATTCCACACTTGAAAACTCGCCCATGAGGTGAGTCGATTCTTAATTAAGTGGTCAAGTGTTAGTTCTTCTAACGCTGGATTATCATCAGTACTGTCAACGTGTATTGATTGCTCAGCCTTCAAGAGTTTTATGAAGTTTGGAAATGTTGATGCATCCAGTGCTTTACCAGAAGAAGACTCCTCCGTTTCTGCATTGAAACTTTGAATGCTTTCAAATTCATCCTTTTCATTTCTATAAAGCCAAAAAGATGTCTTATAAGCACTTAGCGATCTACAAACAGTCGGAATGAGCTCTGAAATAAAATCTTTGAATTTCCCACTCAGCAATGGTTCAGACATTGCCATTTTCATAAAAGATTCGATTCTATTGTCTTTAGTTTCACTCATTTAATATAGAAGAGGAAATGTAAAGAGGTTTTTCCAGAAATCATCTAAATCTATTTTGCGAAAATCTGAGCATCATCCTTAAAAGATTTAAACTCTAGCGCATTTCCAGAAGGATCCATAAAAAACATGGTTGCTTGCTCACCCACCTCGTCTTCAAATCTGACATATGGTTCAATAATGAACTCTATTCCTGCATCTTTAAGTTTTTCCGCAAGATCATCCCAATCACTTCTGCTTAAAACCACACCAAAATGAGGCACAGGAACTGCCTTGCCGTCAACAGGATTAGTTTCCGCATCTCGCTTATTTTCAACCATATGGATTACAAATTGATGTCCATATAAATTGAAGTCTACCCAGCAATCAGAAGATCTACCCTCTTCAAGGCCCATTATATCCCGGTAAAAACTTCTTGTCTGATCCAATTCTTTTACAGGAACAGCTAAATGAAAAGGTCTTAAATTATTCATGAGGAAAGCGTTTTAATTAACCAAGAAAAGGATATCTGTAATCAGTAGGGGAAACAAAAGTTTCTTTAATGGTTCTTGCACTAACCCAACGCATGAGGTTCATCATTGCTCCCGCTTTATCGTTTGTGCCAGAACCTCGCGCACCACCAAATGGCTGTTGGCCTACTACAGCCCCTGTAGGTTTATCGTTGATGTAAAAATTACCTGCTGCGTTTCTTAGTTTTTTAGTAGCAACGTCCACTGCGTATCTATCCTTACTGAAAATAGCTCCGGTTAGTGCATAAGGAGATGTCTCGTCCACGATACTTAAGATTTCCTCAAACTTATCTGCATCATATACATGAATGGTAAGCACTGGTCCAAAAATCTCCTCACACATTGTTGTGTACTTAGGGTCTTTCGCTACAAAAACTGTCGGCTCAACGAACCATCCTTTAGTGTCATCATAATTGCCTCCAGCAACTAATTCTACATCTTTATCGGTTTTTGCTTGCTCTATGTAACCCGAGATCTTTTTGAACGCAACACCATCTATCACAGCATTTACAAAGTTTGACGGATCTTCAGGAGAGCCCATTTTGATTGATTTTAAATCTTCAATCATGTATTTCTTAACATCTTCCCAAATGTTTGATGGAATATATGCTCTAGATGCTGCACTGCATTTCTGACCCTGAAACTCAAATGATCCTCTTACTAAGCCAGTAGCCACTTCTTTTGCATCCGCAGATCTATGAGCTACTACAAAGTCTTTTCCTCCTGTTTCTCCTACTATTCTTGGATACGTTCTATATGAATCAAGATTAGCTCCAATGGTTTTCCAAAGTGTTTTAAAAACCCCTGTACTTCCTGTGAAATGAAGTCCTGCAAAATCTCTGTGGTTAAATACGACATCTCCTGCTACAGGACCATCCACATAGATCAGATTGATTACTCCATCAGGGAGTCCTGCCTTTTTGAAGACTTCCATTATTACTTGTGCCGAATATACTTGTGTATAGCTCGGTTTCCACACAACAGTGTTTCCTAACATTGCTGGAGCCGCTGGGAGGTTTCCCGCAATGGCTGTAAAGTTGAATGGAGTGATGGCGAAAATAAAGCCCTCTAATGGTCTATACTCCAACCTATTCCATATCCCTTCTGATGATATAGGTTGCTGCATATACAATTCTTGCATAAAAGAAACATTGAACCGAAGGAAGTCAATGAATTCGCAAGCAGCATCAATCTCTGCCTGATGTACATTTTTTCCTTGACCAAGCATTGTCGCAGCATTCATTTTAGCTCTGTATGGCCCAGCTAATAAGTCAGCCGCCTTAAGAAAAATGCTAGCACGATTTTCCCAAGACATATTTTCCCAATCTTCTTTGGCAGATAAAGCTGCATCAATGGCCTCTGTGACATGTGAAGCATCTCCTTCTGAAAAATGTCCTAAAACATGCTTATGATCATGAGGGCAGGTCATTGCAACCTTATTGTCTGTATGCACCTCTTTGTCACCAATAAACATCGGAGCATTAACCTGGCTTGCATACATTTCTTTGTATTTAGCCAATAATTCTTCTCGAGCAGGAGTGCCCGGGGCATAGCTCAATATAGGCTCATTGATTGGGTCTGGTATGAAAAAATTTCCTTTAGGCATGTTGTATACATTTATTTGTTAGGTAAGACAAAACTAAGGTGAATGGTTCAAAATACTAGAGGTAACTAATTCAATAATCTAGAGGTAACTAGAAAATTTTTAAAAGCTCCATATGGGATTGAATAGTGTAATCTGCTAGTGATTTCTTTCTCCCACTTGGATCGTAGAAGACTGTCTTAATACCAAATTCTTGAGCTCCATGAATATCCGTTCTGGGATTATCTCCAATCATCACACTATTTGTTTTGGAGGAACCCGCTTTGCTAAGGGAGTACTCAAAGATTTCCGGGCTTGGTTTTCTTGAATCTGCACACTCTGATGTCACCATTATGTTAAAGTATTTAGCTATTCCTGAACTACTTAACTTTCTATTCTGAGCATCTAGGAATCCATTGGTAATTATGTGTAATTCGTATTTACCTGTTAGGTAATTCAAAGCCGTCAAAGCATCAGGCATGAGATAAGATTTTGACGAACAATTTTTCATGAAATAAGCCGAAGCATCTTTAGAATGCTGAGCATCTATCCCAATACTTGAAAAAATTTCATTGAATCTCTCATTCTTGATGTACTCGCGATCTATCAGCCCGTCATTGTACTTACCCCACAATTTATCATTCACTTCATAAAACTTGTTGAAAAGTTTTTTCTTCGTTAATCCAGACTTGGATAACTCTAGCTGAATGAATATTTCCGATAATGTTTCTTGTGCACTTCGATCATAGTCCCAAAGTGTGTGGTCCAGATCGAAGAAAATGTGCTTCATTCCCTTCACCTAATATAATTTTTCGCTTCTATCTTGTTCTTAGCTAAAGCAAGATTTGCGTTCATTGTTTTGTAAACTTCTAAATCCTTTCTCAAAATGAGATCTTTACTTAGAAATTCAAAAATCTGGCTAACCATATCATAGCCTTCCTCTTTAATACTATAAAACACCCACTGATCATATTTTCTAAAAGTTACCAAACCAGCATTTTTCAAATACGTTATATGACGGGAAGTTTTTGTTTGTGTAAAGTCAAGTATAGATTCGAGATCAGATATGCAAAGTTCCTCTTGACGATATAAAAGATGAATGATGCGTGTACGAGACTCATCTGAGAATGACTTGAAAATCTGGGTGCCATAAGACAAATTGAAATTCTTGAGCCTCATTTTTTAACTACTTTTACCGAAGTTAAACTTTTATTGAATAAAACACTTTATTAGTATAAAGAACTTGATTTGAGATATATACTGACATTATCTTTTTTATTTTTTTTAGTTTCGCAGCTATGCGCCCAAGAGCCGCATGAGAAAGTAATTCAGTTTACAGGAGTTGTATTTGGATCAGATAGTATCTCCGTTGTTCCAGGCACTCATGTGTACATTCCTAAATCTGGAAGAGGTACAACAACCAATCCCTACGGCTTTTTCTCTCTTCCGGTCCTAGAAGGTGATAGCGTTCTTTTCAGCGCTGTTGGATTTAAAAGAGCTTATTTCATTGTCCCAAAACATGAAAAGGAAAGTAGTTTTAGAATTATTATCGCTTTAGAGGATGATATCCAGTTTTTAGAAGAAGTGGAAATCAGACCTTATCCTTCTGAAAGTATGTTTAAGGAAGCATTGATAACAATGGAACTTCCAGATCAGAAAGAATATGCAAATATCTATCAATGGCTGAATAGCCAGGTGATGACGGAGGCATATCTAAATTTGCCTGCGTCACCAAATGCTAATCATCAGTATACTATGCAACTGCAAAGACAGTCATATATCAATCGCTACTCACCACCTCAAAATCAATTACTTAATCCTTTCGCTTGGTCAAGTTTTATAAACTCTCTCAAGCGAAAGAAAAATTGACTTCTTAGGCATCAGATCATTGTAGTCCTTGAGCCACCTCTTGCACTTTTCTCCATACTCGGAAAGTATTCTTGTAACAGATTTTCTCAATTTCCTTTGGTGTATAACCTCTTTTGAGCAACTCATTTAGTAGGTTAGGGTAGGTTGAGACATCTTTCAGTCCTTTGGGCAATGAATCACCAACACCATCATAATCTGATCCAAATGCTACATAATCAATTCCAACTAGGCTAACTACATGATCAATGTGGTCAGCAACTTTCTGAACGTCTTCATATACATCATTATCTATTGCATATTGATTTGCATAGGCAGTATAAACCGAATCATCTGAAGATAATCCATTCTCAGCGCGATAATTTGTTAAATCTTCTCGCATTTTATCAAACTTATCCCTGGACTCCTTTGATAAGAAAGTAGATCCAAAATTGATATGAATCACACCTCCATTTTCAGCTAAAGCATAGATAAGCGTATCTGGCATATTTCGTTCGAATTCTGGTGTGAATCTTCTACAAGAGGAATGAGAAGCAATGACTGGTGCCTTTGTTAATCTCAAAGCATCAAAAGCAGCACTGTCTGTTACGTGAGAAATATCCACCATAATTCCCCATTTGTTCATCTCAGCAATTACTTGCTCACCAAAAGGGCTGATCCCATTCCAAGTGTTAAGTGTATCATATGAAGAATCACTTATTTGATTATCCTTTGAATGTGTTAAGGTGATATACCGTATTCCTCGATCGAAAAAGTACTTCACATTATTTATATCGTCTTCTATTGGCGCTCCATTTTCCATTCCCATAGGTAGAGAAATCAACCCTTGATCAAAATTTACCTCGATATCTGCTGGTGTGTTGGCCATTGCAAACATTGTAGGAAATGTTACTGGAAGTCTAGATACCATATCAATAAGGGAATCAGCAAAATTCTTAGCTCCGCCTGTTTCTTGATACCCTGCAGGGATATAAATTGACATAAAAGGTGCATCCAACCCCCCTCGTTTTGATTTAGGAAAATCAAAATTACCAGTTGTTTCAACTGAAACGTCTTCTACCGTCTTGGTGATCATGAATCCTTTTATATTCATTCTATATGGAAGGTCAACGTGACCATCCACCATGATAAAAGTTTTAGCAAGCGAATCAGCAATAGCCATTACCTCCTGATCGGACTTCCCTTCAATACTCCAAGGTTCTTCTGTTGATGTTGAGCATGAAGCGAATATTCCAAGGATGATTGTAAAGGTGAGTGATCTTTTAAGTGAAAAATTCATATTGTATTTATCCTGTTGATTGATTTCAACAAAAATACCGAATAGGAACTACACGGGCAGTCCAACAACAATTCGATTGCCACTGTTACATTTTTTTTTGATATTTTACAACAAATTTGAAGAGCTCACCTACTTCTTATTTGCTTTATATTCGTTGATTTTTTAAAAAAATGTGGCATTTTTGTACTAGGAGTTTTTTCCGACTAATAAATAGACGCTATGACTGACCCTATTTCACCTGAACTACTTAGCAACTGGAACACCTACGGAGGATACCTAGCCATGGCCGTGGCTGGTGTTGGTTTATTAATTCTGTTAGGCCATTATTTAAAGTTGCTGGCTACCAGTGATTATAAAACAAGATATGACTACATCAATATGCATGAAATAAACATGCTATGGAATGGAGCATTATTAATTATAATCGGAGGCACACTCTTTTTCAATACTCTTTTTGCTGAGTCTACTTGGTTATGGTTTTTCGTGAGACTCTTTATGAGTTCCATGTTTGCAGTAATCCTTGGAGTAATTATTCAAAACGTTTTGAAATTTTACTATCCATTCTTTATCGAAAAGCGTCTTAAGAAATTAAGATTCACGCCAAGAACTTCTCCTGATGGAAAGAAAATGAAGCTTCTCAGTGAGGAAGAGGAAGATGTTTACCTCGATGAAGGTATGCAAGCTGAAGAAGATGCATTCTCAGTAGATTATGATGTTTGGATTGACGAAGAGTCAGGATTCACAAAAATCGAAAAATACAACGGTAGACTGCATGCACTTCAGTGTAATAACTGTAACTACCAGACTTTAAAAGTTGATAGAGAAGAAATTATTCAAACTGCTTCTGAAGCTGAAGAAGGAGAGTTGATGAAATATTATGCTTGTGGGTATTGTGGGCATAAAGAAAGAAAGTCTTTCAAGATTGCAAGATTGAAAGAAGGAGAATCGGTTTAGTTGCGGATTCACAAATAATAAAAACAAAAAACCTGGCTTAGTCAGGTTTTTTTTGTTTTAAAGCTTAATGCAAACATTCTGAGGTTCAGAAAAAAACCTGAGTGCTTCGTTCCCTCCCTCTCTTCCAATTCCGGAATCCTTCATTCCACCAAAAGGAGTTCTTAAATCACGCACTAACCAGCAGTTGACCCAGATAATGCCCGATTGAACTGCATGCGATACTCGATGGGCTCTTTTGAGATCAGAAGTCCAAATAGTACATGAAAGTCCATATCGCGTAGAATTTGCTATATCAATTGCCTCTTCTTCATTTTTAAATTTATTCAAGGTCACAACAGGCCCAAAAATCTCTTCTTGATTTGTTCTGCAGTTTTTATCTAATCCTTCAATAACTGTTGGCTCATAATAAAATCCTTCTCGAGCGATTCTATTTCCACCATGCAAGACCTTACCTCCTTCTTCTTTGGCCAATAGAACATACGAGTCTACTTTATTTAGATGATCTTCTGAAACGAGTGCACCCATGATAGATTTAGCATTCATAGGATCACCGACAACTATTTTTTCACACTCTTTCAAGAACCTGGCTTTAAACTCATCATAAATTGAATCCTCGACAAGGATACGTGACCCACAGAGACATATTTCTCCTTGATTAGTAAAAGAGCTTTTTACACTTGTTTTTACGGCTTCATCCAGATCACAATCCGCAAAAATGATGTTCGGATTTTTTCCTCCAAGTTCCAGTGATACTTTCTTGAATTGTTGAGATGCCGTGGCACCAACTATTCTTCCGGTAGCTGTACCTCCTGTAAATGAAATTGCCTTTGTCACTTCATGTTCAACAATTGCCTGGCCAATACTTTTACCTTCTCCATGCAAAATGTTCAATACTCCGTTTGGCATTCCAGCATCTTTGCTAAGTTTTCCAAGCAAAAAGGCAGTCATTGGTGTGAGTTCTGAAGGTTTTGCAATAACACAATTTCCCATGGCCAAAGCAGGGGCAATCTTCCAAGAAAAAAGATATAACGGCAAATTCCACGGTGATATACAACCAACGATACCGACGGGTGACCTTCTAGTATAATTCACCATGAAACCCTCTGAAACCTGCGCCTCCGAAGAAAAATTGACAATTGCTGAAGCATAAAATCTAAAATTCGCGCTCGCTCTGGGTATATCCACGGCCTTTGCTAACCATAAAGGTTTCCCATTATCACGACTCTCCATGAGTGCTAAATCATCAAGATTATAATCAATTAGATCTGCAAGCTTGTGGAGAATTCTACTTCTCTTATCAACAGCCATGCGACTCCAGACAGGAAAGGCTTCTTTACTAGCTTCAACAGCTAGATCCAGATCCTCTTGTGTTGAATTTGGAACCTGGGCAAAGACTTTTCCAGTGCCTGGTTCTATGTTTTCAATATAATCACCTTTGATAGGATCTCTATATTCCCCATTTACGAAGTTTTGAATCTTTTGCATTTTATTATATTGATCCTGTTCTACCTCCGTCAATTCTTAAGCTAGTCCCGTTAATATATGCGCCGCTAGGACTACATAGTAAGGCTGCATAAGCTGCAATTTCAGAAGCTTCTCCAAATCTACCTGCAGGTATCATTTTCTTCATACCTTCTTCGATTTCCATTTCGGTCTTACCCAAATTCTTAGATTTTCCGGCAATAAGGCTTTCAATGCGAGCCGTATTGATAAAGCCTGGAAGAATATTATTAACCGTAATACCATATTGACCAAGCTCACTCGCCAGGGTTTTGGACCATGAAGCCATAGCTCCTCTCACTGTATTACTAACTCCTAACCCAACAATCGGAATTTTCACTGATGTGGAGATTATATTAACTACTCTACCGTAATTAGTTTTTTTCATTCCAGGTAGCAGGGCTTGGACAAGTAAATGGCTTACGTTCAAATGTCTATTCATTGCCACCTCAAAATCCAATAAATCAGCTTCCGCCAGAAGGCCAGGTGCTGGTCCCCCAGAATTATTCACCAAAATATGATAATCGCCATTCTTAAGCCCTTCTTTCACCTTCGTCTTTACAGCATCCAGGTCATCAAAATCTGCTACCAAGTAGTCATGGTCTCCTGGCGCTAGTTCTTGAAGAGCCTCTTTCAAAGAATCTTCATTCCGTGCAAAAAGAGTAACTCGCGACCCTAATGAGCTCAATTCCTTTGCTATCGCCAATCCCATTCCTTGAGAGCTTCCACAAACCAAAGCTCTTTTACCTTTAAGGTCTAAATCCATAAATTCTTTCTAACTTTTCTTCAAAAATAAACATCTCTAACATGGCGATACAAAGACCTTTCAATCTACAAAAATGGATTGAAGAAAATCGTAACCTCTTAAAGCCCCCTGTTGGCAATAAGAATCTATATACGGAAGCTGGAGATTACATCGTAATGATTGTAGGTGGCCCTAATGCTAGAAAAGATTATCACTACAACGAAACAGAGGAGCTATTTTATCAACTCGAAGGTGATATCGAAGTTACTATTCAGGAAGATGGTAAGGCAGTCAAGATTCCAATAAAAGAAGGGGAAATGTATTTACACCCTGCAAAAGTTCCTCACTCTCCCGCCAGACCTGAAAATACGGTTGGACTAGTCATCGAAAGAAAACGTGAATCGGGTCACACCGACGGTCTTATGTGGTTTTGTGATAACTGTAATAACAAATTACATGACACTTATTTCAATCTTGAAGATGTTGAAAAAGATTTTCAGCCAAGATTTCGAGAATTTTTCAATTCTGAAGAGTTAAGAACTTGCGATAATTGCGGAGAAACCATGGAAACAGATCCAAGATTCACAGACTAAACTTACATTTTGAAGGAAGCATTACAAAAAGCTAAAGAATTAGATGATTCTGATTCTCTATCTCATTATAAATCTCAATTCCACTTTCCTCAACGTAATGGAAAGGATTGTATCTACTTATGTGGAAACTCTCTAGGCCTACAACCTAAGATTACAGAAAACTACGTTGTAGAAGAATTAAAAAATTGGCAACAAAAAGGTGTAGAGGGCCATTTTACTGGCTCAAAACCATGGGTCTCCTATCATAAAAACTCAAAAGCTTCTTTAGCCAGAATTGTAGGTGCTCTAGAAGAGGAAGTAGTCGCAATGAATAACCTGACTACAAACCTACATTTAGCCCTTGCTTCATTTTATCACCCTAAAGGCAAAAAGTCTAAGATTCTAATAGAACGTGGTGCATTCCCATCAGATTTTTATGCGGTCCATTCGAGGATTTCTTTAAGCGGATACGACCCTTATGAAAATTTGATTGAACTTCAACCACCTAAAGGCTCTGATTGTCTCAAGACAGAAGAAGTTATTGAAAAAATTAATGAGCTTGGAGATGAGCTTGCATTGGTAATGTTTCCAGGAATACAATACTATACCGGCCAGCTATTCGATATTAAGCGTATCACTGAAGCAGCACATAAGGTGGAAGCTAAGGTTGGATTTGATTTGGCGCATACTGCCGGGAATATTCCATTAAATCTCCATCATGATCAAGTTGACTTTGCCGTATGGTGCACTTATAAATATTTAAATTCTGGTCCTGGAGGAGTAGGAGGTTTATTCATTCATGAAAAGCATGCAAAGAATCAATCAATCCCTCGTTTGTCTGGATGGTGGGGTCATAATTCAGAAGATCGGTTTAAAATGAACAACACAATCAACCCAATACCATCTGTGGATGGATGGCAGCTAAGCAACATCAATATCATTTCACATGCTTCGCATTTAGCTTCATTGAGTCTATTTGATGAGGCCGGGATGGATAATCTAAGATCCAAGAGTATCAAGCTGACTGACTTCATGGAACATTTGATTCTTGATTCTGATATACTAAAAAACCAAGTCAAGATCATTACTCCGGGGAATCATGAGGAGCGCGGAGCACAATTATCAATCTTTCTATTGAATCATGGTAAGAGCGTATTTAATTATATCATTGACAAAGGAGTCATGCTTGACTGGAGGGAACCAAATGTGATTAGAGTTGCACCAGTCCCTTTGTATAATTCATTTGAGGATGCTGTGAATTTTGTAACTATTTTGGAAAACGCCCTAGCGAATGAAGGATAAAATTAGCATAGTAGGAGCTGGGCTTGTCGGCTCTTTAATAGCTGTAATGCTTAAGAAAAAGGGATTTTCCGTTCAAGTGTTTGAAAAAAGAGAAGATCCTAGAAATTCATTAGTAGCTCAAGGAAGGTCTATCAATCTTGCATTAAGTCATAGAGGAATTCAGCCTTTAAAATTAGCTGGGGTTTATGATACCATCGCTCCTTTTTTGATTCCGATGAATGGCAGAATGATGCACGATCAATCTGGAGCTCTCACGTATCAATCCTATGGCAAAGAGGGACAATTTATTAACTCGGTTTCAAGAGCCCAACTGAACGAACTGCTCATCAACTCAGCGGAAGAATCCGGTGTTGAAGTGTACTTTAATCATAAATGTACTGATATCGATTTCGAAAAAAACAATATTAGTTTTGAAAACGGGGTAAGCGTAGAATCTGATCTTATCATTGGCACTGATGGGGCCTTCTCCGCTTTAAGAAAAAAATTGCAATTCACTGATCGTTTTAATTTCTCTCAACATTACATCGAACATGGCTATAAAGAATTATCTATCAAGCCAATTAATGGAGAATTCGGATTAGAGCAGAATTACCTTCATATCTGGCCAAGAGGTAATTTCATGCTTATAGCTCTTCCGAATAATGATAAAACTTTTACTTGCACACTATTTTTCCCTTTTGAGGGGTCTCCTTCCTTTGCACAATTGAGCAGTAAAACGGAAGTTGATTCTTTCTTTGATCAATTTTTTGCTGATGCTAAGGCATTGATACCAGACCTTTCTGATCAATTTTTTGAAAATCCTACCTCTTCGTTAATCACTACAAAATGTGAGCCTTGGAATAAAGGCAGGAGTATTCTATTAGGAGATGCAGCTCATGCAATTGTCCCTTTTTATGGACAGGGGATGAATTCAGGATTTGAAGATGTTCGATTGTTTATCGAAATGAGTGAAAAAATGAATTGGGACTGGGATAGCATATTACCTTCCTATTCACAACAAAGAAAAAAGGATGCTGATGCCATTTCTGAGCTTGCTCTTATGAATTTCATCGAAATGAGAGATCATGTTGGTGATCCAATTTTTTTAAAAAGAAAGAAACTAGAAGCTAAAATTCAAGAACAATTTCCAAATGAATGGATACCACTTTACAGCATGGTAACATTTTCAGATATTCCCTATTCAGAAGCTTTACGTCTTGGGAAAATCCAAAAACAAGTCATGGATGAGGTTCTTCAATCGGAAACCGAAGAAATAGATTACAATAAAATAATTGAACGATTTAATGCTCTAAAGAAAGTCGGCTAGATAATTTATCAATGGCACGTTGTTCCTCGTGAGCTATGCCATCTGCTGCATTTGCGAACAAATACATTGCTTCATAAACAAATTCTTTCTCGTCAGGATGCTCCTCCAAATAGCTTTTCAGTGTATTGAGAAACTTCTTTTCCCACTTATCAATGTTTTCAAGTAAATAACGAAACTCAGTCCGAAAAAGAGTCTCCACTCGATCCGCGTTTGTATTTGGCATTTGGTCCAAGTATAACAATGCCAGGCCTTTTGAAATATTCAATACTCCATCCCACTCCTCCTTATCCAGCTTACCATCACTCATACAGACCAATAATGAAGGGTATATTTTGAGGATGTATGTGAACTGATCAATTGAAAGATCAGATTTTCTAATCTTGTGGTACTCTTCCAGTAGTATTTCGTGCTGGTTTTTCATGGCTAAGACGGGTATTAACTTCAAAGATAAGATTGTTTCCAGATATGACATACATCATTGATATATGTCATAGCTTTTTTTACGCAATAACCTCTACTGAGCGATTGTCTGAAGCTGACTTTGCTGTTGCAGGATTTCTTTATAGTTCTGATAAACATCTAATATCTTGGATACATAATCTATAGGTTCAGACCCTCTACAGTATCCAAATTCTACAACTGGGTCATTAAAGAATTTTGATTGAGATTTTTTTAGGAGGAATTCGCTTACATCGTCCCATTTTTTAGTATTACCGCCATATTTTTCTGTCAAACGAATGGCGTCTTGTAAATGACCTAATCCGACATTGTATGAGGCCAAAACAAACTTTAATCTTTCATCTTCGTCTTCTATCACCTTCTCCCATTGCCTTTGAAGCCAAAGTAGATGCTTCATCCCAGCATAAATATTATCCTCAGGGTCATACAAACTCAATACTCCATATTCTCTACCTGTACGTGGCATGACTTGCAATAGACCTATTGCACCGGCCCAAGATTCTGCATTCGCATCAAATTTTGACTCCCTAAAAACCTGAGCAGCCAACAATAACCAATCCCATTCAAGCTCATTTGCTGCATTTTTTATAAGTGAATCGTAAGGAGAAATTGCTTCAGACCCACCTATAGAAGAATACTTACTTCTAGATCTTCTTAGTGCAGACTTAGAACTCTTAAAGTACTTATCATAAATAACATAGTAATCTGTTGTCTTTCTCATTTTAATGATCCACTCATTGAGTGACGCTAACAGTTGACTTGAATTTTTTCTCACGCCCCATGCAATTTGCGTAGGGAAGCTGACAGGTGTTTTTATATCAATATTGGAATAATAGGTAGAATTTACCAAAGCAACATCTTCCTCTGCAACTGTATAATCTATAGTTCCTTCAGCTACTCTTTTGATTAACTGCTCAGTTTCCACATTCGAATCTCCGGCAACTATTAGAATATCACCGCCAATTTCATCTGATAGATTCACCATTCTATCATAGTAAGATGAATGCGGTCTAACCACTACTTGCTTTCCAATTAGATCGACCGGATTTCTTATCAGCTGAGCTTCAATTTCGTGTAGTTTAATTTTTCTCCAATTTTCAGGTTTTCTTTGAATCAAGACCTGACGTTGAAGGTTGTGATAATGAGTAAATGAAATTCGCTTTTTGCGCTCTTTAGTTACTGTAAGATTATAAGCTAAAATATCTCCTTCCCCAGTGTTTAGTTTATTAAAGCCTTCTCCTATATTCTGTGTTATATTAATTCGAAGCTGTAAACCATGTTCTGCACAAAAACGTTTTAGAAGTTCATATTCATACCCCATAGTCTTCCCTTTGTATACAAAAAGACCCGTTGAACTATTATCCATAATAGCGGTGAGATAACCTCGCTCTTTGATCACTTCAAGATCAAGGTCTATAATAAATTCTTCGCGTTCTGGATAATCTGAATTGGCTTGACTTGACGTAGACTTCTTACATGAAGTGGTCAATGAAAAAAGTAAAACAATGAGAATAATGGTTTTTAATCGAACCTTCATATTGTTTTAAAATAGTAAAAAAAACTTAGACCAGCTCTCTACCAGGGCATTCTAATTACTTCAGACTAGTGTTTCTTTTTTTGAAAGCACCTGAAAAACTGCTTGCTTAATCGCATTAACATCATAGCCACATTCATTATGCAGCTGCGACTGCTCTCCATGCTCGATGATTTTGTCTGGAATTCCCAATCTCTTCACACTAGAGTGGTAATTATTATCTGCCGCAAATTCAAGGATAGCTGAGCCAAATCCTCCCATGATACATCCATCCTCTAAAGTAATTAAGTGTCGGTGCGACTTGAAGATTTCGTGAAGCAGCTCTTCATCTAGAGGCTTGACAAACCTCATATCATACACTGATGGACTCAACCCTTCTTTCTGAAGCTCTTCAGCAGCATTCAAGGCGTAATTCCCTACTTGACCGATTGATAGTATAGCTATGTCTTTACCTTCAATTAATCTTCTTCCTTTTCCTATCTCAATCTTTTTCATAGCTGTTCTCCACTCAGGCATTGTTCCAGCTCCGCGTGGATATCTAATAGATATTGGTCCATCGTGCTCGCTGGCCGTAAACATCAAATTGCGAAGCTCTTCCTCATTCATAGGAGCAGATACTACCATATTGGGAATACATCTCATATAAGCTATATCATAAGCCCCGTGATGCGTTGGACCGTCAGCACCTGCAACTCCTGCTCTATCCATGCAAAAAACTACATGAAGATTTTGGATACACACATCGTGTATAACTTGATCATATGCTCTTTGCATGAAGGTGCTATAAATGTTGCAAAAAGGCACCATTCCTTGTGTAGATAACCCAGCAGAAAATGTAACAGCATGCTGCTCTGCAATTCCCACATCGTAAGCCCTATCTGGAATTTCTTCCATCATTATTTTCATAGATGAACCAGAAGGCATAGCCGGCGTGATACCAACAATCTTTTTATTTTCTTTGGCTAATTCAACTAATGTGTGACCAAATACATCTTGAAATTTTGGAGGTTGAGGAGTTTCATAGGTTTTTTTATTTATCGCTCCGGTAATTTTATCAAATGTGCCTGGGGCGTGCCATTTAGTTTGATCTTTCTCTGCTAATTCGTAACCCTTTCCTTTAACTGTAAGACAATGTAAAATCTTTGGGCCTGGAATTTTTCTCAAATCCTCCATAACATCAACAAGATGATTTACATCGTGTCCATCAATAGGACCAAAATATCTTAAGTTGAGTGATTCAAATAGATTGCTTTGCTTAAGTAATAGGCTTTTCATTGAGTTTTCAACCTTCGCCGCAATTTCCTGAGCATTGGGACCAAATTTGCTTACTTTCCCCAATAACTTCCAGATTTCATCTCTGAACTTATTATAAGTTTGACTAGTGGTTATATCTGTTAAGTAATCCTTCAATGCTCCTACATTCGGATCAATTGACATACAATTGTCATTTAAAACAATGAGAAGATTTGAATTTGAAACACCACCATGATTCATTGCCTCAAAAGCCAGACCTCCAGTCATCGCACCATCACCAATTACTGCAATATGTTGCTTCTCTTTTTCATTTTTCAACCTTGAAGCTTCTGCCATACCTAAGGCAGCCGAAATGGATGTAGAAGAGTGTCCAACACCAAAAGTGTCATATTCACTTTCACTTCTTTTAGGAAAACCTGAAATCCCTTTGTATTTACGGTTTGTGTGAAATGAATTCTTTCTTCCTGTAAGTATCTTGTGACCGTAAGCCTGGTGGCCTACATCCCATACTAATTGATCAACTGGTGTGTTAAAAACATAATGAAGAGCTACAGAAAGCTCCGTTACTCCAAGGCTAGCACCAAAATGTCCTCCATATACGGAGACATTATCAATAATAAAATCTCTTAATTCCTGACATACTTGAGCTAGTTGTCTAACATCTAACTTTTTAAGATCGTCGGGTGAGTCAATTTCCGCTAAAAGAGGTCCAGGTATTATCTCCATTTTATTCCTTATTTCTTCCAAACACCATCAAGTTCAGATTGTTTGAAAAGCTGTTCTATCTAGCTAAACAGTCTGCAAAACTAAACATTCGATAGAAAGGTAAATTAATCAAAACGAAATTCCATAGAGTCCTTAATTTTGAATGGTGGTAAGTGATCAAACATTTGAAATAAAGCTAGAGCTATTTGAAGGACCCTTCGACCTTCTCTTATTCTTTATAGAACGTGACGAGCTGGATATATATGATATTCCTATAGCTAAAATCACCAACGACTTTTTGGAATACCTTGAGCATCTTGAAAAATTAAATGTAGAGGTAGCTAGTGAATTCATTTTAGTTGCAGCTACTTTGATGAGAATAAAAGCTAAAATGCTATTGCCAAGACCCGTGATCGATGAAGAAGGGAATGAGATTGACCCTAGGGAAGAACTGATAAAACACCTATTAGAGTATAAGAAATATAAGTCTGTAGTAGCTACGCTTTCAAAAATGGAAGCTGATAGATTGGATCGAGAAAAACGAGGGAATCTTAAAAAAGAAATTAAGCGCCTTTCCGAGACTATCAACGTTGAAGCTGAGATGCAAGACCTTGATCTATACAAGATGATGAAGGTATTTCAGAAGGTAATGACACGCTATGAATTTGAAAAAAATAAGCCAATTCATAAAGTAGTCCAATACCCATATACAATCGAAAAACAAAAAGCCAAGCTCATGGAACGCTTAGTTTATGGTAAGAAACTTTCTTTTACTGATATGATTGATGAGAAACCAGAAAAAATTCTTATCATTTTTAATTTCCTGTCTATTCTAGAGCTGCTGCAATTAAAACAAATAGTCATTTCATTAGGTGAGGGATTTAATAATTTCTGGATTGAGAGAAGAGATGAATCAGCTTTAGCTGAGACAAAATAAAACCCACGATAATTTCTATCGTGGGCTCAAATTATTCCAAAAGTCTTTGTTTACTCTAAACCTTAAGTCTTAGAATCTCTCCGTCATTGAGAAAAAGAAGCTTGCCTCAATAGCAGCATTCTCGTCGGAATCAGATCCATGTATAGCATTTGCTTCTATAGATTTTGCAAATTGCTTTCTAATTGTACCTTCGGCAGCCTCAGCAGGATTCGTCGCACCAATAAGATTTCTAAAATCTTCAACAGCATTTTCTTTTTCAAGTACCATCGCTATAATGGCCCCTGAAGACATATAAGAAACAAGGTCATTATAAAATGGTCTCTCTTTATGAACTTCATAAAACTGCCCTGCACGTTCTGCAGAAAGTTTAGTCAATTTTGCAGCCTCTACTTTAAAACCTGCTTCTTCAATAATTTTGATGATCGCACCTGAATTACCAGCTTCATAAGCATCTGGTTTGATCATTGTGAAAGTCTTTTTTCCAGCCATTATTCGTTTTGTTTACGCTTCTAAAATCGCCGCAAAAATAACGGAATAGCAGAGAGTTTTAATGGCTAATAGAAGGTTTTATAAATGTTACTAATTTTGCCGTTCACATTTGCCCGTCAGGGCATTTTTTATGCAGGATATACAGGCGTTAAAGGATTATCTAAATACTCCTAAAAAAATTGTGATCACGACTCATGCCAATCCCGATGCTGATGCACTGGGCTCATCCTTAGGATTGCATCATTTCTTAGTTCAATTCGGTCATAAGGTCACTACAATCGTTCCGAATAGTTATCCGGACTTCCTAGAATGGATGCCTGGAAATCATCTGGTAGTTAATTATGAAAAATCTCAAGATGTTGCCGACGCATTAATCAATGATGCTGATTTGCTTTTTTGTTTAGATTTTTCCGGATTTGGTAGAATCAAACGAATGAAGGAAGTTGCTTCGAATACTCCAGCTAAAATTGCCCTTGTAGACCACCACCTTAATCCTGAAATTATTCCTGATTTTAATTTCTGGAATGATAAATCGGCAGCTACAGCAGAGTTAATCTATGATTTGATCAATAATTATTCTGGAAAGGATTCGATTAATCAAGATATTGCAGAGTGTTTATATGCAGGCATAATGACCGATACCGGGTCGTTTAAACATCCTTCTACCACTTCAAAAATTCACAGGACGGTAGCGGAATTAATTGACTTAGGAGCTGATGTTAATAAGGTTAGTCGATTTATTTACGACACGAATTCTTTAGAACGGCTTAGATTTTTGGGACATGCTCTTGCACAAAAACTTGAAGTAGATGAGATTGCCAGGGTTGCTTATTTTATCATCGAAGAGGGTGATTTTAAAGATTTTAGATTAAAACAAGGGGATACCGAAGGGTTAGTCAATTATGCATTATCCATAAAAGGTATTGCAGTAGCAGCAATAATTATTGAGAGAGAAAAAGAAATTAAGCTTTCCTTTAGGAGCATTGGGGACTTTGCAGTGAATAAATTCGCGGAAGAATACTTTAACGGAGGCGGGCACAAAAATGCAGCCGGAGGATCTTCAGATCTATCGCTAAAAGAAACTGAACAAAAATTTAAAGATTTAATAGAAAAAGACATTTTAAATACACGCATAAAATGAGAAAAATAGGATATATCGTAATAGCTGTGCTTTTTGCTGCATGTGGGACGAGTTCATTTGAAACAGAGAGTGGGGTCACAGTAACCTACCTTAAAAAAGGAAATGGAGATCAACCTGTTGACAGTCTGGTTTCAATGTTTATCATTAAATCTACAACTGAAGATGGTAAGGTGGTCATGGATAATGCCGATCCAATACCTTTAAAAATTGATCCAACCAATGCTCAAGATCAGGGTGAGCTTTTCCAAATATTACCACTTCTGAAAACAGGGGATAGCGTAAGCTTCGACTTGGCAGCATCAGAGTTCTTTCAAAAAACGTTCAGGGCTCCATTACCTGATTCTATTGCCCCTGAAAGCAAAATTAATTTCCAAGTCAAGTATGTAGATCAATTAACTGAAGAAGGTTATTTCGATATGGTGGCTAAGAAAGCTGAAGAGGCTGCTTCTAAACAAATTGTTATCGACAATCAGATAATAGATGACTATTTAATTGAAAATGGAATAGACGCTGCTAAAACAGAAAGTGGCTTGAGATTTGTAATGACTGAAGAAGGCACAGGCTCAAAACCCACACCAGGACAACAAGTCAGTGTAAACTACACCGGATGGGTTTTAAATGGCGATTATTTTGATTCTAGTAATAAGGAAGTTGCGATGGAGAATGGCATCTACAACGAAAGAAGAGAACCATATGTACCCTACTCATTCCCTCTTGGACAAGGAGAAGTGATCAAAGGGTGGGATGAAGGAATTGCGTTGTTAAATGAAGGTGGGAAAGCAAGACTATATATTCCAAGTACATTAGGATATGGCAGTAGTAACAGAAGTGCTGTTATCAAAGCAAACTCAATCTTAGTCTTTGACGTTGAATTAGTTGAAGTTAAAGACTAAAAACGGATGAAAGAAATAGTATTAGGTGTTGTATTAGCATTGGTGATTGCATCTTGCGGTGAAGGGGACGTGGCTATTATTACAGATCCTAGCATACAAGCTGAAAAGGATAGTGTTGCAATTGCAGAGTATCTAGAGATAAATGGATTTTTAGAAAATCAAATTGGTACTGCTACAAATGGTGTTAGATATGTAATTCTTGATTCTGGTTCGGTGAATGCCGCTGATAGAATTGACGAAAGCGATCAAGTAAATTTCAACTACATAGGTAAAACACTAGGCGATACAATTTTTGATACCTCAATAGAAGTTATTGGAGATTCTTTGCAAGCCTACTACGAAGAAAACCCATTCGTAATCGATAACGATACAATAAGTGTTTTTACTGGTCTAAATTATGAGCCACTTTTCATTACATATTCGAGTTCAGCTTGGACAATTCCGACAGGAGATGGAGGATTTGTAGCAGGCTTTGCAAATGGTATAGCAGGAACCTTCAAGCACTTAGGGATAGGAGGAAAAGCGATCATCCTAATTCCTTCTGGTCAAGCTTACGGTGAAAGAGGTATAGGTGTATTCATAGGGTCTAATGCTCCGATTCTATTTGAATTACAACCTGTTTCAGTCACAAAACAATAGAGCATGAAGATTTGCTTTGCCTCCCACAATCCAAATAAGGTAAAGGAAATGGCTCAAATAATGTCGGATCACTTCTCCATTGTTGGGTTAAATGAGCTTGGAATTTCGGAGGACATTGAAGAAACTGGAGACACCTTTGAGGAAAATTCGAGAATCAAAGCCAGATATGTTTACGAAAAACATGGAATCCCCACATTCGCAGACGATAGTGGGCTTTCTGTATCTTCTTTGGATGGAGAGCCAGGTGTTTACTCTGCCAGATATGCCGGAAAGCATAAAAACGATGATGATAATATCGACCTCCTCCTTGAGAATCTAAAAGACATATCTGACAGGTCTGCGAAATTTCAAACGGTAGTCACCTTTATTGACGATAAAGGAAATGAAAAGCAGTTTTCCGGAGAAGTAAAAGGAAAGATCATCGAGGCAAGACTAGGTACAAATGGTTTTGGATATGATCCCATTTTTCAACCTGAGGAATATGAGGAAACTTTTGCACAGCTATCTATCGAAGTGAAAAATAGAATTTCTCATAGAGCAAAGGCTGTTCAAAAACTTTTAGAACACCTCAATCAAACCTATGTCTAAACCAATAATAGTAGGAATCACAGGCGGGAGTGGATCAGGGAAAACCCTTTTCATGAATAGCCTGATTTCTCAAATCAAATCAGCATCTCTTCTTTCCATGGATAATTACTATGTTGAGATATCAAAGCAAAAGAAGGATGAAGAGGGTATAGAAGATTTTGATCGCTTAGAGTCAATTGATCATCAACAATATATTGAGGATCTAAAGAAACTTATCAAAGGAGAATCTATCTCATATAAAGAATACACTTTCAACAATAGTAATTCAAAATCAAAGATTGTTACCATTGAGAGTCAGCCCGTGATCTTGGTGGAGGGTATTTTTATTCTATATATACACGAAATTCGAGAGCTGCTTGACTTAAAGCTTTATATAGAAGCCCCAGATTATTTAATGATGAAAAGACGTATTATTCGAGATGCTAATGAAAGAGGATATGACCTAAATGATGTTCTATATCGATATGAGCACCATGTTACACCTTCATACACAAAGTATATTGAGCCATCAAAAAAATGGGCAGATCTTATTATTCCGAATCATGAGAATTTTAACACCGCGTTAAAGGTCGTATCTACCTACCTTAATCATTGATTTAGTACATTTGCCTCCGCTTTGAAATACTTCAACAAAATATCGACAAAATTTTCGCAAACAGTTTTTGGTTTTGTGATAGCCCTTTTTGTGCTCACACAAGCTGTAATCGTAACTGAAGAAAACAAAGAAAATCCAGAACAAGAACAATCAGACAAAACTGAAAATCAACAAGTTGGAGAAGCCATAGCAATACCTGCATCTTCTTTACAACTAAATTTAGATTACCAATCTTATCTAGTTGAGGAAGTTTTTTTTCAAAATGAAAATGAAGAAAACGCTCCTATTGTAAAATCAATTTTGCCATCCGCGCAAAAAGCTCTGAAGATTCTTTTTAGAAGAATTATCTCTCCTAACGCCCCCTAGTTCTTACGAGCTATCAAGTACTTACAAAAAAATTCTAAACAATTAACTTAAATGCTGACAGGTTAATACGTCAGTTCAATTCTTATTACAATGAAAAATAAAGGATTTATAGTCTTTTTAACGATACTCATCTCATTGCTGTGTATCTATTACTTATCGTTTACCTACATCTCTCAGAATGTGCAACAGCAGGCTGTAGAAGCAACTCAGGATAGCGATGGCGCCACGGATGTGGTTGAAAAACAACGATACCTTGACTCTATATGGAATGAGCCTGTATACGATCTTTTTGGGATTGGTTATACATATAAGGAAATAAAAGAAACAGAGTTAAATCTTGGACTTGATCTTCAAGGAGGAATGCACGTAACTCTCGAGGTTTCTCCTGTAGATATTATTAAAGGATTAACTGGAAATAGTGGAGACTCAGACTTTACTGCATCTTTGACCGCTGCAAAGACAAGTGTCAGAGGAACTCAGCTCGATTTCGTGGATGAATTTTATAATGAATTCAAAGAAAGGGCTCCTGAAAAAGAACTTGCTCAAATTTTTGCTACAGCCGCCAATAGAGGTAGAATAAGTTTACAAAGCACAGATTCTGAAATTCTTGATATTATCAATACAGAAGTAGAAAGTGCTATTGATCGTTCTTTTAACATTCTAAGAACAAGAATTGATCGATTCGGAACTTCACAGCCTAACATCCAAAGATTGCAGGGAACAGGTAGAATTCAGATAGAACTTCCAGGAGTTGATAATCCTCAAAGGGTACGAAAGCTTCTTCAAGGGGTAGCTAAGCTTGAGTTTTGGGAAGTTCATCAGCAGCAAGAAGTTGGACAAGTATTGCTCCAAATTAACTCACTGATAGTTGAGGAGATGAAGAAGAATCCTGTAAGTCAAGAGCTAGCAGAAGACGGTCAACAAATAAAAGATGATATTACGGCCTTGCTTAGCAGTGATGACGAAGCAGATTCTCTAGCGACTAATGAAGAAGATTCTGTAACCAATGATCAGCTTGATTCGCTGATCAATACCCAAAACTCTCCTCTACTTGATTTGATGATAAATACTGGTCAAGGAGGCTTTGTTTACAATGCAAGGGATACAGCAAAAATTAATCGAATTCTTGAAAGAGAGGATGTTCAAGCTATCATTCCATCTACCATGAAGTTTCTCTGGGATGTTCAGCCAAAAGATAAAGGTGATGATCTTACAGGACCCGACCTTCTCGAATTATATCCTATCAGAACAAACAGAAGTGGGAAAGCTTCTTTGACAGGTGAAGTTATCTCTAATGCATCTGCTTCTTTGAATGAAAGAGCCGAACCTGAAGTAAGTATGCAAATGAATGCATCAGGTTCCAGAACCTGGGCAAAAATGACGCGTGAAAATGTAGGTCAACGCATAGCAATTGTATTAGATAACTACGTTTTTTCAGCTCCAAATGTAATAGGCGAGATTCCAAACGGTAGCTCACAGATTTCTGGAGGTTTTCAAACCATTGACGAAGCGAAGGATTTGGCCAACATCCTGAAAGCTGGTTCGCTCCCGGCTCCTACCACTATTGTTGAAGATGTAGTTGTAGGACCAACTTTAGGGAAGGTGGCTCAAGATCAAGGGTTAAATTCAATACTCATTGGTCTGATAATCGTAATTGTGTTCATGGTCATCTACTATGCGAAAGGGGGGCTGATAGCCAATCTAGCGCTATTCTTTAATGTATTCTTCATCATGGGTATTCTTGCCCAGTTTGGCACATCACTGACTTTACCTGGTATTGCAGGTATAGTACTAACCATTGGTATGGCTATTGATGCAAACGTGCTAATATTTGAAAGAATCAAAGAAGAACTACGAAATGGTGCTGGACTTAAGGCAGCAATATCTTCTGGTTATTCAAAAGCTTACTGGTCAATTTTTGATGCAAACGTTACTACATTAATTGTTGGTTTCATACTATTTACATTAGGTCAGGGCCCTGTAAAAGGATTTGCAATTACCTTGATGATTGGTATCGTATGTTCATTCTTCAGTGCAGTATTTATTACACGTGTTGTTGTAGAAGCATTCTCTAAAAAAGGAGATAATTCAAAGTTATCTTTTGCCAATGCTTTCTCAAGAAATGCACTTACCAAATTGAATTTCGACTTCCTCAGCAAGCGCAAACTTGCTTATGTATTCAGTTCAATTTTTATTGGTGTTGGCATAATTGCCATGATTGTGAAATCATTAGCCCTTGGAGTAGATTTCAAAGGAGGTAGGGCTTATGTTATCACTTTTGATGAAGATAGAGATCCTACGGAAATTAAAACCTCATTAGGCAGCTACTTTGATAATGCAAGTACGGAAGTGAAAACTTTTGGTGCTGACAATATCTTAAAAATTACTACATCATTTAAAATCGACGATGAAACTGATGTAGCTGATGCTGAAGTTAGGGACAAATTAATTGAAGGTCTGACTGCCTCCACAGGCCTAGCTTATATTGAAGATGGGGCTATACTTAGTGATGGTAACTTTACCATATCCAGTTCTTCAAAGGTAGGAGCTACAATAGCTGACGACATTAAGAATTCATCTTACAAGTCTGCGATTTTTGCACTCGTATGTATTTTCATCTATATCGTATTTAGATTTAGAAAGTGGCAATTTGGACTTGGGGCAATCATAGCCTTATTTCATGATACAATGTTCGTATTGTCTGCTTTTGCTATAGCTAATTTGCTAGGCATTTCATTCGAAATAGATCAGGTCTTTGTAGCAGCAATTCTCACAATTATTGGATATTCTATCAATGATACAGTGGTAGTATTTGATAGAATTCGTGAAAATATGGGTATCAAATCAGGATCAGAACTGATTCCTGTTTTCAATGAATCATTAAACAGTACGATAAGCAGAACATTCATCACCTCTGTTACTACTTTAATTGTGGTAATTGTTCTATTCTTATTTGGTGGTGCGGTGCTACAAGGCTTCTCTTTTGCCTTACTTGTAGGTATTATCGTAGGTACGTATTCATCTATATTTATTGCAACACCTATTGTAATTGACCTAAATAAGAAAAAAGATTAGTCCATCTTATCTGATATTACGCCCTCATTTGCTTTGTGCAAATGAGGGCTTTTTTGTGCACATGAGTATTTTGGTTAAATTCAGGGTGCCAACAAAAATCACTGCAAACCAATGGGCAGATATCCAATCTATGCCATAATGGCTATTATCTTCATCGGGCTGATCAAACTCTTACAGGTTTCTGCCTTTGATGCTGATAAATACACCAAAAATAGAAAAGCTAGTTTTTCCGAACCTATTGAACAGCCTAAAGCTGGCAAAAATCAAAACAATAAAGAAATCAAAAAAGAGGCATCCACTGAACTTCAGACTCCAAACGAAAAGGAGGCATCTTTCCAAACTAATCAACAAGAGACTGACTCCACTTTTCAGGTGGACACAGAAAGTGTTGCCTTTAAAGAGGTTGAAACAACCGAAGTTGAGACTGCAAGAACTTATAGTTCTTTTTCCGATTTGAAAAATAATTATTTAGCTCCTAAAATGGCAAGCTTACCAGCAGGTCAGCTAAGAGAAGATATTGTTGTTAGGTATTATAGACATGAACAAGATGGTGATAAAGTTTATGCTTTAAAGGATCAAGGCTACTACATACATGAAAAGGAAGCTACTGAGACCATGGGTCTTGGAAGCAATATCCTTTACTATGGAGATGATGTAAATATTGAAGACATTCAATTAATCGCCTACATTCTGTTAGAAGAAAACCTGCCATTAAAAGCAATTGAGCCTACTCAATTTGGATGGAAATCCACTTCTGTAGAAATTGGTACCGACACACTTATGTTAGAGGAACAAACATTGTCTATTGACGATATCAAGAATTTTAGAAAATAGACTGTTAGCCTTCTTCTGCCACTACTTCTTTTACTTCAGGTACCATTCGCTTCAATAGATTCTCAATACCATTTTTTAAAGTAATGGTTGACGATGGACAACCACTGCACGACCCTTGAAGCGTAACGGTCACTACGCCATCTTTGTACGAAGCTAACTTAATGGCTCCTCCGTCCATCTCGACCGCAGGTTTTATATATTCTTCTAGTACTCCCTTGATCTTCGCTTCTGCGTCATCTCCAGTGAGTTCTTCATCAATATTATCTATGATTTTTTCTGTGATGATATCTTTTCCTTCGGTTAGAAAGTCTTTGATGTATTGCTGAATTTTAGCTTTTACCTCGAACCACTCAGTTTCTTCATTTTTTGTGATGGTAATGAAATTACTCATATAGAATACTCCTTCTATAAAATCAAACTCATTGAACAGTGACTTAGCCAAAGGAGCCTCTACTGTACTTTCATTATTAGGGTAGTCCCTGCTTACACCTTCAGGCATCAACATAAAGTTGGCAACAAACTTTAAAGAGTTAGGGTTAGGGTTAGATTCTGTATAAATATTCACTGCTCGTGATTCTTCTGTGGCTTGCATAGTTTCTGCGTTTAGCAATACAATGGTAAAGTTCGTAGAAAAGTTCGAAAGCAACCTAGACATATCTGTTTAGTTAAATAGATATCAATAAATCGCTTAACCTCTCTAGGTTTAGTAAATACGAAATAGCCCTAGCTTGTTAAGAATAGCAACAAGCATACGCTCTCAAATTGCATACTTCAAAGTCTGCTATTGCACTTGAATAGACCTCATAAGTTGAAATATAAGCGGTTAGCCCTCTATTTAGAGCATGTTATCGAAATAATATAGCATTATTCCTAGGAGTGGCTATTATTGTTAGCAAATAACCAAAAGTGAATTTATGTATACTAAGAAAAATCTATTGACAATACTCACAATGGTATTCTTTGCCTCTATTTTTGGGCTTGTAGCATTGCTAAAGGCCATAGCACTTTAGTATAATTAGGTTTCTGGTTTCAGTTCTCCTTCGGATTTTGAAATCAGCGTGGCTACAGTAGCATCTCCAGTTACGTTGACTACCGTTCTACACATATCTAAGAATCTGTCTACAGGGAAAATAATAGCAACCCATGCTGGATTCAACCCGACAGATTGTAATACAACAATCATCATAATCAGCCCTGCACTTGGTACCGCTGCTGCACCTATTGATGCAAGAGAAGCAGTTAAAACGATCGTGAGTTGCTGAGCAATAGTTAAATCGATAAAATGAAGTTGTGCCATAAAAATCACAGCTACTGCCTGATGAAGGCTTGTTCCATCCATATTGACTGTAGCTCCGATAGGTAATACAAAGCTTGAAATCTTTTTGGGTACACCTAATCCTTTTTCCACACACTCCATCGTCACAGGAAGCGTAGCAGCACTGGAACTTGTAGAGAATGCAAGGAATTGAGCAGGGCTCATTTTCTTGAAAAAATCTTTGTAGGAGAACCCTGAAACGAAGATTTTTAAAATTAATGGGTACAGAATAAATACTACAAAGAACAATCCACCCAGCAAAGTGAGCGAGTATGAACCTAAGCCAAGAAATATCTCAAAAACTTCTGCAGGTGTATCGGCCATCTTGGCCACCACACCTGAAAGTAATGCGAAAACAAAAAATGGAGCAGCTTTCATAACAATATCCACCATCTTGAGAAAGACAGAATTGACACTTTCTACAAATGAAACCACAGGGGCTACAGTGTCCTTAGGTAGTAGTACAATCGTTACTCCAAAGAAGATAGCAAAGAAAATCACCTGAAGCATTAGTTGATTGTTGGAGATGGATAGAATGATATTTTCAGGTACCATATCCACTACAAATTGAAGGGGAGAGCTTTCCTTTGTTTTCTCCGCCTTTTCCATTTTATCCTCCAGATCCTTCCGCTCTTTTTCAGACATCTCACGCTCTGCTTGAGCATCAGTAAGGTATTTATTGTATGTAGGATCAGACAAGAAAGACTGACCATCCTGTGAAAGTCCCATGTTATTGTCTTGCAACCATATCTCATAGGAAAGCCTATTCTTTATTCGTTGTGTCTCATCGACATGTGATCCTGGCTTAACTACATTAACGAACAGTAACCCAACACCAATGGCCAGAAATGTCGTAATCATATAAGCAGTCACCGTTTTTGCACCCAACCTACCAAGGCTGGAAACATCGCTCAATCCAGAGATTCCATTGATAATGGAAAAAAGAACTAATGGAACTGCAATAAACTTTAACAATCGAATAAAGATGGTTCCAAATGGATTGATCCAATCAATGGTGAATTCATTCCACCCTAGGTAACTAGAGGCAAATGCCCAAATAGTTCCGAGCACTAATCCAATTACAATCTTGGTATGTAGAGGTAATTTTTTCATTGATTCATTAATCGTTTACGTGCTCTTTCAATACTTCTTTATCGATAGCATTCTCCGTTGATGCCACAACGACGGATACAGCAGCATCTCCACTGATGTTGATCATGGTCCGCACCATGTCAAGAATTCTTTCTGGTGCCATGATAAGTGCAATACCTGCAGCAGGTATACCCACAGCCTCCAATACAATCACAAGCATGACAAGGCCTGCCCCAGGCACACCAGCTGTTCCTACAGCTGCCAGAGTTGCGGTGAGTACGATCATTAGTTGCGAACTGAGTGATAATTCCAAACCTAAGGCTTGTGCAATGAATATTGCCGAAACGCCCTGATACAAACTTGTCCCATTCATATTAATGGTAGCTCCCAAGGGGAGGACAAAACTGCTAACCTCTTCCGAAACACCTAAATGTTTCTCTACACGCTCCATGGTAACGGGCAGTGTGGCTGTACTAGAGCTGGTGCTGAAACCCAATAACATAGCAGGTCGCATTCCTTTGAAAAAGTCAAGTACGTTAATCTTCGTGAATGTTCTTAGCAATAAGGGATAAATAACCAGCATCATAATCAACATCCCTCCAATAACAGTCATTGAGTACCATAGAAGAGCATATAAGAGTTCCCAAGCTTTGGACGGATCATTGCCAGCTATTTCAATCATTAAGGAAGCAATAAGGGCAAAAACTCCGTAAGGAGCAATGAGCATAATAAACTCCACCACTTTAATAATTATATCATTGAATCCATTGAAAAAAGCAACAACAGGTGCACTCTTTTCTTTTGGAACTTTGAGCATGGCTATACCTATGATGATCGCAAAGAAAACAACTTGAAGCATGGCACTATTGCTGGTAGCGGCCATAAAAATGTTATCAGGTACCATATCAACCAAAGGCTGTAATGGCCCTCTTGACTTCACCTTTTCTGCAAAATCTATTTTGCCAGCTGCGTTTGAGTTATAAAGTTCCATCAAATTGGTCCTGGTCTCTTCTGGCAACTTATGACCCGGTTTAACTATCGCAACAATAGATAAACCTATTGTAATGGATATCACCGTCGTGACAATGAAGATTAGCAATGTCTTGCCCCCCATCCTGGTGAGCTTAGAGATATCACCAATATTGGCAACACCTATTATTAAGGAAGCCAATACCAATGGCACAGCTATCATTTTCAAACCTCGAATGAATATCGTCCCAATTGGCTTAACATAATCAATGGTAAATCCGGACATGGATGGAAACTGTATGCAAAGCATGCCAAATCCAAGTCCTAGCGCCATGCCTATTAAGATTTTGGTGTGGAGGGGTAGCCTTTTAATCATTGAGAAATGTTAGGTTAAATGAATTTTGAATGTCATGTTAGCCTCGCAATTTATTCGTTTGAGCCAATAAATAGAAATCTGCCATGACGATTGCCGACATTGCTTCAACTATTGGGACTGCACGAGGTACTACGCAAGGATCATGACGTCCTTTACCCTCGACAGTCGCAAAGTTTCCTTCTTTATCTACCGAGGGTTGATCTTGCATAATAGTAGCTACCGGTTTGAAGGCAACATTGAAATAAATATCTTCTCCATTCGAAATTCCTCCTTGAATTCCTCCCGAATGATTGGTGACGGTATGAATCTTCCCCTCTTTATTCTCAAATGAATCGTTGTGATTTGAGCCTTTCATTTCCACTCCTTTGAAACCACTTCCTAGCTCAAAACCTTTCACAGCATTGATGGAAAGCATTGCATGACCTAATGCAGCATTTAGCTTATCAAAAAGCGGTTCTCCTAGACCTACAGGAACATTAGAAATTACTCCTGTAACAACTCCTCCAATGGTATCACGATCTTTTCTAATTGTATCTATTAAATCAAACATTTGTTGAGCCATAGCATCATCTGGGCATCTTACATCATTTGATTCTGTTTTTGCCAAGTCTAAATCACTGTAATCTTTATCCAATTTCAAGTCACCTACTTGTGATACGTATGCTTGGCATTTAACTCCGACATCTTCTAAAATCAATTTAGCTATCGCACCAGCTGCCACCCATCCCGCTGTTATACGAGCAGAGCTTCTTCCCCCTCCTCTATAATCCCGTATTCCATACTTTTCCTGATAGGTAAAATCCGCATGGGATGGCCTGTAAACATCTTTGATATGATTGTAATCCTTGCTTTTCTGATCTTGATTCCTAATAAGGATTGTAATCGGAGAGCCTGTAGATATTCCCTCGAAAACTCCTGAGAAGAATTCAAATTCATCGGCTTCCTTTCGTTGTGTTGTAATTCTAGATTGGCCAGGTTTTCTTCGATTCAGTTCTGCTTGAATAGAAGTATTGTCCAGTTTTATGCCTGCTGGACAGCCGTCAATAACTACTCCAACACCAGAACCATGAGATTCTCCAAAAGAAGTAATTTTTAAAATGTTTCCGAAAGTATTACTCATCTAAATTATGCTGTCTTCTTGAACAGCATGTAAGCTGTAAGAGCCAATGTTAAGACAATAAAGATATTAACTATGATAGTAAACCAGTCATTTCCACTAATGGTATTAAGTTCATTATCTGCTGTGTTAATTTGATCATAAAAGTCACCTAAATCATTGGAAGCTATAGAGAGGTTTTTTCTACTTTCTCCTGTCACTGTTAAATTATAGTCTGACTTTAATGTATCATATGATTTCGTTGCAGGATTGAAGTATATCCATTTAAAAAAATCTGAAAGAGCATATGTGCCCGGCTCATTAGGGATACCGTAGTAATCATAACTTTTGATCCCACGCACCTTACCACCGGATCTATTGACTTGCTGAGTAACGTTTGGTGCATAAAAATCAAACACATCTTTTCCATCCGGATTTGGTGCTTCAATAGCACTGATATTTCCTTCACCTACAATGTCAAAAGAGTAATTGAGGCTTTGACCTGTTACTAATATTTCACTGCCAATTTTCTCATCTAACCGATAGTTACCTACTGCAACCTGATCTCTGAGGGGATGTGGGGGTAGCTCCTTTACCTTCACTTTCTTTTCTCTTGAATAAAAAGTTTGGAAATCCTCTTGCCTGTTTCTTCCAAAGAAGGAAGGATTTTTTGCAACCTTATATTTAATCATTTTTAGACCAACAGAAGGGAAATCAATATCCTGTTGTGTCAAGGGATAGTAGGCGGTTTGATAAATTTTATAGCGGGTATATTTTCTTCCACCTATGGTGACCGGATCTCCTGATATTTGATCAATACTGAAATTTTCCTCCCAGCAGTTTCCTGGCTTAACTGTTTTAACTATTTCAGTGATCTGGTTTGCCAAATCATAGAATCTCATTTCAGCTCTGTTCGCTTCAGCTACATAGAATGCCAAGGTGGCTGTGAATCCCTCGCCGACATAAACCTCATCTTTATCCAGTGATAATGCGACAAACGCATCAGCTTTGATATCAACAAATTCTTCAGGCTCTGATCTACCACCAAAAAGATCTTCAAAAGGATCTCTCCCAACTCGATTTTGTCTTGCTTGGCGCTGCACAGCTTCTCCTACCACAATTTGGATACCCTCAGATTTCACCTCCGTACCATTGATCGTTATGAAGAAGGGCTCTAACAAAAAGGTGCCTTTTTCAGTAGCTTGATAGTTTTGAGTAAGGCTTTGGGTGGACGACATCCTACCATTTACATAGTTAGTAGTGGTCGATGAAGAAGTACCCCTTTTTATAAAACCTTCAATACTAGGAAATTCACTGTACTGCTTGAGTCTGTCATTTTCAACTTGTAATGTGATAGTGAAATATTGATTAATCCCAATCTCATTTTTTCCCAACTTGATGGAAACATCTTGGCTGAAAACATTTGTAACAAATAGTAATATACCAGCACAACCTATCAAGAACTTGTTCGTTAGTTTCATGTGTATTGTTTGTTTCAATGCGAGATGAAATTAGTCTCAAAGATTTTCAAAACTAATTTTCATAGCACCGCAAATTTTTTACTCAAATTAAATGTTGTAATTAATCACTAGTCAAATCAGAACGCCAAATTTAAGGTGTGGGTTTGATCATTAACAATTATTCACATGCTAGAGTACTTCAAAACTATTTTATCGAAAGTAAGCTTTGATAAACGGCTATTTGAGAAAGAGCTGAAGAAAGCAATTAAAACCCTGGTAAACGACGAAATAGATCAGCTAAAAGAATGGTGTTATCAAAAATTCGGGATGCAGTATCAACCAATACTCGCCGACTGTTTTAGCTAAAAATAAAAATCCCAACTCAAAATGTGCTGGGACTTCTTTATCGATTACTTTTTCTTCCCCTGAAATTTCTTTAGAATCTGCTCCATGTGCTTGCCTGCGGCTTCACGACCTCCAAGTCCGTACGAAAGTGCTACAGCTATAGCGATAGCCCCAAGGGTAAGCCCAAAGGCTAGCTCTACAATACTGTTTGCAATGCCCATTGTTCTGAGTGCAATAGCTAAGAATAGGCCGACAATGGCTACTCTCGCTATTCCCGCAACAAAGGAATTCTCTCCTGAGCTATCCATTGATTTAAAGATGACAGACCCAAGAAAATTACCCATCACTAAAATTATTAGGCCGAAGAGCACATTTCCCGATAGATTCAAGATTGTATGCAAAACTTCAGCTAGCCTGTCTAATCCAAGCATTTCTACTCCTGAGATAACTCCGAAGAAGACCATGAAAAAGAAGATGATATTCGCAACAATGCTGGAAAGTTTTTGATCTCCCAGCACTGATTTTAATTGTAATCTTTCGATCAGCCTGTCGATTCCAATATTTGCCAGAAGATCCTTGACAAAGGACGTAATGAATCGTCCCCCAACAACAAAGATTGCAATTATTAGCACTGCACCTATAATATTAGGAACTGAATCCAGCATCTGGTGGAGAACATTGTTTGCCGGATTAGTTATAGCCTCTAAATGAAGTGCATTTAAACCCTGAATGATGAAAGGAATAAATATGACAATAAAGACAACTTGCTGGATAAAATGGACCAGTTTGTCTGTCTCTTTAAAGCCCATATTGTTGGCCAGTCGATCAAAGAAACTACCCGCCATTTTCACCAAATTCGAAATGAATTTCGCGATTATATAACCGATGAATATGATGGCTGATCCTGCCAGTATGTTTGGAATGAATCCTAAGAACTCATTCAACATATTTCTGATTGGATCCAAGACATAGCTAACGCCAAGCATCTCTAACACAATCAGTAAAATGATCAACATGAGTATATAATACACCAAGTTTGCAATAAACTTGTTTGTATCCAGGATTGTATTACCTAATAGTCGCTCATCCCACTCTGTCTTTTTCATGAGGCTATGGACAACTTTTCGAACAAGGATTGCAAAAAGCCATCCTACGATTAACACGAGAACTGCGCCTACTACTCCTGGGAGAGAGTCACTAATAGTATGAATTAATCGCTCTAGGTAATCAGGCATATTCATGGTAAGATTGGTTTAGTTAAAAATATTCTTCTCTTAATCCAAAGATAGACATTTTAGTAACCTCCTATCAAACCTTGAAATTTTCGTACTAGCTCATCACACGACCATCCTCTAATTGGATAACACGAGAACCATACTCGGCAAATTTTTCATTGTGTGTAACCTGAATAATGGTCATACCTTCTTTATGAAGCTGTTTTAAGACATCCATCACTTCCTCACCTTGAGACGAATGAAGGTTTCCCGTAGGCTCATCTGCTAAAAGCAACTGCGGTTTACCAATGATCGCCCTTACAACACCAACTAGCTGCTGCTGTCCACCGGAGAGTTGTTCAGGGAAAAGATCCTTCTTGGCAACCATGTTAAATCGATCTAGCATTTCTGCTATCATACTTGCTCTTTCTTTCCCTTTGATTCCTCTATAGATCAATGGTGTTTCAATGTTTTCATAAACGGTGAGTTCATCAATCAGGTGGTATGCCTGAAATATAAACCCAATGTGTTCTTTATGAATTCTAGAAATTCTTTTTTCGCGAAGCTTATGAACCGGTTCATCCATGAAGTAGTATTCCCCTTCTGATGGCTTATCCAGCATTCCTATGATATTAAGTAAGGTGGACTTTCCTGAACCAGATGGCCCCATTATGCTAGCAAACTCTCCTTCTTTTATTTCTAAATCGACTCCTTTCAAAATGAAAGTTCTTTGGTATTTAGATTCAATGAATTTGCTTACGTCTTTTAGGTTGATCATGTATTTTGAGTTTTACAAACTAAACCTAACGAAATGATTTGAATTTGGATGCATTAATCGTACTTATAGCCGCCAGGATTATTTTCAAGTTCAACACCAAGGCCTAGTACAATTCTATTCACGAAATTAAAATAGGCGACAACAAGAGTTGCGTCTAAAATTTCTCTATCAGATAAGCCTATTTCCTTTAATGGATTTACTAGCCCAGCATCATTTGATTTTTCAGGATTCTTGGTCAGATCCTTAGCAAAATGGCAAAGTGCTTTTTCTTTTTCATCCAATCCTGCATTTTCAAAATCTCGTTGAAATGAGTCGAGTTTGGAATCGTCTCTCCAAAAATTCTTTACGGCTTCCAGATGATGAGTTTGGCAATACTCACACTTATTTTCAATAGATACTACAACAGCCATCATTTCTCGATCTACTCTCTTGAGTGGAGACTTCCCAAACATGATAGTCATGTATAAATCCATATGATTCACAATAGAAGCTGGATTTAGCGACTGGATTTTATGTACTTCAGCAATCTTTCCCCTGCTCTCAATCAGTCCATCATAAATGTCTTTTAGGTCACCGTCTGCTTGATCAGGCTGTATTGTCTCGATGTATGGCATAGACCAAATATAAAACCTATACTAATCCTTATCAAAATGACAAAAGCATTGAGCTTATTAAGCGATTGAATCATGTTTCATATGTTAGATAGCTGACAGTCATTGAAGCTAATTTTTCGTATGCTCCTTGAAGCGGATCTGAAACCCATCAGCTGCTCTTTGATCAATCACTAATTCATCATTGATTATGTACGCACTACCTAGATCTTGAGCGCTTACCAATAAAGTTTTCTCACCATTGGTCTCTTTGATGGAATAATCATACGAACCAGAATCGAACCCGTCATAAACCATTTCATCATTTGGATTATTGTTGACCACTTTCACTTTTGATTCATCAAATTCCCAAGTGATAGATCCTGCAGGAAAATCAGTATCTACTCCTAGTAGACCTCCATTGACATTCATGAGGTCCCATTTAGCTTGGATTTGGGTTTCCAAAACTGAATCCTTTCTGTATTGATAGAGCAACGGCTCATCATATCCATCTAAATTTAATATAACAGATGAATAATTTTCTGTCTGTACTGGTGTTAAATCAAAACTCACCGTTTTTGTAAAAATCGCAGCACACGCTTCTTCATTTTTAAGGAGCATTCTGAGTTTTCTTTGGATTGGGAATGATTCTAAAATTTCTTCTGAATCAATCATCTCTTCTTCCCAGCTTTCTCCATCACATCCTGATGAAGAATATTCGATTTCCAGGCAATCCCCAGCAATTGACACAGAAACTATTGAGAATTGAGAGCTGGCACCATTTTGATATTTCTCAGCATCTAATGTAATGAGTGAATCACAGTCTGAACTGATGATATCATCCTCTTCACATGCATTAAGCATCACGAGTAAGGAAACAAGTATAAACGTCTTTAGATAAGTAGATGTCATAGATTAATTCATTGGTTACATCTACTACAGCTCATTTAAAGTTTACCCTACTAAAGCAGCTCGTTTGCAAGATTTGCCAGTTCGGATCTCTCTCCTTTTTCGAGCGTGACATGTGCGAACATTGGATGGTCTTTGATCCGATCAATTAAATATGACAATCCATTTGACTGTGAATCAAGGTAAGGTGTATCAATCTGATAAATGTCTCCTGTGAAAATGATTTTGGTATTTTCTCCTGCTCGAGTAATGATTGTCTTCACCTCATGAGGCGTTAGGTTTTGAGCTTCATCCACAATGAAAAAGATATTAGACAAACTTCTACCACGAATATATGCCAATGGTGTGATCATCAGTTTCTCCTGATTGACCATATCCGTAATGCGAGTAAATTCTTTGTCATTTTCTCGGAACTGATGCTGGATAAACTTGAGATTATCCCAAAGAGGCTCCATATAGGGATTAAGCTTGGACTTTATATCACCGGGCAAATAGCCAATATCCTTATTGCTTAGCGGTACAATGGGGCGAGCTAAGTAAATCTGCTTGAAATTTCTTCTTTGCTCTAAAGCCGAAGCTAATGCTAATAACGTTTTTCCAGTTCCTGCTACCCCATTGATACTGACCAGTTTAATTTCAGGATTAAGCATGGCATGCATGGCAAAAGTTTGCTCTGCGTTCTTTGGTTTTATGCCGTAAACGGTCTGCTTCTCTACTTTCTCTACAGTATCATTAATAGGATTGTAATAACCTAAAACAGAATTCTTTTCACTCTTGAGAATGAAGTAATTATTCGCTGGAAACTTTTTTCGCATCAACACTTTCTTGCGATCAATCACATTCCTTTTAAACAACTCATCGATGTGCTCTGAATTAATATCTTCAAGTTCTGATTTCCCGGTAGTCAACGTATTGACATTTTTTATTTTGCCAGTCTCATAATCTTCTGATGTCAATTCAAGTGACTTTGCTTTAAGTCTCAAATTGATATCCTTAGATACCAGAATCACTTTTCGCTTCGGCTCTTGCTCCTGAATGGTGAGCGCTGCATTTAAGATTCTATGATCATTCTTCCCATCATTGAATATCTGAGTCGCGTCTAATGTGCTTTCAGAATCCATGATCACCTTGAAGCATCCTTTTGTTTTTCCATTTAATGGAATCCAGTCTTTCAGGCTATGATCTTTAGCCAACTTGTCTAATAATCGGATAAACTCACGTGCCTCAAAATTTTTGGTATCGTTACCCTTTTTGAACTGATCTAACTCCTCCAAAACGGTAATTGGCAAGCCTACATCATGCTCGGCAAAATTGAGAATGGAATCGTGTGAAAAAAGAATAACAGAGGTGTCTAGAACGAAAATTTTTTTTTTCTTAGTGGATTTCGCCATGCGGTGTGTGTGGTTTTACTTTCCAATAATCGAACGACTGTAATATTGGAGTTTCACCTGAAAAAAAGAAGGGAATTATCAGGAATTTGAGGATTTTTATTTGACTGGCATAAAAATATCTCCCCCTTCTTTGGGCTCAATTTTTAAAGCACCAGATAAAGCCAAGTGAATTAACTTATTAGAGGCTAGCTTTTTATTCAGCCCACTTAACTGCCTATATTGTGCGAGTGTGATTCCTGAATGAGATTCAAAATATTTGAATAGCTCGCGTGTTTTATCTTCAAACTCAATCGCACGATGTGGTTTATCGCTTTGCTTTAAGATTTGCCTAACCTCATAACTTGCCTGAATAGAATGATCTGCCGAGCGAACAAATGCTTTTCCGTATCGGTGACGTTTTTCTAAAAAAGCAAAGTGAGGTTTGAGGTTGCTCTCTTCAATATGATAGTGGAGAATTTCAACATCTTCTCTCACCTGAACCAAATCAACTTTAAATTGAATGGCTGGTCTGCACAATTCATTTATGGCTTTTGTAAGAACAAACTCCTCATCTTCAGGATGTTTTAATCCCGCCAATGTGCCATCATCATTTACTCCAATAAACAGGTGGCCTCCTTTGGAATTGGCAAAAGCCACCACTTCTCGTATAATTTTCTCCGGGTGAGCTGCCTTCTTCTTAAATTCTACAAATTGACTTTCTCCTCCTCGAATTAACTTAAGAAGCTCGATAACGTTTTCTTGCGTATCGCTTTTTTTTAAAGGCCACATCGAATGCTCGTAATTCTTGTTCATCCTTCCTTCGCGCTTTTGGAGTTAGACTTATTTCATTCTTCATCCCCCATTTCCGGCATAGAAAACATGCTCGTAAATAAATCCTTGAATTGCATGCCTTGCTCAAGTTGGTGCTTACTAAGCATACTATATTCAGCTAATCCAAACAAAGCAAATTCCATTAAGAAGTATTTAAATCCTTCGTGGGATGTCTTCTGATACTTATCTACCAGTGCTTCGAGACCTGGAATACTCTTAAGTTCTTCTTGATAGTCGCTTTCTTTTGCATCGAACATTAGGTCTATCATGTTTCCCTTTTCGAACCATTCTTTGATAGATTCATAAGGGTTATCCGATTCCTTTTTTCTCTCCTTCTCAGGATCAGGGAAATAGTTGATGAATTGTGATCTTATTGCTTTTCCCACCAAATTATTAGCTACTATGCCTGGTCCTTCTTGTTCTCCTTCGTAAACTAATTCCACTTTTCCTGTGATTGCCGGAATTACCCCAACGAAATCAGTCACTCTCACGTTTGTCTTATCTTCTTCGCTAACTAGCATACGTCTCTCGCAAGCACTTACCAGATTCTCAAAAGCTGAGATTGTCAGTCGGGCTGAGACACCACTCTTCGCATCTACATATTCACTATCTCTTGCCTCCATAGCAATTTGTTCTATGAGGTCTTTGGCTAAATCAAAAACTTCTACTCCTTCTTCTTGCTCTTTGGCTAGTGCTGCTTCCTGCAATGTGATCTTCTTCCCAATTTCAATGGATGACGGATAGTGCGTAATAATCTGGCTATCAATTCTATCTTTTAGCGGTGTTACGATGGAGCCTCTATTGGTATAGTCTTCAGGATTAGCTGTAAAGACAAATTGAACATCTAAAGGCATTCTTAATTTAAATCCACGTATTTGGATATCTCCTTCTTGCAGAATATTAAAAAGTGCAACTTGAATACGAGCTTGCAAATCCGGCAGTTCATTTATTACAAAAATTCCTCGATGAGATCTTGGAACTAATCCGAAATGAATGACTCGTTCATCTGAATATGGAAGTTTCAAGCTAGCAGCTTTTATGGGGTCTACATCACCTATCAAGTCTGCGATCGTTACATCAGGAGTAGCTAGTTTCTCAGTATATCGTTCATCTCGATGCATCCACCCCATGGGTGTAGCATCTCCTAGTTCATTTATTTTATCGATAGCAAATTTTGATATCGGATTTAGTGGATCATCATTCAATGGAGACCCTTTTATAACAGGAATATATTCATCAAGGAGTCGTGTCATCATCCTGGCCATACGTGTTTTTGCCTGACCTCTGAGTCCTAGGAAATTGATATTATGTCTTGATAGAATGGCTCGTTCAACATCTGGAATAACTGTGTCTTCATATCCCCAGATTCCTTCAAAAATATTTTCGCCCGCCTTTCTGGTCTTGACTAGATTAGCTCTCAACTCTTCTTTAATGGATACCGATTCATATCCTGAATTCTTTAACTCGCCCAGCGTATTGATCTTCAGTTTTTTCTCAGCACTCAAATCTTGGTATTTCATCAATTATATTTTTCCGTGTATTAGCACTTTAGTTTCAAAAGCAATGTGATCGAATTATAGATTTTTTCTTCTATTTCTTCTATAGTCTTCGAAAATCAGGTTTCCTAAGCCTTGTAGACTACTGTAGTATGCATTGCCTTTATTAACCTCAGTAAATTCTCTCACAAACTCTTTTAGGTATGGATCTGAAGCAATCATAAATGTAGTAATTGGGACATTTATTCTCCGACACTGAGCAGCTAAGTTCATTGTCTTGTTTAAAATTTTAGGATCCAGACCAAAGCTATTTTTGTAATATTTCAATCCCTCTTTCAGGCAAGTAGGCTTACCATCCGTGATCATAAATATTTGTTTGTTCTTATTTTTTCTCCTTCTCAATAAGTCCATCGCCAATTCTAACCCCGCTACTGTATTGGTATGGTATGGTCCCACATTCAAATAGGGTAGATCTTTTACCTCTATCTGCCATGCATCATTGCCAAATACAATTACATCTAAAGTGTCCTTCGGATACTTTCGTTTCACTAATTCAGCCAACGCCATTGCTACCTTTTTCGCAGGAGTAATCCGGTCTTCTCCATAGAGAATCATTGAGTGACTTATATCTATCATCAAAACAGTGGAAGTCTGCGTTTTATACTCTCGTTCCCTTATCTCCAGGTCATTTTCAGTAAGCATCAGATCATTGAGTCCATGATTGATTTGTGCATTGCGCAAACTTTCCGTCATCTCGATTTGCTCTATTGAATCTCCAAATTGAAATTCTCTGTAGTCTGATGTGATCTCATCCCCTGAGCCTGTATGATTTGTTTTGTGATTTCCCTTTCCAGACTTTTTTAGTTTTCCAAAAATTTCTTCTAATGCACTTCTACGAATTTCCTGTTCACTTTTTGAGGTAATTCTAAGTTCACCCTTTTCATTTTTATCATCGATATAGCCTTTGTTTTTCAAGTCATCAATGAAATCACCAATCCCATAATCTGCAGTAGAAAGCCTATGTTCACGATCAAGGTTTGTAAGCCAGCTCAATGCCTCACTCACATCACCAGATGTAATGACCATAAGTTGGAGGAAAATATTCAGCAGATTGTCAAACGCATTCTGTTCTGGGTTTTTCTCTGGAATAAATTCTGTAAATCGATATCCGATCATAATAATTACTTTAACTAAAAAGATACAGGAATGATTTCTTCTGGATTAAAAAGAATAATGAAATCAGAATATTTCTGACTAAATTAACATACCAATACATTTAAAAATGCCTGGTAGACGACCCATATTCGTATCATTGGTTTCCAATCTTTTTTGGGGCACAAGGGACTTCATTTTCAAAGCCACGCTAGAGCCTGCCTCACCAGAAAAGAGAAAAAGGAAAGAGGCTGCTAAAAAAGCAAAAGAAGATAGAAATAAATAAATTCTATTTCTTAGGCATTGTTCCAAATATCATATCCCAAAAAGGAGATGATACGCCAAAGGCATTTCCAGGATCTTTATAATGGTGTATCCCATGATGAACCCAAAGAACTTTCCAGAAATTCTTAGGAGGTTGGAACGCATGTACCATATAGTGTACCCATAAGTATGACGCGTATCCTATTAGAAAGCCAGGAAGAAATGCAAATACATAAATTCCCATAATCAACTTAAAAAAGAAAAAGAAACCAGTAGAAAGAAGTAGACTTAAAGGAATCGGCATAGCAAGGCGATCTCTATCTTTCGGATAGTCATGATGAATCCCATGCACTGTATAGGCAAATTTTTCTTGTTTTTCAGTCTTAGGATGTAGGTGAAAAAGAAACCTATGCATCACATATTCTACCAATGTAAATGCTAGGAATCCAGCGAAGAACAAAAGAGGAGCGCTTAAGGCAGTAAGATATGTGCGATTAAATCCGAAGATCATTAATCCGGTTGAAATAGCTGTAAAAAGGATCAAAGGCATGGCTATGTGTGTTCTCGTCAATCGCTCCATAAATCGGTTATTGAAGAGCGCTTTTGTTCCCTTGGTATGTGGCTTATTCTTCAGTTCCATAGCTTTTTTTGAATTCACGGCAAAATTAGGAAAAAGAAACCCTAATTTTTCACAAACTCTCTGATAATGATTTTTTATGTTTTTCTAAAACGGATTCATAGTATGACTCGTATTTCGGTAGGATATTATTAACATCAAACTCCTTGGCTCTGGCGAGAGCTCCTCTTTTAAATGATTCTAAATTTTTCTCATCCAAAATATGAATCGCTCGCTTAACCATGGTGTCAACATCACCTACTTCACATACGTATCCTGATTTACCTTCATCATTTAATTCCGGCAACCCTCCTGCATTAGAAGAAATAACCGGCACTTCACATGCCATCGCCTCAAGTGCTGCCAGACCAAAACTTTCTTTTTCTGAAGTCATCAGAAAAAGATCACTTACCGACAATACTTCCTCAACTGCTTCCAACTTCCCTAAAAATCTTATGTCATCTGTACAGATACCTTTTGCGATATCTTCCATACTCTTCCTTTCAGGGCCATCTCCAATTAACAACAGTTTAGATGGAACAACCTTTCTTACTTCACAAAATACTTTCAATACATCTTCGACCCTCTTTACTTTTCTAAAGTTCGAAGTATGAACAACTAATTTTTCTCCATCAGGACAAATTGCCTTTTTGAAATGCTCTTTTGGTTGTTTCTTGAACCGATCCAAATCAATAAAATTAGGAATAACTTGAATAGGTACTGAAACATCGAAGTGCTCCAACGTATCTTTCTTGAGGTCCTCAGAAACAGCAGTAACTCCATCCGATTCGTTAATAGAAAATGTGACAACTGGTTCGTTAGTTGCATCTTTTCCTACTATCGTAATATCTGTTCCGTGAAGTGTCGTTATAAATGGAATTTCATAACCTTTTGTTTTCAAGATTTGCTGCGCCATATAGGCAGCTGAAGCATGTGGGACAGCATAATGCACATGAAGCAAATCAAGTTTTTCATGCAGGACTACATCCACCATTTTACTTGCCAATGCTAGCTCATATGGAGGATACTGAAAGAGCGGATATGATTTTACACTCACTTCATGATAATACAAGTTTGGGTTAAAGAAATCCAGACGAGTAGGCTGAGAGTAGGTAATGAAATGAATCTCATGTCCCTTTTTTGCCAGAGCTTTGCCAAGTTCCGTGGCGACTACACCACTACCCCCATAGGTGGGATAACATACAATTCCTACTTTCATGTGTCAGGTCAATTTCTTCAAGGGTTTTAAACCAAGTCTATCACGAATAAGTTTCGTCAATTAGTATTTTCCAATGATTGATATATAACATCATGAAGATTGGTGCGTGTATTTAGCTCTCCAAGCTTCCAATTATTAGCATCAGGATAAATTCTGTTGGCTAGAAAAACAAAAATTAAATCCTCCTCTGGGTCCGCCCATACCATAGTTCCTGTAAAACCTGTATGACCAAAACTTAGATCACTTGCAAGTGACGATGCTGAATCACGTTTTCCATCTTTTTTATCCCAACCAAGACCTCTTCGATTATCATCAAAATATCTTGCATTGAATTGACTTAAGGTTTCTTTGGAGATGTACTGCTTGCCACCATAGTAGCCATTATTTAAAAACATGGACATCATTTTAGCTAGATCAGAAGCTGTAGAAAATAGACCTGCATGGCCCGCTACACCTCCAAAAACCAGAGCATTTCGATCATGAACTTCTCCCCAAACTTGATAATTGCGATATCGCTGATCGTATTCTGTGGGTGCTATTTCTTCAAATGACCTGCCTTTTAGTTTTGGATTGAATGCCGTATGATTCAGTTTCATGGGCAGGTAAAAATTTTCTGCTAGATACTGCTCAAAAGGCATCTCTGAAATTTCTTCGACTAATAAATGAAGTATCATAAATCCAAGATCACTATAGGTATATTCAGTCGGGTCTTTAATTAGGTTTGACCTCACGATGAAACTCTTAAGTGAGTCTACCATACTAGGGTGTGGCTCCAATCCATACGTTCTCACATCATTCGCTTCATCTTCAGGAGTCTTGTAGTAAAATGCATCTAACCGATCTCCATCCATAACCATGCTCCAAAATGGCACATATGGAAGAAGCCCTGCATTATGAGCCATGAGCTGACGGATTGTAGCCCCCCCTTTATTTGACCCTCTGAATTCATCAAGATGTTGACTTAATGAATCGTCTAATGAAAGTTTACCTTGATCAATCAATAAAGCAATTGCAGGAAGCGTGCCTATTACTTTTGTGAGTGAGGCAATATCATACACCGTTTCATTGCTTACTGGCTTTATACTGTCGTACGTGTAGAATCCATATGGCTTTTCCATGACAACTGACCCATTTTTTACAACAACCAATTGCATCCCAGGAGTAGCAAAATTTTTGATAGCATATGACGCTAACGAGTCCATCCAAAGTAAATGGCTATCATTCATTCCCTCAAACTGAGGATCGGCAAAACCTAAATATGCTGGATTAATCATCTTCCTGGAATCTGAAACATCACTTCTCCCATGTATACCATGTGCTCCAAAAAGCATTTTTCCTATCAACACGTCTTGTCCAGCAAAATCCAGATTGGAAAATATTAATGCACTATTCCTTTTAATTTTTGCTTCAGTAAGTAGAAGAATATCTTCGTCAAAGTAGTCCCTCTCTCCATATCGGAGATCGACAATACAGGTAATTTCTTTTCTTCGGTAATTCAAAACTTTTGCATACTGTCCAAGTCTCTTCCTAAGCTGCTCATCGTCTCCTAAATATGTTACTGTCTTTTCCAGTATCGGAAACTTGATAGATGGATCGATCGCAATGACACTTTCTGAGAATACCCTTTTTGCCAACGAAACTGGAAATTCGAAAGCAGGAATGAATTCTACTTGTTTTGATTTTTTAAGTGCTGAATAAAAGGTAAACCTTTTCGAATCAGCTGCCTTTTTACTCCAACGATTGAGTTTCTTGGTATTCTCATTTTGGTTTGCTATCCAGATAGTACGTTGTATTTCTGACTCGACTAAAAATTCCTTCTTAGAATCGGGTAAAGAGTGTGTGAGGCATGATTTGAGAAGAAAATAGTACGGAGAGTGCTCATTTGCCTGAATGACTATTTCCTTTTCATAAACACTAAGGCCTGCTGTATCAGGCAAAATCATGTGATTTACACCGTAAGTTCTTCCAAAGCTTTCGAGGAATCTGAAGTAATCAATCCTTACATTCTCATTTTCAATGGCTGATAAATCTCGCAAAGAGGGTAAGTTGATGTTGTCATTTGGTAGTGGATCTAGTGTTAGACCTAGTTGAAGGGCTACATAATAATTATCGTCCGATAAAAACTGCTCTGTATATGTAGTCCATTTATTAAAATAAAGTGTGGTTTTTTTCTTATGATCTAGTGATTTATAAAAAGAACTACCGTCAATCCAAACCTCACTCAATGTTCCTGAGTCATTTGCAAAAACAATTGCGCAATTGAGAATGAATACTATTTGAAGATACCTTTTCATAACTATGGCCTACGACAAGAATAATAGATTGCCTGAATATTCTCAATCATGCTCATTTCATCTTAAATTTGAACAATTTTTCATTCACGTCGTGTTCATTAATAAAACATTCGACCAATAACTATACCTAATGCGATTTCCATCTCTTTTCCGTCTACCAAGACATCAGCAGTTTCGAATAAAACCGAGGTATTATGATCCTGTAAAAGAAGAAATAAAGGAACGTACTGAACGGATAAAACAGCGAATGGATGGAGCCGAATCTGTAGATTATCAACCCTCCAAAATCAACTTCAAAAGAAAAGCTAAATCAGCACCTGCTGCTTCCATGATTCAGCTCGGGATTGCTACCCTTCTGGGTTTAATGGTTCTCGGTTGGCTTCAATTTGGAAATGAAATTTTTTACTACATTCTGTGGGTCATTGTTCCCGCCTACCTTATTTATCGACTTAAAAATTTGAGGAGTAAAAGATGAGTGATGTCATTCACTTATTACCGGATAGTATTGCTAACCAAATTGCAGCTGGGGAGGTTGTGCAAAGACCCGCTTCTGTTGTAAAAGAGATGCTGGAAAATAGTGTAGATGCTGGTGCTACATCTATCAAACTAATTGTAAAAGATGCTGGAAAAGCTCTTATTCAAGTAGTAGATAATGGCTGTGGAATGAGTGGAACTGACGCACGAATGAGCTTTGAAAGACATGCAACTTCCAAAATTCGCACTTCGGATGATTTATTTAAAATCAGAACATTGGGATTTCGAGGCGAAGCAATGGCATCCATCGCGGCGGTAGCTCAGGTTGAACTTAAAACCAGACAGGAGAGTGATGAACTTGGAACACAATTGATCATAGAATCATCTGAGATAAAGAGTCAAGAACCAATTGCTTTCAACACAGGTAGTTCTATTAGTGTGAAAAATCTTTTTTACAATGTTCCTGCCAGAAGAAATTTCTTGAAATCAAACCCAGTGGAACTGCGGCATATTAGTGATGAGTTTCAACGTATCTCACTCGCCAACCCAGAAATTTCTTTCTCAATGATTCAGAATGATCTTGAGACTTACAAATTAGAAGCAGGAAAACTGAGTAAACGAATCGTCCAGTTATTCGGAAAAAATTATCAGCAGCAATTGGTTCCCTGTAGTGAAGAAACTGATTTAGTGAAAATTTCAGGCTACATAGGAAAACCTGAAAATGCTAAAAAGACCAGAGGCGAGCAGTTTTTCTTTATTAATAACCGGTTCATTAAGAACAGCTACTTGAACCATGCGGTGGTAAGGGCTTATGAAGGGTTATTGAAGGAAGACTATTTTCCCTTCTATGTTTTGTTCATTGAAATTGATCCTGTTCATGTGGATATCAATGTACATCCTACCAAAACAGAGGTGAAATTTGATGACGATCGAATGCTGTATGGAGTGATCAACTCTGCCATCCGGCAAGCCCTTGCATCATTCAACGTGACACCTTCGCTCGATTTTTCAGCTGATGTAAGCTTTGAACATTTAAATATCCAGCGAGAGAATCAGACTTTCACAACTAAGAAAGATCGAGATTATGGTTCCTTCAAGTCAATTGAAAATAGCCAAGAGCGACTTGAGAAGCTCAATGAACTTTATGCATCTGCCTCTCAAGAAGAAATCGCAACGATAGAAGAAGCAGAAAAGGAGCGTGTGATTCAGACAACTTTCACTAGTTCTATGAATCAATCTTCTGAGATTGAAGAAAAAAAACCAACATATCATCTTCACGGACGTTATTTGCTTCGTCAGGTTAAGAGTGGGATGGTAGTATTGGATAAGGTGTCTGCTTTGGAGCGAATCCTTTTTGAGCAATATCAGCGATCAATGAAGACAGGTTCGGGAGTATCGCAATCTTGCATGTTTCCCCAGCAAGTTGTGCTAAATCCTTCTGACTTTGCACTTACGATGGAGTTGAAAGAGGAGATTAATCGGTTAGGTTTCGAGTTTGAACAAATGGGCGAAAGCATGATTGTCATTCAAGGAATTCCGTCTGAGTTAGCCCCATGCAACGAAAAAGAAGTATTTGAGGGATTGATCGAGCAGTTTAAGTTTAATGCTGAGAAATTGGATTTACCTAGAAATGAAAGTTTGGCGAGAGCACTAGCCAAAAGAACAGCAGGGGATCGATGTAATAAGTTGAAAGAAGAAGAGATGGATCATTTAATGGATCGACTCTTTGCATGTACCCAACCAAATTATACACCTGATGGCAATCCTACGTATGTTTTGGTTAGTTTAGAGCAGATAAATGAGTGGTTTAAGAAAAGTTAGTAGTTAGAATTCAAAAAAAGTGTTTAGAAGACTTACCCCAGTAGCAAAGAATATCTTAATTATCAATGTAGCAATACTACTGCTATCATCATTATTGAAGTTACCATTATCTGAATGGTTCGGATTAAGAGTGATTTATTCATCCGAATTTGCTCCATACCAATTCCTTACTTACATGTGGTTACATGGAGGAATGTGGCATTTATTTGGGAACATGATAGCTGTATTGGTTTTCGCTCCTATGCTGGAAACGGTATGGGGATCTAAGCGATTTCTTATTTTCTATTTGGTTTGTGGAATAGGGGCCGGCATTCTTTATGGAGCTGCTGACGCTATTGAAAAATTACCTTTAAAAAATGCAGCTGAAGCCTACATGTCTGACCCAAGCCCTGAAGCTTTTGAAAGGTTTATCCTTGACAACAAATCCTTTATTAATGTGGCTAGAGGTGGAGAATTGCTAGACTTGTATTACGATGATCCATCATACGCAGGACAAACAGTAGCTGCAGTAAGAAGTATTTATGAGGGTGTTGTTACCAATGGAAACATGGTTGGTGCTTCAGGAGCAGTGTTTGGGATTCTGTTTGCTTTTGCTTTTTTATTCCCTAATACAGAACTCTTCCTACTTTTCCCCCCTATACCAATAAAAGCAAAATATCTGGTGTTCTTCTATGCGATGTATGAACTCTATGCTGAATTTAATAGAACACCTGGAGATAACGTTGCTCACCTTGCACATCTCAGCGGAATGCTAATCGCTTTTCTGTTGTTGAAGTTTTGGAAAAACGACACCAAGAAATTTTATTAGAATGAACGGAGGAATTTTAGAAGATTTCAAAAACGCTTGGAATAAGCCAAATAATGCGGTTGCGCAAATAATTCTTATCAACGTAATTGTCTTTGTTTTCACTGGACTTATGTTAATTCTAGGTCTCGGGGATCAGGTTAGACCTTGGCTTGGTTTGCCATCAAATCCATCAACTTTACTTTTAAAACCCTGGACACTTCTTACCCACATATTTGTTCATGATGGCTTCATGCATATACTATTTAATATGCTTTGGTTCTATTGGTTTGGTAGGATCATTCAGGACTTTATAGGAAGCGATAAGGTCATTGGAATATTTTCAATGGGAGCTCTATTTGGTGCCTTAGTTTACATTTTAGCTTATAATGCGATTCCAAAATTTGAAAATGCCTCTCACATAGCCACAATGGTGGGTGCAAGCGCAGGAGTTACCGCAGTTGTAATAGGAGCTGCAGTGCACTCACCTAATTACACGATACTCCTCATGTTTATCGGCCCTGTTAAGATCAAGTACATTGCCTTAGTATCAGTATTCCTCAGCCTGATTGGAACCAGAGGCAATGTAAATGCTGGAGGAGAATTTGCGCATCTTGGCGGAGCGATGATGGGATGGTTCTATATAACGCAATTAAAGCAGGGTAATAACATAGGAGGCTGGATTACTGCTTCTATACAATTCATCAAAAGCATGTTTAAACCACAAACTAAAATCAAGGTCACCCATCGATCTGGTAACAGAAGGCCAACTAAAAAGGCAACAAGTTCTAAGCAATCTGAGAGTGGCAGCACTCCACAATCAGAAATAGATGCCATTCTGGACAAGATATCTGACAAAGGCTATGAGAGCTTAACAAAAGATGAGAAGCAGAAGCTTTTTAATGCGAGTAAAAAATAGCGAAACCCATATCTGGATTTCGCCATTAAACGATTTCATTAGGAGTTAATCCTCAACCTTGTAAGAAATAAGACCAGGATATAACTCACTGTTCCTTGTTGCATAGATATATTCTGATCCATCGAGAAGAACTAGGAAAAGTTCTTCATCCAATACTGCATTTGCATGCATCTTAAATGTTTCCACTGTAGCGGGATCATCAAGGAAGGAAGTAGTTGTGAAAGTGATACTATCGTTTTCATCAAGTTCTGAAATTTCTAGTTCACTATTGAGAGAGGTCACAATAAAAGGATCTGAATTTTCATCCTTCTTCCCATCTAGAATTAGAAATTGCTTGTAAGTACCTTGAATTTCATCAGGGTTTCCCGAAGTTTTTCTCAGATTGAAATATCCTATGAAAGTGGAGTCGTTATGATCTACAATGTAACCCGGACTTGAAATTCTATTCCTGTATAAATAGAAAAGCTCTGGAGTTTCATTGATATTTTGATAAAGTGAGCCTATCCCAAAAAGTGTATCAGAAGTGTATTCAACCTCGAAAATATAAGCTGTGCCTCCACCAAAATTATACACAACACTGTCTGCATTGATATTAAACACATACTCAACCTCTGGGTCTCCATAACCTGTTGAATTGTAAGCGAAATAGAACCCATCCTCCCATCTTCTCCCAGATTTCACTGTAGATGTTAATATCACTTCATCTTCCAATTCTAATGAGGTAGCAAGGTTTCTGGCTGCATAAAATGGATGTACAAATTCAAGGTCTAAACTAAGGCCAGCGTTAAGAGTTGTAAGTAAATTCTGTAATTCACCACCAAAATTTGAAGATGATAAATCGATCGAATTAGATTCTATTTCATCTGAAACTTCTTTTTGAATAGCAATCCCATTCGAAGTATTTCCATCTGAATCGAGTGATTGCAGGAGTGACGCAATATTTTTCACTAAAGATGTATTGATTGTCGCATCTGCGCCTCCAAGATCAATTGGGCTAATTGTTTCCTTCGGAACAACTTTTCCAAGACTTACTGCTCCAACTCTAAATTCAATATCCTCTCCTTCTTCGTAAATAAAAGTTCCTTCAGAATTGGTGTACCCGGTTGTGTCTCCAGAAATAAATAGCAGCCCCTCAACTGGGGAGTCTAAAAATACTCCTGATAAATAAGACTTTTCTTGTTCCTTAGGTGTCGTTGAATCATCTGAACCACAACCTGTCCATAAAATAAGTACTATCAGAGCAAGCAAAATTTTAATGTAATTTCTCACTATAGTTGAATTTAATTTTAAAAATGCAAAGGTAGTATTTAACATTCGGATGGCAGAAGGATACTATTTCATCCGTTCAAAGACCAGCATCTCCTGTGGCTTTCCTTCGTTCTTCTCACTTAGTGTATAGAAGTTTTTTTTATACCAGCACATCGCCTCACCTTGAGGTTCGGGTGCATACGCTATGTTGATGGGATTCCAATCTAAAATCCTTTCTAAAGCTGGCTTCTTAGACGCACTCCAGAAATAGATGGCATCATAATGTTTTAACAATATCTCTCCATCCTCATTGATATCTGCAGCGGTAAAATTTCTAGAGGGTATTGTCCCTTTTGATTTGATGACTGTTTTAGCACTTTCCTTAAAAGGGAAAGAATAAACCATGGATTTTTTTTCTCGCTTGGTTATCAACACGAATTCCTCCGTGCGCTTATCATACATAATAGCTTCAGCATCTCTCGAGCCTTCTTGATATTGAAATTGCATAACAGCTATTTCTTCTTTTGGAATGGAAACACTCCCCCTTTTGTCAAACTTTGGTTCCTCAAGACGGATCAGTTTAACTTCATCATATACAGCTCGATTGTCACCAATTTCTGCAACATAGATATAAGAGGTGTTTCCCTCTCTTACGGTTACAATTTCCTCCCAATCGCGATTAATTATCCCCTCTAATTTCACCTCCATTTTCACCTGTCCATTCGTATCAATCAAGAACAGCATAGGCCGACCTCCACTATCATTGTGGGTCCAGAAATAACCAGGGTTTTGATGTGATTCTTCTAAACCAGAGGCCTCTATGAGCCTTTCATCTTCAATTATCGCGATTACCCGCTGAGATGAAAAAAACTGGGGTGATAAACTAGCAGACAATAATGTCAGTAAAATAATGGTAGCTGTCTTCAACATATGATTCTTAAGGATTTACAATATTAAGATTTTATGAAATGATTATGCAAGCCGTTCGACGAAAGCTCAACAAGCGTTGGGTTATTGGCTACTTAGCCACATATAGCATTCATATATTCTACTAGTTTTTGAAAGGAAACCTAAAGAATGAGCCCCATTAGATAGGTTCAACAAATTCCAATAAAAACTATTTCTTTTTGACTGTATGAGCGTAAATAACATTGCCATCCACATCTACATATTGATTGTAAATGGAATCTTGCGTAATAGAGCTAGCCACAAAACCCTGAATGGCTTTTGCGAAAACTGAGTGCTCCATCATACCTGTTTCCCGAACTTCTGATCCCGCACCAGAAATGATGTGATGAGTAGGTAATTGATCGTTTTTGATATGCTGTAAGTCATGTTCATGACCCGCCAAGTATAAGTGTACTTTATGTTTTGTCAGCAGTTTTTCAATATGTGTTCTTACCCACATTTGATCTTCGACTCGCTTCCCGCCAGTATATAGTGGATGATGTCCAACAACTATTTTCCAATCTACTTCCACATCTAAAACTTCATCCATCCAGGCAAGCTGTGCCGTCGTGTCTTGATCATGTACTTTGACATACTTGGTCTCTTGGTAGTACTCATCATTTAGAGGACTGGTATCAATGAATACAAATCGAATAATCGCTCCGTCATCAGTCTCAATATCTTTGAAATAGTATTGAGCTGGCATATTCCATCGTTGGCTGATGTTGGAATAATCGATTTGAGCCTGATAGTTTCCTCGGTAGTCGTGATTTCCAAGCACCACATACCACGGACAAAAAAGTGTATGCCCTGAATATATGTTTTCAAAAGATGAAACCCAATAAGGGTCCTGAGTGCTGGCCACACCATTGGGATAAAAATTATCGCCTGTTGAGACAATAAACTCCGGCTCAATCTTTCTGCCCGCAAGGTCCATCATATCTGCAAGCTCCTTTTGCTTATACTCTCCATTTCTTCCCCAATCACCAATAGTATAGAAATGATAGGCATCTTCTATCTCATGGAAATCTGATGAGACTTTTACTGCCTTCCCCTCGGTTGTCTTTTGCTCTGCAATTGGCTGACAACTAACAAATGCAATAATTATTAAAAATAAATATCTGAATTTCATCTTGTGTATAATTAAAGAAAGGAAGGTTGCTTTATAGCACCTTCCTTTACAATGATTTATTTGTTATTCTTATTTGTTGAACATGTCAAACTTCACTCCGAAGTTATACTTAGGACCGTAGAATTCAGACTGCATCGTTCTGTTCTGCTGACCTTGATAATACCTCAATGGTTGGTTCGTCAGGTTGTTTGCTTCTCCGAAAACCCTCCACTTGGATGTCACCGCGTATGATGCATTGATGTCGAGGAAGAACTGCTCATCGTAATATCTGTCTTCAAATGAATTCCCTCCAACCTCATCGATGTAATCAGATGAATAGTTTATAGAAGCTCTTATTACTAACTTCTTGGACTCAAAGGAAAGTGATCCATTGAACATGTTATTCGCCGTTCCCGGAAGATCAATATCATCTCTGGTATCTCCGTCCTCATTAGCAATGCCCGTTACATCGGAGGATAGATTGGTGTAGTTCAAATAAACTCCAATTCCTTTCCAAATGCCAGGTAAGAAATCTAGTTGACGCTGGACGGATACTTCAAACCCTGTGATGCTACCTTCACCTGAATTCTGTGCTTGGAATACATCGTAATTTTCTCCATCAATTACCTGCTCACTTGAGCCGATGTAAATAAAGTTGTCAATCGATTTGTAGAATCCTCCTATGGAAAAGAGACCTACTGACTGAAAGTACATTTCTCCCATCAAGTCAATGTTTGAAGAAGTAGTTGGATCCAAATTTGGATTGCCTAAAAACAATTCAAGGTCTTCCGTTCTGTTATCTACATATGGCACCAAATCGAAGTAGTTGGGTCTTGCCAATGAATTGGTCCAAGCAGCTCGTACAATTATATCATCTGTGAAATCATACTTGAAGTGCAATGAAGGAAGTATGTTCGTATAATCATCCGATCCTGTTATTTCCTGAACCAGTGTTTCTTCATCGACTACCTCGTTTCCAACATAGTCAAAAGATGTCCTTTCAATTCTCACTCCGGCCAGCACTTTCAGGTCACCAAAGTTTTGATCCACCTGAGCATAACCGGCAATGATGTTTTCTTCTGCTGTGTAGTTTGCGGCTAAGAATTCACTCGGCTGAGATTCACCTTCAAACAGTGCGCTGTTATCCAAATCAAGACCGCCAAGATATTGAGGCGATACAAAGTTTCCTGCCTGGAATTGGCTTCCGGCGAGGTAGTCAGCATCTGTTTGATTGATGGTAGGTACTTGACTTAAAGTTGCCACATTAGTATCATCCACCCATCCATACTCAGTGAAATTGTTGTCTCTGAATTTCTTCTTTCCTCGGTATTTAGCTCCAAATTTCAGAAAGCCTCCATCTTGAAATTTAACAGGTAGTTTAAAGTCTATTTGAAATACCTGATCCTTTTCTTCCGTGAATTGAAACTCTCTTTCAATTTTATCAAACGCATAATTGTTATCTGCTCCGTCTGCAGCATTCGTAGGGGTAATGAGTGGGAATTCCGGATCTGAAACATCCACATTCAGAGGTCCTCCTGCAAAATCTGTTTCGTAAACGATGTATCTCTCATCCGGGCGCTCCTCAGAAGCTTTGGCAATCGAACCCATCCAGCTCATGTCTAAAGCACCAAAGTCATGCTGTCCTCCGATAGATAGCATTCTTACTCGCTGATCTTCCAGTCGTCTGTTATCTACTCGATCACTTCCTACACCTCCTTTGGTCTGACGAGATGCTTCACCATAATAGGCTGTAGGAGCGCTGTTTGTGCCATTTGCGAAATCTGCATTTTCTACACTTGTTCTTAGTCTGAACCTATTTTCCCAATCATCTCTCCAAGTGTACATGCTTTTCACAAATAGGCTGTGACTTGTATTGATTTCATAGTTGAAGTCAAGTGACGCACTTCTTCGTGTTCTTTCTATTTGATATTCTCGGATATCCGTTTCAGCCACGTATGGTGCAACTTCATAGTCTTCACCATCCGCTGCGTTTTCTACTTCATTGGACCACTCTGCTTCAATATTATCAGACCCAATCATATCATTTCGATACGATCCGCTAAAGATCACGCCTAGCTTTCCAAATCCTTTACCTACTACAATTCCTCCATTGTATCCAAGGCCTTCACCAACTACTGCTCTGCTTGTTCCCAGGTTCCCTGAAACTCTCAGACCTGTAGGAGGCGTTCTGGTCACCAGGTTTACTGATCCTCCAATTGCATCGGCATCCATTGCTGGTGTTATCGCTTTATTAACCTGCACAGTTTGGATCATATCCGCAGGTATCAAATCCATCTGGATGTTTCTATTATCGCCCTCAGCAGATGGCAACCTGTTTCCATTCAATGTTACTGAATTGAGCTGAGGTGCCAGACCTCTGATAATGATGTTTCTAGCCTCACCTTGATCGCCTTGCATGGTAATGCCGGGTACACGCTTTAAAGCATCTCCCATGTTTGCATCAGGGAAGCGGCCTATTTGGTCTGCAGCGATTACATTAGTAATGTTGTCATTCGTTCTTTGCTGATTGATCGCCTTGGCCTGGCCCTTGAGTCGATCTCCAAGAACAATAACTTCTGCACCTTCGGTTGCTCCTGGCTCCATATCAAAATCAACTTTTGTATTTCCGGAAACTGTCACCGGCTGAGTGATTTTGATGTAACCAAGATAAGATACTTCAAGTGTGTAATCACCTGCTTCAACATTGATGGTGTAGTTTCCATTTCCATCGGAAATACCTCCTACATATTCCTTTTCGAGTACTTTAATAGTAGCGCCTGGAAGTGGCAAGCCAAATTCATCGGTGACTCTTCCTTTGATACTTTGTGCGAATAGCGAAGTGATACTGATCATGAGTATCACACCAAGTAAAATTCTTTTCATTTAGTTAGGGATTGATTATCCCGCTAATGTAGGAGACGTGTTTTGCGACAAGGTGAGCCTTGATTTAACAAAACATGAACAATCCCGCTCCAAAATGAACAGGCATTTACCTGTTTATTATGAATGTTAATCCTGCTTTAAGCCTAAAATGTAACCTCTTGATAATCAAGATACCTCTTCTTAACATAGGCCATTTCTGAGGTATCAAAACTCTCAAAGCTCCGATAAGGCACTAGGCGATAATAATGTCACCCACTAGATACTCGATGAGAATACTGCTGCTTAATATGATCTACGTATAATTAAATAGCTACTCTTGTCTTATGAAAAATACAATCTTCATTGCGCTCATAGCTTTTTCGTTAAGTGCTACCGCTCAAAAACAGATCTCATTTCCGTCGAAAGATGCGATTAGTGTTGTAGCTGATCTGTATGCTTCACATGACAAATCGGCTCCATTCATCATTCTGTTTCATCAGGCAGGATACAGCCGCGGTGAGTATCAGGAAATAGCACCCAAACTTAATGCTATGGGTTTTAACTGTCTCGCCGTTGATCTCAGATCTGGGAATGCTGCCAATGGTATTGAGAATCTTACTACTAAAAATGCCCGAAGTGCTGGTAAGCCAACTAAATATGTGAACACTATTCCAGATATTGAAGCGGCAATCGAATATGTTAAAAGCAATGATTTAGCAAACGAGCACCCAATCATTTGGGGAAGCTCCTATTCTTCTTCTTTGGTATTGAAATGCGCAAGCTATACTGAAGTGAGAGGGGTGCTTTCATTCTCCCCAGGTGAGTATTTCAAGAATGATGGAGAGTCTGGTGACTTCATTACAAGTAGTGTTAAAAACATTAAATATCCGGTCTTCATTACTTCTGCAAAAAGTGAGAAAGGCAACTGGTGGAAGATGTATGAATCAATATCTTCTGAAAAGACTTATTTTCTACCTGAATCTCAAGGTAAGCATGGATCCTCAGCACTGTGGGAAAAGACTAATGGCAATGAAGAATATTGGAAAGCTGTCACTTCTTTTTTAAGTCAATTTCTATGATGCAACCTTGCTCTTGTTAGCAAGTTGCCCACAAGCTGCATCAATATCTTTACCTCGACTTCTTCTCACACTGGTATGAATTCCTCCTTTTATCAAGTGATTGGCAAAACGATCAATGGTCTCCGGGTCCGCTTTACTGAATGACGCCTCTGAGATTGGATTGTATTCAATAATGTTGATCCGAGTGGGCACCCTGCGAGCATATTTCAATAATTTTTCTGCATCCTCAATTGAATCGTTGAAATCATAAAAGAGTATGTATTCAAATGTGATTCGATTACCGGTCTTTTCATAGAAGTAACGCAATGAATCCATTAAAGCATCGAGGGTGTTTGTTTCATTGATAGGCATGATGGTATCCCGCTTCTTATCATCTGCTGCATGAAGGGATAATGCTAGATTAAACTTTACTTCATCGTCCGCCAGTTTAGTGATCATCTTAGCGATACCTGCTGTAGAAACAGTAATTCGCTTAGGAGACATATTCAGGCCATCTTCGGAAGTGATTCGATCAATCCCCTTCATCATTCCTTTATAGTTAAGAAGAGGTTCACCCATGCCCATGAAAACTATGTTAGAAAGTGGTTTTTGATAATGCTCTTCTGCTTGATCGCGAATAGCAACCACTTGGTCATAAATTTCCCCTGCATCTAGGTTTCTCTCCCGCTTCATGTAGCCCGTAGCACAAAACTTGCAACTCAGTGAACACCCAACTTGAGAAGAAACACAAGCGGTCATACGATCATCTGCGGGAATTAACACCCCCTCAATCAAATGTTTATCATGCAATCGAAAAGCGGACTTGATGGTGCCATCATTTGAAAGCTGAGAATTATCTAGTGCAATGTGGTTGATACTGTATTCTTCTTTTAGCTTATCTCTCAATCCCTTTGAAAGGTTCGACATTTCATCGAATGTCTTTGCAGACTTCTCCCACAGCCATTCCCATACTTGTTTAGCACGAAACTTTTTCTCTCCATTGGCCTCAAACCAACTCATTAATCCGTCTAGCGATTCTTTACGAATATCTTGCATTTTGCAAAGGTATGAATATGGTATTGGTTCTTTTACTATTTTCGTCAAGTGACCCTGATTGATAAACTAAATAATACCATTGGGAAGGCTGTATCATGGCTTACTCTTTTGCTGGTTTTGGTAATTGTAGTGGACGTCATCCTTCGATACTCCTTGAGTATGACTTCCGCCGCTTCATTTGAACTAGAGTGGCACCTTTTTGCTATTGTATTTATGCTAGGTGCTTCTTGGGCATTACAAGAAGATAAACACGTAAGAGTTGATGTTTTTTATCACAAATTTTCTGAGGTCTCAAAGGCCTGGGTAAATCTAGTAGGAACCATTGTACTCCTGCTTCCATTTTGTGCCGTAGCTTTCTGGGAATCTTTGTCATTTGTAAAAACCTCTTATCTACTTGGTGAAACCAGCCCACAACCTGGAGGGTTGCCTATGAGATATATCATCAAATCAACAATCCCTATTGGTTTCCTTTTGCTCGGGCTTCAAGGAATTTCATTGTCTATTAAATCGCTTAAAACCATCCTGAATGGACGAAAAAAATAAGAAAAAAGAAGCTGGAGAAAAAACTCCTCAATGGCTCAAAACCATCCAATTAAATAGCTGGGAGGCTGAATTGCTCATATCAGCACTTGTGCTATATGCGTTGTATCAGGTACCAGATTATCTGGACAGGACAGCTTTGCAAAGTTTTGATAGAGGGAGCAGTATGCACAACCTTTTTTCGCTTTTAGAAAAAGCTGTTAAACTATTGAGTTTTGGGTACATCCTTCATATCCTCGTACGAGGAATCTGGGTAGGTTCGGTTGGCTTAAGTTATGTATTTCCCAAAGGTGTAAACCAGGATGCACTTAAATTCAAAGGTCAGTTCAAAAAAGAATTGCAAAAATCTGGCTCTTTGGTAAAGATGGTATTAAGACTTGAAGAACTCTCTTCAATCATCTACGGTATCTCATTTATCTTTTTCGGAACACTTGTAGGATTTACCGCACTTATCTTCTCATTCATTTTCTTCTTTGAGTTTGTAACTCCACTAATGAATGAAAATCCATACTTTGCTGTTCCTGTCGGATTTTTTATCCTTTTCTATTTTCTATTATGCCTAATCGTATTTATCGATTTTTTGACAAACGGATATTTCAGAAGAAAGAATTGGTCTGCCGATTGGTTTTACTACGTTGCTTATTTCTTTAGGATTGTCACTCTATCCTTTCTCTATAGAAGGTCTCTTTTAGTACTTATTTCAAACACCAAAGGCTGGAAATCATACTTGATCCCTTTCATTGTACTTGGAGTGACTGCCGGATTTGTTTATTTAAATGGATCTATTTCTCGTAATAAGACAGAGAACTACTATAAAGCAAGCGCTAGTGGTGATTATAATGGTGCAAATTATGAAAGTACTAGAAACGAACACGATCATTTAGTCACTACTATTCAATCAGACATCATCCAACAAAATACACTTAAAGTATTTATTAGAAATGTCGGATCTTTAGGTGGAGTCTACACTTTTGAAGGGAAACTAAACAAAACTAAATGGGATGTCCTTTCATCAGATTCAGTTTCTGCGTTTTTCAATAAAAGGTTGAGCATTCGTATTGACAGCACAAGAATTTGGAATATCCAATGGTTCAAAACGCAGCATCCAGTAAATTATGAATTTGGATTTACCTCTTTTATAGACATCAGTCAACTTGAAAGGGGCTCTCACTTCTTGAGAGTAGGAATCGATACAACTGGTATGAATAAAGCTGCCAAAAACGTAGTGGAAAAGGAAAACTTCTCCATGCAAGAAATGAGCAACATCTATTTTGTTTACGATAAGCCGTGATAGAGTATCTACCACTCATCCTGTTCGGGGTAATCTTTCTTGCGATCCTAGTAGGTTACCCAGTAGCATTTACGTTGGGTGGGCTATCCATTTTAGTTGGTCTTTTCGTTTTTGATTCAGACTTTTTTTACCTCCTCTCTCTTCGGGTTTATGGCACCATGCAAAACTTTGTTTTGCTTGCAGTTCCTCTTTTTATCTTCATGGGAATCATGCTGGAAAAGTCTGGCATTGCTGAAAAACTTCTTCATACCATGAGCATGCTTTTTGGAAATATTCGAGGTGGTTTAGCGATTGCTGTAGTCGTTGTAGGCGCCATGCTGGCAGCTTCTACTGGTATTGTTGGGGCTACAGTTGTGACGATGGGGCTCATCAGTTTACCTACCATGTTGAAAAATGGTTATGGTCCGAGAATAAGTACTGGCGTCATTGCTTCTTCCGGCACATTGGGTCAAATCATACCTCCATCGGTTGTACTCGTCTTACTGGGAAGTGTTTTAAATGTGTCTGTTGGTGATCTGTTTCTTGCAGCAATTGTTCCCGGAGTGGCACTCGTCTTGATATACCTGATTTACATCATTGTGTATGGGCAAATTTACCCTGATAGAGTACCTAAAGTCTCTAAAGAAAAACTCCAGGAATTTAGAAGCGAAGGTTTTTCCATGGAGGTAGTCAAATCATTCCTTTTCCCTTTCATCTTAATTTTAATCGTTCTGGGATCCATTTTCGCTGGTATAGCTTCTCCCACGGAGGCTGCTGGAGTTGGTGCGTTTGGAGCTATGATTCTTGCTATAATCAGCAAGAAATTTCATGTAAAAATGCTAAAGGAGGTGATGAGGGAAACAACCATGCTCACCTCCATGGTCTTTATGATTTTGGTAGGTGCTACTGCTTTTTCTCTTGTGTTTAGAGGTCTGGAAGGTGATAAATTTCTCTTGGATCTGATTCAGAGTGCTAACCTGAATGCTACTGGGTTTTTAATTTTGGTCATGATCATTGTATTCATTTCAGGATTTTTTATTGACTTTATTGAAATCGTATTCATCATTGTGCCTGTAGTTGCTCCAATCTTTGTTTCATTAGGTATTGATTTGATATGGGTAGGTATATTGCTTGCCGTCAACCTTCAAACTTCATTTCTCACACCTCCTTTTGGTTTTGCCTTGTTCTATCTCAAAGGTGTGGCGCCTCCAGAAGTAAAAACCAGCCATATCTATCAGGGCATTGTCCCATTTGTAATCATACAGTTACTATTTCTTATTCTGCTGATTTTATTTCCTGAGATGATTAATTTGGTAGGATGAACTCCACCGAATTAACATTCATTCTTTTTCTTAGTTATGCATATCGAGACTATAAACTAAAACAAAAAACCAAGACTAAATTGGCTACATGAAAGCACTTCATTTTCTATTTTTTTTCTGCACGTGCGCCTGTGTGTATAGTCAATACAATGTTTCCGAAGGTGTCACCCTAATGGAAGAAGGGCAGAGAATGGAAGAAGAGGGAAATTACAATAGTGCTGAACTTCTTTTTGATTCTGCAGCCGTCATTTTCAATAATGCGGAAGAATATAATCTTTATGTAGAAGCCGTTTCATTTCGCCTGGACATGATGGCTCAATCACAAAAATATAATGAAGCCATATCTATAAGCGAAAAATTGATATTGGAGTATTCGAGCTTAATTTCTGGGGATAAAAGACTCATCGCAATCTCACATAATGCTATAGGATTAAACTATGTAGGAAGTCAAGCCTCCATATCGAAAGGTGTATCCTATCTCAATCAGGCTATGGCAGCTGCCAGATTATTATCAAATTCAGAGCGATTAAAAAGGAAAATTGCATTTAATATCGCCGGAGCATTTTACTATCAAGCGCACTATGACTCTGCTATTCGCTTGTTCCAAGAAATCATTGAAAGTAGCAATAAGAATAAACTTTTGGAAAGTAAGTGTCTTCTCGCCATTGGAAATTGTTATTGGGGATTGGGACGTCTAAACAAGGCCTCATTCCATTATGATGAGAGTTTGTTGTTGCTTCATAGTATGAAAGAGGTAGATAGTTTAGCAATTGGAAAAACACTCCATTCAAAAGGATACATTTTTATGGATTCCAATAAGCTAGAAGACGCTCTTAATACGTTTAAATCTGCTGCAAACTATCTGTCATCTTCACTGCCTCAAATACATCCACATGCTGTTTGGATCTATGGGGATGTAGGAAGAGCATACAACGCCCTAGAACAATACGACTCGGCACTCATTTATCTTCAAAAAGCCTTAAAAGCCAATGTTTATGATTTTGAAAAAATGGATTATCACGAAAACCCAAAATTGACGAACGTAAACGATGTGTTTCAGCAATTTATGATCCTGAAATTAAAAGGAGAAGCATTGTCTGGTAAATACTTGAAAGTTCCTTTGGAAAAGGATTTACAGACACTTTACAATACCTATGATTTAGCAGATCAACAAGTAGATGAAATTCGTATGGGATTGTCAAGTTCTGACCAGTCAAATCTTGGCTATTATTCTGAAGAATTATATTTCAAAGCAATAAGAGATTACATAAGAATTTATGAAAAGTATGGAGATCCTGCAATCCTTGAAAAAATTCATTTTTTCTTCGAAAAGCAAAGTATCACAAGGGTCCAACTAAGATTTTTGGAAGTGATAGCTAAGTCAAGCAATATTCTTCCAGAAGAGATCGCAAATAAAGAAGCTCTTTTAATTTCTAAATTGGAGCGTGTAAAGACGAAAATTCTCAAGCAAAAAAGTGATAAGGGGGACTCCCTACAAATACTTGAAACAACTCGATTTGAGCTTGAGCAATCTCTAGATAGTCTTTTGATTCGAATCAAAAACAAATACCCAAAATACCATCAGACTAAGTATAATTTTAAGCCAGTTTCTTTAAAAACGATTCAAGAAAAACTTAAAAATCTCACTCAAAAAACTGGTGTTGTTTCTTCATATACATCTGGGGAAACATTGTATACTTCTTTGATAACAAAAGACACGGCTGTTTTTTTATCTCAAAAGACAGACGAAAGGCTCGAAGAGGTAGTATCAGAGTTCAGAAAAGAAATACTTGAACAAAAGCCAATAGAAAATTCGAAAAGCAACGACTTATTATATGATTACCTTTTTGGCAGAATTTCTCTAATTCTAGACACTCAAAAAATTGAAACACTTGTAATAGCTCGATCTCCATCATTACAGCTCTTTCCATTTGAATTGCTACATGAGAATAAATTTCTCTTTGAGAAATTCAACATCAGCTATCATTACTCTTCAACAATCTTCGCAGACGAGGAAATCAAAGGTTTGAAAACTGCCAATTCAGACTATCTCGGATTAGCGCCTGACTTTTCTAGCATTACAACTGATACATTGCTCTACAACGAGCAGTATGGCAATTTGCCAGGAGCAAAAATTGAAATTGAAAGTATCTCATCCATTCTCAGAGGACAAGTTCTGACAGATCAGTTGGCCACTGAAGAGGAATTTCGAAAACACAGTTCAGATGCAGGAATCATCCATCTTGCTACTCATGCGGTGATAGATGAGCTCTCACCAGAAGCTTCTTTTCTTCAAATGAGCAAGACTGATACTGTTCAGAAAAAGGACGGGAAGTTGCATTTCTTTGAAATCTATAACCTAAACCTCAACGCCCAACTTGTCACATTAAGTGCCTGTAATACTGGTTTTGGCAAAATTCAAAAAGGAGAAGGTGTGATGAGTCTTTCCAGAGCATTTGCCTACGCTGGAGTTCCTGCTACAGTCGTAAGCCTATGGCCTGCATCTGACAAGTCCACTCCAGAGCTGATGAAGCATTTCTATCAAAATCTAAAAGATGGACAGGCAAAAGATGTGGCGCTCAACAATGCTCGCAAGCAATACTTAGCAACTGCAAAAGGCAAAGCTCGTCACCCATTTTACTGGGGAGGATTCGTGCTGATCGGTGACAATAGTCCGATTGAGGAAGATGCAAACCTTCTCGTCTGGGTAATCCCGGGCGTTCTTGTAATCGTGATGATCCTGACGGTTTATAGAAGGAAACGAAAATCTAAAGTTGCTCCAGAAGTTTAGTTGAAACACTAGCAAACTCAGACTGACCGTTGCTTAGTTTTTCCAAAATTGGAATAGCTTCTTCTTGTTCCTCTTGTTTCAGTTTAATCAAAGCGGTATACCATTGCGCAGCACTTTCATAATCTTTATCGTGAAGGTCGATGACCGCATTAAAATCAGATAATGCGTCTTTATAGTTCTTTATCTGAATCCTGGCAATACCTCTAAATAAATAATCCGCTCCTAAGAGTGAATCAAGTTTGGTAAATTCTACAATCGCCAGCTTATAATTTCTTTGATCATACGCCTTGTATGCTTTTTCCCGAACGGAGGAATCTTCCTGACCTCTAAGGGAAGTAACCTCATAGTTAGGATACACTTCATAGTACTGATCAAATAGTGACGACTCATCACGCATGAGATAAACAACAAGTGAAGAAATCAGCAAAAATGAGGCTGCCACTCCGATAAAGGCAGGATTCATCTTTCTTGCTCGATGACTTCTTTCTTCAAAAGCACTCACTTTCGATTTTAACTCTTTACGGAACTCTTCATTGAGGCCTTCCATGATGCCTAGTTCCTGAGCAAGGAATGCACGTTGTTCAGGAGAAAGTTCTTTTTCAAAAGCTGCTCTCTCCTCTTCAGATAGACTAAGGTATTTTTCCAGTAACTCATCCATCCTCGTTAGTATTTTTCAGCTGTTCTCTAATCTTCTCCAGGCACCTTTTCTTTGATGTTCTAGAAACTCCTTCATTTTTATGTCCCATTAATTTGGAGATTTCAATCATCGATTTCTTTTCGAAATAGAAGTACTTAAGCAATTTCTTACAAGATTCTCCTAGCTGATTAAACGCATTCACTGCAAGATTTTTTGCCTCCTCAAATGTGCTGTGATTTTCAACCCCTTCTCCTAAAAATTGATAGTGCTCTGTCATCCCATCCAAATGATCATCAGCTTTTGCGTCCTTCTGAAACTTCTGTCGGATCTTATTTTTTCCAATTCCAAAAAGGTACGTCTTGATTGTACTTTCAATTTTCTCAAGCATGCCATTCGAAACCTTCTCAAAAAAGATTGTAACCGCATCCTGATAATGATCGAGCGCATCGTCTTCGGATACATTGTACTTATCCATGCTCCAGATCAAAAACTCACTTCGATATGCATGATAGATACGTTCCATCGCTTTTTCATCACCAGAACGGATTTGTTCTAGTATCTGGGTTTCGCTTTTTGAAAAACTAATTCTCACTTATTGGTCTGTGAAATGCTTAAACGTGAACATCACTTCAAATAAAAATAAAAAAAAATCAAAGCCATGTTCACATTCTGCAAAAGCAGTGACTAAGTGTGTAACAAAATCGCAAAAGCCTTATGAAATGAGCATGATTGAGTAATCGCATTTAAGTATGCCTTAGAATTCATGCGAATTCCATGTGCCTTTAGAAAAAAATAGTACACACATGAAAAAAACTTACTTACCCTTATTTCTATTCCTCCTCATTATGCTTGGAGTGGGAAGCGTAAAAGCTCAGCAACCAGAATTGGTTGAGGATATCAATACAAAACTTACTCGAACCTTACCCTCTTTTAGCCAGAAACTGGAATCAATTAATGGCAAGCTCTTCTTCCGAGCGGCTTTGAATGGTACTGAGCTTGGCGTATATGATGGGACCACCTTCGAGCCATTCGAACTTTATGAGTTTGGAAATTCCGAACCTGAAAACTTTACCGCTGTTGGAGAGGTGGTCTATTTCTCTGCAAGAGAAGAAGGAACCGGAGGGGCAGAGCTGTATCAATATTTGAATGGAGAGGTTTCTCTGATTGATATTAATCCGTCCGGAGCTTCTAACCCCGGCAATCTCATTGAATATGATGGAGCACTCTATTTTTCTGCAGAGGATGCAACGAATGGCACTGAACTTTGGAAATATGATGGAACCACTGCTACAGTCATAGATATTCAAACAGGATCTGGAAGTTCAGAGCCAGAATATTTTTATGTGTTCAATAATGAATTATTGTTTTTTGCCGACGATGGAGTAGTTGGAAATGAACTATGGAAATACGATGGGACTAATGTTTCCTTGTTAGAAGATATTCGTACTGGAGCAATTGGGTCAGTGGGGTCAAACGGTCCTTCCTTTGCAAGGAATGAAAACATAGTGGTCTTTCAGGCTTTTAGTGAACTCTATCAATACGATGGCACAAATGTTACTCTTGCTGCAGATATCAATCCCACAGGCGGTTCTACACCCAGGAACATCACCGAATTCAATGGGATTTTCTATTTCAGCGCTTTTGCTTCGGTAGATCAAAGCACCGAATTATGGCAATATGATGGAACCACTGCATCTCTTGTATCAGATATTTATCCTGGATCAGAAAGCTCTCAGGTTAACCGGTTAGTTGCAACAGATGACTACTTATACTTTGTTGCTCGTGATGGAGTTTCTGAAAAAGATTTATACAAATATGATGGTACTACCATCACTTCAATTGATGTGAATCCAAACAATTCGGATCGCAATGGAGAGGCATTTATAGACTTTCTGACTGCTATTGGAAATACCGTTTACTTCCAAGGTTACGGTAGTGTTGAACAACGCTCAGAACTATGGAAATATGATGGGACGACTCTTACAGAAATCGTTATTCGACCAGGAGAAGAAACCTCGGCACCAAGACACATAACTGAACTCAACGGCGAGATCTACTTTACTGCACTAGAAGGATCTGGCACACAAGGATGGCATCTTTGGAGATATGACGGAATCGATGCATCGGTTGTTGTGACTAATGGTATAAATGAGGGATCAAACCTTTTTAATCTGGTTGGTGATGGCGAAAGATTCTATTTCACTGCCACAGAGGATAACATTGAAAGTAATATTTTCACTTCAGATGGCACCATCACTTCCAAAATCTCGGATATCTCTTCCACACCAGTTGGGGAAGAACATTACGAGTTGACTGCATTCAATGGTGGACTCGCATATCTTGGATATGATGATGAAGATGACGGAGAACTCTATGTTTTTTATGGAGCAGATGTACAAATATTCGACATCAACACCGAGGGATCATCAGAGCCCGAAGAATTGGAGGTAGTAAATGATATTCTTTACTTCGCAGCAACAGATACTGATGGTCGTCAAATCTATCAATTCAATGGAACAGAAGTTTCTTTAGCCTTTGATTTGGTTACCGAAGGAATCGGTCAACCACGAGATTTCTATGCCGCCGGTGATGACCTCTACTTCACTGCTCAGAATGCCACTGTGGGGAGAGAGTTATTCAAATTTGATGGCACAGATGTGACGCTTGTAACCGATTTGAATCCGTCATCATCTACTAGTGTTTACGATTTGTTTGAATTCAATGAAATGGTATATTTCGTTGCTAATACACCTAGTGGAAGAGAGCTTTGCAAGTATGATGGCACTGCTGTAGAGATCATTGACATCAACCCTGGTAATGGAAGCTCATTCCCTTTCTATTTTACAGAATATGACGGAAAGCTATTTTTTAGTGCTGATGATGGCTCCAACGGAAACGAGTTTTGGTCATACGATGGGACAGATGCTAGTATAATTGATATACGGCCAGGATCTCTTGGTTCATCTCCTGGAGAATTCACGCAACTAAACGGCGTACTCTACTTTAGAGCACGAACTAATGACACTGGCTCTGAGCTATTCAAATATGATGGAACCTCTGCCTCCCTTGCAAGAGACATTAATGAGGGGAATGGCAACTCCTATCCAAGTAACTTATTTGCTCACGGTCCATATCTTTATTTTACCGCAGCAAATTTTAGTGGTGCGGAAGATCCATTGGGTGATCAGATAGGGCTTTCAATTGCTGAAGATCTAGAAGGGCTTTGGAGATTTGATGGAACTAATCTCGATTTCATCACAGAATTCAATTTAGACGAAGATGATGATAGAATCTTCTTAGGTAACTATGTATATCTCGCTGGAGATACCGATGAACTTGGGACTGAACTTTATCGCATTCGTGCCATCAGCGAAGAAGTCGAGATACTTACGTTTTCGTTGGCAGAACAATCAGAAGCAGCTTCCATTGATGAACAAAACAGAATCATCACCGTGAAAGTGCCTGCTGGAACTGACGTGACTGAGCTTACTCCAGACATTACAATTTCTGAACTAGCATCCATTGATTTAGATGGAGCACAAGATTTTACCAACTCTGTCATTTACACAGTCACTTCTGAATTTGGTAACACGCAAGCCTGGATAGTTACTGTCGATGTAGACAAATATACCGGCACGGATATCCTTTCTTTCGCAGTAGAAAATCAGACTGGAGACGCTAGTATTGATCTTTCTGCTCACATAGTGAGCTTGACAGTATCCAGAGGTACTGACGTCACAAGTCTTGCCCCTGAGTTTACGCTATCTCCTGGGGCATCTATTTCTCCAGAAGGCGCACAAGATTTCACCAACGCCTTTGTGTATACAGTCACGGCAGAAGATGGTAGCACACAGGGATGGACAGTGGAAGTTCAAGCAGAGCAGCTTTCAGGTACGGATATGCTTACTTTCTCCGTTTCAGGTCAAGTAGGAAGCTCTATCATTGATGCTACGGCTCATACCGTCTCAGTGATTGTTCCTTTCGATGCGAACATCACCGCGTTAAATCCGACCATCACTATTTCTGAAGGTGCTTCTATTTCTCCAGAAGTCGCTCAAGATTTTACAAATACTGTGACCTACACCATTGCAGCAGAAAATGGAGGCACGCAAGACTGGACAGTAACTATCACTAAAGAAGATCCGCCACTTGGGTTGGATGATGTGCAAGTGTCGGTTTATCCTAATCCTTCAAGTGACTTTATTCAGGTAGATGCCAAACAAGCAATATCAGTGAAAATGCTCGATTTAAACGGAAGAAGTATTCAATCGAAAGCAGGTAATACCATTCAACTTGACATTCAATCTCTTCAACCAGGTATCTACATTCTCCGAATAAGTGACGGAAAGCAAACCATTAATCACAGAATCATAAAGGCAAACTAAGGAAGCATAGACTAAGCAGCTATGCAAGGGCCGACTCCAGGAGTCGGTCTTTTTTATTTCACTGAGGTGCGTTTCCTAAAATGAATTTAATAATTTAAGGGTCACACTACTACCAATGTTGACCAAGGGAAAATTATTACTTGTATTATGCCTTAGCATTCTGATTTTTTCAGGACATGCCCAAGATCCCGAGTTTCAACGATTCACCAAAGAGGATGGACTTCCCGGAAACTTCGTAAGGTGCTTTCTCAAAGACAATCAGGGTTTTATGTGGATTGGTACTTCTTCTGGGCTATGCAAGTACGACGGATTAGAATTCAAACTCTATACTAAAAAATCGGGGTTTGGCATCTCCAATGATTACATAAGCTGCTTGTTTCAAGATTCAGAAGGGCTTATCTGGATAGGCACCAACAATGGGGGTATTAACGTCTTCGATCCAAAGACTGAATCATTGTCTATTTATCAGCATGACAAAAATGATCCTAACAGTATCCCGGGTGATCGGGTCGGAGTAATTACTGAAGACCAAAACGGAGTGATTTGGGTAGGGTTTGATAATGGAATTGGTCTAAGTAAAATAGACAAGAAAACAGGTACAGTTACCAATTACGATCCTTTTGCATCCATTTCAAGAAAGGGAGCCAAGGCCATACGGACGATTATAGTAGATCAATGGCGTCCTGATACTTTATGGATTGCTACCACAAGTGGTCTCATTTCGTTCGACAAAACGAATGAATCCTTTTATGTGATTGATCACCCACTAAAAAGCGTAAACAGACACGGCTTCTTTGATGCGGATCAGATAGATAAGGATCATATACTCGGGGGCCTTTTTCATGCTGGCACAGATATCTACAACATCAATGAAGATGCCTGGCAGGGAAATTTCGAAGACCTTGAAAAGGAAGTTAGGATTATGGATGTCGTTAGAAAATCTGAAACAGAATACTGGCTTGCAGTTAGAAAAAAAGGATTAGCTCTTCTCGACCTTAAGACAAACAACATTCAATTTGTCCCCTCTGATCTGAAAAACTATGAAACTGTTTTCCCCGGCTTTACCTATGCCGTTTTTTCGGATGAAAACAAGCTATGGGTCGGGGGAATCAATGGATTATCCTTCTACAATGGAATCCAACCAACATTTCCCTTTGACTCTCTTTCCTTTACTCAAGAGCTGTACGGCAGGGTATCGAGTGCTTCGGCAAAATATGACAAGAACTACCTGGCTGGTACTTATGGAGCAGGACTATGGGAAATCGATAAGCTGACCAATGAAAAGAAGATACATGCTTTCGATAATGCCTCTTCAGAGATTATTACTGATATGTTGGAGATGAGCGACAAGATTTTACTGGTTGGACATAGTGGACTAAAACTATTCAATAAGAGGACTGGGCAGGTAAGATCATTAGAAATAGGGCCTTTCATGGATCTTGAATTCTTTATGGAATCCATCCATCCATGGACAGACGAATTTGCCTTGATACTGACTCGACATGGAGGAGCCTTCAAGATACACTTGGAGACATTCGATATTTCCCCATTATTTGAAATCAATGAAAAAGTCATTCCTTATAATCATGATGTTTTCCAGACAAAAGATGGTAAGCTTTGGATAGCTACCGATAAGGATATCCTCATTTATGATCCACAAAATGATTCTATTTCACACTTCAGTCCTACGAGTATGTCCAGCCAAGGAAACAAGCATATTTTGACAATCAAAGAAGACAGACACGGCACAAAGTGGATAGGTACATTAACAGGACTCATCAAGCTAGAAGATGGAAAAGAAACACTTATCAATAGCTCAAACTCAAATCTGCCCTCAGACTATATCCAATCAATCTTATTCGATAAGAATCATGACCTATGGGTAGCCACCGATGTTGGCATCAGCAGAATAGATCATGAGACACTAGAAACTATCAATTACGATAACTCTGACGGGGTAAACTACTCTGGAGCCTTCGAGCGAGTAGACGATCAAATTTTAGTAGGATCTTATGGAGGCTACTCCCTATTTCATCCAGATTCTATCGATTTCAAATACGATCCTCCAAAAGTTTACTTCACTGCTTTCAATGTAGCCAATGAAAAGTACCAATCGGAAAAAGCAATAAACTATAGTGAGCAAATCAATTTAAACTACAATCAAAACTTCATCTCCTTTGGATTCTCGGCACCTTCATTTATACAGCCTAATAAATTGCAATTTGCCTACAAGTTAGAAGGACTGGATAGTGATTGGATTTATTCTGGCAACCGGAGATATGCCAATTATACCAATCTGGATGGCGGTGAATATTCTTTCGCTGTAAAAGCACGCTATGCAGATGGTGATTGGGGGGAAATCAAAACTATTCCCATCAACGTATCCTCTCCCTTCTGGGAAACCTGGTGGTTCTATACACTCTGCTGCCTAGCTATTGTTGGAGCAGGATTTAGCTTCTACAAAACACGCATAAACATCCTGCAACGAAAGGCAGATCAGGAAGCACAAGAATTGAGATTAGAGGCTTTTCAAAAGCGACTTATGGATTTGAATGCCTCTCCGCCAGACCTGGCACTCAACATGGATGAAGTGAATAGCAAGCTATCCACTCCACTATCTGAAAGAGAATTCGAAGTACTCCAGATGAGTTTGGATGGCAAGTCAAATGCGGAAATTGCCGAAGGGCTTTTCATTTCTATGAGTACTGTGAAGTTTCATTTGCGCAACACGTACAGTAAATTAGGCGTAAGCAATCGCAAAGAAGCCTTAATATATGTGGTCAAAAAGCCTTAGTCTAGTTTTTGTTCTACTTCCATGCGTTCTATTTTCTCAATCTGATCTTGCCAAATCAGCCAATGATTTGATAGAAGGTGAGAAATATGAAGAAGCCATTACTCGAGCAGATTCCCTATTGAGATTGCCTCAATTCTACGAAGACTATTACTACCTCTATAGCAGAAAAGGTGATGCCTACTACTATCTGGCTGATATCAAAAACTCGCTGAAGAATTATCTACTATCAATAGAAGAGCCCCAAATTTTGCTTTTAGAAAATCAAAAAGCACTTCAGGAATCACTTAGCAATGTTGGGTTTTGCTATAGTGAACTAGGCATCCATGAAAAGGCCTATACATATTACCAACGCTCCTTTAATCTGGCTGTTGAGTTGAATGATAGCACAGAAGTAGCAATTGGATATTTCAATATGTCTAACGCACTCTTGAAACAAGGGGATTTGCAGCGAGGTATGCAACTATTGGAAGAAGCCTATGCCATTGACAAGCAAAGAAAAGATACGGCCGCAATCGGATTCGACCTTAATGCACTTGGGTATGCTGCGCTCGAACTCAACAATGTAGACCAATCGATAAAGTACTTCAAAGAATCCATTGCATTACTTCAAAAAAGTACCGGAAACTACAATTCTCTGGGCACACGATACAACAATCTTTCAAAAGCTTTTCTGAGAAAACAGGCATGGGATAGTGCGTTGTACTACAATCGAAAATCCATTCAAATTCATGAAGAATTGAATGATGAAATCAATCTGGCCGAACGATGGGTGAATAGAGCCGTGATTCTCAATAAAATGAATCTCCCGGCTGAAGCGATTAATTGGGGAACAAAGGCAAAGGAAAAAGTAGCATCTCTCGAGAAAAGTGACCTGATTCTAAAAGCCAATCATACACTAATTGAATCCTATGAAAAACAAGGCAAATTAAATGCAGCACTTACACTGGCAGAGAACAATCTAAAACTTGCCGGCCAAGTTCGTTCCTTAGGCCAATCACTCATCGCTCAAAAAAAATACGCCTCATTACTGGCAAAAGTGGGAAGATCAAATCAAGCGTATGAAGCGCTCAATTTTGCAAATGTCCTTGCAGATTCTATCAATACCATTGACGCACAAAGAGCTACTTCTGAACTTGCTGTAAAATATGAGGTAGATAAAATTGAGAATGAGAATGAGATTCTAAAGCTTCAAAATGATGTTGCTAGTGCTCAATTAGCAAAAGAGCAAACGACTAATTTTTGGTTGACATTATTGGTGATAATAACTGTATTGGCTGGTGTTGTTATTTCGTATGTTTTCATTTCCAGAAGTAAAATCAAAGAGCAATTAATGCAATCTGAAATCAGTGAGTTGAGGCTGCAGATCAAACAACTGATTGACTATAAACCAGAAGAATCTAGTATCTCTCTGGAGCAAATTAATAAAGCACTCAAAGAACCTTTGAGTGAGAGAGAATTTGAAGTTTTGCAAATGGCTATGACTGACAATAACAACAGTCAGATAGCGGAAAAAATCTACGTATCTACTAATACTGTGAAATTCCATCTCAAAAACATCTATCAAAAGCTAGGCGTTTCCAACCGAAAGGAAGCATTGAAATTCGCCTTTCAGGCAACTTCTGGGTAATATATAACCCTATCAGGATTTTGAATCCTGATAGGGTTAGCTGGATAAATCGACAAAATGAAAAATACTCCGCCACTCGAACCAGAAACATATTACCATATCTACAATCGTGGCATTAATGGAGAGCCTATTTTCAAACGTGAAGAAAACTACACCTACTTTCTCGGTAAATATGACAAATACATTTCCCCAATCGCACACATATGCGTATTGTCTTTTAAATAATCATTTTCATTTTTTGATAAGGACGAAAGGTGAATCTGAGATATTGGAAAATAGTTCTGTTAAAGAAACTGTCCCAGAAGTCAATCCTATCAGGGTTTTGAACCCTGATAGGGTTTCTAAATACATCAGCCTTCAATTCTCCCATTTCTTCAACGGTTACACTCAAGCTATCAATAAACAAAATGATCGTACTGGCAAACTATTTGAGTTGCCATTTCGAAGGATAGAAGTAAACAATGACGCCTACCTTTCCATGCTCATCTATTACATCCATTCCAATCCCCAGAAGCATGGATTGATAGATGACTTTCGAGAGTGGCCTCACTCCTCTTATCATAGTCATTTAAGCGATCGTCCTACTAGTTTGAGCAGAGAAGAAGTGGTGGAATGGTTTGGAAATAGGAAAGCCTATCTGGATTTTCATTCTTCTTTTCAGGATGTAAGAGAAATTAATTCGGTGCTATTAGATTAACCCTATCAGGGCTTAGAACCCTGATAGGGCTGTTTTTCATAAAACCACCCACCAGGGTAGGTCAAAACTAGCCCATAAGGTCAGGCGATTTTTTAAGGTATTGCAGCAAGTTTGATTTCGAACTTTAAATCGCAATGCCTTATGAAAAAATTAGTACTACTTACATTTCTTCTTTCAACATTCTCAATAGTCCAAGCTCAAATTGCTGGAGGCATCTATTCTATAGGGGCAGGAGAAGATTATGAAACCTTAGTAGCCGCTTTGACAGACATCAACACAAACGGTATCTCAGGAAATGTCACGCTGGAATTGGTGGATGGACACGTAGAAGATGCTTATTTGCCTATTAGTAACTATCCAGGGAATTTTGATTTTGAGCTCACAATAAGACCAGAGGCCGGTGCTACTTCTGTACAGTTAATTAGTTCTGCAAATAGTTTTGTTATCGAGCTCTCAGATGCGACAAACGTCATCATTGATGGACGTGCCGGCGGAGTTGGTGAACCCGTGATGGAGATCAAAACTTTTGAAGCTGCCAGATTCGAGGCTATTCGCATAGCTCGATCCGCTAGTAACGTACAAATTAAATATTGCAAAATACAATTTGGCGGCTGGGGTATCGCTACCAATGGCAATTTTATTCAGACTGATATATTAATTGAAAACTGTGTTTTTTCCACGCCAGAGATTACTACACCGAAAGGCATGTATGCCGTGTTTGTAGTTAATGGTAACGTTGTTATTAGGAACAACTCTTTTCAAAGTCCAAACTTGAACTATACACCAGACGGAATCTCAGCATACTCGGCAATCCGCTCCAGGTCTATTGCCGAAATTTACAACAACTTTATTTCAGTAGGACATGTAGCCTCAGATGAACTATACGGTATTCATATTGAGCGTAATGGTACTGCTGAAATCTCGCATAATACCATTGCGTTTCAAGGCGGATCTGCCAGTAATGTTACCAACAGTGTATTCCCTCTTTTCTTCAATCACGGAAGCGGAGTAACTATTCAAAATAACATTATTTATAATGGTTTTGATTGTGATGGGGACTGTAATAGGGGAGCTATTAAATTTGATACTTTTCGAGGAGGAAGTCTAGCTTTAAATGACAATGCCATAGGTGTATCCACCAGCAATACAGCCCCATTTAATTTTTATTTTCTTGATGGTGAGTCGGCCAATATTTTGGAAAACTTCCCTAACAATAATTTTGTTGGAAGTGGTTCTTTTAATTTTGTCGATTTCCAACAAAATGATTTAACGATCACCGAAAGCACATTGAATAGCACCTCAGTATTTCGCACCTCCAATGATGCCGATATTGCTACGGACATTTTTGGGAATGCCAGGAATCCTTCTATTAAAACAAAGGGAGCTGTAGAATCTCCCTTTTCGGATGGGGATAACAATATCTACACCATGTCGGCACCAGAACTGTCAAGCATTACGCTTCAAGACATTGGAAACTCTGGAAGAATCAACATTGAGGTAGAAAACCCCACTACTGACCTCACATTCACACCAACCTTCACACTTGCTCCTGGGGCCACTATAGATCCTGAAGGAGGGCAACCATTTGACTATAGTCGAGTGGCTAATTTTACAGTTTTCTTTGATGTGACTGCTGCCAATGGAATAGATGCTAAGAGGTGGATACTTAGTGTGACAGGAACGAATCGCTGGCCAGCAGGCACATACAGTGTTGGTACAGGTGGAGATTTCGAAGACCTGGAAAGTGCTAGTAACTCATTCGCCATATTTGGAATCGAAGGAGATGTAACGCTCGAATTAAAAGATGGGTATTCTGCAAATTGGGATTCTTTTTTCCAAGGAGCTGGCATAGATGAGCACACCATCACCATAAGACCTGAGGTTGGCGCTACTGAAATAGCACCATTTTTTCAAAACGTAGGAGGTCGTCATCTCATTATTGACGGTAGGCCAGGTGGTGTGGGTCAATCTGTACTATCTTTCAAATCCCTTCGCGTAAATATGTTTAGTGGTGCGTCTTCTGCTCAAATACGATATGTTAAATTTTTGAGATTAAATGGTATCAATAGTGGAAACTTATTTGGACTACAAGTAAGAGGTGGGACCGGAGATGTATTAGTTGAACATTGCGAATTCAATACAAATGGGTTTGAGCAAAGAGGAACCTTACAAGGACTTATCATTGATGGTGCCGGAAACGCTCGAATTTCTAATAACAAATTCTATAACATTGAGCACAATTCTAGTGGAGAAAGTCGATCCATCGATGTATTAGGAGAGATAGGAAAAATCGATATAGTAAACAACAGCATAAGCCTGGGATCCACACGAGCTCTCAATATTTACGGAATACAACTAAACAATCAAGTCACAGGTGAAGTCAATATTCTTCACAACACCATCAACATAGGTGGAACCAGCAGCGGAAATACATCAGCCATGCTGATCTCTGGCGATCCTTCAAGCCTCAAAATCAAGAACAACATGGTGTCCTTAACAGGTGGGGGAAGTAGAACAGGATTAAGCTGGACGAATGGTTCAGGTACCAGAGATATCGATTTTAACAACATCTCCGGTATTGAACCGATTGCTTACAATTCTGGCGATGTGGTAGCAAATACAGCAGATGACTTCAAATCCAATTTTATCAATTCAAGCTCGGAAGATGTAACCTTCACAAATGCTTCCGTTGGCGATCTCTCTTTATCTGCAAGCTTGAACAACAACTCACAGGTTAGAACAGTATTTGACGCCAGCCTCCCTGAAGACATAAATGGTACTACAAGAAGTTCTTTTCCTATGAAGGGGGCTTATGATGCCCCAGGAAGTGGATTTAACGATATTCTTAGTTTGAATTTTGAGGGTGCTTCAGGTCTGACTCTTGATGCAGAAAATGCAACTGTTTCTGTTGATGCTGACCCAGCACTTGACAGAAGTAACCTAGCTGTTGATATAACTATTCCACCTGGTGCTTTCATTTCTCCTGACCCATCTGTAGGTCAGGATTATACTACCCCAATGACATTCACGGTTACTTCCGAAAATGATATTGACAAGACCTGGATGGTAACAATGCAAGATGCTCAAGTTGCTCCTTCAGGCCTCAGCTTGTCAACTAACGATGTGGTAGAGAATACACCAACGAATACCACTTTTGCAACCTTCGTCACAACAGATGGTAACTCAGAGGACACACACACCTATGAGCTTGTAGCAGGAGAAGGAGATGACAGGAACAACCGATTCACGATTGTAGACAATGGCTTACAATCAACCGCCGGGCTTAACTTCGAAGGTTTCAATACTTTAAGTATCCGTGTAAGAACCACCGACAATACGGGTCTTAGCTTTGAAAAAGCACTAATCATAGAAGTGACTGACATTAATGAAGCTCCAGAAGATCTGTATGTTGATGAGAATGAGTGGGACGAAGGAATTGCTGCCAATACGGCATTCACGGATTTATTAGTTGATGACGAAGACGAAGAAGATTCATTTACTTTTTCGTTTGTAAGTGGGGATGGGGATTCAGACAATGATAAGTTTGATTTAGACGGAGCGAATCTCATCACCTTGGTTGATTTTGATTTTGAGTCTCAAAATGAATTTTCTATAAGAGTGCGTGTTACGGACTTAGGTGGATTAATGTACGAATCAATCATTGAAATATTCATTTACGATATAGAGGAAGTACCAACAAATATCACTCTCAGTTCAAATAATATAGATGAAAACAGTCCTCCAGGAACAGTCGTAGCTAATTTATCTACCGAGGATGATGATGAAGCAGATACTCATACTTACTCCCTAGTTGTAGGAGATGGAGCTGAAAACAATAATGCTTTCCAAATATCTGGTGATCAATTGCTGAATGAAGGAGACCTCAATTTTGAAACAAAAAGTAGCTACAATATTCGTATTCAAACCGATGATGGCAATGGAGGAACTTTCGAGAAAGCATTTATAATCAGTATCAATAATGTTAATGAAGCGCCTACGGATATTTCTCTTGCCAATAGTACTGTGGATGAAAGTAATCCAGTTGGCACATTGATCGGCTTGCTAGATGTTACAGATGAGGACTTGACTGACAACTATACCTATTCACTTAAAGGAGGTGTGACAGACAATGAATCATTCGGCATAGATGAAGATCAATTGGTTACGACTGTTGAACTGGATTTTGAGACAAAAGCATCCTACACCGTGGAAGTAATCGTTACCGATCAGGGGGGATTGACTTTTGAGAAAGCCTTTATCATTACGGTAAATGACCTTCCTGCCCAGATAACTTCGATTGTTTTGGATGGCACCACCATCAATGAGAATGAAGCAACCAACAGTGCAGTAGGGAATCTTTCTTCTTTCGGTGAAGACCTTTCTGGAAGCTATACATATACCTTTGCCGCTGGTACTGGCGATGAAGACAATGCTTCGTTCTCTCTCTCCGGCGATCAGTTGCTTACATCTGAAAGCTTCAACTTCGAGGCGAAGAGCATCTACAGCATTCTAATCATGAGTGATGATGGGAGTCTTACCGGAACACAGGTCTTCACCATTAGCATAAATGATGTAAATGAAGCTCCTACAGATATGGATTTAGTTGGAAACAGCATCATGGAGAATAACACTGTTGGAGAGGTCATTGGAAGCTTAAGCGCTACGGATGAAGATGCTGGAAATAGCTTTACCTATAGCTTGGTAGCAGGAGTTGGGGATACGGATAATGCCGCGTTCTCCTTCTCTGGCGATCAACTTCTCGCGGCTACTGTTTTTGATTTTGAGGCGCAATCAAGCTACACGGTACGTGTGGAAACCAACGACGGAAACGGCGGAACGTATCAGGAATCCTTTACCATTGAGATCTTGAATGAGAATGAAAGCATTGTTGCTGCCAATCCAATAGCAGATCAGGAGTTAGATGAAGGGTTCTCTTCCCTGGAAATTGATCTGGCAGCTGTTTTTGTTGATACGGACGGTGACGTTCTTTCTTTCTCCGTTTCCAGCTCAAATACAGCGGTTGTCACAGTGAACAATACGGTATCAACCCTTACCATTACAGAAGTTGGAGGTTTTGGTTCTTCTACTATAACTGTAACTGCGGATGATGGGTCTGGTGTAACTACTTCGGATGCATTTGAGGTGACCGTGGTAGAAGTCAATGAGGCACCTATTGTTGCAAACTCTTTCCCGGATGGTTTTGGAGCTCCAGAAGGGTTTGGCATGACTCAAATCAACTACGGGGATGTATTCTCAGATCCTGATGGTGATGAACTTACCATAACGGTATCCAGTAGTGATAAGAGTGTGGTAACTGTTGAGCTTATACTCAACAACCAGTTTTCGGTAAACGAAGTTGGGGTAGGTGTAAGTACCATTACCGTAACTGCAACAGATGGCGATGGTGCATCAGCTAGTGATACATTCACTTTCACCGTCACAGAAGCTCCTCTGGGATTTGAAGATGAAATAGCTATCGAAGTATATCCAAATCCAGCAACTGACTTTGTAAACATCCATGCAAGTGAGCAGATGACGATTTATCTCACCAACTCGAAAGGACAATCCATCCAATCTGATACTGGACAAGCTGTACGAATGAATGTGAGTGAGCTCAGTTCGGGGGTTTATTTCTTGAGAATCACCAATGGTGAGTCTACCACATACAAACGAATCATAAAGGCAAACTAAGGCAGCATTAGCTATGGCTATTGCGATAGGCCGACTCGAGGAGTCGGCCTTTTTTTATAAAGCCTATCATCATTTGTTCACATTTCACAAATGACATGATAAAGAATCAAAGCAATTACACCAATAAACCTAATCTAACATCATGAAAATAAGATATCTATTATCGCTTCTAACAACTGTACTATTTCATTTCACAGAAGCAAATGCGCAAACTGTAAATATCCCAGATGCACAATTCAAAGCCGCATTGCTCACACATACACCTACAATAGACAGCAACAGCGATGGTGAAATACAACTTACAGAGGCCGAAAGCTACACCTATACAATGAATGTCAATAACAAAGGAATTACTGATCTGACAGGTATAGAAGCCTTTCCCAATATTTCACGATTGGAAGCCCGACAGAACAACATCAGTTCGGTAAACCTATCTCAGAATCCTCTACTAAAAAATCTATCCTTAGGTAACAATCAGCTTACTTCCATAGATCTTTCTGAGAACCTGCTCCTCGAATATGTATGGATGAATGGTAACCAGTTGTCATCACTAGATTTTAGCGCACACACTTTCTTAACTGACGTTAATTTATTGAGCAATAATCTGGAAACACTCGATGTTTCTAACAGTCCCAATCTCACAGATCTAGTACTGGCAAATAATAGCATTCAGGAAATAGATCTGAGTAATAATATACTTCTACAGCAACTGTATCTTAATGAAAACTTTATCTCTCAGCTATCTCTTGCTTCACAAAGTGAGCTTGAGATTTTGGTATTGTACGATAATCAACTCACCCAGATTGACCTTGCCAACAACACGGCACTTAGGTCGCTGGACTTGAGCGAAAATCCTGTTTTCGGTCACTTGGATTTAAGTGCGCATACAAGCATTGATTATCTAAAAGTCAACGACACTCAGCTAGAAACTCTCAACATTGCCAATGGCAATAACATGAACGTAAATTATTTCAGCGCAAATAATAACGATTCACTAGAATGTATCCAGGTAGATGATGTGGCTTACGCTACATCCAATTTTACGGTAGTAGATAGTCATGTTTCGTTCAGTTTGGATTGTCGTCCTATCATTGAAGTAGATAGGCAATTGTATGACTGTGTAGATCTTGGCACAGTTGCTACAGCCACTCTTACAGATGTTTCATTTATCGGCGAAGTAGACTTCACTTTGGGAGATGTGCTACTTTACAAAACAAATAGAGGGCGATACGGAAAGCTCCTGATAACCTCCAACATCGATGGAGAAATTGCCTTGGATTGGGTGACTTACAATACCAATGGATCAGTCTACACTGAAGGTCAATTGGACGTCGTTCAAGCCACAGATTTAGATAGAGGCACTTCGCAAAGCATCCCAAATGGCAATGCGGATTTTGTCTGGTCCAGAAACACATTTTCACCTACAAATGGTGCACTGTTCAATGTTTATGACGGAATCGTAGAAATCCCTGATGAAGATTTCAAAAATGTATTGCTTAACCATGATCCAGTCATTGACACCAACGGTGATGGTGAAATTCAACTGTGTGAAGCCAAAGCATTTGATGGCTTTCTATACGCAGATAATGCCAGCATATTCAACCTACAAGGCATTGAAGCCTTTTCAAACATTCCGTATTTGAATGTAAGTAAGAATACCATTAGCAGAGCGAATCTGGATTGGAACCATGCACTGAGATACCTGAATTTCAGCGAAAACAATATGCTGGTGCTAGATGTAAGCAAGAACACACAGTTGATAAACTTGGACTGTAGCAACAACCGCATATTCGGTCTTAATCTTCAAAAAAATACTGCGTTGCAGTCTTTGGTTTGTTCAAATAATCAACTGCGATCACTCAACTTATCTGAAAATGACAGTCTGTACGTATTGGTGGCCAGCCATAACTTATTGACACAGCTAGACCTTTCACTTAATCCGCTATTGCATACTATAGATGGCTCATACAATAGGCTCGAATCAATCGATTTGAATCAAAATAGAAAACTTAAGAAAGTGACGTTGAACAACAATCAGCTTCGCTTCATAGACTTTACCAACCAGGCAGTTTTGAATTCGTTGGAGGTCTCCCGCAATGAAATCGAAAAAATTGATTTAAGTCAAAACAATGAACTATTGTGGCTGAGTGCTTCTGACAATGCACTGATCACGATTCTTTTTCCGACAAACAAGCGTCTCTATGAAATTGACTTGAATGACAACCGATTACGTTCATTAGATGTCGCTGATTTTTCTATTTTAGAAAAACTGAATGTAAGCGAAAATAGGCTTGAAACAATCAATGTTACTGGAAGCCTGTCTTTGAAGTACCTCAATATTGGAAGTAATTTCTTGTCAGGATCGATTGATTTGAGTCGACACTCAAAGCTTAGAACCATCTGGGCTGCAAAGAATAATTTTTCTGAGGTTAATATAGCCAATGAAGCAAATCATTTCATAAGAAATCCTTACCACTTTGATATGCGCTCCAACCGAAATCTATTTTGCATTGAGGTGGATGACGTTGGATATGCAGAGACAGTATTTACCAACAAAGATTCGCATACATCTTATAGCACAGATTGTAATAAATCGAAATCGAATATTTCGTCAAAGATTCAGTCTGATAGCAATAGTCAAGAAAAAACACTTGAAAATACAATTGCCATCTACCCAAATCCAACTACCAATGTGGTTCACATTAAAGCAAGTGAAATCGTTTCAGTAAGTCTTATCGATATCAATGGAAAAGTAATATTGGTCGATAGAGGGATGAGCCTAAAATTCAATATTAGATCTTTCACATCAGGCATTTACATCCTGCAGGTGAATAATGGCACCAGCTCCACTAAGCATAAGATCATCAAAACAAACTAAGGCAGCATTAGCTTAGACAGCTTAATGCGTGGGCTGGTCCGCCAATTGGCGGATCGGCCTTTTTTTATTAATCACATTTTATGCTTTCATTTTACTCCATATCAACAGTTAACTTCTTTATCTATTTTTAAAGTTGCTAATGGAACATTTTAAACTCCATTGCAATACATAAAGTAATCCTATAGTTTTCACACCGCTTAAACCAATTAAACTAAGATGAAAAAATTATTTACTGCCCTCTTAATCATCCTTGCATTTGCATGTGAGGAAGAAAATGAACCAATGCAAACTGGTTTCATATCATTATCTGCCGATATCGGCATAGAAATTATTGAGAATGAGAATGGTCGAACAGATGAGGTTGTACCTCTTGATGACTTTATTGTTGAAATATTTGATGCAGAAGACGTCCTTGTTGAATCATATGAAAGATATGCTCTTTTGCCCTCAGAAATTGAATTGCCAATAGGTAATTACCGAGTGGAAGCACACTCCAATAATGAGTCGGAAGCCGAGTTTGACAATCCATACTACTATGGAGAAGCCCAATTCACGATTTTACAAAGCCAAACAAGTCTACTTACAGTTTTTTGTGAGCTTGCCAATGTAAAAGTATCCGTTGAATACTCAGAAAATGTTGTTTCAAATTTCACATCCTACCAAACAATTGTATCTAATACCACTGGAGCACAATTAGTATTTGAGGAAAATGAAACAAGAGCAGGTCATTTTACAGTCGACCCACTAAGCATTATTGCTCAATTGACCTATATAGAAGTAGATGGAGACATAATTGATGTAGAGTTTACAGGAGCTATCACGGATCCTCAACCAAAAACACATTATACAATTAGGGTTGATGCTATCATTCAAAATGGACGAGCTATGATTAATCTAGTCCTTGATGATTCTACCAATGAAGTTGATATCGTACTCGGGAATAGTGATCTAGATGCAGATGGTGATGGAGTCACGATTGGAGATGGAGATTGTGATGATACAGACCCGACCATCTACCCAGGGGCGACAGAAATTCCTAATGATGGAATCGATCAGGACTGTAATGGTTTTGACTTAGTGGAGAATGTCGATGCAGATGGCGATGGTTTTTCAGTTGATGCTGGAGACTGTGATGACCTTGATTCAACTGTATACCCAGGAGCTACCGAAATTCCAAATGATGGTGTAGATCAAGACTGTAATGGTTCCGATTTGATTGATGGTGATGGTGATGGTGTTTCTTCTCTCGATGATTGTAACGATACTGATGCTACAATTTACCCTGGAGCCACAGAGATTCCTTATGATGGAATTGATCAGGATTGTAATGGTTCTGACTTAATTGATGTTGACGGAGATGGGGTTCCATTCCCAACAGATTGTAACGATAACAATCCTACGATCCGTCCTGGAATACCAGAAATTCCATATGATGGAATTGACCAAGATTGTAATGGTTCTGATTTAAGAGATGTAGATGGAGACGGATTTGATTCCGAAATCGCAGGTGGCGCAGATTGCAATGACAACAATCCTTTCATTAATCCTGGAGCTTTTGACATTCCTAATAATGGAATAGATGAGAACTGTGATGGATTTGATGAGTTTAGTTGTGGTGGAATTGGAGAAGATCCGTGTCAATAATTGATGAATCAAACTAATTAAGCATTACTAATCCAGGAGGTATACTTCCTGGATTTTTTTATGTATTGAAAACTGGAGGAAATAGAATTTTATATTGATGTGAGATAGTCTATTTTTCTATAGCTAATAAACAAGTAGTATCTACTTAAGGGTTTACTTCATATTTCCTTAAAGCTATTTACGATCCAAAAAATACACTTCTTGAATTTTATTGGCTGAGATTTTATACATGACCATGGCATAAATTTTCTTACCCTCGCCAAAAGTTACTTCCTCATGTTCTATCACCGTATTATTCACTGCTATTCTATTCAATAGATTACAATTCAAATCAGGCGTTCTTTCGAACATGCTACCATACTGCGTTCGCATCGTTTCTTTACCTTGATATAGTAACTCCTTCGTGCCATTATACACTTTCACCGTATCCGAATATGGTGCTAGGAATGCTTCAATATCCTGATTGTTGTACGCTTCTAACTGAGCATTAGCCAGCTCTTCAGGAGTTTGGGAGAATAGGCTTAATCCCATTCCCGAAACAAAAATTATCACTAATAGATATTTCATTTATTTACTTTTTTGAATTGCACTTAGTATATCTTCAAGAATATCATTGCGGTGCTCCAATCCTACTGAAATTCTCACCATTCCATCAGTAATCCCTACCTGATTTCTTTCCTCTTTAGTTAGTTTACTGTGTGTGGTTGAAGCAGGATGGGTCGCAATAGTTCTAGTGTCTCCCAGATTCGCAGATAAAGATATCATTTGAAGCTCATTGAGAAATTTTCTTCCTTGATCAAGACCTCCCGCCAGCTCAAATGTGACGATCCCTCCGCCATATCTCATTTGTTTTTTGGCCACATCATGCTGAGGATGAGATTTGAGAAAGGGATATTTAACAAAATTTATTCCTTTCTGTTTTTCCATTTCCTTCGCAACGTACAGCGCATTTTCACAATGCCGCTCCATTCGTATTGCTAGCGTTTCCAGACTCTTGGACAAAAGCCACCCATGAAAAGGAGACATGGACGGTCCAGAATGCCTCGCTAAGAACTTCAATTGAGGGTAAAGTTCTTCGGTTGTAAGAATAGCTCCTCCAAGAACTCGACCTTGACCATCAATATACTTTGTCGCTGAATGGGTAACCACATTGACACCCCACTTAGCAGGGTTTTGGAGGAAGGGTGTTGCAAAGCAGTTGTCTACGTTCACGATTAGCCCATGTTTTTTTCCGAGATTGCCAATCATCTCTAAGTCAATGAGATCCAAAGCTGGATTTGAAGGAGTCTCTAAGAACAACATCCGTGTATTTGAGTTGATAGCGGCCTCCCAGTCTTCCTGTTTGTCTCCATCTACATAGGTATGCGTGATGCCCCAGCGAGGTAAGAGGTTTGTCATGATCTGATGTGTAGATCCAAACAAAGCCCTGGACGCCACAATATGATCCCCTTGCTTCAAGAAAGCTGTAATGCTGGTAAACATAGCAGACATGCCACTAGCGGTTGCAACTCCTTTTGGAAGTCCTTCAAGCAAACAAAGTTTATCTATAAACTCATTGGTGTTTGGATTTGAATATCTGGAGTAGACATTCCCTTCTTTTTCTTCAGCAAACTGAGCTCTGGCATCTTCCGCATCTTCAAACTTAAAGCTTGAAGTGGCATAAATTGGAACCGAGTGTTCTCCATTAAGTGATCTTTTTGCTTGCTCTCTAATAGCTAAAGTTTCAAATTTCTTATCTTTCAATCTGATTTTTTAATTTAAAATTAGCACCAAATAAAGTGAAAGAGATAACCGTACTAGAACTTAAGAAATTGATGGATGAAAAAGCGGATTTTCAATTGATAGATGTGAGGCGTGAGGATGAGTTCGCTTTCGCAAACCTTGGAGGTGAATTGGTCGAGCTGGATGCTGTTCCGGATAATGTCGAAAAGTTTCACAAAGAAAAGCAGGTGATTGTACACTGCAGAAGTGGGAAACGAAGTGCTGATGCAATTCTTTATCTAGAAAACAATCATGGATTTAACAATCTCTACAACCTGGTAGGTGGTATTTTGGCTTGGTCAGATGAAATTGATCCAGGTATTCCAAAGTACTAATCACATGATTTGATCGTAAAATACGCGTTCGCTCACATTCATCCACACACTCACATCTTTTCTGAATTTCTCAAACGCCTCATACACTTTCTTACTTGGTGCATCTTTTTCGCAAAGCTCAGCTAATGCTTCTTTCGTGTATCCTTTAAGCGCCTCCAGTACTTCAATAGGGAAAGGGGCAACAGTCACATCAGTTTCATTGATTATTTTCTGCAAATACTTTCCATTTCTTGCATCAAATTCAGCTCCCATCCAGCGATTAGTTCGGTAGCATGCCGTTCTGATGATTTCTTGTAAGTCGGTAGGAAGTGCATCAAATTTTGGCTTATTGATAAGCATCTCCAATGCTGGACCTGGCTCGTGCCAACCCGGGTAGTAGTAGTATTTGGCTACATTGTAAAACCCCATCAAATAATCATGAAATGGCCCTATCCATTCGGTTGCATCGATAACTCCACGCTCTAGGTTTGTATATATTTCTCCACCTGAAACGAGCACTGGAGTTCCTCCTGCTTTTTCCAATACCTTTGCTCCCAATCCTGGGATACGCATTTTCAGTCCCTTCAGGTCTTCTAGTGTTTTGATTTCCTTCTTGAACCATCCAGCCATTTGAACACCCGTGTTACCACACAAGATTGGTTGAATGTTAAAGGGTTCATACAATTCTTCCCAGAGCTCAGCCCCACCTCCAGAAATGATCCATGAACCCATCTGCTGGGCATTCATCCCAAAAGGCACTGCTGCGAAAAATTGCGCCGCAGGCACTTTTCCAGCCCAATAGTATGCAGCACCATGATTCATTTCCACAGCGCCATTGCTTACGGCATCAAATCCTTCTAATGCCGGAATAAGCTCACCTCCTCCATAGACGGTGATTTCCATCCGTCCACCTGACATCTTTTTAACCCAATCCACAAGTTGCTGGCATCCTTCGCCTACTACTGGAAAGTTTGGTGGCCATGTGGTGGTCATCTTCCACCGATACGTATTGTTGAAATTGATGTAAGGGCCCTTGCTTACCTCTTCTCCTTTTACACAAGAAGCTAGTGTAGATGCTCCTGCAGCTGCCAAAGCAGACTTGGTGAGAAATTTTCGACGTTTCATGTGTGTTATCTGTTTTTAAGCCACATGGAATTCGCAATCAGTAACATTCATTCAAGCACCTATGGTATAGGTGTGATCACTACTTATGCTCATTTCATAATTTAAAAATAGTCTATTGTAAAGACTACTCTTAAATTATTAAAACATCAAAATGTTGAGAATTTTATTGTTGCGCTAGCGGAAGTGAAACAGTAAAGGTGGTTCCTTTATTTACCTCACTTTTAACGTTGACTTTCCCTTTATTTAATTTGACAAAATCAAACACAAGCTGTAATCCTAATCCAATTCCCGTTTCCCCAGAAGTACCAGGAGTAGAAATCTTTTCATTCAGCTTAAAGAGATTGTCCAGTTTTTCTTTTGGTATACCTACTCCATTATCAGAAACAGTAATTACCCCGAAATTATTTTCCGTATCTATCTCTGCTCCTATATCAACCTGTCCTCCTGAAGAAGTAAACTTAACTCCATTATTAACCAGGTTTCTGAGGATTGTAAGCGTAGCATTTCTATCTACATACAGTTCGAAATCTTTATCTATGGAAGTATTCAGCTTAATGTTTTTTGAAATGGCCGTGTTGTTCGACGTTTCAATAACATTCTCCATGATGCTTTTAATGCTTATTTCTTCAGGAACATAAGGAAAATGACCACTCTGCTGAAGAGCCCAAGAAAGCAAATTCTCCAACAACTTGTTCACTCGCTTTACCAGCACACCCATGTTATCTACCATCTCAAGGATGTTTTCTTTCTTACCTTCTTTTACAAAATATCTAGCTACATCCACAAGTCCAATCAGTGTCCCAACAGGCCCTCTCAAATCATGAGAGATGATGGAGAAAAACTTGTCCTTTGTCTGATTCAGGGTTATCAAAGAGTTTTTCTGCTCTTCCAGTTGCTTATTCAATCTTATTTTAGATCTATAATTCACGTAGATGGTGACTACCAGAATAATGGTGATCAGTAGAATGATTCCACCAGTAATCATAATAATTTGATGACTTCTCTTCTGCTCTAGCAGCAAGTCTATTTCTACCTGCTTCCTTCCAACTTCAAACTCTGTTCTTAGGTTAGCTAGATACTGTGTTGTCTCCAGGTTTTGAATACTGTCTTTGTACGAATGATATTCCGTTTGATACTCCAGCGCCTTTTCGTAGTTCCCTTGAGCCTTATAAGATTGGTACAAAAGATTACTCGCATCCCGAGCCTGTTCCTTAAATTCCTCATCAACAGAGATATCATAGCTTTTCGAAGAAAATTCAATGACTTTATTGAAAGCTTTTTCTTCTAGAAATATGTTCCCAATTTGATTGTAGTAATCTGCCATTGCATAGTTATCACCAAATGGTTCTAGCATTTCGATAGCAGCAAATAGATCTTTCTTGGCCTTCTCCGGATCACCCTTTTTCCAAAAAACTAATGCACGGTTTCCTTTGATATAGGCTAGCCCAATAGTCATTCCAATATCTTGAAGGATTGGCTCAGATTCATTGTAGTAAGCCATTGCTGAATCATATCTACCTATCAGATAATAATCGTAACCATTATTCAGAAGTGTAAGCGCCAGCTCTTGTTTTTGGTTGGTCCCTCTAAGGATACTAATTGTTTTCGCACCGTACAATAATGCATTTTCAGAGTCTCCGTTTTGGGTATAACAAGTGGAGATTTCTGCATATATCTCTGCTAAAAAGACCTTTAACTCATCAATATCAGCTGCTTGATTTGCGCTTTCAAATAGATATTCTAGCGCTTTATCCAAATCTCCAGCAAACCTGTAGGCGAGTCCTAGTCTACATTTCGCCTTAATCTGATATTCAAGATTATTAGCTTCTTTGGATAAAGAAAGCAACTGCTCAGCATATTTTATCCTTTTTTCAGGAGAACTTGAATGAGTTGTTAACCAAAAATACGCTTCTAAATTTTCGCTTTTTGTGAGTTTCTTACTGTTAATAATTCTCTCAATACTATCAGCTTTTATCTGGTTTTGAGTAAAAGCTACATTTCCAACAAGGCACAGTAGTACAACCCAGAGTATTCTAGATATTAGATTGAACATGGTAATTTGGATTTCGTTAATTATTCGCCTTCTGTTCCATCATCTCCAACTGACACTGAGTTACGTCCAATAGTGATTTTTGGATCTAATCGAATGATCGGGCCAGCATTCCCTTCGAAATCATAAACGATATCATATTTCAGGTATTCAGTTCCTTCCTCTATATCCTCAGGCACTTGTATCACCCACATTTTATCTGGGTTGATCTCATCAGGTAGATCATGAAGAGCTGCTTCAGAAGCAGCATCAAAATCGATTCCTTCTAAGTCCGTGACACCACCACCAGAATACCAGAAAAGATAATCCCCGGGCTCAGCTTCTGCTGTTACTGTTTCTTCGGTTACGGGTTTATACCCAGCAGTAGTATCACCGGCAGTCTTAAAAAGTAATTGACCGTTTTCGTACTTAAATACGGTTACTGATTTTTCAACACTATTGATCCTGCCATTGGTTGAAGTGAGGTAATCATCTGCAAACTCAACAGCTGCGAGCATGTCCTCGTCCAATTGATCTAATTCATCCTCCGCTAAATTGCCCTCTTGACAGGCGAAAGTGATAAATGAAAAAGTAATGGCGAGTACGAGTAGTTTTTGTAAAGTAATTCTCATTAGAAGGTGGTTTAAGTCTTTAAATGTATTACAATAATTATCAACTGATAATGCAATTTGACGTATGAAACAATTTCATCGATTAAGTGTACGACTTTCTCGATTAACGATTTACAGACGTCTACAAACTACTGCTGGATTTCTTACTTTATTTCTTCTTTACCATCTGCATGTAAAGCGAATCTCCCTTTCTCTTTTGGGTGTACAAATTCATCTTTCGGCCAGGGCCAGCCACCAAACTGAGTGCGTTGATATTCTCTTATCGTATCATAAATTTCTTCTTGGCTGTTCATGACGAATGGACCTTGCTGCACTACCGGTTCGCCTATCGGTTTTCCTTGCAAGAGCAGTATATGAGCTTCTTCGTTTCCGTTCTTTATAGTTGCCTCTTGATCCGGGTGCAAGTCAGCGCCTTGTTGTACATTCAAGGTTTCATGATCGATGGAAATATGGTTGCCTTTATAGAAATAGATGGATCGGTTAACCTCTTTTTTTGCTAAAGGAAGTTTCAACTCACCATCTGCTTTTATTTTAATCAACCATACAGCTATACCATTTTCTGGATCAGCTGCCCATGAATCAGGTGTGGTATCCAATGATTTGGTTTCATTGAAATCTCCAGCAATAATCGTCACTTCTGCATCCGATGTTTTGTGTATAGGAATATCCTCCGCCCATAGCATCTTGTAGTGAGGTTCCACAAACTTGCTTCTGCTAGGCAGGTTGAGCCAAATCTGAAATAGAAGTAATGGATTTTCCTCTTCATTATTTACCAGTGGGAACATTTCTGAATGCAGTACGCCTTTTCCTGCAGTCATCCATTGCACATCTCCATGACCAAATCTTCCTGTAGCGCCCATACTATCGGAGTGATCAACCAGTCCTTCTGGCACAACTGTGATCGTTTCAAATCCCCTATGTGGATGCTGTGGGAAGCCAGGAACTTGTTGTCCATGATACATGCGCCAACCGTCCTTAATGGTAAAATCTTGTCCAATCATTCTCCCCTTCAACAAATCAGGGTCGGGACCCATTCCTTCATTTCCTTTTGGATATAAATCCCGATGATAGACACAGAAAAGAAAGGGGTCTTGTGTTTCCCATGGAAAACCAAGTGGCTTAATTTGCTTGATTACTGACATGAACTTTAATTTTCATGATAAACTAGTAACAGATAGGTAGAGTTCAAATCAATACTTTTACAGGATGAAAAGAATAGCCATTTTCTGTGGATCAAAAGTGGGTAACGACCCGGCTTACAAAGAAGCTACAAAAGAACTTGTTAAGACACTTATAGAAAAGGAAATAGAGATTGTATATGGAGGAGGCGCAGTTGGACTAATGGGAGTGGTGGCAGAAACCGCCCTGGAAAGCGGAGGTATAATCACGGGAGTAATTCCTGATAAATTATATGAGATGGAAGTGGCCCACACTGGACTATCTAAACTCTATCGTGTGAAAGATATGCACGAGCGTAAAGCGCTTATGGCTGATTTATCAGATGCATTCATCGCTTTACCGGGTGGTGTTGGCACATTGGAAGAAATAACTGAAGTCATGACTTGGTCACAGATAGGTTATCACTCAAAACCTTGTGCCTTCCTTAATACCAATGGCTACTATAATCATTTCATTTCTTTCTTCGATCATATGGAACAACAAGGATTTTTATATAAATCGATTCATGATCAAGCGATCGTTGAAGAGGTGGTCGAAAAGTTGGCTCTAAGGCTTTTAAAGTAGTCTTCTACCTATCAGATCTCTAGCCACTCTTCAATCTTTTTCTTGTTTTCCTCAAAAAGCTGTATTCCATATTCTTTGAGTCTGGACATATTTTCAGGTGTCGCACAATCCATATCAGGATCAATGTCTGTAGACTTCAAATCTCCATCTATTCGTAAATATTGATTGGGATTATCAATTGTACCATATATTTTCTCAAGTTGATAGTGCGCGACTTCAGAAGCTCCAGACATCATGATATCTATTACTGGTTGCACCCACTCTGCCATCCCCCATTTTTTCGCTTTTTTATACGGATAAGGTTTATATGTGTATCCAGTGCCTATCGATAAGATTTTCATATCCTTAGCAGTAGCTTCATCTCCATTCACTTTGAAGATGTTTCTCCCTTCGGCATACGCCACAAGTGCCGGATTGTTAACAAACACTCCACCGTCAATCAATGTATACGCACCCCCGCCCTGAGACATGATTTGTTCACATTCAAAATAAGTGGGCGCTGCAGAAGTAGCTCTGGCTACATCTTTTACTTTAAAGTTGAAATCAGCCTTCTGTTTCGCCTTGTGCTGACCAAAAAAATGACCCTTCCGATTTATAATATCATAAGATGTGATAATACACGGTTTTAAGAGGTCTTTTAACCATGCTTCTCCAAAATAATCTTGAAGAGCCTCTTCTATTCCATCAGCTGGATACTTTTCATCCAAAATCCCACCAGCAGTCCGAACTTTATGAAAGAACGGCACATCAAAAATTTCCTCTCCTCGCTTGAAATATAAGCCGACAACCTCCTCGGCGTTAAATTTGGGTGTATCTGGCTCGTTTATGTTCTCGAGTAAAAAGGCACATGCTAGGATTCCTCCAGTACTAGTTCCCGCTACAAGATCAAAGTCATTGGCTACTTTAACATTATACGCTTTTTCTATCTCCACCAGAACCTGACCTGGAATGATTCCACGTATTCCTCCTCCATCGATGGACAAAACCCTATTCAATTGCGACATGATCGTAATTGGTTAATTGATACTTAATATGTAACTATTTTCCTACTTTGACTTTCTTGAAGCCAAAGAAAGCCAGAACAATAGCCAAAACAATAAAAACAATTCTTGAAATCTTTTTCATAACTAAAGTGATATAAACTTACCCTAAAGTTCGTTAGTTATATACCTGATTATCAATACCCTAAAATGGGTAATCTTCCGTTTTTTCCTGATTTTCACCGACCTTTTTCAAGTATAGATCGAAAGTTAAAAATTACGCTTGAGGAATTGATGCGCATTTTCAAAGCAAATGCCTCTTACAGCAGCTTCCACATCCGTATCAGAGTGGAGGTGATATGTTGCTCCGTCTAGTACCTTCAACTCATTCATTTTATCTAACAAGTCATTTTCAAAATCATCGAATAATAATGAGTTACTATAATCTTGAGTAGGATCAATATATCCTTCGAAATCTGTCCCTATCGTGAAGTAGCTCCAGCATTTCTGTTTTTGATCTTTTGTTAAATCAGTACTTTCAATGATTTCATCTACCATCGCTTTTAAATTTTTCCAAATGAGATCAATACTGTTCTTTTTGTCTTTTTTATCTCCAAGGATTCGTTGGTCAAAACAAATTCCAATCAGGCCTTCTGTCTTGGCTACCCATTGTATATCTTCTCCACAAGCATTAATATTCCATGGGTAAAACCCATCCTTCAAATCCTTATCATTTTCATGATTAGCATTATCAATACTTTCCTTCAAAGTGTGCCAACCGCTGTAACCAACATGACTCAATATCACTGGGATGACATCTCCCTTATCTATACACGGACTCACTATTTCATCATAATACCACTTCCTTGATTTAGCTGCCGTATGTTTCAAATCCAGCAAAATTCGATGACCCAAAGAAGAATCTCTTTGAAGATCAGAATCCAAGCTTAGCAAAAGCTTTATTGCTTTCTCTCCTTCAGGCTGTACACCTTCGTTCATTCCATCAACCTGATCAGATACAATCTTTAGTGCGTCTGGCATACTATGAGCATGTCCAGCAAGAAAATTATTGAAATGGTGGGCGAAAGTGATAAAGAAAACAGGGTTGTCCCATTTTTTTAATTCATGAATTCTTTCTTCTACTTTGTTCAAATTAGTATCTGTTCCCAAAGCATGCATCCCTTCGATGGTTAACACCATCGCGATCTCATTTTTATCTAAAGTGTCTTTTACTTCTGAATAATTTTTGCAGAGGACATATTTACCTTCAGCATTCAGAGATTCAGGATATTTCTTTTTCAATTTTGAAGCGCTCTTAATCAATCGTCTAAGACCGGGTATGAAGATGTTGTTCTTCGTTTTTTGATCGCTATAATTAATCAAGAAATCACGTTCTCTTATGAGTTCTTCGTAATAATCATAGGATGGGGACACAAAGAATTTTATGCGCCGAATAGGCATGCGCATCAACAATGATTGTAGGAACGTACGAAGGAGCTTTAATACGGTAGGCGCACCCGTAAAAAAAGCCAGCACCAGTTGAGCCCATTTGATTGGATTTAAAAAACCTAATCCAGAGGTGGACAGAATATCGAGAATTCGTATGACTTTGCTTTGCTCCATCTGTCCTCCTTTGTAAAATCCTTTTTCAAATGGATAAAGTGAGGCAAAAACAAGCTTGGTCTCTCCATTCCAAAGCTTTACAGGATCGCACTGAGAGTAACTAAAAGCACGCTTTCCTTTTTCCTGTTTTTTGAAATTACTCAGAACGATGTTCCATGGATGATATTTTTTTTGCTTTCTTTCATATTTGGTATGACGCATCCAATGAAAAGCACGTGAGTGCGGATGACAATGCAGATCTGCATACTTTTTCATAGCAATTAGGTTAGGTGTGACATTTAAAGTTCAAGTTACCTAACCTAAAACTCAACTTGGTAAATCCTAACCAAAAAGTTGTTCAGTCTTCTTTCGCACCTTATATCCATAGAAAATCATTACGGGTGGATAAAGCATGTAGGTGAACCCTGCAATTCCGAAATTAAGCGCTCCATGCCCAAAAGGATGTAAGAACGCAATTACGGTAGAGAAAAATGGAATTGCGCTCATCAAGAGGTTTTGTTTTAAACCGACCTTCGTACAAAAAGTCTCAAATTCATTTAGTTCTAGCTCCTCTCTTTTTTTGTAGGCATGGCGATAGAGCCATGTCATAGCTACAAATATTAAAGTAGCTCCTGCCCCATAGGCTGTCATGAGTAAGGTCATGTTTTCGCTATTCATTTCACCTCCAAAAGATTGCATAAAGTTGACATTCTTACCAAAAAGAATAGCTGAGTAGAGTTCTACAAGAAATCTCGCCAAAAATTTCAGTGGATATATGTAAATCAAAAGAAGAAAAAGTAGAAATGTATTAACCACTACCGTCTTCGTATTCTGAAGACCAAACCTGAGAAAGAACAGATAATGCTGATACCAGATAACGACAATCAATACGATACATATAAATGAAGGAATGATATCATTAATCGATTTTCTAAGTTCATCAAATGTCTCAGGTACAGTAGTAGAAAGAACCACCAAGGTGAAGGCAACAGCAAATACTGCATCACTAAAAGTTTCGATCCTCGTCTGATTCAATCCACGATATCTAAACCTAGGGTCCAGGCCTACCAATTGATCTTTTAAATTCCTCATATCTATAAAGTTAGGTTCTCAATGATAACCATTCATCTACAAAATAACCCCTTGATAGAAAAGAAAAAGGTAGCCAGAAAAATCAGCGTTTTGATTAACACACTAACTCTCATACTTATGAACTACAACAAGAAATTTTTAGGAATGCTAATCCTCTCTCTATTAAGCTTTGGTGGATTGGCGCAACTGAGCACTCCACCGGGTGGAGGCAGTCAGCGCTCATATGTAAGGCAACACATTGGAGGTGTTGGGAAGGTCGCAATTGAATACAGTAGCCCGGGAGCACGCGGAAGAACCATATTTGGTGGAGTTGTACCTTATGGCTTCAACAATCTCGGATTTGGCACTAGTTCAGCAGAAAATCCTTCTCCATGGAGAGCAGGAGCTGATCAAAACACGACATTTCATTTTTCGCATGATGTAATGATTGGTGGGAAAGCATTGAAAGCGGGAAAGTACGGGTTTTTTGTAGCACCATCACAGGAGGGCGCTTGGACAGTAATTTTCTCAAGAGACAATAATCACTGGGGAAGTTTCTTCTATGATGAAAAAAATGATGCTCTCAGAGTAGAAGTAGCTGCAGAGGATGCAAGCTTCCACGAGTGGCTAACTTATGAGTTTATCGATCGACAAAACACTTCTACTACCGTTGCATTGATTTGGGGAGATAAGAAACTTCCCATAAAGATCGAATTAAAAGATCCTGTGAAAGCGCATATGAAAGCATTGACAGCAGAATTGAATAATCAGCCAGGGTTTACCTACCAAAATTATGGAGCTGCGGCGAGATATGCATCAAGCGTAGGAGAACATGATCAAGCCATAAAATGGTCAGATTTGGCAATAAATGCTCCGTTTTTTGGTCAAAAAAACTTTGGAACCATGCAAACAAAAGCAGGTGTCCTTACAGCAGCTGGGAAAACTGATGAAGCTATTGCCGTCATGGACGAGGCTATGAAATTACCAGGTGCGACGGCAGGTGCAATTCACCAATATGGTCGTCAGTTAATCACCGCTGGGAAAAAGGATAAGGCACTTGAAGTGTTCAAATACAATCAAAAAACTAATAATGGGGCATGGCCAACAAATTATGGTTTAGCAAGAGGATACTCGGCTGTAGGCAACTACAAACAAGCCATAAAATATCTAAAGCTTGCTAAAGCAAATGTACCAGCAGGAGATACTGTAAATGGCCCTCTCATCGATCAAAACATAGCGAAACTTGAGAAAGGTGAGGATATAAACTAAGTCTGAGCTCCGACATAACCTAAAGAGCTCGCGAATGCGAGCTCTTTTTTTATAACTCAACTAAGTAAATCTCGTAAAAAATAGTCTCACAAAACATTAAATGATGAAACGATCAATCTTAACCTTAAGTCTGGCGTTACTGGTATCTTTTCTATTCGGAAAAGATCCAGGAATGAAAAAGGGCACACCGGAGATCACCTCAATCTCCGTTCTATCTTTTAATCAAGATGGTATTCTTTTCGTAGGTGACTCCAAAGGTGGTTCAATTTATGCCATCGATCTCGGAGATAATCAGAAGAGCACGAATGACAAAGCATTGAACATGCTGGATTTGGAAGGAAAACTTGCTGAAATGCTCGGTACTACCTCGGATAACGTCATGATTCATGATATGGCTGTAAATCCTATTTCTCAAAACACATATCTGAGTGTCTCAAGAGGAAGAGCTAAATGGAGCTCCAAATGGGAAACTCCAAATGATCTGGTGGATGCGGATATTCTTATAAAAATTTCCCCGGATGGAGAAATGTCTGAAGCTAGCTTACAAAATGTTGATTACTCAATGGCTCGCCTACCAAACCCGATAGATTCTAATATAGAACACCGGTGGAAGAAAGGGGCCAAGCTAAGATCAGATGCCATTACAGATATTGCGTTCGATGATGGTAAAGTATATATCGCAGGACTATCTAACGAAGAATTTCGTTCTGCTATGTGGACTGTGCCTTTCCCTTTTACTAACAATGTAGAAGCAAACACGTTGGAAATTTTTCATGGTGCACATGGGAAATGGGAAACAGCCTCTCCAGTTAGGGCTTTCTTACCTTACGAGTTAAACAATCAAAAGCAACTTTTGGCTGCCTACTTGTGCACCCCTCTTGTAACCATAGATGCTACCAAGTTGAGTGATGGGCAACATGTGAAGGGTAGAACAGTAGCTGAATTTGGTGCGGGAAATTTTCCAATCGACATGGTTCTATACCAGAACAATGGCAAAGACTACATTCTGATGTCAAACAGTGCACTTCCGCTCTTACTATTTGATCCAAGTGATGTCGCAAGCTATAAAGGAGAAATCACAGAAGAAGTTAAAGGCTATTTGGCAGGCGTAAAATACACACCTCGCTCTGGTAATGGTGTTCAACAACTTGCTGACTTCAATGAAAAGTTTATTCTTTCAACTCAGCGATTGCCAAACGGCAAGCTTGCATTAACTTCACTATCAAAAGAGTGGCTCTACCCGTGATACACATTTCAAAAATGATTAGAGGAGGCGCTTTTAGCCTCCTTTGCTTTTTATGTACTTGTACCATGGTACAAGGTCAGAGTTTTTTCTCCGCACAGATTCTACCTCAATCCAAAAAGTATGGTCAGGTGTCTACCAGCCATTTATCTGAGAATGTAATAACTAGTTTAAGGAAACAGAATTTCACCTTTGAAGAATGGTCCTCATTTTTCAGCCTAAAAACGACCCCCAATGGTGCTGCAGTGATTGGTGAATATGCATTTGAAAATGATCAACTCATTTTCAAACCACGATTTTTACCTGATCCCGCTATTAGATATATCGTCTCCTTTTCATATCCCAATCTTGCCATTTTACTGTCAGAGATAGAAGAAAAATCTATTTACACAGATATTATTTCTTTTAAGCCCCCAGAAACAACCCAGCCTGAAATTATCTCTGTACTTCCCAAAATGGATGTTATTCCAGCCAACTTATTACGGTTGTACTTATACTTCTCGGCTCCTATGGGACTTGAAAATCCCTATGATTTTGTTTCTATAGAAGATACGGATGGAAAAAAATTAGTTGATCCTTTCGTAATCATACCCGAAGGTTTGTGGAATATAGATAGAACTCGTCTTACGCTGCTCTTACATCCAGGGAGGGTTAAACAGGGAGTTGGTCCTAATATGACACTTGGTGATGTACTGAAAGCCGGAAACAGTTATACACTCAAAGTGGATAAAAAATGGAAAGGATCCAGTGGAGAGGCTTTAAAAATCAACTTCATCCAAAAGATTAATGCATCTAATCCACTTCGAAATGCTATAAATGTGAATATCTGGGCCTTAAAAGCGAAAGCTGACAATATTGGAACATTAACCATTGTTACTGATCGTCCACTGGATCAGCCTCTTGCCCAACGCATGCTTTTTGTAAGAAATATGGATGGTGTCATTCTACCTTCCAGAGTTGAATTTGAAAATTCTGAAAAACTTAAAATACTTTGGAGAGCTGATGGATCAAAGGAACTAGAGCTTGTAATCGATCCTCGACTCGAGGATGTTTGCGGGAATACTCCACTGTATGCATTTGATCTTGAAGAGGGAACTAGGAACTCTATATCTGAAGAGATCAAGTTAAAATTTAAGGTAGAATAGGCATAAAAAAAGGGAGCACCTTCGTACTCCCATAGCCGATCCCAATGTGCTGGTTGGATCGAACTTTCGATCCGGCTAATAGCCGAATCTAATCACCGCCTAATTTACTCGCCTGTAAATGTAGACGGTAAATATAACCATTTGATCAAATTATCTAGCATAAAACGTAATTTTTCAATATTTAAATATCAGTTGTTCACAACAATCAAACAGAGTAGAATTTTCGTGCGTTAATTTGCGTATATGTCCATGACTAAGACTCTTTGTCTTTTGCTGCTTTCTCAATTTCTAGTTTTTGGTACGATAGATCGTATCAAAAAAGCATTGGAAAAAAAGGAATATGAGAAAGCTAGTGAGTTGATTTTAAAAGGATATGAAAAGGAGCCACTCAACCCAGGAGTTGACTACTATCATGCAACCCTCTTATTTGATCTTGAATTTGCGGGTTATGAATTGGATTCTGCGAGAATTACCATAGAAAAGTCAAAGCAAAAGTACTCTGAAGCTTCAGATGAATTCAGAAGTGAACTTACAGAAGAGGGAATCACTGAGGAACGAATAAACCAATTACACGATAGGATTAGGGATCGAGCATTCCAAAACACGCTGAATACCCTATCTCTTGAAAAGATTCTACGCTTTCAAGAGAATTTTCCTAATTCCATATTTCAGAATATTTTATCCTTTAAAAAAGATAGCATCGAATATAAGGAAGCTTCAATACTAAATACACAGACAGCCCTCTTAGAGTTTATCCGCAAAAATCCAACCTCCGTATTCAAACCAAAAGCAGACTCCATTCTAGATGGATTGAGGTATAAAGTGCTTCTTGAAAATGGGAGCTTAAGTGATTATTATCAATTCATTATCAGTTATCCTTTCACCAGATATAATGAAGCCATAGAGAGCTATATTCTTAAAGTATCAACTGCATCGCATAATCCCAGCAAATATGTTGACTTCATTTCATCTGCCACCAACAAAGCGCTCAAGAAAAAGGCAGGCGACATTCTTTACTACCTTCAGAATGCTACAATGCATCATCCAAGTATTGATTCCATCCAACAGGCACAAAAAGTATCTAATATATCTCTCTATCCAGTAATGGATCAAAATCAATTTGGCTTTTATGATCAGGCTGGGCTGTTGAGAATCAACTTTGCTTACTCCGATATCTTGAGTGATTATAAGTGTGAAGTAACAAATGACGATTGGATTTTTGTTTTCAATAGTGATGGTGGTGAAATTTTAACCAAAGATGGTAAGGTTATTATGAGAGACATAGAAGATTACGAATCCATCAGCCGCGATCTCGGACTTATAAAAAATAAAGGCCATTGGTTTTTATATCACAAGAGCGGTTTTCCCATAATAGATGATCCCGTAGACGGTGCAGAAGTCTTGGGAAACAAATGGATCAAAATAGAACGAAACGGGAAATTCGGATTGACAAGCTATTTAGGATACCCAATAGCCGACATTATGTATGATGATATCTTCAAAGAAGGATCGTTTTGGGTATTTCAAAAAAGTGAGCTTTTGGCCGTTTATACACAAGAATTGATTTTGAAGGAGGTAGAAGAAAAAGGCCTTTCCCTTGAATTTAAATTTGAAGATATTGAGTTAGTCAACAAGGATTTTCTGATCGGATTTAGAGACAAACGTGAGTGCTTACTTGATTCAACGCTAAATTTTCTCGTGCCTTGGGGCGAATATGAAATCAATTTGGCACAATCAGGGTGGTACTTAAAAACGGATGACGGATACAGACTTTACAATCAATCAGAAGCTGAAGTCATGGATCAAACCTACTCTTACATCGAATCCAACGAAGGGTGGCTGGCGATTCAAACAGAGAACGACTGGATGCTCCGGCCGCAAAAAACTGGACTCACTCCATCGAGGGGTTATGACTCCATTAAATTGGTTAATTCAAATGCTGTGATTACCATTCAAGGTGATGAGAGAACACTTCGATTTTTGTCTGGAATGAAAATAGATCTAGAAGATCAGCTAGTAAAATCGTTTTTATCTAACTCAGAATTTATCAGCATTTCAGAAGAATCCAAAAAGACTCTTTACAATAAAGATGGTGTTCCGATTATCGATGGAGACTTTGAGAAAATCACTTTTCTAAATGACACACTCATAAAAGTCGAAATAAGAAATAAACAAGGCATAATGAACATCAAAGGCGATTGGATTATTAATCCTGTTTTTGAGTCGTTGGATGAAAAGGATGGGCTGATTTTAACCTTATTGGAAAATAAAATTGGATGCTTCGATTTATCAAATAGTGCACTCATTCCAGCAGAATATGAAGCACGTCTTGAAAAAATAAACGATGCTTACCTGGCCAAAAAGAATGGTAAGTATGGTGTCATCAGCATCGGAGAAGAAAGCATTCTTCCATTTGACTATGATGAAATACAACAATGGAATGACAGCACTTTTATCGTGAGAACAGGTGAAGAATTTCTAATTATAAATAAGGAAGGTGAGGACATGTATGAGCCTATGGAAAGCATCGAGCTCCTCCTAGAAAATAATCAAAACAACATATTTAGATTTATCCAAAATGGTCGATATGGCCTACTGAGCAATACATTTGGCGAGCTGTTGAATTCAGAATTCACCGATATCTATAATATTGGAAACCAGGACAGTCCACTTTTTTTTGCAGATCAGCATTTAGATAAGGCTGGATTTCATGTGGTCAGCTATGTTAATCAATATGGAGATCTCATACTATCAAAGGCGTATACAAAGGTAGAGTTTGATCGAATTCTATGCGATAATTAACTGATCAAATAGCTCCATCACTTGTTTTATTAAAGAGTGATGTTCATCATTACGAATGACATAATCTGCTAATGAAATTTTCTCCTCATCTGTCATCTGCTTATCCATGATATCTTTTATATCCTGTCGATTTCGATGTGTATCTCTCTTCAACACTCGTTCTATTCTGATATCATCTGGAGCTGTGACCAAAATAACTTTATCAAGTGATCTAAATGACTCAGTTTCAAAAATTAAGGCCGCTTCCTTAAGCAATAACTTAGCATTCTTATTTTCATTCATCCAGTCTTCAACATCTTTTCCTACAACTGGATGAACAAGTGCATTCAATGTTTTAAGTAATGAGTCATTCTTAAAAACCTGCTTAGCGATATAGGTCCGATCAAGTCTCTGGTTCTTATAGGCATCCTGACCAAACAAATTTTTAATTGATTGAATCAGGTTATCATCATGTTCCATCAACCATTTAGCCCTATCATCCGCATAATAGGTAACCGCTCCCAGTATTTCAAATATTTTACAGACCGTAGACTTACCTGATCCAATACCGCCTGTTATTCCTAGTATTGGAGGACTATTTTTCATAAGTAATGGCAAGAGAATCGGGAGTAGTCTCCACCTCAATCACGTGATCAGGGTGAAAAACAATGATGGCGGGAGCTGTAGAATCTGCTTTGTCAATCAGGTTATAATCTACAACCACTTTAAAATCTTCAGCAAAATACTCTTCTCGCAACTCGCTTTGTACTACGAATTGAATAACAACATTGGGATTAGTTACAAAAACAGATGAATCACTTGGGAAATTTTGCATTTCAACCAAAGCTCCTAGCTCCAACTTATCAAATTGGTCGACTTCAAATCCCACATTTACTGTTGGAGGGTCAGAGCGGATTTCAAAAATTTCCGGAAGTCCTAATTTGACAAATCGATCAAAAGATTTATCAATATCATCTGCATCCAATGGGATAAAAAAATCTCTCCCCAGTGTATCTATAAAGCTTGTAGGCCCATATATCCTGGCCGTATCAGGTGTGAGAGAAATAGCTGATATGATGCGATGATCTGCATCCATGCTAATTTGAGCTGAGTCTATCTTGAGGTTAACTACCTTAGAGATTTTTCGGTCTACATCAATAAAAAGCGTATCTGTAAATAGAAAATTGATACGATATTCACTAAGTTGATCAGATATAATAGGTAGAATAGTGGGTCGCGTGAGATACCTGATTGCTGCAGGGTTATCCAGCTCAAATACAATGGGCTCAGTGAACCAAAATGATTCTCGAAATAAATCCCATCCACCACCAGAGACATCAATATCAACAAAATCTGGGAGTGGTTTAACTGCCACCAAACTATCCGAATTGTATACAAAATTAATTGGATGCTTGATTCTATAGCTATATTCTTTACCCAAGGCACTAAAAAACCAAAAGGTAGTAGCTCCCAAAAATGAGAGTAGTACTACCTTCCAATTGCCTAAGATCTTGGGAACTCCCATTGTTCAATTTATTTTTTTTCTTTCTTTTCTTTTTTCTCATCTTTTTCGTTGAGACGCTTACTGGCCTCAAGTGATACGGATGATTTCTCTATAAGCAATTTGGTACCACGATCGACATCTACAAGAACAGTAGTATCCGAAACTTCTACAATTTTGCCATGGATTCCACCTACGGTTACTACCATTTCACCCTTTTTGATCTCCAGTAAATACTTTTTTGTCTCCTTTTGCTTACGCTGTTGAGGTCGGATAAAAAAGAAATAGAAAATCGCGACCATACCAATGATCGGTAAAAATGAGGTGAAATCGCTTCCTCCACCTGCTTGCAATAAAACTGTGTTCATGTGTATTTTTTTGAAATAAAAAACCCTGACGAAAATCGTCAGGGCAATGTTAATAAATTGATGTGCGAAGTGGAAACTTACTCCCCTTCCTTCACCACATTAGCCTTAATTCTAACTCTCTGGGTAGTCGGCCAAGTATTTGATGTAAGAGTTACCGTTTTGTTTTGTACTCCAGGCTTGTTCTTACTATTAAATCGTACTTTAATTTCCCCAGTCTCTCCAACTGGAATAGGTTCTTTCGGCCATTCCGGGACAGTACATCCACATGTTGCTTTTGCATCCGAAATAATCAATGGCGCTTGCCCCTCATTCACGAATGTAAAAACATGTTCTACTACATCACCATCCTTGATGGTTCCAAAATCATGCAACTCTTCACTGAAGGTAATTGCAGGAAGAGGCCCTTCCGGCTTAGTTGCCGGTGCAACTGGTGTATTATTTACAGCGACAGGCTGAGCAGTTGGGTTTGCTTTAGCTACACCACCTTTTCCTTCGATGGCTGCTATTTTTCCTTCCAGTTTAGTAATTCTGGACTCTAAATCACTATTGCTACAGCTAGTCATAACTACTGCGACAATCACTCCTAATAAAATCTTTGCTATTTTCATTGCTTTAGTGTTTTTAACAATTGCATTACAAATTTACGAAAGATAAGGTTTCCAAAGTCTTAATGAAATGTTAAAAGTAGTAGAAATTAATTTTTCTTGATCTGACCAATCAACCCATTAACATCATCCAATAAGCGTTCAGCCTTGTCTTTTGCATCTTTTACGATCTTATCTCCTTGATTTTTCGCATCATTTGCAAATACCGCTTTCCCATCAGCAACGTCATCTACAAAGCCTTCTAATTGCTTTTTAAGCTTATCCAATTGAAAGCTAAGCTTATCTCTCGTGTTTGTGCCTTTGTCAGGAGCATATAGAATTCCTAACACCCCGCCAGTTACTATTCCTAAAAGGAATGCGAAAAAAGAACTTCCTGATTTACTCATGTCTACTTGTTTTTACTTATTATCTATAAGGCCTCTACCGCTCTTACGAATTTTGCCACTCGAAGTTAGCTCGTTTGAGAGTACATCCAAAACGCCATTTATAAATTGTTTGCTTTTGGGTGTGCTGTAAACCTTCGAAATTTCGATCGCTTCATTGATCGTCACTTTGACAGGAATACTTGGAGAATTCATCATTTCTACAAGAGAGAGCTTTAAAATAACTCGATCGGTCAAGGCTATTCGATCAACATCCCAATTCAATGTCTTACTTTGAATAATCTCTTCTAGAAAATCATCCTGCTTGATTACATCTATGAATAAACGTTCTAGAAATTTGAAATCATCCTCTCCATTTTTAGTCAATTCCGCCAATTCAACTCCTTCCCCGTCTTGTAATGACTTGATGGTTTTGACCACCATACTTTTAATGATTGGCTGATTCTCAACCCACTGAAGGTGATTAAGCTCCAGATACGAAGCAATTGCTTCATTTTTAAAAACTACTCGCTTAAAAAGCTCCAGAACAATATCATTCTCTGAGGCTTCTTCAGGTTTTGGGCCGCCAAAAAAGTGGCTTAATGCTTCAGAAGTTCTGATTTGATCTCGATACCATGACTTGATGTCTCTATGCTCATTATCCCAGCTAATACTAGATCGTGAAGCTTCTTTTTGAAGTGTGTCTGATTCTTTGAGTTGTCTTACGAGATCATTTCCTATAAAGGGATAGATTTTCTTCTCCCTGGTCAGATAAGCTTTATCTTCTTTTTCAGAGTCAAGTTTTTCACGTTGTTCAATTTCAATAGGAAAGAGTAGCAACTTAATGTAGGTATCCTGAAGCCTCTCAGCTTCTTTCATCATGTCATTCTTTCGAACTCTGGATTCTTTTTGAACATCATTTTCAAATTCTGTTAATGCTGTGTTGACATTTTCAACAACCTCCGCTTCCACACCTTCGGCCTTCCCTACTTCACCTGCAAGTATATTTTCGTTAAAAAGCTTGACTGCCTGTTTCTTCCGCTCTTCAAACAATGCTTTATCGGCAAAATCGTGCTTTGCAGGATCTAAAGCATGCATTTCCTCTAGCTCATTTCTCTTCACTTCTTTAATCGATTCCACTGCCGTGAAATGACCATACAATGCTTGCATTGCTTTTACCCTAAGTATTCGTCTATTTAGCATGTCTTTGGCTTATCGCCTAATCTTCCTTATTTCAATTATTTGCAGGTATCCTCTTTCGGATGCTGAAGTTGAGGCATTAATTTTTATACTCCAAGTTTTACTTTCCCAATCTTCTCTATTCGCTGAAGAGCTAGTTCTAAAGCTGCTTCATGTGATCCTATCCCATTCTCCTCCGCATGACTCAATACATCAATGCATACATTATAAATATACTCTGTTGAGGCTAATACGCGATCCTTATTGTAGTTACCTAAATATTCGTGATAGACATTTGCTATTCCTCCGGAATTAATCAAAAAGTCTGGTGCATAGATGATCCCACGATCATTCAACATTGCGCTATGTTTTTCTTCTTTTGCCAATTGATTATTGGCTGCCCCTGCTACAACGGCACATTTAAGTTCTGGAATAGTATCATCATTCAAGGTGGCACCCATTGCACATGGCGCATAGATATCCATCTCCATTTGAAATACCTTATTTGGATCGACTACCGAAACTTTTGAATGCTTATCTGTGATCGCTTTAATCTTGTCTTCAAAAATATCTGCTATAAACACATTCGCATTCTCTTGAATTAAATGATCAACCAGGTATTTTCCGACTTGACCAGCGCCTTGAACTAGAATATTTTTTCCATCAAGTGAATCATTACCATAAGCCTTCTTAGCACCTGCTTTCATGCCCATGTAAACACCATAGGCTGTCATAGGGCTTGGGTCTCCTGATCCACCCATATATTCCGGCTTTCCTACCACGTATGGTGTCTCCATACTCATGTATTCAATATCACGCATGCTGATATTCATGTCTTCAGCGGTGTAATACTTTCCGTTCAAGCTGTTTACAAACTTTCCAAAGCGTCTCATCAGAGCTTCATCCTTCACTTTTCTAGCGTCACCAATGATCACCGCTTTTCCACCGCCAATATTCAAACCCGCTAGCGCCGATTTAAACGTCATTCCTCTAGATAATCTAAGCACGTCATTAAGTGCTTCTTCATCTGTCGCATAATTCCACATTCGTGTACCTCCCATAGATGGGCCTAGTACAGTATTATGAACGGCGATGATTGCTTTTAATCCTGTGTGCTCATCTTTGCAGAAAACAACTTGCTCATGTTGTAAGTCTGTCATCTGATCAAAGATGCTGTTCGTTTTTACTTGGGGTTGTGTGTCTATCATTGTGAATGAACTTTATTCTAACTTTAAACCTTCTTTGCGAAGTGTGGGTTGCACTAGCATAAAAGGGTTGCAAAACTATCTATTTTAACTAAAACACGTTGGCTATCAGGCCTTTATAAAATTCTGTGAAAGACTTAGGCTACCTAAACAAATACTTACTCAAATATAAGTTTCGCCTAATTTTTGGTGCCTTATTCATCATTATTGCAAATTTCTTTGCGATTGTTCCCGCAATAATTGTGCGTTATGCATTCGATATTCTACAGCGTAGCTATGGAATTTTCTCTTCTTTCGAGGGTTTTGATATTCAATCTGATACGGTCGGCATTATTGGCTCAAGCATTATTATTCTATCTGTTCTGATCCTTGTATCAGCTTTACTCAGAGGAGTGTTTTTGTTTTTTATGCGCCAGACAATTATCGTCATGTCAAGACATGTTGAGTATGACTTGAAAAACGAAATCTACGAACATTATCAGACTCTTCCACTCAGCTTTTACAGAAAGAATAACACTGGAGATCTGATGGCCAGAATCTCGGAGGACGTAAGCAAAGTGAGAATGTACATTGGCCCAGCAATAATGTACGGGATCAACCTTTTCACACTTTTTGTGATGGTGATACCGTACATGATCTCGATCAATCCTACCTTGACGCTTTATTCACTTTTACCTCTTCCAATACTTTCAATAAGTATCTATTTCGTAAGTAATATTATTAACAAGCGTTCCACAGAAATTCAGGAGAGCTTATCAGGACTATCAACTTATGTTCAAGAGGCATTCTCGGGAATAAGAGTAATCAAAGCGTTTGTCCGCGAGGATGAAGTTGCGAAAAATTTTGAGACAGAAAGCATCGAATATAAGGACCGATCGCTAAAACTCGCTTTTGTGCAGGCCTTATTTATGCCTCTGATCATGGCGCTTATTGGCCTGAGTGTGATACTTACTATTTGGATTGGCTCCATCCAAGTTTTTAATGGAGAAGTGAGCACAGGTAATATCGCCGAATTTATCATTTATGTCAATATGCTTACATGGCCAGTGACAGCACTGGGTTGGATTACTTCAATCATTCAGAGGGCCGCTGCTTCTCAGCGTAGAATAAATGAATTCCTCAACACAAAAACAGATATTGTTTCTGAGAAAAATATTCAGAAAGAGATTGATGGACACCTGATCTTCGATGATGTTAGCTTCACATACCCCGATTCAGGAATTAAGGCTTTAAAGAATGTTTCTTTTGAGGTGAAACCAGGAGAATCCATTGCTATTGTAGGGACTACCGGGTCTGGCAAGAGTACCATTGCCAATATGGTATGTAGACTTTATGATATTGATAGTGGGAAACTTCAGGTTGATGACATTGGCGTGAAAGAATTCGACATTTCTTCTTTAAGAAGTCAAATTGGATATGTCCCTCAGGATGTTTTCTTATTCTCCGATACCATAGAAAGTAACATCGCTTTTGGAAATAGAAGCATGAGCAAAGAAGAAGTTGAAAAAGCTGCGAAGGATGCAGATCTTTTGAACAACATCAAAGATTTTAAGGACGGCTTCCAAACAAAATTAGGAGAGCGGGGAATTACTTTATCAGGAGGTCAAAAACAGCGGGTGTCTATTGCGCGAGCTATTGCGCGTCAACCCAAAATTTTAATCCTTGATGATGCGCTTTCTGCTGTAGATACAAAAACGGAAAATGCTATTTTAAATGCTATGCAGCAAATCATGAAGGATCGGACTTCCATCATCATTTCACACCGAGTTTCATCTGCCAAACTTGCGGATAAGGTAGTCATGCTGGATGATGGAGGAGTTGTAGAGCAAGGCACTCACAACGAATTAATGGCTAAAGAAGGGGCATATCGAGAGCTTCATGACAAGCAACTTGCGGGAGAAGAGGTATAGACTTCCTAATTATCTAGCCCAGCGTTCTACACTTAGGCTTTCATCCTCATAATATAACTCAAAGCTAACAGGCTGAAGCACTGCTCCTTCTTCAATAGCTTTCACTTCCATCAATTCTTTCATCTCTTCTGGAACAGGCCTTACAAGCCAATGTTGGGTAATGAAAATTTTAAAAATCTTATCCGTCTTAAATTCTTTGTAAGTGTAGCCTGCTGGCAATCTAAGCACATCATTTATTTCCTCAATAGAAGCCCCCATAAAGTAGTGAACAGAATCTTTTCCAAGATTATATTCATCATAGAATAGCACTGTTAGTTGTCCTTTGAGGAATCCAGAGTCAATGGCTGCCTTGGTTTCATCGAAGCGTCCTCCGAATATCTCGAAATCGTATTTCTCCACATACTCTTTCCCAATAACCGTTCGTTGCTTTCCTTCCATGACAAAGACATCTACTGGATCGAATCCGCCAAGGGTATAGTAAATACTAACTGAGATAATAATCAGGCAGATAACGATCACTGCCATATAGAACTGCTTAGCTCGTTTCATGGATATTTATTTGTTTTTCAGTAGCAAATACGGAATTCGTAAAAAGCTTATTCTTAGTTGCTGTAAAGTTCGAGTCTTGATTTTATACTTTCTTAGAGTCAAAGAAAAAGGAATTAGACTGCTTTTGCTACCTCTTTATATTGCATCTGATGAAGTTGCGCATAGAATCCATTTTTTTCAATCAATTGATCATGATTCCCTTGCTCTACGATTTCGCCCTTGTCCAATACAAGAATTTGCTTAGCATTCTGAATGGTAGATAATCTGTGAGCAATGACAATGGACGTTCTGCCATGCATCATTTTTTGAATAGCAGATTGTATCAACTCTTCGGTTTCAGTATCAACGGATGAAGTCGCTTCATCCAATACAATGATTTTTGGATCATAAACCATGGCCCGCACAAATGAAATCAATTGCCTTTGACCTACAGAAAGCGTTGCTCCTCGCTCCATCACATTGTAATCAAAGCCTCCAGGGAGTTTTTCAATGAATGGAAGGGCGCCTACCATTTCTGCAGCTTCTTTGACTTTTTCTCTTGAGATATTGGGATTTCTGAGCGTAATGTTATGGTAAATCGAATCTGAGAAGAGAAAAACGTCTTGCAATACCACCGCTATGTGATTCCGAAGATTTGCCAAATCATACTCTCTTACGTCCGTCCCATCTACGTATATGTGTCCTTTATTTATTTCATAAAATCGACTAAGAAGATTAATGACTGATGATTTTCCTGCTCCTGTTGCCCCAACTAGTGCAATGGTTTCTCCTGTATTGACTTCAAAAGAAATGTCCCGTAGCACATAATCTTCTTCTACATACGCGAACCACACGTTCTCGAATTTTACATCTCCTTTTAAATGTGCTGGACTGTGCTCTCCTCGATCCTCGATATGGTCCTCATTATCTAATAAATCTAGGATTCGATTGGAAGATACAATCCCCATTTGAAGCGTATTAAAACGATCCGCAATCATTCGTATCGGCCGAAAGAACATCTGCAGGTACAATATAAAGGCAATCAACATCCCAAATTCCATATTGCCCTGTATAAGTTGACCTCCTCCATACCATACAATCAAGCCAATTCCTGCAGCCTGAATCACCTCTGAAACGGGGAAGTAAATAGCATAGTAAAGCACAGAATTGATATTGGCTTTTCTATGCTCTTTGTTAATTTCTTTGAATTTTTCAAATTCACGCTTCTCACTGTTAAAAATTTGAACGATGTTCATGCCAGTGATATGCTCCTGCACAAATGAATTAAGGTTAGAGACAGCAGCACGTACCTCGTTAAAGGCCACTTTAATTTTTTCCTTGAAGATGTAAGTGGCAAAAAGGAGTATCGGAAGCAACGAAAGACTCACCAGTGTCAATGACCAGTTCATCCAAAACATGAAGCCCAGAATAACCATGAGTTGCATGACATCTGCTATAATTCCTGCAATCCCAGTACTGAACACCTCTGCAAGCGTTTCAATATCTGAAACATTTCTAGTGACGAGCCTTCCGATGGGAGTCTTGTCAAAAAAAGTGAGTTTCAAGCTTTGTATATGGCGATACAGCTTAATTCGAATGTCTTTGATGATGTTTTGTCCTAACCAACCTGAATAGAATGTATGAAGATATTGAACAATGGCCTGGATAACGAGCAAGCCAATCAATAGCATGATCATTTCAACCAGCCCTGGATAATCTCCTTTCGCAACATTGTTATCAATTGCCTTTTGAATAAGCATAGGCCTGAGGGGGCCGATAATACTTAATGAGACAGTAAGAAATATTAAAAAGTAAAAGACACCTTTATAGGGTTTAGCAAAAACGAATAAACGTCTCAGCACATTTAAGTCTACAATGTTTCCGCTTGCTTTTTCTTTTTCCAATGTGCTAGTCTAAATAAATTTCTTTTGGGTATACTACTTCCTGCAAAAAAAGCCCTTCCGCTGGAACTGCTCTCCCAGCTTTTTGTCGATCGTTGCTTTCCAAAATATCCCGTACACTATTCAAGGATTTTTTACCCAATCCAACGTCTATTAACGTCCCAACCACAGCTCTCACCATACCTCGCAAAAATCGATTTGCTGTAATTTCAAACAAATGATCCGATCCTGTTAGAACCCATTTGGCCTCAAAGATTTGACAGTTGAAGTTGTTTACCTCGGTATGAACCTTACTAAAGCACTCAAAGTTCTGCCATTTCTTAATTATTTCGCACGCTGAATTTATTTTCTCAACATTAAGTTGTGGATGATAGTAATAGGATACTCCTTTTTTAAAAGGGTTTTTGGCTTGATGAATGTGATAATGGTACGTTCTATGTGTAGCTTCAAATCGAGCACTTACATCATTTTTTACGGGCTTGATTTCATTTACAGAGATATCGCCATTCAAAAATGAGTTCAATTTGAATACCAATTTTACTGGATCTAATTCATCGGCATCAAAATGAGCGATCTGATGACTCGCATGGACGCCCGTATCAGTTCGCCCACTTCCTGTAATTGGTGTTTTAGATTTAAGAATAGTTGATAATGCTTTCTCTACTTCCTCCTGTACGGTTATCCCATTGGGCTGAATCTGCCAGCCATTAAAGTTGGTGCCCCTATAACTGATGTCCATGAAATATCTCACAGCGACAAATTTGTAGGATTCCTTCCATTTGATCATCGAATCCATTCATATTTGCAACTACATTGTTTCAATTAAAGTCATGCTGAATTTATTTCAGCATCTTTCCATTCAGAATTATCATAGATTCTAAATAATATAGAAATGCTTCAACGAGTACAGACCATTTTTATGACAATCGCTGCAATTGCCATGATTCTTATGTTATTTTTTCCTGTATGGGAAAAATCAGACGGCCAATTTGAAGCTGAAAAACGTGAGTATGCAATCATGGATGCATTTCAATTGCGATATGAGCAGCACATCACTGAGACTGGTGAAATTCAATTGTTAGGAACTCAGGATACCTTTCTGATTTCCATTGGCGGAGTGTTGGCAGCATTGGTCATGCTATTTTCTGTTACGCGGTACAAAAATCGCATGACACAAGTGAAACTCAATGCATTGTTTTCTCTGATCACTGCTGCTACATTGGTTGGAATCTACCTATACATAAGTAAAGCCAATGCCCTTTTTGACCCTACCGTACAAGGCACATTCCTGATAGGGTTTTACCTACCCATTGTCGCGATGCTCAACAACTTTCTAGCAAATCGTTTCATCCGAAAGGATGAGCAGTTGGTGAAGAGTGCGGATCGAATTAGGTAAACGTTGTGTAGCGGCCTTCAATTCAACCAAAAAGACACTAGTGTCCTGCCAACCTGTCAGTTTTCTTCCTCTGGAATAGAATTTGAGTTTAAGCACCGAATAACAACAAAAAATTGTAATCAGACAATGGCAGAGAAAGGTACAATCTCGATACACACGGAAAATATATTTCCGATCATCAAAAAATTCCTCTATTCCGATCATGAAATCTTCCTTCGCGAGCTGGTTTCTAATGCAGTAGATGCAACACAAAAAATCAAACAACTGGCTTCTCTGGGAGAGTACTCAGGTGAGCTCGGTGATTTAGCTGTCGAAGTGTCATTCGATAAGAAAAAGAAAACTATCACGATTTCTGATAATGGAATCGGGATGACTGAGGAGGAGATAAAGAAATACATCAACCAAATTGCATTCTCAGGTGCGACTGAGTTTGTAGAGAAGTACAAAGACAAAGCAGATAACCAACAAATCATTGGTCACTTCGGGCTTGGGTTTTACTCGGCTTTCATGGTAGCCAAAAAAGTGGAAATTAATACACTATCCCATCAAGATGGATCGGAATCTGCCAAGTGGATTTGTACAGGTGAGACTGACTTTGAAATCAAAAAAGGAACGCGTAAAAAAAGAGGAACAGATATCATCCTCCATGTAGCTGACGATTCTGAAGAGTTTCTAGAGGAGCCGAGATTGCAGGGCATTCTGGATAAATACTCCAAATTCCTTCCAATCCAAATAAAGTTCGGACAGAAAGAATCAAGTGTAGAGGATGGAAAGGACAAAGAAGGAAATCCAAAATACAAGACAGTCAAAGAGGATAATATCATTAATGATACTGCCCCAATTTGGACCAAGTCTCCAAGCGATCTGAAAGATCAGGATTACCTGGATTTCTATAAGACACTTTATCCATTCAGTGAAGATCCGCTTTTCTGGATTCACTTGAATGTGGATTATCCTTTCAATCTGACAGGTGTGCTATACTTCCCTAAGTTGAAAAAAGATTTTGATCTTCAGAAGAATAAAATTCAGTTGTATTCTCGTCAGGTGTTCATCACTGATGAGGTGAAGGATATCGTGCCTGAGTTCTTGCAGCTACTGCACGGTGTAATTGACTCCCCAGATATCCCGTTGAATGTATCTCGTAGCTACTTGCAGTCAGATTCCAATGTGAAGAAGATCAATGGATACATCACCAAGAAAGTAGCTGATAAACTAGCTGAACTATTTAAAGGGGATCGAAAAGGATACGAAGAGAAATGGGAAGATATTGGTGTGTTTGTGAAATACGGAATAATTTCTGAAGAAAAATTCGAGGAGAAAGCAAAGGATTTTGTGTTATTGAAGAACACAGAAAACAAGCATTTCACTACTGAGGAATATAAAAAGCACATTGAGGCCAATCAAACCAATAAGGATGGTAATGCGGTAGCACTGTATACTTCAAACCCTGAGGCGCAACATGGCTACATCGAAACTGCCAAGAAACGTAGTTACGATGTAATCGAGCTAACTGGGCCTATTGACAGTCACTTCATCAATCACCTGGAACAGAAGAATGAAAAATTCCAGCTACAACGTGTTGATGCTGATGTGATCGACAAACTCATAGACAAGGATGAGAAAAAGGAGTCTGTACTTTCTGAAAAAGAACAGGAAACCTTGAAAGAAATCTTTGATAAAGCAATCAATGACAAGAATAACAGTGTGAGCATTCAGCCCATGGCTACTGATGATCTTCCTGTAACTATTACACTTCCTGAGTTTATGCGTAGGATGAAAGACATGCAGGCAAGTGGTGGCGGCCCAATGATGTTTGGCGATATGCCAATGACCTTATCCGTTGCAGTAAATGCAAATCATGCCATGACCAAGAAGATCATGGAAGCAGACTCTGATGATGCAAAACAAAAGCTAGCAAAACAAGCGTATGATCTCGCTTTACTTGCGCAAGGCATGTTGCAAGGCAAAGACTTAACAGACTTTGTAAATCGTAGTGTGGAGTTGAGCTTAAACTAAAAAATCTTCATTCTTTAAGAACACAGAACCCACTCAATCGAGTGGGTTTTCTTTTATTGCTATTAATCTTTCTAATGCTCCTTTCAAGGTCAGGTAAGTAAAATCTTTTTGATCGTTGTAAGTAACGAAAGAAGTGTATTTGACAATAGTACCACTAGGACCAACGATGTATGTAAATGGGTAGAATTGAATATCGTAATCAGTTACAATATCCATAGCATCAGCAATGATTGGAAAAGTAACAAAGTCTTTTCCAAATAATCTATGATCCTCTTTTATAAAATATCGATCAAGAGAAGTAATCGAATCAAGATATATACTAAAAAACAAGACACCTTTTGTTTTGTATTCATCACTTAGCCTATTCAACAATGGCATTTCGTATATACAAGCGGAACATCTATCAGACCAAAAATTAAGTACTATTATTTTACCTCGAAGACTGTCTAAACAAACTTTATCACCTTTAGTAGTAGTTGCATTAATTGCAGGAGCAATGTCTCCAATAGACAGTGGATTAGTGAATGAAACACCTGAGAAGTTCATATAACCGAACTGCCATTCTTTCATATATTGAAGTTCTTGATCTAAATTTTCTTCCCCTATTAGTACTTCCTTCAGTATCCTATCATTCATAGTGTAAATGATTTTTATCTGATTTTCATTTCCCAACTCTTCTCCTAACCGACCTTCTCTGTCTAGAAATATTTGTTTATGCTCATTTACAATATCTGACGAAAAATGCTTTTCGAATCGTTTCTTCTTACCCGTAAGAATATATTTAACATGTGATAAAGGAGTTCCCCACCAATGAAAAAAAGGTGCAAGTAAATCAACTTCTTCCTGACCTATTTCATCTGATACAATGACATAAGTCTCAACCATTTTAGTAGTGTCGTACCCGATACTTTCTAGTTGCTCTTTTAGGTTTGTATACGAAAATCTCTGACTATACACATTACCAGTAAGTAGAAGAGCAACAGCTAGAATCAACAAACATCTCATCGTATTTTACTCTTTTAAATAATAAAATGAAAGATTTCCATTTACATAGACAGAGAAAATAAAGATAATTCACTTATATCTAGAACTTAAAACTCCTCACTAATTTGCCAATATGATCATCACATGGTTGCTACTTTTCTTAACCCCACCTCAAACCTCAGATGGATTCTCAGAGGATATCCTTAGAGGTCACAGATGCAGATTTGAATACATTGAAGATAGTGTAGGAATTAACATAGATCAAGTTCAGCAACCTGAATTTCAAGATCAATTTCTTCCAATGGATTCTCTTAAGAGAACCAAGAAGTTCCAACATTACTGGATGAAGATTTATGTGCCTGTTTTAGAAGACAGCACGACATACTACTTCAATCATTACGCTTGGTTTGATGAATTAGCTCTCTATTTTGCAAAGGGGCCTCCTCTTACCAAAAACTGGTATAAACCATCAGATACTTCACGATTTACTCCCGGAAGACGATATGTCTCATTAGAAAAAGATGACCTTTTTGAGGGAGGCTATTTCTACCTGAAGTGGTATAACTCCACTGATCGTTTTGATAGGCTTAACTTCCAAATTTTGAATGGAAAGGCTGTGTACACTTTCATTCATACCATAAGCGCAGATCAATTTGTAAGTTATGACATGTTCAATTTTTTATACCTGGGGGCAGTTTTCATTATTTTTCTCTATGTATTGACCACCTACTTCTACAACAGGGAACCTGTCTATCTGTACTACCTGGCTTATCTTTTTTCAGCAGGAATGTATCTTTTCTCTCGGTCAAACCTGGTATTGAACGATATTTTTTCACTTATCACACCTTATATACCCACCGTCCCTTATCACGCTAGGTACACTTTACAATACTGCATGCACCTGTCTTACTTATGGTTTGCAATGTCATTTTTGGATTTCAAAAAATACTATCCAGTCTTCTACAAAATAGGCAGGTATATGACGTATTTTTTCCTACTATGCATTGGAATAACATTTGTTTCTATTGAATTCTTCCCAAGAAATAAGGCATGGATATACATCTATGATATTGAGCGTCTGGTTGCAATCGTACTTACCATTGGTCTTCAAGTATATGTGTTCTTTAATAAAAAAGATCGCTTAGCAAATTTCATCATCGTTGGTTCAGCCTTTTTTATTGTTAGTGCACTTATTTCAATCATTGCTTTGGAAGTTTTCTACTTCCGGTTGGGAGTAATCATTGAGATCATCACATTCTCTTTGGGACTTGCTTACCGGTTAAGGCAATCAGAAAGTGCCAAAATCTCATTAGCGAAAGAAGTTGAAAGAGTCAAAATGATTGCTTTAAGAACGCAGATGAAACCCCATTTTCTATTCAATACCATTAATTCCATCAGAGCATTGATTTTGAAAGGAAGTAAGGAGGAAGCATATGAGCATTTAGCTGTTTTTTCTAAGCTCATTCGCTATGTATTAGAAAGTAGCGAGAGCGAATTAGTGCCCCTTAAGCAAGAACTTAAAATGCTGGATATCTACGTCGAGATGGAAAAAAGACGTCTGTCAAATGATTTTAACTACAAACAAATAATTGAACCTTCTGTAAATGAAGATACGACTTTGATACCACCCCTCATTCTTCAACCGTTTATTGAAAATTCCATTATTCATGGCTTATCTTCTAAAGAGGGACAAAAGAATCTTGAAGTTCAATTAACACGAGTTGATCATCAACTAAAATGCATAATCACAGATAATGGAGTCGGTCGTAGCTTTAAGAGCTCACGACTTGAATCTGTTGATAAAAAATCAATGGCCATAGACTTAACGGAAAAGAGAATAGCTCTACTGATGCAGGAAAAAACCTTCTCAAAAAGAAACCACGTTCAAATACGAGACATACGAGATGAAGAAGGGCAATCAGCTGGCACAGAAGTAAAGGTGACACTACCTTTGATATTAAGCCATGAAACTTAAAGCACTCCTCATTGATGACGAGCAGCACTGCCTCGATACCCTGTCTTATGATTTGGAGACCCACTGCTCCCATCAGGTAGATATTCAAGGAACTTCCAAAAATACAATGGAGGCAACTGCACAAATCAACAAGGTTAAGCCTGATCTCATTTTTCTTGACATAGAACTTCCAGGCATGAACGGAATTGAGTTTTTAGAGTCCATTGGAGAATTAGATTCTAAACTTGTTTTTACTACTGCGTATAGTCAGTATGCTTTGGAAGGATACAAGCATAACGCCTCTGGTTACTTACTCAAGCCAATTGATAAAGAGGAATTAATCAAAATCGTATCAAAGCTCTATGCTGAAAAGAAAAATGATCAATCAATCTTTAATGATCGGTTGACAATCAAAGATGCTCAAGGCACTGAATTTATCAAGCTTTCAGATATACGGTTATGTGAAGCGAGTAATAATTACACAATCATACATTTAACGGCAGGAGATAAAAAAACGGTTAGCAAGACCTTGAAGGCGGTACAATCAGAGCTCCCAACCAATCAGTTTGTCAGAATCCACCAATCCTACCTCATCAATATGCAGTGTGTTAAGAAATATTTGAGGATGGATGGAGGAACTATTGAATTAGATAACGGTGAACAATATCGATTGAGTAAAGGGTACAGAGAATCATTCCTTTCCATGATTCAGTAGGATCAGTTCTTAAGTAAGATTCAATACTCAAACAAAAGTGACGTCTACTCATCAAGTCTAGAAGGATACTCGAAGCGCATTGAGTTTCCATCACCTTCCTAATAGTTTTGGTGTGTTTAACCGTAAATTTTATTAAACATGAACACACAAAATTTTCTAAGAATCATTTCCATGATGGTCCTATTTATCTCCATAACTGCTATTAGTAGTTGTGGTTCTGATGATGAAGAAGCAGGTCCTGATGAGATAGTAAATGATGAAGTATCACTTGAATTCACTCTTGACGGCACGAAACAAACAGCAGTTTTTAATTCCGGAAGTTCTTTTCTAGCACTTTCTGATGGTGAATCTTCTGTTCTAAGTGGCAATGGATCATTAGTATCTGGTCAAAATTATGCCGTAGCTATTGCATTTGTAGGCACCTCGAATGGTACATATACACTTACTAACGCAGCTGGAGAAGATGATGAGAATACAAATGGAATGTCACTAATTATACTGAATGGTCAAAACTCAGTGGGGTATAATGCGAAAAATGTAACATTGGAAGTAACCAGTTACACAGTTATTTCACTCGGTCAAATTGTTGTAAAGGGTACATTCAGCGGAACACTAGAGAACGAGGACACACTAGAGGAAGTATCAATCACAAATGGATCTTTTGTGACTGGTTTTACCAGTTAAATAGACGCGGTTAAAAGCGGTTTCATTGAGCAATTAGTGGAGCCGTCTTTTAATTCCCGAATGAATCACAAGCGTAATCTCGTTTCCAATCATTGAATCCATCAGTCCAAAATCAAGCCCCACAGATTCGCGATCTATAACAACAGGTTCCGAAATCAGCTCATCATCAACTTTCATTAATGGAGTTTCAAATATTAATGGAAGCCCACGAATATGGGCTTCAACGGACATTATAAGAATACCCTCAGAAATTTCAATCTCCGCTACGAATGGAATGCTTGGATTTTCCTCCGCATTCAAGTACTGCTCGGTCAGGATCGTTCTATCACGCATAGAATTATCCGTATCAACACTTTTCACATCAATACGTCCTGTGATAATCCAACCTTTATCTTTTCTTTCGAACTTACCTTCGATATCACTAAACTGCCCCTCAACCTTCAGCGCACCTAAGTGCGAAATTTCAAAAGTTACAATTGCATCATCTAGATTAGGAGTCTGATTAAAGCAGACTCCTAGTAATAAAAAGGATAAGAACTTCATTGTTGAGCTAAGCCCAGTATTACAAAATCGATGTTCACTGAGTTATCAATAATAGTCATCCCGTTAGGTAATTTCATTTCTCGTCCTACATCAAAGGATGTCCGATCAATAGTTAGACTTCCCATAATTCCAACTGATTGCTTTTTGGTAGGGAGATCTATGGAAGGGCCAATAATGCTAACAGGACATTCTATTTCTTTTTTCACTCCATGAATTTCAAGTGTCCCTTTTGCTCTGTAATTGTCTTCTTCTCCAGTCAAAGAAGTCAATTCAAATTGGATTTCCGGGAATTCAGCTACATTAAGAAATGCAGCGCTTTTTATTGCATTTTCACCCGCCTCATTATTTGCCCTGTAGCTATCCGTTTTGATGGTAATAGAGGCCGTAGTTTTATTTAAATCTCCCTTTTCAAAAGTTACTTCACCACTGACATCACTAAATCTTCCTACTACTGGCACCACTCCAAATCGGATGACCTTAGACTGAAAAGAAGAGTGCCCCGCATCAACGACATATGTTTGAGCTGGAAGTGTCGCTACAATGGATATTAAAATCATGAATACCTTAAATCGAATTTTCATAGTTTTTTTTCATTCAAGGCTAGCCATTAAGCCAATCGAAATCGACAATTCCAATCGGGATTGCCGAATTAAGCTGTTTTTTTCATGTATCTGGAAGGAGTAGTTCCTTCGAATCGCTTAAATGCATTCACAAACGAAGTTTTGTTATTAAAGCCAGAATCATACGCAATTTGTAAAAGGGTATACTCAGGGTTTTTTTGAATTCTTTGCTTAGCCTCACGTACTCGATAGATATTGATCAAGTCAAAAAAGGTCGTATTGAGATATTGATTAATTAATTGAGATAATTGATGTGTATTGAGTTCTAAGGTCTCTGCCAAATCTTGAAGTTTCAGGCCTCTGATGAGATAAAGCTGTTCTTCCAAAATCACTTTGTGAATTTCGTCTTTATATTTTTCTGCTTCCTCCGCTTTTAGCCCACTTTTTTCATACTTCAATGTTGCAGCTGGACGCTCCCATTTCACTCCAGCCAACTTATACGAAACCAAATAAATCAATATCGATGAGGGCAATACATACAGATAGTCCATGTGCCTACGATAAATCTCTGTATAAAATAATATGGTCATAAACACCATTGCAAACACCCAAATAGTCACCAACCCAAACCACATAATACGCAACCAGCGAATGTCTTCTTCATTAATTGTAGACTGAGTTTTTTCAAGCTGCCCCTTGTAGTCTCCAATTGCATTATGTGACCTTATCAAGAAATAGAAGAGGTATAAAAATTGAAAAATGAATACGAAAGAGTAGGTATACTGAATCCAATTGATTTCATCCGGACGCTTATCAAACGGCGTTAGCATTCCATAGTGAACTTGGCGATAGCTAAGAAAATCTTGGAAAAAAACAGGGATAATAAGCGTGAAAATAATGAATGGAAGAAACCAAAGTCTGTAGGATTTTTCAGGTTTGTTTCCTGCCACGGATAAGATATATCCAAAAAACAATGGACCTATTAGCATCCAGGAGCCGAATCGACTTCCGTAGAATGACATCACACCCACATCAAACGGCCAGCGTATCGCAAGAAACTCAAGTTGCAACCAAAGAAGTGCTCCCATCAAACTCAGCAACCACTTGCCTTCAGGAGTTTTGTGATTTTTTTTGATTACGATCAAATTGATCACAAACAAACTGTGAGCAATACTTATGATTATAAGCAAGCTCCATATGTCTAAAGATTGAGGCATACCATGAAGTTAATGAATCGCTTTTTTTTGCTATAGGATATTTGATAAATGGATGAAATACCATCCATCAAACCTCTCTTTTTTCTGCTCTCGCATTTGGTTAGTTTAGTCATCCTAAAAATTTAACAGAGCATGAAGAAGCACCTCACCTTACTTTTAACCTTTTTATCTTTTTTCTCCTTTGCGCAGGTAGATATGAGTTATTATCTGCCTGAAGGATTTTCTTATAATCCTGACATCCCTACCCCCAAAGAAATTTTGGGCTATCACCCAGGAGAATGGCATGTAAGTCATGATCAGCTACTTTATTATATGCGAGAGGTGTCTGCAGCTTCAGATCGAATGATCATGGAAGAGATTGGCCGCACTTATGAGGGTCGCCCATTGGTTCAAATTACGGTCTCTTCTCCAGCTAATTTGGCCAGACTAGATCAAATCAAAGGAGATCATAAAAAACTCACTGATCCTTCTTCATCTGGATCAATGAATACAGATGAGATGCCCATTGTCATGTGGCTTGGATATTCTGTTCATGGTAACGAAGCAAGTGGATCTAATGCTTCATTATTAACTGCGTATTATTTAGCTGCAGCTACAGGTTCGGAGATAGACAATATGTTAGAGAATTCTATCATCATAGTCGATCCATCATTTAACCCAGATGGGCTACATCGATTCTCTACTTGGGTAAATATGCATAGATCACATACCATCAATCCTGATCCGAATGATAGAGAATATGGAGAGGTGTGGCCAGGTGGACGTACTAACCACTATTGGTTTGATTTGAATAGAGATTGGCTTCCACTTCAACATCCGGAATCAAGAGCGAGAATAGCAAGATTCCATGAATGGAAACCAAATATTCTCACAGATCATCATGAGATGGGCACTAACTCAACCTTTTTCTTCCAGCCGGGAATTCCTTCACGAAAGTTTCCTTGGACACCAAATAAGAATGTTGAGCTGACTCATAAGATGGCGGCTTTTCATGCAAAGTATTTGGACAATATCGGATCACTCTATTACAGTGAGGAAAGCTTCGACGATTTTTATATTGGGAAAGGATCAACTTATCCAGATGTAAATGGAAGTGTAGGTATCCTGTTTGAGCAAGCTAGCTCAAGAGGCCATGCTCAAGAGAATGATTACGGAATTCTAACCTTCCCAATGGCTGTTAGGAATCATTTTACTGCTTCGCTTTCAACGCTTGCCTCCGGCATTGAACACAGAAAAGAGTTTCTAGATTATCAAAAGGATTTTTATCGAGGCGCATCTAATCTAGCCTCAAATGATGCAACAAAAGCATACGTTTTTGGATCATCCAAAGATCTAATTAAAAATTATGAACTAGCGAAAATGCTTGTTCAACATAAAGTGAAAGTTTACGAATTAAAAAGCGCTGTTCGCAAAAATGGATCTCGATTTCAACCAGGATCAGCCTATGTTGTTCCGATGAATCAAGATCAATATCGATTGGCTAAAGCCATTTTTGAAACTCGCACTTCATTCAATGATAGTTTATTTTATGATGTTTCTACATGGACCATGCCACTCGCATTTAACCTCCCATACGCCGAACTTGGAAGTAAAGATTTTAACAGTGGTATCCAAGGAGCAATGGTAGATTATCCAGAAGAACCTAAAGCTCAAATGATTGGAAGCAAAGGGGCCTATGCCTATGCGATAGAGCCATATGGTTACCTGTCCTTTAGAGCTATCAATAGACTGTTGAGCAAAAAAGTAGTGGTTCAAATGCTGAACGAAACCCACAGTGATGGTAATCGAACGTACCCTAGAGGCACGATGATCATACCTGTAGGTGTTCAAGAAAATAGAAGAGCATGGATTGAAAACACACTAGATGAAATAGTACAGAAAGATGCTGTGAATGTCTACGCGCTCAGCACCGGATTAGCTAAAACTGGTGTTGACCTTGGTAGTAGAAGCAACACAACAATGAAAGAGCCAAAAATTGCTGTCTTAGTAGAGGGAGGAGTAAGCAGTAACGAGGCAGGAGAAGTTTGGCACCTCCTTGATCAACGATACAAAATGAAAGTCACTTTGCTTCCTATTGACAGATTAGGACGTGACCTCTCCAGATACAATCGAATCATTATTCCTAATGCCTATCTAGGTTCAGTCAGTGATTCTCAAAAGAAAAACCTCAAAGATTGGATTTCACAAGGTGGAGTTGCTATCGCTTGGAAAAACGGAGGTAAATGGCTTTCTGATTCAGAGATTACCGGCGTAAAATATGCGTCCAGTACTAATGATGAAGAGAAAAAAGAAGCCTTCAAGGCATACGAAAACCTAAATGAGGAGCGAGGCGCACAAGTAACCGGCGGATCAATTTTTGAAGCACGAGTAGATTTGACCCATCCACTTGCCTATGGTATGGAAAGTGATAGGATACCGCTTTTTAGAAATCATAACTTAGTTATGGAAAAATCTAAGAATGCCTACGCAAACCCCTTCGTTTACACAAAAAACCCTTTGATTTCAGGGTATGTATCTGAGGAGAACCTTGAGCGTTTTAAAAATTCGCCTGCGGTGACAATATCCAATGTAGGTAGAGGAAAAGTCATTACCTTGGCAGACAACCCAAACTTTAGAGCATTTTGGTATGGCACCAATAAAATCTTTATGAATGCGTTGTTTTTTGGAAAGGCCATAAGCCGGGGTGCCGGTGAATAAAAAAAATGAAACGAAGTACTGAATGAAGATTCAGATAAAAATAATCATATCAGTTAGCCTCATATTTATGGGGCTTTCTGCATTCTCTCAAGATGGTGAGTCGCTAGAAGCTCTCTTCAAAGTAGACTATGATACACCTCTGACCTTAGATTTAGAAGCTGAGGAAGGAGAAGATGCAGGTATTGAGCCTGTTAAGCAAAAGAAAAAAAAGAAAAAGCGCAATGTCTATTTTGGCTTAAAAACTAGAAAAGGATTTACCAGAACTATACGTGGCAATGACGTGATTTTTGAAATCTTCCATGTCCTTAAAGAATATGAGGGTCCTCCAGAATATGCCTCCGACTTCTATTGGCTTGACTATAAAAAAAAGAAGGTGATGAACACACTTCGAATAAAACAAAAAGATGCTCAAGTACTTCATGGCCCTTACAAAAAAACGCTTGGGGATCAAGTGATCGAAGAAGGTTGGTATTACAAAGGGATGAAACATCGAAGGTGGGTTCGGTTCAACAGGCACGACATACTACAAGACAAGGCCTATTGGTGGAAAGGGTGGCCACAAGAATCTAAGCTTGCATATTACGATTTTAAGAAGACCAAATTAAGGGAGGTTATCCCTGTTCATTATGCAGAAAGAGATGGAGAATACTGGGCATTTCATGAGGATGGTTCTGTAGCTGTGCGAGGCGATTATAAATTTGGTCACCGAGTGGGTATGTGGAGAGAATATTATGATGGTGGTAGAGTGAAACGTGAGGTTATGTATCCAGAAGATCCCTTTGACTTCAAATTCAATCCGTATATATCACGCGAATGGGATTCAAAAGGGACACTTATTTACGATCGAAAGAAGTTCCTAAAAAGTCTAAACTAGAGTTTTAACTCCATCTGTACATTACATCTTGAATACGGTGAATCCTTCCCATTCATCTCTTGAAATCCTAATTTTTTGTATAAGTTAATGGCAGGCGTCAATATGCTATTTGTTTCTAAGTAAACAGTTTTAGCATCGAGAGATCTCGCTTTTTCAATAGTTGCGTTCCCAATCTGCCAGCCAATCTTTTGCCCTTGAGCTTCTGGTGAAACTGCCATTTTTGCTAGCTCATAATTATCATCATCTATTTTTATCAACGCACAAGTCCCTACTGGTTTTTCATCCATCAAGGCAACTAAAATCGCACCCCCTTTATCTAAAATATATTCTTTAGGATTGTTCAGCATATTTTGATCTGATTCCTCCATTTCAAAATATTTATTAATCCATGCTTCATTCAGTTCCTTGAACGCTAAAGCATAAGAAGGTAAATAGTTTACAATTTTGATCATCGTTGGTAACTGTAGAATAGTCCGAATACCATAACTATAACAGTAAGCAAGGCAATATTAATTCCCACAGAAAAAAACATGATCCAAAAAATCAGAAGCCACCAGAGTGGGAAAACAAATAATCCAATCCCAAATTTTAGTGACGAATGAAATACCACATCGTCAATATCCCGAATAATTCGATGGATAATGTAGAGAGGTAATGGATTCAGTAACCAAGCTAACACATGTCTTTTCCTTTTTTTTTGAGCTCTTGGGATTTCCAAGGAAGGATCAACAGACCTTAATTCTTGGAACGATTTATCCTCATGAGACTCTTGAAAAATAGTTTTAGAACGCTTATCGTAATTAGGTGTTTCCTCAGGAATCACCAATGACTCTTTCATCCCAGCACTGATGGCATCCCTCATTTTTATCAATCCCTTTGCTTGATTTTTTCGGTATTCTTCAATGTATTCATTTACCGGAATTGGCTTTCCGAAACTTATCAAAACAGTAGATTTTGGTGCTTGATGATCAAAATAGTTTAATCCTACGGGTAGCACCATCAAGTCCTTGTCCATTGCTTCCTGAGATTGCAAGGCCAGTCTGGCCGCACCCTTTGTCAAAGGACGGAGGTAATAATGTTTTCCATGATTTCCTTCTGCAAAAATTAAAACTGACCCTTCTTTACTAAACAGCTCCTGACAACCCTCAAATACCGAATCATTCAAAGACAACTTAGCATACCCATCACGTATACGATAAATGGGTGTCATATTCATCAACCGCAAAAACGGCTTACTCCACCATGTAAATACATCTGAACGAGTCAAATAATGAAGTGAAATAGGTATAAACGCTCCAACCAGCAACGCATCTAAAAAGGCATTCTGGTGATTTGGAGTTACAATAAGTGGCGTATTTAGCGGGACATTTTCCCTTCCCTCAATTTTTATCTTTCTAAAGTATAAACGAAGAACAAGCTTCATAAAGACCTTAAAAAGTGAATAGAAATCAAGCATTTAAATCAATTCTTCTGCACTTACGAGTGTTAGTTTCACTTTATCAATTCGATTCTCTTCCATTGTGAAAATGGTGATGACGAATGGAGGTATCTCAATAACTTCATTTACTTCAGGAATATCTTCGTGATATTCGAAAATCAGCCCGCCTAATGTATCATATTCTCCCTCAGGCAGTGACAACTCATATTGATCATTCAAGTAGTCAATTTCATGCCTGGCACTAAAAATGAAGTTATGTTTATCCAATTTTTGCTCAGTTAGATACTCATCATCGTGCTCATCACGGATTTCACCAAAAATTTCTTCGATTACATCTTCGATGCTGACTAGCCCTGAAGTGCCGCCATACTCATCTACTACCAATGCTAAGCTCTTTCTATCCGTAATAAATTGAATCAACAACTCATTTGCGAGCATCGTTTCGGGCACAATTGGGATCTCCGTCAAAATCGATTTTATGTCATCAGGTTTTTTGAATAGTTCAAGCGCATGACAATATCCAATCACTTCATCTATCGACTCTTTATAAACCAGAATTTTTGAGTGCCCACTTTCAATGAAATTCTTCTGTAATTCTTCAACTGGATCATTGACATCCACAGCAGTAATCTCTGTTCTCGGAATCATACATTCGCGCACCTTTACCGTCTTGAACTCGATAGCATTATTGAAAATTTTTGCGTCAATTTCAGCTTCCTCCTCATCTTTGATATTGAGGATGTTATTCTTAATGTAGTTATTCAGGTCTGTTAGACCAAATACTGGTTTTTCGTCCGAAAGTTTGTATCCAAACATCCATATAAAAAAAGATGAAATTTTTACTACAAAAAACACCACCGGGTACATCAACCCGTAAATCGCCCCCATAGGGAGCGCAAATAACTTGAGCGAAAAGTCCGGATTTATGAGGAAGAGGCTTTTAGGGAGAAACTCAGCGGTAAGCAATACAATCGCAGTTGATATAATAGATTGTATGATTAGAACGACTACATCTGTTCCCAGGGAGAGCGGCAATATAGAAACAATAAATGGCTCTAATAGCCCCGCCATAAAGATTCCGTAGAGCACTAGTGCAATGTTGTTTCCAACAAGCATTGTTGCGAGAAATTGGGATTGATTATCCGTGAATAGTGCTAAAATCCGACCAGAAAATGTCCCTTTTTTTCTTAAAACTTCGATATGAAGCTTATCTGCTGATACAAATGCGATTTCCATTCCAGAAAAAAACGCTGACAATAGTAAACAGAGAACTATGATCAAATAGGAGAGCGGATCATCCATGCTTTCTCTTCTTTTTCTTTTGGTTTTTGGCCGATTTCAATTCTTCCTGTTCTCTTACTTTTCGCTGACCTTTACGATAACCATATAAAAATAAGAGTGCCAGGCTAAACATAAAAATCCAATAAGATTCTGCAAGACCAATAACTATTGCCTGATCAATACCTATAATGAACGTGCAGAATACCAAAACAAACAGAATTATATCAAAAAGTTTCATTTCTATTCTTTCTCTGGCTCCAGGGGAATTTCCCGGTTAGGTGGACGGTTTGGGTCGTCCTCAAGTGTGAATGTCCCGCTTGGCTTAAGAATTCGATATTCAGTAAAATCCTGGTTGGATTCCATGCCCTCTCCCGTATGTACCTCATCTTCTGAATTGATCGTCACAAACTTGTCGGTATAAAACTTCTCCTCTATTTGATTCCAAAAAAGCTCTTCCGTATTTAGCTCATCTTGATTCACGTTGCTTCTTACCACCACATTGCCTTCTGCACGATAAAGATTCTCTGATTTAGTGAAGTAAACGTAGTTAGCTGAAAAATAACTAGTCACTTGTCCTCTACTATTATACCATTCGATATAAAACCCTTTTGGCCATTCCTGATCTCCATTTTCAAAATTATTCTGAAGATGTGAACTCATGTTCATGACCACTATACCTGAATCACTTAACAAAGTAATGGAACTATCCATGGAGGACAAAGGGCCTTCATAAAGCGATTGGTCTATCAGGTCTTTCCTTTGATTACAAGCAATCAATATCAGCCAAAAGCCTAAAACCAAAAAGCGACCTGAAATGATATTCAAGGTCGCTATTAAACTTTTTTGTGGTGCACTACTAGTTGGCAGGTCTTCTTTCAAGAGTCACTGTGGTGTTAATCCAACATCCTACTGTAATCGATTGGCCTTCTTCTTTATTTTCATTGAAAATATCTTCAATAGAAGGGAATTGAGCTTTTGCTGCATTCATTTTAGCTGAAGCGCCTGCTCTACGGTATTGATCGTAAGCAGCAATAAATACTGCTCTATCTGCAATCTGACTTTTTTCTTGATAACAAGGGCCACTGCCAAAACTTGAGAAGTAAAGATCCCCTATTAGTTCAAAAGCATCTTTGAAAGCAGGGTCAAAAGAAAGAGCTCTTCTGGCACTATTCCTTGCTGTAGATTTCTGACCTTGTTTTACGTATATACGTGCAGAATTCACAAACATCTCCGCTTTTTGTGAATTATCATCTGTTAGCGAAACAGCTTCGTTGTAGTATTTCAATGCCTCTGCATGATTTTCTTCTTTGGCATACTTAGCGCCTAAGAATTTGGCCACTCCATATGTTGGTTCATCTTTTTGAATTATTTCGGCAGCTTTAAGAGCAAGTGGACGATCAATACACTCACCATCTATCATTAGTTTAAAAACCTTCTTGGCAATTTTTACATCATTACCTTGATCTAATTTTGAGCCAAAGTTCTCCTCTACAAAATCGCAATTAATATCAACCTTGGTTGCCAAAAGTAGACGGTCAATAGTGTCTAGAGATTTGTCCATCTTCTTTCTATTCCCTTCGGAAGCACCTTGCTTTTGAATTTCAATTGCATCAGAAATATCAAAATAGATATCAATAACTTGAGTGTCACTTAATTCGCCTCCTGCAAACCGATATTTATAAGCTGAATTCATATAAGCTACCAAGTAACGATGATCCATTTCTTTACCTTCAAGCTCAAAGGCCTTAGAAAAAAGCTCAAACAATAGAGGATACTTTTCTTTAGTCTTGTTATAATAAGAATAAGCGAAATATGCCTTTCTAACACTTATATCTCCTTCTTTTCCGAAGTACTGAATTCTTTTATCATGCAGATCTAATGCTTTTTGAATGTACTCGTCTTTCTTAGAAGGGTCAGTCGCTTTTTTCGCCAAACCGTCATAGACTTTAATTCCCTGAATATAAATTGAAGGATTTAAATCAGGCGTGTTTGTCAATAGCCAAGTCAAAGGCTTTACAGCTGCTTCATAATTTTTGGCTTTCAATGCATCTGTATAGAGCACATTTTTTTCTTTGGCAATATCCACTTGCTCTCCCCAGTTCCATCCGTTTTGAGCGTTAACTCCAAGTGCTAGAGAAAGAAAAAAAGCTGCTCCAAGTATTTTAGTAATCGTCTTCATAACTCACTTTTTGCTAGTCGTACTTTCGTTTTATGAACCACCTATCATTAATGGTTGCTCCTATAACAACCTTATAATAGGTTTCCTTAATTAATCCGTTTGATGATTCTCCAAGCTGACCCCATTTAAAGGCTAAGTCCAGACTTGAAAATCCACTTACTGGTAAAGAGGCACCAAAATTAATACCAAAATCTGTAAGTGACCGGTTATTTACGATGTATGGTAATCTCTGATAGTTAAACCCTGCAGAATACCTGGTACGTTTCCAGTATGAATTAACATTATCATAGTCTGGAATCCATGAAATACCCATCGATAATTTGTATGAATTGTTGAAATCCTCTGATTCATCCCCTGCACCATTCCAAGCTTGGGTCTCATAGTCTACTCCAATTTTATAGAGATCGACTTTTTCATAAGACATCCCAAAACCTAGCGTTTGCGGCAAATCGAATGTGATACTTTCTGATGAAACTTCTACTGTTTCTATTTCTCCACCAGCACTAGAAAGACGGGTGAGAGACAGGTCAGAGTTGCCACTAAGGCTACTCTTTGCGGAATAGGTCAAACCAAAATTCAAAAAAGACTCTTCAGAAAGTGTATGTCGGTAGCCAAGGCCAAACAAAAAATTCATGTCTGAATATGACTGCTGCAAAAAAGAGGAAACTGGATCTCCTATTTGGAAATTAACCACAGTGGTGTCCCCATCGTTAATGACCTCTCTTTGTTCAAAGAGAACTATATCTGAATTTTTTTCAATAGACCCAAAAGTATAATTGATTCGTAAGCCGACAAGTAATTTTTTCTTGATTCTGAATCCATTCGCCCAATAAAAATTAGTCAAACCACCCTCACCTCTATTATCCGAAATCTGTTGAACTGGGTTTTCAGTGCCCAAGACTTCTCCCTGAGAAAACGTGTTGTAATCAACTGAGCTATAGGGCAAAATACCAATTGAAGAAGACCACTTCCCTTGAATTACCGGAAACGCATATCCTAAAAACCTGAGACCTCCTCCTGTATCATTTCCAGAAACTCCATCTCCAGAAAAACTTCTCCTATCTACTTCAAGGCCGACTTGAAATGTACTTAAAGTATTATAAATGAGGTTAGCAGGATTTTGGGTATTAATATGCCATATAGCTGGCGTTCCTATACCAACCTCACCCATTCCTACATTATTGGGCATACCTTGGTGATTAAGGCTTCCTAATCCTTGAAATGAATAAATAGACTGTGACTGACTGAAGTGCCCCAACAAAATACAACAGGTTATTCCTGTTAAAATCCTTTTCATTTATTTCTTCTTACTTTATCAACTGCCTTCTGGGAATGACTCGTTTACTAGCAACTATCAAACCATTCATTTTTAACAAACCAGCAAGAGGGCTTAATTACGAGTTGGAATTTGACTGCTGTTTCCAAATTTTGTAAAGTCCTTTATGCACAATTTTTGAGCCTGCAAAGATGTGGGCTTTTAGCTTGGATTCAAAGAAATGAGCATCTCCTCCGGTTAATAACATGTTAAGACTTGTGAAATCCTTCTCTAATGTCCGGAAGACACCTTTTATTTCATGCATCATGGCCCAAAATGATCCACTCAACAGGCATTCTTTCGTTGTTTTTCCTATTTCAGAGGAATTTATCTCCAACCATTCTTTAGAAATATCTGGAAGTTGATCTGTAAAATGATTCAAAGATTTCATCCGCATCTGCAAACCGGGGGATATAACACCTCCCTGAAAAATCCCTGAGCTATCGATCAGATCAATTGTCATACATGTACCAAGATCAACGATCAAATTATTTCTATCGGGAAATAGGTCGTGTGCCCCCACAGCAGCAGCAATCCTATCAGCTCCTAGTGTTTCTGGAGTGTGGTAATCCAATGATATCGGTAATAAAGATTCATCGGACAGAAAATGAACTTTTCGATTTGCAAATACGCTTTGATCCAGGTTTTTTACGGATGAAATGATGAATGGTATTATCATATCATAATGGTTTTGTATTGACAAGAAGTCTTTCCATACTATAGTCTTTCCAAACTCCCCTCCAGATACCTCAGCAGTTTTGATAGAGCTATTCCCAACATCAATTAATATTACCTCTGTCTTTCTCTCCATGATGCTACAAAAGAAATGAAAACATCTTATTCTATTATTGGTGCAATGGCCGGCTCTTCAATGGATGGCTTAGATTTAGCACAAGTGACATTCTCTTTGCGAAAAGGTTTTTGGGATTATGAGATTGAAAAATGCGAAACGATACCTTACAGTAAAGTGATATTCGCTGAATTAAAGAAGTCACCTCTTTTAGAAGAGAGCGAAAAAAAGAAAATTGACAGCTCATTTGGTAAATGGATTGGTGAGAAAATAGAGGGATTCGTGTTAGATACGCCTGCGGTTGATCTTTTGGCAGTTCATGGCCACACCTCTCTTCATGATCCAGAAAATGGCATAAGTGAACAATTGGGCAATGGAGAAGTCATTGCATCCGCTTGTGGAATTCCTACCATAACAGAATTCAGAAGTAGAGATGTCAAACTGGGAGGTCAAGGCGCTCCTCTTGTGCCAGTTGGTGATTTTGATCTTTTCAAAGAGTTTGATGCATGCCTAAACTTGGGAGGAATTGCCAATGTTTCAATGAAGTTTAATAAAACTGCCTGGGATATCTGCCCATGTAATCAAGTATTGAATCATTTTTCTGAAAAGCTTGGATTACCATATGATCATGAAGGTAGAATTGCGGAAAAGAGCTCTTTGGACAAGTTATTTTACAGTGAAGTAGCCAACTTAGATTTCTTTAAGCAGTCTCCTCCAAAATCATTGCCCAATAATTATGTTTCAAGTGAAGTGCTTGAAAAAATAAACCCTAAAACAGGATTGCACACCTATGTTGCAATTGTTTCTGATCTAATCTCACAAGCCCTGAATCTTTTCCCTAAGAAATCTAAATTGCTGATTACAGGTGGTGGAGCTTTTAATACATACTTAGTTGAAGAGATTTCAAAAAGATTAATACAATGGGAAGTTGTCATCCCTGATGCCAAACTAATCTCATTTAAAGAATCTTTGGTTTTTGCATTTCTTGGACTAAAAAGATTTCGAAATGAAATAAACGTACTCGCCTCTGTTACTGGAGCAAGTAAAGACACCTGCTCTGGTGTGATTCATCTTCCCAAATGATTAGATTTGCGCCCCAATATTTATAATTATCTATGAAAGATCTCCTGAATAAATTTGAAAATAAGACACCAGAAATTGTTTTTGAATGGTCTGACTCTGAAACAGAAGCTAAAGGATGGGTAGTGATTAACTCATTAAGAGGAGGAGCTGCAGGTGGCGGGACCAGAATGAGAGTGGGCCTAGACAAGCGAGAAGTAGAGTCTCTTGCTAAAACGATGGAGATTAAATTTTCAGTTTCAGGACCTCAAATCGGTGGAGCTAAATCTGGAATAAACTTCGACCCCAATGATCCTAGAAAAGAAGGTGTACTTAAGCGATGGTATCATGCTGTATATCCTTTACTAAAAAATTACTACGGGACCGGTGGAGATCTAAATGTGGATGAAATTCATGAAGTAATCCCCATTACAGAAGATTTTGGTTTATGGCATCCTCAAGAGGGAATCGTAAACGGCCATTACAATCCACGTAAACCCACTAAAATACACATGCTTGGTAGACTAAGACAGGGAGTCTCCAAAGTCTTAGAAGATCAGGAATACATTCCCACTTCGCCAAAAAAATATGTTGTTGCAGATATGATAACTGGATATGGTGTGGCTGAGGCAGTACGGCACTATTATCAAATCTGGGGAGGAAATATTGGAGAGAAAAAGGCAATAATTCAAGGTTGGGGGAATGTTGGATCTACCGCTGCTCTCTACCTTGCAAAGTATGGAGTCAAAATCGTTGGAATAATTGATCGTGTGGGCGGACTTATGAATCCTGATGGATTTACATTGGACGAAATAAAAACACTTTTCCATGATAAAGATGGAAACAAACTGGTAGCAGATAATTTAATTCCGTTTGATCAAGTAAATCAAGAGATATGGTCAATGGGTGCCGAAGTATTTATTCCTGCAGCTGCTTCAAGATTAGTCTCAAAAGAGCAAGCAGAGTCAATGATCAACAATGATCTGGAAGTTGTTTCCTGCGGTGCTAATGTCCCTTTCAACGATACTGAAATATTTTATGGTCCTATCGCCGAATTCGTTGATAGAAAAGTTTCTCTCCTTCCAGACTTTATTGCAAACTGTGGAATGGCAAGAACTTTTGCTTTTCTAATGGATCCAGACAATGATGACGTATTAACTGACTCAGATATTTTTAATGACTGCTCTAAAACGATAGGTGACGCATTGCAAGCTGTCCATGAACAAAATAAGGATCGAGCAAACCTAGCGGAAACAGCCTTTACCATTTCATTAAATAAGCTTGTTTGATCATGGATAGATTTGTTTTTGTCTATGTGAATGATAACTTTAGAATTAATCCGTAACGCCTAAGCATGATCGCAAGAATTCTTGTTGCTATTTTATTTATGTCAGTGCTAATCGTGGCAAATGCCAATGATGATTTGCCTGTACAAGAGCAGCAAGAAACTCATCAGACATTAGAGCACGAGGTTGATGAGAATGAACATCATTCAGCCAAACCTCCTATGTGGAGTGTGATTCCATTTGTTTTGCTCCTGGTAATGGTAGCCACAGGGCCACTTTTTTATCCTCATTTCTGGCATAAAAGCTACCCTGTAATTTCAATTATTTTGGCCTCCCTGGTCTGCGTATATTATCTATTCGTTTTACATAATCAACATAGCCCTGTTCATTCGGCAGCTGAATACATACAGTTTATAGCTCTTTTGACCGGGCTCTTTGTGGCATCAGGTGGTATTCTAATTATTGTTGACAAGGAAGCTAAGCCACTAACCAATTTAATTATTCTAGCTATAGGGGCGGTTATCGCAAACATCATTGGGACTACTGGCGCTTCTATGCTTTTAATCAGGCCTTTCATTAGGCTGAATAAAAACAGGATAAAACCATATCATATAGTTTTCTTCATTTTCATAGTCAGCAATGTTGGAGGGTCTCTAACCCCAATAGGTGATCCACCACTGTTTTTAGGTTTCTTGAAGGGTATCCCTTTTGAATGGACTGTAATCCATAATCTAGTACCATGGGCAATAGCGTGTGTTATACTCCTTGTGTTCTTCTATTTATTTGATATCCGAAATAAGACAAACTATGCTCTAATGAGAGGGGATGAGGAAGAGGAAGAACCAGTAACCGGAGCGATTGAATTAAAAGGGAAAAGAAATTTCATTTGGCTGGCAATAGTTGTGGCAGCAGTTTTTCTAGATCCTAATGTTTTTCCATGGGTTCCTGGAATTGAATACATGGGACAAAAATTCTCCTATCTGAGGGAGGTCATAATGCTTGCTGCAGCTTTCGGTTCTTACAAGTTTTCTGATTTACAAGCGATGCAAGGGAATGAGTTTAGTTTTGAGCCCATAAGAGAGGTTGCTTTTCTTTTCATTGGTATATTTTTCACTATGATGCCAGCGCTTGAACTGGTTAGTGACTTTGCCCAATCCCCTGAAGGCGAAAAATTAATCAGACCTAGTACTCTTTATTGGGGTACTGGAATCTTAAGTGGATTTTTAGATAATGCTCCCACGTACGTCAATTTCCTTACGGCATCAATGGCAAGTGTTGGGGCTGATGTAAACAAAATGCAAGAAGTCATTGCATTTGCAAATAATGAGTATAAAGATTCCATGCTCGATTTAATGGCTATCTCGCTGGGGGCCGTATTTTTTGGAGCTTTCACCTATATTGGAAACGGGCCAAATTTTATGGTTAAGTCCATTGCTGAGCAAGTGGGAATCAAAATGCCTTCATTCTTTTCATACATCATCAAGTATTCCATCCCGATACTTCTACCCGTATTAATAATCATTTGGCTCATATTCTTCATGGGCCATTGACCCAATCAGAATTGTATTGTTCCGATATAGGATAAAATTTCCTTTATTTGCGGTTAATTACTTAGTTTGGGTTGCATCCAGATTAACCATAATCGCCTATAATAATGTTGTTGAATTTATTTAATGGACAAAATGAAGGAATACTCTTTGGGGTATTTGGGGTGATTATTGTCGTTTTCCTAATCGTTGATTTAGGTGTATTTCACAAAAAACATCAGAAAGTCACTCAAAAAGAAGCAATCCAACAATCTATTTTTTGGGTCCTAGTATCTGTCGGATACGGCACACTTATTTACTTCTACGGTGAGGGTTCAGGAGCTACTCTCCAGTTCTTCTCCGCTTATGTAACAGAAAAGGCTCTTTCTGTTGATAACATATTTGTTATTCTTTTGATTCTACGCTACTTCAAAGTAAAAGAGGAGTACTATCATAACATTCTATTCTGGGGAATCTTAGGCGCTATTGTATTCAGAGCCATTTTCATCTTCGTTGGCGCTATTTTAATTGCTGAGTTCCACTGGATACTCTACATATTTGGTGTATTCCTTGTTTATTCAGGGATCAAACTGTTTAGTGAAGAGGATGATATGGAGATAGAGCCAGAAAAAAACCCTCTGCTAAAGGCGGCTAAAAAAGTATTACCCATAAGTACTACAGATAAAGGCGGTAAGTTCTGGTTTCGCGAAAAAGGAAAACTCTTATTTACGCCTCTATTTTTGGTAATAATATTAATAGAATCCACGGATCTAATCTTCGCTGTAGATTCAATCCCTGCAGCATTTGCCATTACGCAAAATGAGTTTGTCATCTACACCTCAAACATTTTTGCAGTCATGGGATTACGAGCAATGTTTTTCTTATTGGCCAATGTTCTTGACAAATTCTATTTGTTGCAGAAAGGCTTATCAGTTGTATTGACATTTATTGGTGCAAAGATGCTCGCAGAAATCATCGACTTACATATACCAATCTACTTGTCTTTTGGTATTATCATAGGAGCTTTAGTGGTCGCAATAGTACTCTCGCTCATGTTTCCCAAAGAAGAGGAGCCAGAGTCTCTAGAAGAAGAATTGCCTGCTGAATAGGCTAGTTATTTATCCAGGCTCTTTACGCTTTCCATCACCTTATCACGTAAGCCATCTTTATATTTTTGAAGATTTTCCGCTGTAGAAGAATCAGTTGATCCTACAATCTCAGCAGCAAGGATACCGGCATTTTTGGCACCATCCAGAGCGACAGTTGCTACTGGTATGCCTCCTGGCATTTGAAGAATGGAGAGAATAGAGTCCCAGCCATCAATAGAGTTACTTGACTTTACCGGAACGCCTATCACTGGAAGTGTAGTTAATGAAGCCACCATTCCTGGTAGATGAGCTGCTCCACCAGCTCCAGCTATGATCACCTGGAGACCTTTACTCCTCGCGGACTCAGCATAATCTAGCATTCGATGAGGAGTGCGGTGAGCTGACACTATAGTTAACTCAAAAGGAACTTCAAGGTCTTTTAAAATATCTGCAGCTTGCTGCATAACAGGAAGATCTGATTTGCTTCCCATAATTATGCCTACTTTCGGATTACTCATTTTGATAAATTGATTAAGCTTTAACCTTAAGCGTATTCTTGACTTTTCTTGACTTCACTTTCAAATTGTCAATAGATGTATCTGTAATAGTTACATGTCCCATCTTCCTGAAAGGCTTGGTTAATTTCTTGCCATAAAGATGCACATAAACTCCATGCATTGCCATGCATTCTTCCATTCCTTCGTATTTCGCATTCCCACTATATCCGTCCTCTCCCAAAAGATTCACCATAGCAGCAGGAGTGACTAATTCAGTTGATCCGAGTGGCATATTCAGAATAGAACGCAAATGCTGCTCAAACTGTGAAGTGCGATTAGCTTCTATTGTATGATGTCCAGAATTATGTGTTCTTGGTGCCACTTCATTAATCAGGAGCTCTCCATCCTTGGTCAAAAACATCTCAACAGCCAGTAAACCAACCATATTCAGTTTTTCAATTACATTTCTGGCAAGATCATAAGCTTCATCTTCAATAGTATTATCTATTTGTGCTGGCGCAAATAGAAATTCAACCAAATTATATTCTGGATGATAGGAAAGCTCAACCACTGGGAAACATTCCATTTCACCATTTTCATTTCTTGCAACTACTACGCTTATCTCCTTTTCAAAATCAACCAATTTTTCAAGTAATCCAGGTCTATCAAATGCCTTAGTCATGTCTGACGCTGTTTTGATCATCTGAACGCCACGTCCATCGTATCCTTCAGTTCCAAGTTTATTCACCGCCGGAAGCATTTCTATATGCTTAGCCACATCCTTTGCATCTTCTGTCAAAACAAAATCTGATGTTGGAATTCGATTGGCTTTATAAAATGTTTTTTGTTTTCTCTTGTCCTGAATCAACTCTATTATCTCAGGTTGTGGGAAAACTTTTACCCCTTCTGCCTGAAGTCTTTTGAGTGCTGGGACGCTTACGTTTTCAATTTCAATAGTGATCAAATCAAAATTCTTTCCCCATTCAAATACACCGTCCTCATCGGTTAGCTTACCCGTAGTAAAATTCTCAACCAAGTGTGAACAGGGTGCGTTTTTGTCCGGATCTAGAATTGAGATATCTAAATTATAGTTAATCGCAGATTGGATCATCATTCGACCTAATTGGCCTCCTCCTAGTACTCCAATTTTTAAGTCTGTAATATCTTTCTTAGGCATGGGGCAAAGATAACCTTCAACTTTGTTTTTCGGTTTAAATAAGAGTTAGCTTAACAAATAGAATTTATGGAAAGAGAGGGCTCTGAAAAATCCGAAGGAAAAATAGAAACGGAGCAATTCGCAGAAGAAATAAAAAAAGAAAAGGGCGGATTTCCCGAAGACGTAGATTTTAAAAAATTCTTGGGATGCGGTGGGTAACTCCTATCTACTCCGAGATGAATATCCTTTTTACGCGATTGCTAACATTCGTTAATATCTCATAAGGAATTGTTCCTGACCATTCCGCTAATTCTTTAATACTTGGTTTCTCTCCAAAAATAACCACTTCATCCCCTTCTCTGACGTCAACTCCAGTCACATCTATCATCGTCATATCCATGCAAATGCTTCCTATAGTGGGACATAACTTATTTCCTATTAGCACTTGTCCTATACCACTCCCAAAGACTCGAGAATAGCCGTCCTCATAGCCAATCGGTATAACAGCTACCTTACTATTTTTCTTAACTTTTCCCTTCCTTAAATACCCCACTGTATCTCCTTCTTTCAAATGTTGTATTTGAGACACATTAGTGATTAACCTACTTGTGCTTCTTAAATCCATCAAGCCTGTAGGATCAAACCCGTGGAGGCCAATACCAAGCCGAACCATATCAAAATGATATTCAGGCCATCTAACCATTGCTGGAGAATTGCAGGCATGCTTTACAGGGTTATAGCCAATAGCATCTACTATTTGGTCATATGTTAATTTAAAAACACGGGCTTGCTCAATAGTAAAGTCATCCTCCTGGCTTGAATCAGAGCTAGAAAAATGAGTAAATATCCCCTCAACTTGTACTTTAGGGTTATTCTTAAGCCTTTGAATTAACGGAGGGATTTCTGTTTGCGTAAAACCCAGTCTGTGCATCCCAGTATCTATCTTTAAGTGAATCTTAGGAGGGTTTTGAGTATCCTTCAACATGCGATCAAAATGACGAAGGCTAAATATCTCCGCCTGCAAATCATATCTTTCGAACTGCTCGAAACTGGTTATATGAGGATTCATTATCATGATAGGAATGGAAATTCCATTTTTCCGTAGTTGAATAGCTTCATCCACATAGGCTACCCCTAACATGTCGGCTCTTTGATGCTGCAGAAAATTGGCTACCTCCAGAATTCCACTCCCATAAGCATTCGCTTTTACCATGACCATGAGCTTTGTTTCTGTCCTGATCAAATCTCTGTACTGATTCAAGTTATGCCTCAATGATTCAAAATTGACCTCCAGAACAGTGCCATGGTTTTTTTCTTCTAACCTTTGGACTACTCTCTCCAATGCAAAATCACGAGCACCCTTTACGACAATCATCTCATCTTGAAAATCTGGAAAGTTTTGTAAGAAATTTTCAGTACTCTCAAAAAAATGACTGTTTTGAGGAAACACATCTCTCATACTTCGTATTCGTGGGCCCACACCTATCAGTCTAGAAATATGTTTAGACCTAAGAAGCTCAGCTATCAGTGTATAGAGTTCTTCATCAGATCGCCCAGTATGAAGAATATCAGAAAGAATCAATGTTCTTTTTGTCTTTTGCTTGTGAGATTCCAAGTAATCCAAGGCTACTTTCAATCCGATTTCATCATTGTTATACGAATCATCCAGTATGTAACATCCATTTATCCCACTTTTCAACTCCAGCCTCATCGGGACTCCCTCTATCAGATTTATTCCTCTCTGAATTTGTTTAGGATCTAATCCTATTTCCAAACAGGTGACTATGGCATGCGTCAAATTTTCAAGTTGCGTTTCACTTGTAAAGTCGCATTGAAACTGATATTCACCTATCTCTATGAGCCCATCGACCCACGAAACATCATATTGATTGCCTTCATCTAGACCCCAAAAAATTACCTTTTCAACAAGTATCTCTCTTATCTCCTTCGAATAAGGTTGATCAGATCTGCAAATCACTTTATCTACAGACTTAAAGAGTACTAATTTTTCTGCTAACTTCTGACTTTTAGACGCAAACCCATCATCATGAGCCTGACCCAGATTTGTAAAAACTCCAATAGTTGGCTTTATCATTTCCTGGAGTTTTTTCATCTCGCCAGTTTGGGAAATACCGGCCTCAAAAACCCCTAATTCATGGTTCTTTCTTATCTCCAATAGTGATAGCGGAACTCCTATTTGAGAATTATAGCTTTTAGGGCTTTTGATCACAAAAAATTTCTCAGAAAGAAGTGTAGATATCCACTCCTTGACTGTCGTCTTGCCATTACTACCTGTAATTCCAATAACTGGCAGCTGAAATTTCTCCCTGTGATCTCTGGCTATATTTTGAAAAGTTGCCAGTGAGTCTTCAACTAATAGCACATTGGCATTTTCATTCAAAATTTCATCTTGAACGATAAAATTTTTAACCCCTTTCTTTAAAGCGCTTTTGATATAATCATGTCCATTTCTCTTCCCTTTTATGGCAATAAATACCTCTCCTTGATAGCCTGAAAGTGTTCTCGAGTCAGTAGAGTATTTACTCACTTCGATATCCTTATGCAATTGGAGCTGGCCTGTTGAAATTTTTTGAAGTTCAGAAAAAAGCATCGTCTAAATTATCAATTCCATCTCATATTGATTCACTTGATTTTGAAAACCATATTTTTTTAAAAAGGAATCAAATGCAATTTCATCATCTGGAATGTTCATGATAGTAAGTGGTTTTTCTGAACTGGCTTTCGCTGTTGCTAAGAGTGCATCACCAACACCTTTGTGCCTATGAATTCTATCTACAGCAAGTTGGGATATCCTACCTAAATGTGGTTGAAAAATCACATATCCTACAACAGAATTTTCTTTTTTTGCTACATAAATCTTCTCATCGCCTTTCTGAATATGATTAGAACTATCTATAAAAGACGGTTCAAAATCATTGAAATCGAAATTGACATCTGAAATAGATCCTTGAACAACATCAATTTCCGAAAATGAAGTAATTGACCGAGTCATCTTGTAACATCTAAATCGACGCTTAAATACAAATCCTAATTTTTCGTAAAGAGCAATTGCTTTTTGATTTGTTTCGATCACTTCCAACAATATTCTAGCTAAGAACTTGGCTTGGATTTTTGGAATCAAAAATTCGTACATCTGCTCAGCTGTTTTTTGATTTCTAAAACCAGGTAACACACCAGTCCCTCCATTATAAGCTGTAGGAATACCTTGATAAATATTAGAGCTATGAAGGATAAATCCAGTCATCTCATTCCCATCAAAAGAAGCTGATGATATGGCCCTGTCAAATAATAATTTTTTATGGATTCGATAAGAAAATTCTTTGAAAGTAGGTTGAAATCTTACTTCATTTTCGGTAAATGCCATTTTAAACGTATAAAACAGTTTTTCAAAATCTCCTTCTGTCAACAATCGTATATTCATGAATATAATTTGTTGATTAAGGAACTAACAACTCCTGTTTTTCTCTTATTACTTTCAGCATAATTAAAATTACGCCTATCTGATCAAAAGGAAAACCCTCCATGCAACTAGACGAATTAGAAAAATGTATTGATCTGGAGATTGTCAAAACAGAAAAGAGAAGACTCGAGATTTTTCTTGGTATTCTAGTAATCGCTTTAATCCTATTACTAGCTAACATCACATTCTTTCCAACTGCAATTTCGGAAACTTTCCTAGATAATAGGAGCATCATGCTCGGTATCTACACATCTGCAGGCTTCATAGTCATTCTACTAATTTCAAGATGGATGGTTGGGAAAATCGCACACTGCGAAAAGCCTCTTCCCGTATGGTATAAATATTACTCCGTTATTTCTGACTCAGCCATCCCTTTTATATGGCTTTATTACATAATCAAGTGGGAAGGCAATGGTATCTTCTTAGATTCCCCTTTGATATTCATTTTCGTTCCGATTATCATCGTGTCAGCATTGTATCTGAATTTTTGGATAAGTTTTCTTAATGGTGTGATAATCTCTGCTATTTATGCAATCATTATCTTCTGGACTTTTGAAAGCTATGATACTTCTTCGATGCTCCCTTCAATCGTTTATTACACAAAGGCAGTAATGTTTCTCGTTGCAGGAACATGCGCAGGATTGGTCGCAAGTGAGTTAAACAAAAGGCTTACGGTTTCTATTAAAACACAGGAAGAGCGTGATGAGATAGAGTCGTTGTTCAACAAGCAAGTTTCTAAGGAAGTCGTGCAGGCACTAAAGGATTCTGGAGAGGCCAGTTTTAAGATAAATGCATCTGTTCTCTTTCTTGACATCAGAAATTTCACTCATAGAGTCCAGTTTCTATCGCCGGAAGAAGTCAATAAATTTCAAAATAAGTTTTTTGGACCAATCATGGATTGCATTCACAATAATAATGGCATCATCAACCAGCTAATGGGGGACGGGTTAATGGCATCTTTTGCGACGGAAGAAGGGGATAGCCCTGAATTGGCTTTTAAAGCCGCCAGAGATATTCTTCAAACAGTCAGTCAAATGAATAAGTCAAACTGGGATCAAGAAATCAAAGTTGGAATTGGCATTCATAACGGAGAGATAATAGCCGGAAATATCGGAAATAGTACAAGACAACAATTCTCTATATCTGGGATTCCTGTAATCACAGCGGCCAGACTTGAACAAATGACCAAGGATTATAACTGCACGTGGCTTGTTTCATCTAGCTTTTATGAAGAAGTCAAGCATTTGAAAAATAATGGTTCCTCACTTGGACTAGTGAAGTTAAAAGGAATAGACCAAGAAATGGAGATTATAAAACTTGCCTAGCATGAAATATCTTGATCGCGATTTGAGTTGGCTATCTTTCAATTATCGCGTATTGATGGAAGCCATAGATCCATCGGTACCTCTATTGGAAAGGTTGAGATTTATTGCAATTTATTCATCTAACCTAGATGAATTTTTCAGAGTTCGCGTTTCCAATATCCGTAATATTGAGCGAATCGATAAAAAGAAAATTAACAAGAGAGTAGACTTTGATGCCAAAAAGCTTTTAACCGAAATCCATTCAGAAGTAAGCCATCAGCTAGTCGAATATGGACAAGCACTCGAGGCGATTATCAAGAACCTATCTGACAAAAGCCATATCATTTGCACCAAACTTGAAGACATTCCAGACGCACTAAGGCCTAAGCTTTTGCATTACTTCAAAACGACCGTTTCTGCTTTTTTGAGACCAATTAGGATGGACTCTGAAGAAGAGCTTTTTCTAGATAATCAGGCTATCTACCTTGCTATGGTGACTAATTCTGGAGAATCAATTGTGGTGAATATTCCTTCAGCACAGCTTGGAAGATTTTCTAGTTTCAGTGTTGATGGAAAGTCCTATTACATTTTTTTAGACGATGTGATTCGGGCGCACATAGACATCCTATTTTCAGGAGAGAAAATCAATAATGTATTCTCTATTAAGCTTAACAAAGATGCAGATCTTCAAATAGATGATGAATATGAAGGAAACCTAGTAAAGAAAATTGAGAAGCAAATTCAAAAAAGGAACCTGGGAACTCCCTCGAGGTTTTTATATGACCAATCAATGCCAGACAAGCTTCTCACTACATTGATAGAAAAACTTGAACTTGCTCCAGAGGACATGCTCACAGGAGGTAGATATCACAACCTAAATGACTTCTTTCAAATAAATATCAAAGACGCTGGATTATCTTATGAAAGTCTTCCCTCCATCCATTCCCTAAAACTCGAAGGAAGCAGATCAATTCTTCAAGAGATTGAACAACAAGATCATCTATTGCATTTTCCATATCAATCATATGATTATGTGCTACAGTTTTTCAATGAAGCTTCGATAGACCCAGAAGTTGTAGAAATAAATGTCACTTTTTACCGAATGGCAAAAAAATCAATCATAGCAGAAGCACTAATAACTGCTGCTAAGAATGGTAAAAAAGTAGCCGTATTCATGGAAGTAAAGGCTCGCTTTGATGAGCAAAATAATCTGGAATGGGCAAAAAAAATGAAGGATGCCGGAGTAAAAATAATATACAGTCTTCCTGGACTAAAAGTACATGCCAAAGTGGCACTGGCTAAGAAGAAGGATAAGATGTATGGGTTCTTCGGGACGGGCAACTTAAATGAGAAAACATCCGAAATCTATTGTGACCATGGTCTACTTACTGCCAATGAAGCAATGACAAAAGAGTTATCTAATCTTTTCCAGCACTTATTAACTAAATACACCCCTCCTTCCTTTGATGAGCTAATCGTATCTCAATTTGGCGCCTATGAGAGTTTTTTGGGGAAAATTGATCGAGAAATAAAACACGCTGAAGCTGGCAAAGAAGCTCGAATCATTATTAAGGTGAATAACCTTCAAGAAAAAGTATTGATTGATAAACTATACGAAGCAAGTAGTAAAGGCGTGGACGTAAAACTCATCGTGAGAAGTATCTGCTGCTTAGTTCCTTCTAAAAAATTAAAAATTAAGCGTATAGTTGATCGATATCTGGAGCATGGAAGAATCTTCTATTTTCATAATGATGATAATCAAGAGGTTTTTCTTGGATCAGCGGATTGGATGAACCGTAATCTTCATAGAAGAATAGAAGTGTGCTTTCCTATCAAGGAAGATCATATGAAACAAGAAATTCTTACATTCTTAAAGTATCAATGGAAAGATGATGTAAAAGGTGTTTGGCTTTCAAGTCAAATGAAGAATAAAAGACCGAAAGTTGAGTATAAAGTAAGATCTCAAAAAGAGATCTATGAATATTTGAAAAATCAATACGGGTAAGGAGATCTTAGAAAGAGTTCTGCTATGATAAAACCTAGAATTGATAGCACAAAACCAAACATAAAAATGGTATAGCTCATTCTTAGCAATCGATACTTCTTTCCAAGCACAGCGCCAAGGAAATAAATATCCTTTATCATACTTCCGTATAAGTAGTCGGCATCTTTGAGCATCTCTTTCATTCCCCATTGAAAATCCTCCAACTTCATTTGATGAAAGTTGCCAAAAAATAAGAGGTTCGCCTTCTTGTTAATAATATCCTCATGCTCAAATTTCCCTTTTGTCACATTTGGTCGAGTGGCGAGAACTGCAAATACAATGGTTGTCAAACAAACAAATGTGAGCATGACTGCAGGAATTGTCATATGCGGATACTCTTCCAATTTTCTAATTAAAACTGAAACCAATACTGATAAAATGATTGAGTTTATTGAAATCATAATATTTGCCTTATTGTCGGCAATAGCACTTAGCTCCATATGATTTTTGGAAGTAGTCCGAAACATCGTCTCAATACCCCTAGTAGGCTCATTGCCTTTCTTCTTTTTCTTCTTTTTTGGCTTAGTCGTCTTGCCTTCTAGCTTTTCTAATTTCTCGATTTCTTCCATGATTTAAGGCGGTCTCTAACCTTTTTTAAATTTTCCTTAACTGCTGATTCGTAGTTTTTCTTTGCATAATCAGTGAAAAAACAATGGTTATCCAGAAATTCCTGATTCATCTGTAGCCATTCCTTTTCGGTTATTTTGCAAAGCTTAGTTGTCTCGATTTCTTGATGAAGAAGAGCTGCTTTCTTAAAATAATCCCTATCTGCTAGATGCATAAGATCAGCGTCACAAAGAATTTTTTCAAGATTATTTTGGGGATTTTGCGGCATTTGAGTCGCCATGATACACCCTGCTACTTGCTCAATCTTTTCTTCAGGATAATTTTTTGTCGCTAAAAACTCACGTGCCATATCAGCACCGTTTTTTTCGTGGTGCTCACAACCTCTGGTATAACCTAGATCATGAAACCATGCGGCTATTTGAACGACTTCAACGTCATCATGTGAAAGGTTTTGTTTTTCAGCTATTTCTTCCGCCGAAGCAACCACATCTATTGTATGATTTACCGAATGATAGATCATATTATCAGGAAGTTGCTTTGAAAGCACCTTGATCGCATGATCTTTTACCTCGCTAATAATTACGCTTGAAACCATTATTCTCACTTATCCTTCACAAAATAGAACAAAAATTAAGCAATTTAGTGTTGTAACGTTGACATTTTAGACCAACCTATGATTTTCATAAAGAACATATCTACTCTTTTATTGTTCATTCTTGCTATTTCTTTTAACCAAAGTTGCTCATCAACTACTTTCGGTCAGCATGCCGACAGTCTTTTCTTAGTAACTGACAATGTGGAAATCCTTTATAATTTGAAGAGTCCAGATCAAAAATACTTTATGCCATACGTGCTAGAAGAAATTTCTGGTCTCAGCTTTATAGAGCCCAATCATATTCTAGGAGTAGATGATGAGTCAGGTAAGGTTTTTCAATACGATTTATTTCAAAAAAAAATTATCCACTCAATCACATTCCATAAGCCCGGTGACTATGAAGGTATAGAAATTATTGACAAGACTATTTATGTACTTAAGAGTGATGGTGATCTTTTCCAGTTTGAGTTTGGAACGAAAAAACAACTGGTCTCTACAAAGTATGAAAATGATCTAAGTAGTAATAATGATACGGAAGGATTGGGTTATGACCCTCATTCAAATCAGCTAATTATTGCATGCAAAGAGAATGGTGAGATTGAAGGAAAAAAAATAGACGGCAGAGCATTTTATATGATGAACATCGATGCTATGGAACTTAATAAGAGGCCCGCTTTCGTTATTGGTCCAAATGAACTTGAAACATTCTGGGAGAAAAATAGAGACTTTGATTACGAAAAAAATCGAATTAAATTCAAACCCTCTGCAATAGCCACACACCCAATTTCAGGCCATTATTATATTCTATCATCTGTCGGTAAAATGCTTGTAATAGTTAATAAGTCAGGTGAAATACAGGCTACATATCCTATATCCCCTAAAGTTCTTGGTCAACCTGAAGGAATTTGTTTTTCTTCTTCAGGGGATATGTTTATTAGCAGCGAGGGACAAGGAGACAGAGGATATGTTCTGAAATTTAAAATGAAACAACGCTAACACATGAGAAAGCTGCTTTTCCTATTTATGCTTTTCCCAGCACTCGTATGGGCACAAAAAATCTTTCTGATTGGTGATGCGGGAGAACCAAAAAATCCAGATAAAAACCTTGAGCTTCTAAGTGAAAAAATCAAAGCAGCAACTGAAAAAGATTTCTTGATTTTTTTAGGAGACAATCTTTATCCAAAGGGATTGCCTGGTAAAGAAGATCCGGAACGAGAAGAAATGGAGAATAAGCTCATTCCTCAATTAGAAATCATGAAATCTTTCCCTGGAAAGGCATACATGATTCCTGGGAATCATGACTGGGCTCAAGGACGAAATTATGGTTGGGAGCGAGCTTTAGAGATGGAGCATTTCATCCAGAATTATTTTGATGATGAAAATGTATTTCTACCTACAGGTGGGTGCCCTGGCCCCTATGAGATTCCGATGAGTGATAAATCTACGCTCATCTTGTTAAACACTCAGTACTTTTTGCATGGATGGGATAAACCTGATGAGGATGATGATTGCGATAATAAATCCACTATCGAGACATTAGAAGACCTAAAGTCTATCATAAAAAGGAATGTAGGAAAACACATCTTGATAGCAGCGCATCACCCAATGTTTACTTATGGCGAGCATAATGGGAATTTTAGTTTCAAGGAACAAATGTCTCCTTTACCTATTTTGGGAAGCCTTCAACCACTCTTCCGTAAGTTGATTGGAAACATTCAGGACAATACACATCCGAAGTATCGCGCCATCATGAATCAGATTCTCATTGCAATGAATGAAGCTGAGAATGTCGTATATGCTGCTGGTCATGAGCATTCACTTCAATTCATCCAAAAGGAGGGACATCATTTCATAGTCAGCGGGTCTGGTTCAAAAGTCACACATGTGAAAAAGGGGGATGGAAGTCTCTTTGCAAAAAAAGAACAGGGGTTTGCTGTCCTTGACTTACAAGAATCAGGAAGTGCTTCGGTAGAGTACTCGGGTATCCATGGTGGAGTTCTTTATCAAAAAGAACTCTACAAAAAAAAGCTTAATGAAAGTCTGCAAGAGCTCCCTCCAATGGATTTTTCTGATAGTACAATTACAGTTGTTGCAAGCAGCAAGTATGAGGGTAGCAAAGGGAAACATCGCTGGCTTGGTAAAAATTATCGTGACGTTTGGAGCACGCCGGTGGAAGTAGATGTCTTTGATATTGGCACAGAAAAAGGCGGGTTGGAAGTGTTGAAAAAAGGTGGAGGAATGCAGACTAAATCCTTAAGACTACAAGCTAATGATGGAAGGCAGTATGTACTAAGATCGATTGAGAAGTATCCTGAAAACGCTATTCCAATAGCTCTGCAAAAAACATTTGCGCAAGATATAGTAGAGGATCAAATTTCATCTTCACATCCTTATGCCGCATTTATCATACCTCCTCTGGCCGAGTCTGCAAACATCTATCATTCAAACCCTGAACCAGTCTTTATCCCTAACGACCCACGCTTAGGTCAATTTCAAAATGCCTTTGCCGGAACACTTGCACTATATGAGGAAAGAGCAAATGGTGCTGCTGCCAGTGATGCTCACTTTGGTAGCGCTGAAGATGTTGAAGGCACATTAAAAGTTATTGAAAAACTAAAAAAAGATAACGATAACACTGTAGATCAAAATTTTGTTGTTCGAAATCGCCTATTTGACATGTGGATTGGTGACTGGGACCGCCATGATGATCAGTGGCGCTGGGCTGAGTTTGATAATGAAAATGGCAAAATGTATCGACCGATCCCCAGAGATAGAGATCAAGCATTTTTCATGAATCAGGGTATTATCCCAACAATCGCCGCTCGTAAGTGGGCTTTACCTAAGATTGAAGGTTTCGATGAAAACGTAGACTGGGCACCAGGCATCAGTCAAAACGCTAGGTACTTTGACAGAACCTTCATGAATGAACCGGATTGGGACGAATGGAAAGAACAAATTAATTTTTTACAGCAAAATCTTTCCAATGAAGTCATTGAAAATGCTGTATCTGACTGGCCGGATTCAATAGAAGAGCTTACCGGAAATAAAATCACTTCCGGATTGAAAGCACGTAGGGGAAACATGGAATCTTATGCCAGAGAGTTGTATCTGTATCTATCCAAAGAGGTTGAAGTAATAGGTTCTGACAAGCATGAACACTTCCTGATTGAACATTTAGATGAAGGACGAACCAAGGTTACCGTCAGGAAAAGAAAGAAAGATGGAGAGATTGAGCAAATCATATATGAAAGACTATTCAAAGCTGATGAGACCAAAGAGATAAGACTTTATGGGCTTGATGGTGAAGATGTATTTGAGATAAAAGGCAATCATTCCAAAATTAAAGTACGGATCATTGGAGGTACGGATAAAGACCTGATCATCAATGGCAATGAAGGTGAGAAGCTGTCCAAATTGAAAGTGTATGACCGACTGAAGAGCACAAAAGTGCAAGGAAATTCCAAAGGAATTTTAAAACTGAGCGATAATCCGGATATCAACAGGTACGACAGAAAGGCTTTCAAATATGACATACTCATGCCCTTAATAACAGGTGCAATCAACCCTGATGATGGAATTTATTTGGGGGCAGGTTTTGTCTACACAAAGAATGGGTGGAGGAAAGAACCCTTTGCAGCAAAGCATGCCTTTACCGCTATTGGAGCTTTTGAAACAGGTTCTTTTCAATTTAATTATTCTGGAGATTATACCGACGTTCTTGGACGATGGGACCTGAATACCAAAGTGCTTTGGCAAGAACCATTCTTCGTAAACAATTTCTTTGGACTAGGTAATGAGACCCAATTTCTCATGGATCAATTTGTCTTCCCAGATGATGATCCTATTGACTATTATAGGGTGAGAATGGATCGTTTGGAATTTGATGCTGGGCTTTCAAGGAATGTTGGAGCTCAAGCAAAATTCTACTTTAGCACAGGGTATAAAACTGTAGAAGTGGAAAGCACAGCCAATCGATTTATTTCCGATCTATCAGCAGATGCCTCAGATTTTGATGCAAATCAATATGTCAAGTTTATCGCTGGTATTTCTTTTGACTCTCGAGACAGTAAAGTATTGCCCAAAGCTGGAATGACCGCAATGGCTGAAGTAGAACACTTAGAAGCTATTACGGATATTTCTGAAAGTACCACAAGACTAAGCGGAGAATGGTCCTTCTTTTTAACAACTAAACTTCCTTCAAGGCTGATGATTGGCAACCGGCTAGGATTGGCTCACATTATCTCCGATGAATTCGACTTTTTCAATGCTAATATTTTAGGGGGACGAACGAATTTAAGAGGTTATCGAAGAACGCGTTTCTATGGTCAGACTTCTTTTTATCATAACCTGGATTTGAGGCTGAAAATAGCCTCATTTCGTAGCTACATATTTCCAGGACAGTTTGGGGTTCTGGCATTCCATGACATAGGGCGCGTGTGGATAGATGGGGAAAACTCGAGTGAATGGCATGCAGGCAAAGGATTTGGGATTTGGGTGAGCCCGCTTAATACCCTTGTACTCAACCTCAATTATGCATTCGGGGAAGACGAAAACATACCTACATTCGCAATGAATTTTTTCTTTTAGAAAGTGATAATCCCCTTGCTTTAGGCAAGGGGATTATGAATTCACTCAACTACTTCCCCTTTGAAATTCAGGTATGTATACTCCTCCGATTCGGATGTTTTGATTCGGATATTCTTTTTGAAAGCTCCAACGCTTCCCGATCTAAAATTAGCTGTAATAGATGCTGTTTCACCTGCTTTTATTTCTCCACTAGGAAACTTTACATTGGTGCATCCACATGAGCCTTTTGCTTCGAGAATCTGGATAGATGACTTTGTCACATTAGTAAACTCGAATGAAAGATTTTTCATCTCATTTTTAGTTACCTGACCCAAGTCAATAGAAGTCGTTTTCCATTTAATTGGAGCTACTGCAGCCATTGCAGCTACTGCAATTCCAAGCATTACGATAAATGTTGTTTTTCTCATTTTATTTAAAATTTGATTTCTCCAAATGTGAATTTTATGCATAAGAATGACTGTTAACAAGCACTTAATGATTGTTAATGAGATGTTAAACCCTAATTTCTACCATTCTTAAGGACTACATTTGAAATATGAAAAACGCACATATACGTGTTTTAGTCATACTCGCTATTCTTTCTTTAGTCGGGATAATAGGCACTCAGATTTTTTGGCTTAATAACGCTATAGAGCAACAGGATCAAGTTTTCAATCACAATGTTCAGGTTGCTTTAAGAAATGTAGTTGAATCACTATGTGAAGCAAATGGGAAAGACTTCCCTGAGGTCAATCCTATCGAACAGGTTTCCGGTAATTATTTTATTGTACGAACAAACGACCGTATTGATCTTGCCAATCTAGAGTATCTTATTTCTGCAGAAATAAAGAAAAGATCTATATCTCAGGATTTTGAATATGGAGTTTATGACTGCACCAACGATCGAATGGTATATGCAGATAACATTAATCTTAAGGCCGAATACAAGCGCTCTGTAATTCCTGTTTTACAAAATGAAGAGTATTACTTTGGCGTTTATTTTCCAGAAAAATCTAAAACTCTTTTTTCCGGATTTGATCTTTGGAAATTTACATCAGCTATTACCCTTGTTGTCATTGTATTCTTTGGTTATGCCTTGTTTGTAATCCTTCGACAAAAGCGCTTGAGTGAAGTTCAAAAAGATTTTATAAACAATGTTAGCCATGAGCTGAAAACCCCATTAGCTACACTTTCCTTGGCGACTTCAAGCTTACAGGAAAGATCCAATGGGAAGGATGGAAAGTACTTACAAATAATTCAAACTGAAGTTTCACGTCTCAAAAAAAATGTGGAAGATATTCTTTATTCTTCATTGGTAGATACCAGAATCTCAATCAAAAAAGAGGTTGTATCAATTCCAGATTTCTTGAATGAATTGGTTGATGAACTTAAGAATGAGTATGCAGCTCATATGATTGAATGGGAAGTGAAAGGTGAAACCAAACAAGTAGTTAACACGAATCAAAAAATATTGACAAATATTGTTAGAAACCTTGTGGATAATGCGGTCAAATACGGAGGGAAAAAAATCATTGTGGAATTTCATCAAGACGAAAAGAAAACAACGATCTCAGTCCAAGATGACGGCATTGGAATCTCAGAAAGTCAGATCAAGAAAATTTTTAACAAGTTTTACAGAGTGCCAGAAAGCCAACATCAGCACAATCAAAAAGGATTTGGCTTAGGATTACACATAGTTAGTTCTGCGCTAAAAAGATTGAAAGGAAGAGTCTCTTTATCATCGCATTTAGGTAAAGGAAGTACATTCAAAATTATATTACCCAATGGCTAAAATCCTACTAGCAGAAGACGATGAGAATTTAGGTTTCATGGTTCAAGACAATCTTGAGCAACTTAATCATGAAGTCGTATGGTATAAAAATGGGATCGAAGCATTCAATGAATTTCAAAATCAATCATTTGAAATATGCGTGCTGGATGTAATGATGCCAAAGATGGATGGATTTGAGCTAGCTTCTAAAATACGCGAGCAGGATGAGTTCATCCCTATCCTCTTTTTAACTGCTAAATCTCAAGAAGAAGATCGCCTTGAAGGCTTTGAGGTTGGTGGTGATGACTATATCTCAAAGCCATTTTCAATGAAAGAATTAGGCTATAGGATCGAAGTTTTTTTAAGGAGGAGTAATTCCAAAGAAATTGGTTTTTCTGATGAGACTAAACATTTTGGGAGTTCCGTTTTTGATGTCAAAAACCTTGTCTATAGATGTGACGACTTTCAGAGTTCATTAACTCAAATGGAGGCCAACCTACTTAATTTGCTTCTCAAGTATAAGAATCAATTAGTCAAACGAGAAGTTATTCTTGAAACAATCTGGGGTGAAAATGATTACTTCAAAGGTCGAAGCTTAGACGTATTTATTACACGACTCAGAAAGTACCTCAAAAATGATAGCTCATTAGAAATTAGAAATCACCATGGTGTAGGATTTAGTCTAATAATTTCAGAATAGGTGAAATTAAAGTCATCCCACATTAAGGTGGCTTTTTAAAACTTTAATTGATCACTATCTTTTTAGTCAATCTCTTTTTACCTTGACTGATTTCCATTAAATAAATGCCCTCTTTTTGATCAGATAAATCAATCATCTCTGAGTATGTTCCACCAAATCTTTCAAAACGTCTATTAAAAACTTCCTTTCCTTCCAGATCAGAAACACGAATATCCAACTCTCCTTCTTGAGGCAATTCAAACCTCACTTTAAAACGACCATTGGATGATGGATTAGGGGAAAAACTTAAATCATCTAAGACAAGCTTATTGCTATCTTCCACTTTCCCCTTTTTACCAAACTCATCTTCAACATCAAGAATTTTTATTCTCTTTGTTACAATTACCTTCACAGATTTATGAGCGTTACTATCATCTAACTTATCAAAAAGAACGTCCAGTTCGATACCTAGTTCTTTCATTTTTTCTTTGTACTCATCCATATTCATTCCATCTAAATGAAAATTGAAAAAGCTATTGGAAGAATCTCCATCAAAGTGCTTAAAAAAGAAGGTATTATCATTATCCTCCTCATCTTCTCCATTGTGGAAAAACTTAAAAAAAGATTTGCTGTGATCTCTCATTTGATCTAAGTGAAAGATCATTTCTTCATCATCAGATCCATCAAACCAGAAATCAAATGCTTCATCATCGCCTGCGAATTCCTTATAATTTGGATCCGCATTCATCTCTTCAGTAGAGTTATATTCTCCCTTAAAAGTTTTTTTCTCACCATTAATCTCTTTAGTGATTTCTACTACAATTTTTCCTTCATCTTGTGATTGAGCAAAAATTGAAACGTTCATAATGAGCAGCAGGCCCATGATTAAAATAGTTACTTTCTTTTCCATTTTATCCCAGTTTATTTTTTCAATTTGACTAATCGAAAGTACGAACTGGTTTTATATCTCACTGTTAATCAGTAGTTAATCCTTGTTAAAAATGGTTAAACAAGAACTACGCTCCATTCAACATCGTATTTTTGAACTATGAAGCGAAAGACACTTAGGTGGATAATAGGGTTAATGGGTTTGTCCATGATGGGCCTTATTGCTTTTCAGCTTTACTGGATTGATTCATTGGTTACTGCTAATGAAGAGCGTTTTAGAAAAGATGTTTTGGATGCTCTAAGCACAGTTGCTGGTAAGCTTGAGAAACAAGAAACATATGCTGCCCTTCAGAAATTGAATTATTTGAATTCCCCGATATATAATGATGTTCAACTTCGAGAAATACAAAAAAGTCAACAATCAAATAATTCTAGAAATGTAGAGGTAGTACAGCGAGGAAATCAGCAGGTTTTTGTTTTTGCCGATACTGTACAGAATGGCAGTTTCGAATTTGTTGTTAACTTTTCCAGCACTGCTGATAACTTCTTTTTTGAAGACTTTGCACCTCCATTAGGTTCCTCAATGGAGGAAATGCTGGAAGAGCGAGATGTTAAAATAGAGCAGCTTGAAAGTAAACTAGCTAAGGTTTCCAGAAAATATGAGCTAACTTTTGATGTAGTGAAAGACCTAATGGGTCCCAATAGATCAGTTTCCTCACGTTTTAATCCAAATCAACTAGACTCATTATTGAAAAGTGAGCTGATCGGAAAAGGAATTAATATAGACTATGATTATGGCGTTTTGCAGCCTCATGCGAAAAGATTCCTTCTCTTAACGAATAATATTAGACAAAATGAGCTGAAAGAGAGTGAATTTAGGACAACATTATTCCCGAATGATATATTCGAAAGTGATAGTATGTTAATTATAGATTTCCCTGGAAAGCAAGGGTATTTGGTTGGTAAGGTATGGTCTGCAATGGCAAGTTCGGGTTTTCTCGTTCTCGTGATCTTATTCTGCTTTGGGTATAGCATTAGAACGATAGTTCGACAGAAGAAGCTTTCTGAAATGAAGAATGATTTCATCAATAATATGACTCATGAACTTAAGACACCTATTTCCACTGTTTCATTGGCTGTTGAAGCTCTCAATGACAAAGAAATTGAGCAAAGTAAGCTCAGGACAAAATACATCAAGGTAATTGGTGAGGAAAATAAGCGTTTGGGAGATCAGGTTGAGAAAGTCTTACAAATAGCTGCTATTGATAGAAATGATTATAATCTTAAAGAAGAAATGTTAAGGATGAGTGATGTAATGAAAAGTGCTGCTGATCATATTTCTATTCAAGTAGAGCAGCGTGGCGGCAGATTAAATATGATCGAGAAAGCTGATAAGGATCTAGTCAAGGGTGACGAAATTCATCTTACAAACATCATTCTCAATTTATTAGATAATGCGAATAAGTATTCGTCCGAAGCACCCAATATCACCCTAAGAACTGCTTCGGATACAGAAGATTTTATTATATCCATTCATGATAAAGGAATAGGTATGACTAGAGAGCAACAAAAGCATATTTTCGAAAAATTTTATCGAGTTCCCACTGGGAACCTTCACAATGTCAAAGGTTTTGGCTTAGGCCTAGCCTATGTACAACGCATCGTAGAGGCTCATGGTGGTAGTATTCATGTAGATAGCGAGCCAGGAAAAGGAAGCAAGTTTTCAATCACATTACCACTAGCAAATGAAGCCTAGATTATTAATAGTAGAAGATGACCCAAATCTGGGCGAAATTTTAAGTGAATACTTAGGATTAAAAGGTTATGAAACAACATTAATGAGAGATGGTGAAGAAGGTGGAAGAGCTTTCAAAAAAGCCGAATTTGACCTTTGCATTCTTGATTTAATGATGCCCAAAAAAGATGGGTTCACGTTAGCTAAAGAGATAAGAGCTACCGATGATGATACTCCTATAATCTTTCTCACTGCTAAGTCCATGAAACAAGACATCATCAAGGGATTCACTATTGGTGCTGATGATTACATGACAAAGCCTTTTAGCATGGAAGAGCTACTTCTTCGAATACAAGCAATCCTTAAAAGGTCAATTAAAAAAGAAGAACCTTTTCCAAATCCTTTTACTATAGCAGGGTTGGTATATTATTATCAAGAGAATAGATTAATTACACCCAAAAGAGAAATCAATCTGACAACAAAAGAAAATGAGCTCTTGAAAATCTTCTTTGAAAATGTAAACAAGACTGTTGAAAGAAGTTCAGCTCTAAAAAAAATCTGGAAAGATGACAGCTACTTTAATGCAAGAAGCATGGATGTATATATCGCTAAAATTCGAAAGTATCTTTCGGATGAACCCAGCCTTAAGATATTAACAATTCATGGTGAAGGTTTCAAATTAGTGGAGGTCAATTGAGATAATTCTAGTTCTATTTGCTTATATTTATAAGAAGCGTTTCTCAAAGAACCAATCTTATTCAATCATGCTATTAGTACCATCAATATCAGTTATTGAAGGCAGAACCATACGCCTCAAACAAGGAGATTACTCCAGTGAAAAAGAATATAGTGACACTCCAATAGATGTCGCTAAACAATTTGAAGATCATGGTATTTCGAGAATTCATTTGATTGACTTAGATGGCGCGAGAAAGGGTACTTCCATCAATTATGATATTCTACACCTTATTTCAGCTTACACAAACCTTAAAATTAATTTCACTGGTGGTTTGCACACTGATGGAGATGTGCTTAAGGCATTCGAATATGGTGCAGAAAGCATCGCTGCTGCTTCTATTGCCTTCTCAAATAAAGAACAGTTTGCTAACTGGTTGATGTCGTATGGTCGTGAAAAGATTGCATTAGCAGCTGATAGCTTGGAAGGTAAAATAAGAATTAGGGGGTGGCAAAAGGGAACGTCAAAAGATTTATTTAATCATATTGCCTACTTTTATGAAAGAGGCTTGAAATACTTGAAAACAACTGACATATCTAAAGATGGAGCGATGCAGGGTCCTTCTTATGATCTATACATAAAATTATTGAATGAATTTCCAGACTTAAGCATTTTTGCCAGCGGTGGAGTTCGTACCATGGATGATGTAAAAAAATTGAGAGATTTAGGACTCTACGGCGTAATCTTTGGAAAGGCTTTCTATGAAGGTGCTATCACCTTAAAAGATATTGATGACTATCAATCTATATCAGCTACCTAGGGAGAAGTCTTGGTGTCGTATTTAAACTTGTAAAGGAAGTAGAAGATAAAATTGTATTTACTCACAGAATCATCTTTTAAAGAATCTATCGATTCCTTTTTCTGATAATCAATTACTTCCACTTTAGCTTCCTCGCTATTTGAGACAGAATATTCCTCAACAGAATCAGTCATTTCCGAATCAACGTTACCGTCAGGCCTCATCATCGTCTGGCTTTCCTTCCTTCTTCCATCCTGTTCTTGCTCTTGATTAATCGGGGAGTCATCACTCCCTTCTGTATTAGCCAAACCAATGTTGACAATAAAGATGAGTGTAAGTGCTAAAAATATACTGTGACTATTTTTCACCATGTGTGTATAACCTTCAAAGTAACGAAATAATTGATAGAAGGTTTTAATTTTTCACAAAACTTAACTTTAGGATTTAAAGAAATAATCGTGAACAGCCAGCATTAAACAAAAAAGCCTGCTTGGATGCAGGCTTTTTATTCGTAATTGAATCCTACAGCGTACGTTTTACCTCTTTCACTTCAAACCCTTCTATAATATCTCCAACTTTTATGTCATGGAAATTCTTGATACTCAATCCACACTCATACCCATTCTTCACTTCACCAACATCTTCTTTAAATCGTTTGAGTTGATTAATTTCTCCCGTGTGAACTACGATACCATCTCTAACCAATCTAACCTGATTAGATCTCTTCACATTTCCATCTGTGACATAACAACCAGCTACGGTACCTACTTTAGAAATCTTAAACACATCACGAACCTCAATATTCCCTGTGATCACTTCCTCGCTAGTCGGTTCTAGCATTCCCTCCATCGCATCCTTCACATCATTGATTGCATCATAAATAATTGAGTAAAGTCTTATCTCAATTTCCTCATTCTCAGCTAATTTTCTAGCTCCTCCTGAAGGTCGAACCTGAAATCCAACAATTACAGCATCAGATGCCGACGCTAATAATACATCAGATTCTGAAATTTGACCAACTGCTTTATGAAGAATATTTACTTGTACTTCTTCTGTCGAAAGTTTCAACAATGAATCAGCTAATGCTTCGATCGATCCGTCCACATCACCTTTCACTATAACGTTGAGCTCCTTAAAGCTTCCTATCGCAAGTCTTCTACCGATCTCATCTAATGTAATGTGTTTCTTAGTTCGGATGGATTGTTCTCTTAGTATTTGCTCTCTCTTATTCGCAACCTCTCGAGCTTCACGATCACTCTCCATCACATTAAACTTGTCTCCCGCTTGTGGTGCTCCATCCAATCCTAGCATTAAGACAGGAGTAGATGGGCCGGCTGTTTCAAGTTTATGACCTCTGTGATCAAACATCGCCTTAACTTTTCCAAAATATGGCCCTGCTAGAAGCACGTCACCAACTCTTAAACTTCCTGCCTGTACCATTATGGTTGAAACATAACCTCTACCTTTATCCAAAGAGGCTTCAACAACAGATCCTACAGCTGGTTTATCTGGGTTCGCTTTTAATTCTAATAGTTCTGCTTCCAGAAGAACTTTATCCAACAATTCATCAATACCTTCTCCAGTCTTAGCAGATACATGCTGACATTGATACTTACCTCCCCAATCTTCTACTAGAATATTAATTTGAGAAAGATCTTCTTTGATTTTATCTGGATTAGCGTTCGGCTTATCTACTTTGTTAATGGCTATTACAATTGGAACGCCAGCAACCTGAGCATGATTAATTGCCTCTTTAGTCTGTGGCATTACTGAGTCATCAGCAGCAACAACTATGATCGCAACATCAGTAATTTTTGCTCCTCTAGCCCTCATTGCAGTAAATGCCTCGTGACCAGGAGTATCAAGGAATGCTACTCTCTTACCACTCTCAGTCATCACATCGTAAGCCCCAATATGCTGAGTAATTCCTCCCGCCTCACCTTCTGTAACTTTTGAATCTCTAATGTAATCGAGCAATGAAGTTTTACCGTGATCAACATGACCCATAATTGTCACAATTGGTGCACGATCTAACAACTCACTTTCACTATCAACTTCTTCAACGATATCCGTCTCTTCTTTCGCCTCGGTAAAATCCACTTCGAAACCAAACTCATCTGCTATGACAGTAATAGTTTCGGCATCAAGTCGTTGATTTATTGACACAAACATACCCAAAGACATACATGCTGAAATAACATCATTAGCTGTCACGTCCATAAGTGACGCAAGATCACTTGCAGAGATATACTCTGTTACATGTAATATTTTTGAATCCTCTTCAGCCTGTAACTGTCGCTCTTCCTCCGCCTCAGCTTTTGCTGACCTTTTATCTTTTCTATACTTAGATCTTTGTGACCCTCCTTTGCCGCCTCCGCCGCTAAGCTTAGCAAGAGTTGCCTTGATTTTATCCTGAATTTCTTTATCTGAAAGTTCTTCAGTCTTTCTTCCTGAACTAGCATTCCTACCTCGGTCATTTCGATTATTACCTCCCCCACTTCTTTGTGGCGGCCCTCCGCTAGATTGAATACGCTTTCTAGGGCGCTTCTTTCTGTCTTGATTCGAATCAGAAGACGCAACCGGCTTAGGCTTAGGCTTATCCTTAGGAAGCTCTATCTTATCTAAGACTTTCAATCCTCTAAGAGAATCTGCTTTCGCTTTTATAACCTCATTTTTCGGCTCCTCTTTTTTCTCCTCTTTGGGAGCTTCATGTGTCGGCTTCTCAGCTTCCACCTTTTCCTCCTTCGGCTCTATCGTCTTTGATACCTCTTTTACTGGAGCTTCTTTCTTCGGTTCTTCCTTTACTGGAGCCTCTTCCTTTGGTTCCTCTTTAGGGGCTTCTGGTACCAGCTCCTCAACTTTCAGCTCCTCTTTTGCTGGCACTTCTTCCCTAGATTCCACCTTTGCTGGCACTTCCTTCTTCTTATTCAGGTCTATTTTGCCAACAATTTTTGGACCATCCAATTTGGTCCGAGCAGATATCTTCTCTGGTTCGGCTTCAGCACTTACGTTATCCTTTATGAGGATACGTTCATCTTCTTTTTTCTCCTCAGCAGGTACTTTTTCTGAATTGATAACAAAATTGTCGGTTTTACCCCCAATTGTTAGCTCTGATGCCTCTTCTTTGTCATGAGCTGAGTCAGCAAATTCACGGGCAAGCATATCATACTGATCCTGAGGAATCTTAGAATTCGGGTTTGAGTCTACCTCATGACCTTTCTCTTTTAAGAAATCCAGGATTGTATTCTTACCTACGTTTAGCTTTCTAGCTACTTGACTTAATCTGTATTCTGCCATATAAAACTTTCAAGTTAGTTTATTCAAATTCCTGGCTTAGAACTCGAATAACTTCATGTACTGTTTCTTCTTCTAAATCTGTTCTACGCACTAAATCGTCAGTTCCGAGTTTTAATACGCTTTTTGCTGTATCTAACCCAACTCGTTTTAGCTCATCTATTACCCAATCTTCTAGTTCATCGGTAAATTCATCCAAGTCCACATCTTCCTCTGAGGCTGCATCAAGCTCACGGAAAACATCGATCTCCATACCCACCAATTTACTAGCTAATTTAATATTTTGACCACCTTTTCCTATTGCCAAAGATACTTGATCAGGCTTGAGATATACCGAAACACGGTCTTTCTCTTCACTTATTTTCATACTAATAATCTTAGCTGGACTTAAGGCTCTAGCTAAATAAAGCTCCAGATTATCAGTAAAATTGATTACATCAATATTCTCATTTTGTAATTCACGTACTATTGAATGAATACGAGACCCTTTCATTCCAACACATGCCCCTACAGGATCAATTCTATCATCATACGATTCTACTGCAACTTTTGCGCGCTCTCCTGGTTCACGTACTACATTTTTTATGGTAATCAATCCATCATAAACTTCTGGTACTTCTGCCTCAAACAGACGTTCAAGAAAAACAGATGACGTTCTTGATAAAATCACTTTAGGGTTCCCATTCACCATCTCAGCTCGATGGACAATCGCTCTCACACTATCCCCCTTCCGATATCTATCCTTAGGTATTTGTTCTCCCTTAGGAATCGCTAACTCATTTCCTTCACTATCTGTAAGTAGAATTTCTCTTCCTAGAACCTGATACACTTCTCCTTGAATGATCTCTCCTACAAGTTCCTTGTATTTTTGAAATAGAATATCTTTCTCAAGATCCTTTATTTTTTGAATCAAAGTTTGACGAGCAGTCATCACTGCTCTTCTTCCAAAATCTTCTAATTTAATTTCTTCAGCAACCTCTTCTCCAATTTCAAAATCTGGTTCAATTTTTTGAGCATCAGTCAAACTTATCTTATCGTGATCCCATATGTCCTCAGAGTTATCATCAACAATCTCCCTAAATCTCCAAATCTCCAAATCTCCATTGTCGGCGTTTATAACGATATCGAAATTATCATCGGTTTCGTATTTCTTACGAATCATAGTTCTGAATACATCTTCCAGAATTCTGATCATAGTCGGGCGGTCAATGTTTTTGCCTCTGGCAAAATCCGCAAACGAATCAATTAATACTGACGCTTCCATTTACTTGAATAATACTTTAACTTTTGACTGTTTTATTTTCTCGAAACTTAGCGATAAATCTTCACTTTTATTCCTCAAAGTAATCGCTTTGTCATCTGCTTCAACTAGCTCCCCCTCAAACTTACTTCCATCGTCAATCTCCACTTCCAACATCCGCCCTATATTCTTTTTATATTGACGTAATAATGATAAAGGATAATCTAACCCTGGTGAAGAAACTTCTAACGTGTATTTACCCGACATAAAGTCTTCCTCTTCTAGCTCAGACCCAACTTGTCTACTTATTTTACTACATTGATCAATAGAAATACCATTATCACCATCCACAAACACAAGAACCTTCTGATTTCCTGTATTTCCTTTCACTTTTACATCAACCAAGAATAAGTCTTTCTGATCCTGAATCGCTTTCTCTACTAACTCTCTAATCTTCTGTTCTTCCAAAATTTCCATGAATAAAAAGAGGGGACTGTTGTCCCCTCTTTCGGTATTCTAATTAATTTTGAAGCAAAGGTAGAAAACATTAAGTTAATCCCCTAAAATCAGGTGAAAAATCTCTTTTCCCCCATCTGGAAAACCATTCAAATTCTAAAAGATGTCTTTCGTCTAAAGATCCATTCATAAGCAGTTGATTTTTTGGAAATTATCGTTGCTTAGTCTAATTTTTACACCCAGTTATAGAAATAGTTTCATCGCCCTATTTTTTTTAACCGAAAACCAAGATCAGCCGTTAGGCAGCCTTAGTAGTCTCATATAGATCCCCATGATTATGAAGCTTTTAAAAAAAGCAACAGCTGTTGTATTTTTTCTCTCTTATCTATTTTCCAATGCACAAGACAATTCGGTAGGTATCAATACCAATTCACCAAATGCAAACGCCGTACTGGAACTTGTCTCACCAAATTCAAACCAGGGATTTCTTGTACCAAGAGTAAATTCTTCCCAAAGATCTTTGATGTCTGGGTCACTGAGCAATCTAGATGATGGCTTAATGGTTTTTGACACTGACCTAAACGTTTTTTATTATTGGAACAATGGTAATTGGAGAGCTGGTCTAGGAATCTTGAACGCTCTAACTGCAGGCGGGGATCTGGTAGGGGCGTATCCGAATCCACTTATAGGATTAGCGAAAGTGACTGAAGAAAAAATTGCAGACCAAGCAGTTTCTAACACAAAACTTGGAAATGGTAGTGTAACTACCGATAAAATAAGTGACAATGCAGTAACTACCGATAAAATTGTTAATCAGGCTATTACAGGAGGTAAGCTTGAAGATATTGGATCTATAAATGCTGGAACTTATGGAACGGAGACTTTTAATGTTCTACAGCTTACCGTAGATCAAAAAGGGAGAATCACTGGAATCTCAGAGGTTGTTATAAACATTGGCAGTGGTAACATTACCAATGGCTCCATTCTCAATGAAGATATTGCAAATAGCACTATCACTATTTCAAAGATCAATAGCGGTCTTGGAAATCAGAATTCGGTCTTGACCACTGATGCTTCAGGGGTTCCGCGTTGGACAAATAGATCAGAATTTGCATCTTCAGCATTATCTCAAAATAATATTTATATAGGTAGTGTGGCTGGAGTAGCTCAAGGATTGCCTGTGATTGGAGATGTAAGTGCATTAAATACTGGTTCTGCTGCAGATATTCAAATCAACCCTAGTGCTGTTGGTACAACAGAAATTGTAAATGGTAGCATCACAAATGAAGATTTAAATAAAAGTAGTATCCCATTAAGTGGATTTGGGGATGCAGTAGATAACGTTAACCTTGGAAACAATAAATTAATCAATGTGGCAGATCCATCTAATTCTCAAGATGCCTCCAGCAAAAATTATGTTGACACTGAAATTGCAGACATCAACACTGAGTCGGATGCAGATTCAACGGCCATCTGGAATAAGGTTCAAGCAGATTCTACTTACTTAGACGATCGTATCGCAACGAATATCACCGATATCGCAACTCTGGATGCCGAAGTGGATGCCGATAGCTTGGCACTGTATACTAAGTTGCAAGTGGACTCAACCTATCTGGATGATCGTATTGCGACCAACATCACTGACATTGCAGGGAAGCAAGATAATGATGCCGCTTTAACTTCGATTGCCGGACTTACAACATCAGGAGGCGAGATCATATATACCAATGCATCTGACTCATACACTACTGCTACACTGACTCCTGCCGGAAGAGCCATTCTTGATGACACAGATGCAACAGCCCAAAGAACAACATTAGGGCTTGGCTCTCTTGCTACATTAAATTCTGTTTCTGCGACAGAGATAGCTAGTGATGCTGTTGGAGCCGATGAGATTATTGATGGCTCAATTACAAACAACGAAATTGCTCTCAATACCATTATTGCGGATGACATAGCAACAGGTGCTGTTACAACTCAAGAAATATTAGATGGAACTATCTCTTTCGCAGATATGGCTCAAAATGGTGCTACCAACGGACAAGTCATGAAATGGAATAATGTTTTGTCAGTATGGGAGTCAGCGGATGATGTTGCGGTTTCGGATGCTCGTTTCAAAAGAGATATAGTTGCAATTCCTGAGGCTCTTGCTAAGATATTAGCTATACGCGGAGTAAACTATTTCTTTAGATCTGAAGAATTCCAATCCTATCAATTCTCGGATAAAAAACAATACGGGGTAATTGCTCAAGAATTAAAAAAGGTATTTCCCGAACTTGTTTCAAAAGGCAAGGAGGGCTATTACAGAGTAAACTACGAGCAGTTGATTCCGGTACTTGTTGCAGCAATGCAAGAACAGCAAGAACAAATAAACTCTTTGAATAAAAAAGTCACTTCTCAAGAATCAAAACTATCAGAACTAGAGTCCGATAATAAAGAGATGAAAAGCGATCTTGACTTAATCAAGAAGATGCTCATCGGGGATCCAGCAGCAAAAAAGGAAGATAAATGAGAAAGCTGCTTTATATAATCGTTCTAATTCCTTGCTGGCTAGGGGCACAATTATATATTCCTAACAGTTCACTAGTTCATATATCTGATGGTGCCAATCTGGAAGTAGGTGGCGAACTCCAAAATAGAGGGATTATTCAAAATGAAGGCACTTTGTCACTATATGGAAACTGGTTAATTAATAACAATTTCAATGGACTCATTGGAACTTTACAATTTTTAGGGGATAGTACTCAAATGGTCGGGCCACCTGAATTAACTATCAGCGGGCTTGTGATTAATCAGGGAGGTGAAGTTATGTTTCCTGGTGATGAATATACTATTCTAGATAGGCTAGAATTGCGATTTGGCAATATAAAACCAGGAGATGACACAAGGTTTGTTTTAGGACCGACCGCTGAAATTTTTGGTGGATCTAACACTTCATATTTCGATGGCACATTAATTTCTAGAGGTAGTGGGATTAAAACTTTTCCAGTTGGATCTGATGGAGTGCATGCACCGATTACTTTGCTAAATGTGTTTGGTTTTGATACTGAAATCGCCGCAACTTTCCTAGGTGAAAATTCATCAGACCCTATCCCCGGAGATAGTTTACTTGGTGTTTCACACAAGGGGCTTTGGGAGGTCGAGTTATTGAGTGGTACCACAGACCCTACCAGAATTGCAATAGATTTCAACAATGAAGATTTGAATGATTTTAGAGTAAAGAATGATATTCGTCATAGAATCAGCTCTCCTGTCATTGCATATTCGGATAATCCTACAGGAATTTTTCAATCACTTGGCGTAAACTCTCTGGTTAATACCGATTCGATCACTTTTGGATCAATTGCTAGTCAACTTACCGTACGTCCAATTCGCGATCGAAAAATTTATCTGGCTTTAGCTTTAGCACCACAAGTACCAGATGAAGGGTTATATTTTATCCCACAGGCTTTTTCACCGCAAGCAAGCGATCCAAAAAATCAAACATTTAGAATTTTTGGCCAACAAGTTGCCGAAGAAGGATTTGCTCTTCAAATCTATAATAGGTATGGAGTATTGGTGTACTCCACTTCTTCATTTGCTGAGGCGAATCAGAGAGGCTGGGATGGAATTAGTCAGCAAACAGGTGCTTCCGAGCCAGCTGGTGTTTTTTACTATACAATCAGGTTACAATTTGAAACTGGCCTTCCAGTTGAGGAAAAAGGAGCATTCTATTTAGTTAAATGAAAAGACTCATTACCATATTGCTCCTAATTTTTGCTGCAAAAGCGTTAAGTCAAGATGCGCAATTTTCTCAATATTATGCCGCTTCGTTATACTTAAATCCCGCTTTTAGTGGCATATACAAAGACGCTTCTCTTCACATGAATCATAAGAGACAGCTTCAAAGTGCTGATTTGCTAAATGAGTTAACTCAGGTTTCTTTTATCTTTCCTATTAAACCAAAGGGGAGCTTAGAGCAATCTTTAGGAGGTGTTGGAGTGATGGCTTTTAATGAAAAAAGTGGATTTCAGGGTATTTATGAACGAAATTCTGTTTTCCTTAATTATGCTCATAACCTGAAGTTTGGACTCTTGAATTCTTATTTGATATCAATAGGTGTACAAGCGGGGTATGAAACGCGTAGGCTTAACTTTAGTAATCTTACATGGGGATCTCAATACAACATTTTTTATGGTTTCGACAATACATTGGCAGGGCCGGTAACAGAATTTGATGATCAGCAACAAAATATTGTTTTAAATGCTGGCATTATGTATTATTATAATCCTGAAAGAAACTATCTTCTTCATAAGTATAGTGCCTTTATTGGTATGTCTGCCACCAATCTTAATCGTCCAAATACCTCTTTTACAATCGATTCGGAAAGTCGCGAGCCTATGCTACTTAAATACAATGGAGGCATTGAATTTAAACTCAATAAACTGTTCGTTACCCCAAGCCTTCTATATCTATACCTAAGACGAAACCAACAATTCAACGCAGGTCTCAATATGGCCTATGTACCAAATGCTGAAAGGTACAGAGCAAGTGGCACTCAGCTTCTATTTGGAACATGGTATAGATTCAGAGACTCCTTTATTTTCATGGGAGGTGTAAAAGTAAATTCTTTGACTGTTCGTGTCAGCTACGATCTGAATAGTACTCTTTTTGTTCCTGAAAAGGGTGTTGACCTTGCTCAAAACAGCATGGAAATTTCAATTCAATACTCACTTTCTAAAAATCGTGGGTTGAGAAAGGCTTCCAATCCTCTATTCTAATTTTTAGGGTATATAATCAACCTACTTCCAGGTTCTAATTGAGTTGATGTTAGACCATTCTGCTCCATTATCAATTCTTCAGGCACATTAAATTTCTTAGATACAATCTCCAGATTATCTCCAGCTTGTACGGTATATACAAAGTCTGATCCACTTCGAATATCCGCTGGTACAACTAAGTTAAAATCAGGCTCGAGGTTATCAGATTTTTTGAGTCTAATTGGACGATAATCTTCTAAATTATCACCTTTCAAACCATTCAAACTTCGGACTTGTTCAGCAGGAACTCCCATGCTTGATGAGATCTTAGAAACAGTGGCTCCAGGTCGGATCAAATAGAAGTTACCGAAAGATTCATGTCTCTTACCAATTAATCTCACGTCAATACGTCGGTTTAATTGTCTACCGTACGGATTGTTATTGTCTGCAATAGGCTTCTCAGACCCATGCCAAATTACTGAGATTTTAGATTGATCAATTCCACGCGAAATAAGGTAATCTCTTGCTGCATATCCTCTATCCTTACTCAGAACCAAGTTTAACTCAGCACCTCCAGTATCATCTGTGTGCGACTCAATTTCAATTTTAGTTCCTCCTCCTCTAAACGCTTTAATTACCTCATCTAAGAGAATTGTTACTTCAGGCCTCAAATTTGAAGAACCGATATCGAAGAAAGCACGAGTAGCATTAGTAAATACTCCAGATTCTTTTTCCCTTCTCCCTTCTACATTAAAGCCTTCTAAAACAACGGACTCTGCACCAGTGGCTTTTTTGAATGTCAAATCATATTTAGCAGGCGATACTTGAAACTCAAAAGCACCAACAGCGTTCGTATACCCCTCTATAACTGTTTTAGTATTATCAAACTGGATGAGAGTTATGGAATAAGATGATAATGGTTGCCCGGAATTAGCACCTACAAGCTTACCTGAAATCGTTATTTCATCGTATCCATCAATTTTACTTATTGGAAGGGTGATTTTAATCTCGTCAAGCTCTTCTGATGCAAGAATATCTTCTTCGCCAAGCAGTTTCTGACTCTCTTGAGGATCAGGCTCTACATTGCTGGCAAGTGTCATTATATTCACTGGCACTTCATCAACATCTTTTGAATCTAGTGCTAGATTATCTGTAAGAATTCTATCATTATTAAACCTGAATTTTTTGACTCTCTCAAGAAGGCTTCTTTCACTCGAAGAGAGAGATCCCCGTGCTCTTGCATCACTTTCCGGAAGAATATAATTTCCATTTCTTTTAGGTAGTCCCTTGTCTAAAACAACTCTACTTATAAATGCTTTGCGATCTTGAGACAAGTTATTAAAGTAAGTAAATGCATCATTTATAAATGCTTGCTCGGTAGATCTAATTGCTTGACCAGATACTTTCTTCGAAAGCGCTGCAATGTGTACTTTCTCTTGACTATTAATTTCAGTTAGCTTCTGCTCATCTTGAAGACGAACCGTTCTATCCGAGTATTCACTCACGATGTAGTCAAGTGCTATTACATTATCAATCACTCTTTTTTTACTTTCACTCAACCCTTCATACTGGTTGATATCATCGTTGGTAAGTCTTGCTGATGGATCCGCACCAGGAACTGTTGAGCCTGAAGTTGTAACAACAGTAGGAGTTGTATCGAAAAATATTGGTTTAGCTTCACTCAAATAAGAATCATAAGCTGTCTTAACAAATCTTTTAACCGCACTCTTCTGCAAATCACTTAGATCAGGTCTCATTTCAAGTAGTTTCTCTACAGTTTCCTCTGAGGTTCCGCTAATCGCTGCTTGAAGTTCATCTTGAGAAAACGTTGTTTCTGTGAGATAAATACTTGAATTAGCAAGGTTTGAAATCTGCTTAAGAAGTAGTTTATCAAGACTGCTCTGATCCTTAGCATTCTTATTTTTGAAAATGTCAAGATCTGAATTGCTTACGTTTTGATCAAAGTTGCTAAGGTCAGAAACCATAAATGTTGTAGCAATTGATTTCAATCGCTCTTTATCCTCTTCATTCAAGGTTTCATAAAAATCTCTATCCTCTTTAACCAATCGGTATTTTTCTTCATTACTTAAGCCGATAAGTCTCTCCCTGATAGCCGAGTTCACATCTTCAACTCCTTCTTTATTATCTCTCATGAAAACCTTCTCAGACATATCAAGAGAGATACTTTCTAAATTTCTTTTTTGCTTTAGGTATTTAATAGCTATACCATCCAGGTTTTTTTGCTCTGCTGGTTTAAATGAATTGTATGTTGGAGTTGCTGGTTTAAACTGTTGAGCGTTTTTCAATCTATCCGAAATTAAAATATCGATCTTCTCACGCTCTTCAGTTCCTACACCACTGTAAAAACTAAAAACATCATCTGAAAGATTTACGCTATTCCCCATTCCTTGCTGCTCCAAATAAGTTGATACGATATTGTCAACTCTTCTTCTCTTATCTGTACTTAGTTGTTGGTAGTAATGATCATCCTCTGTACGAATCGAGCGAATCATGTTACTCGTCATTTTCCGTACTCTGGCATTAACAATTTTATTGATTCTCTCTATATCGTCTTCACTAAGGGAATTGTAAACAGCTAATTGCCTTTCAGTGAGAATTAGATCGACATCAGAAACTGATGATGACAGCATTCTAGAAATGATCTGATTTATAATTTCTGTTTCACTACTGTCAAAATTATAATCGTCTGTAAAAAGAGAGTTTCTTCCTGCGATTGTTCCTTCCGTTGATACTTCAGATATGATGTCTCCTTTAGATCTGATATTGAATCCATATACATCAAACTTACCTATACCTTCTTCTCTATTTGAGGATAAATAACCTTTGCCTTTACCCATGAAAAAGAATATATCATCACGATATGAATTAAATGGAATACCTGCATTATAAATCTCAGCTGTCTCAAACTTGGTTCCACGTGCTATGTATATATCAAACCCTCCGAATCCTCTGTGCCCATTTGACGCGAAGAATAGAACTCTCTCATTTTGATCGTAAAAAGGAGAAACTTCATTAAAAGGTGTGTTAATCTGCCCTCCTAAATGAATTGGTGGGCCCCAGTTATCATCTCCTGCATTTAAGCTCATGTATATATCCAACTCACCCAATCCACCCTCTCTATCCGAAACATAAAATAGTGTATCTCCTCCAGGAGTTAGGTTTGGATGTTTAGAGCTAAAACCATATTCATTAATGTTTAAATTCAAAGGCTTTGGTTCAGTCCACTTTCCACCAACTAATTTTGAAACATATATATGACATACCTCTCCTAAATCCTCGTCACAATTGGTATAGTAAAACTTATTTCTTTCTCTATTGAAAGAACCTGATCCGTCACCAAACTTTGTGTTAATTATCTTTTCAAAACGATCACTTTGATCATATTCTACCCACTCTCCATTTTGCTTAGAAAAGCGAAATAGATCAGCAAATGCCTCTCCGAATTGATTGTCAACTAAACTTCCTTTTCCACTCCCTCTCGCAGAAGTCAAGCAAACGATAGAGTCTGAACCTACACTAAAAGCAGCATAGTCATTAAATTCTGAATTCAGTGGAGCTCCTAATGCCAAAAATTGATAATCTGGGTGAACAAGGGTAATCTGATTTAAGGCTAACTGACATCCATCTATCTCAATCTTTCCCTGTTTATAATAATACCTATATTTCTCATCTTCATGAAGTTCATTTGCAGCTAAGAACTTTCTAAATTCTTTGAAGTTTTGAAGCGCCTGATCATATCTTCCTTTCAGTTTCTGCATCATGGCATGATAAAAGCCTGCCAAGGGAAATCTAATATCTTGTTCCGCACCGATGGCTTCATAATGATATTCTGCACTCTCATAGTCCCGAATTAATCGATAACACTCAGCAAGTTGGTACTGAGCTTTCATATTAGAGGGGCTCTCTTCAAGCGCTGCTTTATAGTTCCTTATTGCGCTCATGTATTGAGCATTTTTCAGATCTTCGTCACCGAGTGTCAACAATCTTGAAACAAAAACATTGTTCGTTTGAGCGAACGATATGGTTACAAACACAAGTGCGAGAAGAAAGAACAACTTTTTCATATCTTCAATTTTTTATCCATTTCCTGTTAAAACAAATGCACCCCACACCTTGGGGTCTCTATATTTCTCTCTCAACTTTAGTTGAGCATACTTCAAAGAATCATCGACTTTATCAGTCTCAGCAAACTTCTTGTAAAATAAAGTGATTAACTCACTTGTAACCTGATCATTAACATCTATCAAGTTAGTAATAACATTTCGGGCTCCAGCAACAACAAACGCTTTCTGGAGTCCAAAAACACCTTCAGCATTCGTGTTCTCTATTCCAGGTTCACACCCGGAAAGAAACACCAATCTTGTTTTACTGAGGTTAAGGTTCATTGCCTCATAAGTTGTCAGTATTCCATCGTTCTCTGAAATAGTGGGTATTCCATCCATGTACCTATCAAAAGTTTCAGAAGCACCGCTCAGAAAAATACCTGATTTGAAAGGAGAACTATTGATTGGGCTATTTGAAGCAATGAAGTTAAGTCTATCATTAAAGAAGCCATGTGTAGCAATGTGTAGTACAGTTGGGTTGTAAGCTGACCGTACTCTTAGTTCATTTGCATCACTCTTCAAATAAGACTTCACATTCCAATCATCTGTAAGAATGCCCTCAATCTCTCTTATTTCAAGCTCAGAGAAGGGAAGCTGTTTTAAATTAAGTCTATCATTGGAATTACCTTCATTGAAGTTAGGATTGCCAAACAAATAAGACTTTTTGTTGAAAATTTCAATTTCTTCCCTAAACAAATCTCTGGCACTTGTTATATAGGTCACATAATAGTCATCTATCACATACTGCCCTTCAGACTTAGTCAAGATGTTAGGGTTGATCTTATTGTAAACACCATCCGGTGAAACTTTAACGGATGTTATATCTCCCAATACATCACCAATTGGGCGCCAGAAGTAGTTATATGCGTCTGAAAAATCAACCCCTATTGAATTTTTGTAGTGGCTGAAGTGATCTTCTTCGAGCTGAAACTCATCACCCAGAATAGCATACTGTAGTTCTTCGCTCCCTTTTTTGAAAATGATGGCTAAGTACCTGGTTAAGTCTGTGAATCCGAAAAGTGTTCCTTGGTCTCTTGTCAAAGAATTAAACTCAGAAATTTTGACAATCTCTACAATTGCCTCATCTCCGCTCACATAACTCTGGACAGATCTCCAGTTTTGGTTCACTTTCTGCAACAATCCTTCAAAGTCTGGAAGTAGAGTCGCGAGCTCCTCCTCTTGTCTTTTTACTTTGGCTTCCTCGTATGGGAGATTTACATTTTGTTGTTCCAGCTCTTGCACCCCCATTTGGTAGTAACTAGCCAATAGTCTTTTATCCGACTGCCACCTTCGGTAATTGGATCTTAACTTTTCATTGGTGCTTTCAGCAATTTCTTCATGTACTTTATCAGAGGTACTGAAGAGGATATCTTTTGTTTGTAATTGAAAGTCAAAAATTGTTTGTACTAACTCTGGTTTCTTGTCTAGAAGGGTAAATGCAACATAATTGTATCGATCTACATTTGATTTCACTTTTCGGTAAAAACTCTGCCGTTCTTGTTCTGACATAATTGGAAACAACATGTGTATTTGACCAATCTGGATACTGACAGACTTACGGAAAAATTTTTCAGCCTCTTCTTTGTTGTCAACTGCCATGAAATGCATGCCCATATATTCCAAAGCTCCAGCATATGCCGGATGATTTTGTCCGAGTACTTTTTCACGAATGGACACGGCTTCCGCATAGAACCGTTCAGCTTCCTGCTCACGGCCCATTGAACTATAGAGTACCCCTACATTGATTAATGTTGTTGCGTAACCCGGGTGATTTTTGCCATAGATTTTTTCATCTATTTCAAGTACTTCCATGTAGTGTTTTTCAGCAACTTCATTGTTTCCCAGTTTCCTTTCTACACGAGCGAGGTTATTTAAGGTATTGGCATAATAAGGATGTACAGTTCCAAACTTAGCTTTGTATGTTGCTAGCGCGTCATTGAACATGTCTCGAGCACCAGCCACATCTCCATTAGCCAAGGCCAGTGTACCTAGATTATTTTTAGCTGTTGCGTAAAAAGGATGGTTAGTACCTACATTTTCTTCACTCTCCTTTACTACCTCTCTGAACATTTCACTCGCTTTTCGGAAATTCCCTAGCTGATGATACATCACCCCCAAATCATTCAAGGTTTCTATAATCAGAATATCCGCTTCATCGGGAATACTCCTTTTTAAACGTAAAACCTCAAGCAAGGTGCTTTCAGCTTCATCAAAACGTCCCATTCTTTCGTAAAAAACGGCAAGATGCTCCATGGACTCTGCTTGCTCTACCGCATATTGTGATCCTAAAGATTCATAAATTGTTGTACTTAGATTAATAAACTTTTCTCCTTCTACCGGCTCTCCGGTTAGAATCAGAATACGTCCTTTATGCATACATATCTCAGCAAAGTCAGGAGATAGGTCATTTCCGCTCGCGACCAATTGATCATAACAATTATTGTAAATGCTAAGAGCAAGTGTGTAGGAGCCTGCATCTTCATATAGGTAAGCCAACTTTGATCGGGCGATCCAATAATCAGGCTTATCTCCAGGAAGTTCTTCTAAAATATCAAGTGATTTTTGAATATATCTACGAGCAAGATCAAATTCAACTTGCTCTGTATATAGAATTCCCATGTTTAGTAAAGCATCGGCATAGTCTTTTTGATTAGGTATCCCTGCCTCCTCATGATATAGAATAGAAAGATTCATATAACTCTCGGATTCGAATGGATCGAGAAGCTGTAGATTTAAAAAACCAAGATCATTGTAGATGTTTGCCCTTTGCAAATAAGTAAGATCATCTACATGGTTTTCTAGAATATTTTTAAAGTTTCGGGTAGCTTGTTCCCAATGGTTTTTTTCTAGGTTTTCCTCTGCTTCAGCTATCAAATAAGTGATATTCTGAGCACTTGATATACCTATCGTGCATGAAAAAATGATACAGGCGAGTATGTTTTTCATTGTTGATGGAAAAGAATACACGAACCTAGTCATTTAATTAGCAAATTATAAATCTGTTTTTGCAGATAAAGGTGAATTAATTGCAGTTAAAAAGGATTCATCAACCATCACAATAATTTTTCGATAAATACCTTTCTTTGTCCCTCAAAATTCGCAGATGATAGGCAAACTCAAAATCTTTAATTCACTTACTCGACAGAAGGAGGAGTTTAACCCATTGAACCCCCCATATGTAGGTATGTATGTGTGTGGCCCAACGGTTTACAGCAACGTACACCTTGGAAATGTTCGAACATTTTTGAGTTTTGATGTGGTAAATAGGTACCTACGCTTCCTTGATTATAAAGTGCGCTATGTTCGCAACATCACCGATGTAGGACATCTTTCTGATACTGGCGAAGATAAAATCTCAAAGAAGGCCAAACTGGATAAGCTTGAACCCATGGAAATTGTGCAGATGTATGCAAATGATTTTCGTGATGTCATGCTGGAGTTTAATGCAATACCACCCGATATCGAACCATCAGCAATTGGTCATTTGATGGAGCAGATTGAGATGACAAAGAAATTGATCGAAAATGGATACGCATACGAATCCAATGGGTCTGTCTACTTCGATGTAGAGAAATATCATAGGGAAAATGATAATTCATATGGGATATTAAGCGGAAGAAAGATTGAAGACTTGCTCACTGAGACACGTGACTTGGATGGGGGCGGTGACAAAAGAAGTCCATTGGATTTTGCACTTTGGAAAAAAGCCGCTCCTGAACATATCATGCGATGGAAAACCGAATGGAGTGATGGCTTTCCTGGCTGGCATCTGGAATGCTCAGTGATGAGCACAAAATACTTAGGTGAAGAATTCGATATCCATGGTGGTGGAATGGATTTAAAATTCCCACATCATGAATGTGAGATAGCCCAGAATGCAGGTTCTCACGGGCATGGTGGAGCCAAATACTGGCTACACACGAATATGCTTACCGTGAATGGGCAGAAGATGAGTAAATCGCTTGGAAATTCATTCTTACCAAGAGAGTTGATTTCCGGTGACCATGAGCTCCTTGAAAGAGGATACAGCCCAATGACTATTCGTTTCTTCATGATGCAATCACATTACGCCAGTACTTTGGATTTTTCTAATGAAGCTTTAGAGGCTGCTCGAAAGGGATATGTTCGCTTAGCAAATGGCATGAGGACCATGCAAGAAATGGAATGGAAGAAAGATGATGGCATAGTTAATGAAAAACAGGTAGAACAGATCATTAAGATGTTAGACAACCTTTACTATGCCATGAATGATGATTTCAATACTGCCTTGACCATAGGTCATTTGTTCAACTTAGTAAAGAAGATCAACTCTCTTCATACAGGACAGCTTAAATTCGGAGAAATTGGAGAAGAAACATTCCTAAGAATGAAAGAAACATTCTTAGGATTCGCAGAGGATGTGCTAGGCCTAAAAGTAGAAGCTGATGTGGATTATAAAAATCTAGTAGATACAATCTTAGGTGAGTATAAAGACGCGAAGTTTAATCGAGACTTTGATCGAGTGGATAAACTGAGGGCAGAACTAAAAGCTGAAGGTATAGTAGTGAAAGATATGAAGGATAAGATTGAATGGGCGTTTGAGGAATAGTTTGATTTGATGATTTAAAGTAAAACTGGATTAGTAATAATCCAGTCATACAAATTATTTCCAATTAACATGTACTTCAGCAAACTTGGGTACTTAATGTTCCTATTGTAACTCGAGTTTGTGAACAATCTCCAGGGCCATGCAAAGTATTTGATAATAGTCATGAACTAAATCTCCAATACAACCGGATGTATCTCCAAATTGCTACAACTCCCCAAATCTTCATATCCACTTGGACAACCAGCAGCAGGTATCGGTTCCAAAATTCTTGCCCCTTTAGATTTATTTACATGTTCAAAAATTAAAACTTCATTAGTTTTAGATATCGCCTGATATCCTTCTAGAACGATGTTGTTTTCATTATTTATTATAAATACAACGACTTCTTCAATTTCATTATTCTCTTCCTTCATTAAATCAATTTCTAAGTAAAGATTCTTAAAAGCTTCATTAAGACTTTTAGAGTTATCCAAATTGCCCAGAACAACTCCATTCTCAAACAGATCATCTATTAGGATCTCAATATCACCTAGCTGAAAATTCTCAGTTACTTCAGAGTTATCAGTACATGAAGAACAACTAATAATGAATACAATTAACGAATAAATAGCGATTTTGCTCATAGCTTTTTAATTAATTGTTGATAACGTAAGGTATCAAAAAAATCGCAATTTTAAATCCTCAAATCTCCTTAGCCTTCTCCCAATACGCATCCATTTCTTCCAATGTCATCTCTCCAATGGTTTTACCCTCTTTCTTGGATTCTGATTCCAGGTATTGAAAGCGCTTGATGAATTTCTTATTGGTACGTTCTAAAGCGTCTTCTGGATTGATATCAACAAAACGGGCATAATTAATCAGTGAAAACAAAAGATCACCAAACTCTTCTGCTTGTTTCTCTTTTTCAGTCTCCTCTTTAAACTCTTCTATCTCCTCTTGCACTTTTTCCCATACTTGATCTTGGTTGTCCCAATCAAATCCCACTCCTCTTGCTTTCTCTTGGATACGCATGGCTTTGACCAGTGCAGGCAATGACTTTGGCACTCCACCAAGCACCGATTGATTGCCTTTTTCATTCAATTTAATCTTCTCCCAGTTTGCTTTTACCGTTTCTTCATCCTCGGCATTTATATCTCCATAAATATGCGGATGTCTTCTTATCAGCTTTTCACATACAGAATTCAACACATCGGATACATCAAACGATTGCTTCTCATCACCTATCCGTGAATAAAATACTAGATGAAGCATCAAATCGCCTAGCTCATTTTTAACTTCCTCTAGATCATTCTCGATAATAGCGTCCGAAAGCTCATAGGTCTCTTCTATCGTCAAGTGGCGCAAGGTTTCCATTGTCTGTTTTTTATCCCACGGGCAATTTTCTCTTAGCTCGTCCATAATGGTCAGCAGACGATCAAAAGCTTCGAGCTTTACTTTTCGATTCGGATCTAAAGAGGATAATGATTTTTTTGACATAAAAATGGAATTCTAAAGTCGTCTGTTTTGTTGACAGACTACAGCCGCAAATTGGCTAATTTTGTATCAAAATCTGAACGAATGCAGGTAGTATTATTAGGAATCGGAATATTCGCTTTATTTTTTGTGGGACTGTCTATCCGCATTTTGTTAAAAAAAGACGGAGAATTTAAGGGGACATGTGCTTCTCAGAACCCTTACCTCAATAAAGAAGGTGCGTCCTGTGGGTTTTGTGGTAAAACGGTTACTCCTGGTCAAGACTGTGGAAACTCTGATTCGGAAGTAAATAAAGTGTTAGCTAAATTCTAGTACAGTCTTTACGCTTTAGACTTTTTACTTCTAACTACATTTCTATATTTGCGCACCGCTAAAAATTTAGAAGACTTTGACATTAATTAAATCAATATCCGGCCTGCGTGGTACGATAGGAGGAAAAGCTGGAGATAATCTATCCCCATTAGATGTAGTTAAATTTTCTGCCGGCTATGGAGCTTGGCTGAAAGAGACTCATAAAAAAGCAAAAGTTATTATTGGAAGAGATGCCAGACCTTCGGGTGCATCCTTCACACAATTGGTTGCTAACACACTCATAAATCAAGGGATCGATGTTGTAGATCTAGGATTGAGCACCACCCCTACCGTGGAGATGGCTGTAATGGCTGAAAAAGCTCAAGGCGGAATCATTCTTACAGCAAGTCACAACCCTGCCGGGTGGAATGCTTTGAAGTTATTAAATGACAAAGGAGAATTCATTTCAGCCGAAGAAGGAAAAAGAGTATTAGATCTCTCTGAATCAAAAGATATAGAGTTTGCTACCACACCAAAGATTGGTGAATTCACCACCAATGATTTTTACATTGATTATCATATTGAACAGGTTGTTAAACATCCTTTAGTAGATGTAGAAGCTATTAAAGCTGCAGGGTTTAAGGTGATTGTCGATGCTGTCAATAGTACAGGAGGAGTTTCTATTGTCCCTCTTCTAAGACAAATGGGTGTTGAGGTAAAGGAATTATACTGTGATCCGACAGGTAATTTCCCTCATAACCCTGAACCCCTACCCGAAAATCTTCGAAAGATATGTGGTGAACTGGAGGATGGTAATTATGATTTAGGAGTAGTCGTAGATCCTGATGTGGACCGTCTCGCACTAATTTGTGAAAATGGTGAGCCATTTGGTGAAGAGTATACCCTTGTAGCAGTCGCGGATTATATTCTATCACAGAAAAAAGGTAACACTGTGTCTAATCTTTCTTCTACCCGCGCACTTAAAGACATCACAGAAAAACATGGATGTGAATACAATTCATCCGCTGTGGGTGAGGTGCATGTAGTAGCAAAAATGAAAGAAACAAACGCCGTGATTGGTGGTGAAGGAAACGGGGGAGTAATCGTTCCCGATCTTCATTATGGCCGAGATGCACTGGCTGGGATAGCATTATTCCTGACTCATCTTGCCAAGTTTGGTAAAAGTGCCTCAATGCTAAGGGCTACTTATCCTAACTATCATATTTCCAAAAATAAAATTGAGCTTACGCCTGATATCAATGTAGACGGTGTACTAGAGGCCATTAAGGAAAAATATAAAGGTCAGCCTATAAATACGATCGATGGTGTCAAGATTGAGTTTGATAGCGAGTGGGTACAGTTAAGAAAGTCGAATACTGAACCTATAATTCGTATTTTTGCAGAGTCCGAAAGTCAGAATACTGCTGAACATTTAGCAAAAAAGCTGATCATGGACATTAAGGAAGTTATTTCCGGATAAATATCTGTAAGTATGAAAGTTTACTTTGACAATGCCGCTACTACGCCCATCGACATAGATGTATTTGAGGCGATGAAACCTTATATGTTAGAACATTTTGGTAATCCATCATCTATCCACTCGCATGGCAGACAAGTACGAACAGCGATAGAACGGTCCAGGAAAAAAGTAGCAGAATTATTGAATGCCGCTCCCGCGGAAATATTTTTTACATCAGGAGGAACAGAAGCTGACAATACGGCCATTCGGTGCACTGTAAGCGAAAAGGGAATTAAGCATATCATTACCAGTAAAATTGAGCATCATGCGGTCTTACACACAGTAGAGTCGCTGGAAAAAAGAGGTATCAAGGTTAGTTATGTGGAATTAAACAATAAAGGTCAGGTCAACTATGATCACCTTGAAGTTTTGCTAAAAGACAACCCTCATACATTGGTGACTTTAATGCACGCCAATAACGAGATAGGAAATTTACTTGATATTGAGCGTGTTGGAGAACTTTGTAGAGCGCATGATGCTTGTTTCCATTCAGACACAGTACAAAGCATGGCTCATTATGCCCATGATATGTCAAAGCTTAATCTGGATTTTGCTGTAGGTTCAGCTCACAAATTTCATGGTCCAAAAGGCATTGGTTTTTTGTATATCAATCATGAAAATAAAATTCATCCATTTATTCATGGAGGAGCTCAAGAGCGAAACATGCGAGGCGGTACAGAAAATGTCTACGGAATCGTGGGGTTGGCTAAAGCCATGGAAATAGCCTATGATGACATGGAAGCTCACAGAAATCATATTGAAGGATTAAAGGCCCATATGATAGAGAGGTTGAAATCTACCATTGATGACGTAGCTTTCAATGGTGTCTCTGATGAAATGGATAAGAGTCTTTACACTGTTCTAAATGTTTGCCTGCCTCCAAGCGATGATAACGACATGCTACTCTTCAATCTTGATATCGAGGGGATTTCTGCTTCCGGTGGAAGTGCTTGTAGCAGTGGGTCCAGTATAGGATCACATGTCTTGGCGGAGCTAAATAGAAATCAAAATAGAGGAGCTATTCGATTTTCTTTCAGTAAATACAATACCTTAGAGGAAGTAGATTATGCAGTTGAGAAGCTAATCAAGCTATATCAACCTGAGACTACTTCTGCATGAAAGTACAATTGATAGGACAAGGATTTAAAACGAGGGATTTGATTCACATCATTCCCAGAGTTATTGTTGTCATCATTTTAGCACAAACCCTTCCATTTAAATTCAGTGGTGCGCAAGAAAGTGTCATGATCTTTACCCAGCTTAATATGGAGCCTTGGGGAAGGTATTTAATTGGCACTATCGAGTTGATATCGACTTTATTTTTAATTACCAACTTTTATATCATCGGCGCGATTATTTCTCTGAGTATAATCAGTGCTGCTAATTTTTTGCACTTCACTAAACTTGGCTTTATCATCAATGATGATGGAGGTACACTTTTTATATTAAGTATCATCGTGATTTTCTGTTCCTTATGGATCGTGCTATACTGGAACATGCAAAGGGTAGAGAGTAAAACGGCCAACTTTGAATTTAACTGGGATGACGAGGATGATGAGTTTCTGATTTAAGCTCTTTCAACCATTCCCTTTAAGCATTCCACCCATTTATCTTCAATGTTGAGACTTGGCACCAGGTCCCATTGCTCCCCTCCAGCTTTTATAAAATCTTCTTGATACGTTTCGCCCACTTCTACTGTCGTTTCTAAACAATCAGAAATGAATGAAGGAGAGAAAGCGAGCACTTTCTTTTTCCCATTGTCAGCCAGGTCTTCTAATACTTCATCAGTGTAAGGTTTGATCCATGGAGTCTTACCCAAACGTGATTGGAAACTTACGGTGTATTCCCCCTCTTTCAAACCTAGTTTTTTAACAAGCAGTCTCGTTGTAGCATAGCATTGCGCCCTGTAGCAGTAGCGATTCTTATCCGTTAGAGAATCGCAACAAGTCCCAAGCTGACAATGATTATCAACCGATCCTTTTATGATCTGCCTTTCTGGAATTCCATGATAGCTAAATAGAAAGTGATCATATTCCTTTTTTGCCATCATTTTCTTAGCATTATCGGCTATCGTTTCCAAAAACAATTCTTCCTCAAAGAATTGAGAAGTAAAACTAATATCCGGAATGATTTGCCAATCCTTCACAATTTCCATTACCTTATCTTGAACAGACCCAGTACTTGCCGAAGCATATTGAGGGAACAATGGGATCACATGAATAGAAGCGCAATCTTTCAACTTATCCAATCCTTCCTGAATGGAAGGGCTTTGATATCGCATAGCAAGTTCTATTTGATAAGAATTATCAACCTTTTCTATAAGTTTATCAAGCACCTCAAAACCAAAATATTTGAGTGGGGAGCCTTTTTCATCAAACAATCGCTCATACTCTTTAGCTGATTTGGGAGCTCTTAAAGGTGCAATGATCAAGTTAACTAACATCCATCGGTTAAGGAAAGGAATATCAATCACTCTTTTATCCATCAGAAACTCACGTAGATATTTCCTCACATCCGGAACAGCGGTAGAATCTGGTGTCCCCAGGTTTACAAGTAAAACGCCTCTCTTTTTAGTCATATAATTAGAAGATATTGGCTTCCCAGATCACAATTCCATACACTAAGAATCTTAGAAATCGGAATAATGAAAACCATAAATATTTTTTAAATGAATAATGCACTGAACCTACAAGCATTGCAATACCGGAAAATGGTAATGGAGTAAGCGCAGCAACAACTACAAGAAAACCTCCATAGTTATTTAGATGTTTTTCAAATTTTCCAAAAACCCGTCGCTTCATAGCTCTATAGAATTGGGTGTTTTTAAGGTAAGCTCCAATTCCAAAACCAATGATTCCTGCCATGTAAGAAATAGTAGAAAGCGCAATTATATTGTTGATGTAGGTTGAAAGGACTTCACTTCTTAAAGACCAGATCATGAAAAACTCCGGAGGTATAATTCCAAAGATGACTTCTGAGGCCAGAAAAAATAAGTAGACTATGGTTGGCTGGTCATAAACGGGTCCTAATACCGTCTCTAACGTGAAATCATAATTCTTTCTAGCATAAATAAACGCGATGACGATAACAGCTAACCACAAGAATCCTCTTAGCAGATTCTTTATCAGAAACCTTCTCCTATCTGGAAGTTCTTTTTCGGTTTTTGGAGTCATGTTGAAGCTAAACTGGAAATGCTAAATTATTGTTCCTCGATGGATGATTCGGTATCTTTTTTTGCTTTTGTTTTAGAGAACGATACTTTCCAATACGGGTCTTCTAATTCAGTGTATCTACCATAGAATTGAGTTAGCATAATTTTTACAGCATAATTGAGGCGATTTTGAGCATCTTGGAAGTAGTCCATCCGATTTTTTGGATGATAGATAAAGAACTTGATCACAGGAAAAGCGCATGTTCGGAAGTCTCCAAGTATTTTTTTCACATCTGCTTTTTCCTTCTCCAATGCTTCCATCGCTTTTCCGCAGCACTTTCCTATTCCTTTAATTAATGGGATGTAGATCATGCCTACATCCGCTTGACTTTCCTCTAGTTCCGTGCATGCCTCATCACAAAAAGCTCTCAAAATCCGGAGTGATGGAATACTCATACTCGCATCCGTAAATATATCTGGTTGCCATAAAATTTCTCGGAAGGTAAAAATGGATGGTAAAAGCTCTGTATCGTAAGTTTCATCATCCTTTAAAGCCAACATGGTTTCTGTTGTGATAGAATCAACTCTGACTCCTCCAGCGCATAGAGCATAAGACCAGCCTTGCTCCTTGCTGTTGACCATCTTTAAAAAATTCCATATTTCGTTGAGTGCTATCCTCATCTCATTCCTGTAAAGATCACAAAATAAACATTCAACATCATATACGACAAACCCATCTATTTTGCCTTTTGATTTTATATCTTCAACCCGTGGAAAAAAGATGGGTACATAAGGGGGAGCCCGAAAGTGAAATAGTCGAAAAGCTCAGCAAAGAAATTAACATCAATGAGTACTTATCAAAAATACTGATTCAACGAGGAGTCAAGACTTTCGAAGAGGCAAAGGAATTTTTCCGTCCATCACTTTCAAAATTGAATGATCCCTTTTTAATGCTCAATATGGACAAGGCAGTCAACCGACTGACCGATGCTGTATTCAATGAAGAGAAGATTCTCATTTACGGAGATTACGATGTAGATGGCACCACTTCTGTTAGTCTAGTGTATCTATTTTTGAAGCAGTTTAATGATACCATTGAATTTTATATTCCAGATCGTTATTCTGAAGGATATGGCATTTCTGAAAAAGGGATTAAACATGCCATTGATAATAGTTTTTCATTAATCATAGCGCTTGATTGTGGTATTAGAGCAATTGACCGTGCTTCTCAAGCACAAGATGCTGGAGTGGACCTTATCATTTGTGATCATCACATCCCAGGAAAAGAATTGCCAAATGCGTTCGCTATCCTAGATCCAAAACAGAAAGCCTGTAAATACCCGTTTAAAGATCTTTCCGGATGTGGTGTTGGGTTTAAGTTATTAGAAGGGTTCTGCCAACAGAATACCATTGAAAAAGAAAAACTATTTGAGCTTCTTGATCTGGTAGCCGTGAGTATTGGATGCGACATTGTTCCGATTGTTGAAGAAAATAGAATTCTAGCACATTATGGGCTAAAAAAATTGAACCATTCCCCTTCTGCCGGACTCAAATCTCTTATCGAGATTAGTGGTAAGAAAAAAGAATTCTCCATTTCAGATGTAGTCTTCTCAATAGGCCCAAGAATCAATGCCGCAGGAAGATTAACTCACGCCAAAGAATCCGTGAATCTACTCATAGGTGATAGCTCCGAAACATCTGCTTTTGCGGATAACTTAAACAGCAGAAATCAGGAAAGAAGAGAGTTTGACCAAAACATTACCGCAGAAGCTTTAGAGATGATTTCTAAACTTAAGTCAGATCAAAAATCTACCGTTTTATTTAAAGAAGATTGGCATAAAGGTGTAATAGGTATAGTAGCATCCAGATGCATTGAGCATTATCATCGTCCTACAATTATTCTTACAGAATCAAAAGGTAAAGCAACTGGATCAGCTCGATCAGTTGATGGATTTGATGTGCATTCAGCTATTTCAGAGTGCTCCGATTTATTAGAACAATTTGGGGGTCACACCCATGCTGCCGGATTGACGCTACCATTAGAAAACCTTGAAAGATTTGTTGAAAAGTTCGAGGATGTGGTAAGTCAAAAAATTCTTCCAGAACAGTTAATACCAAAGGTTGAGATAGATACCGAAATTCCTCTGTCTGCTATCAATTATAAGACTTACAACATCATGAATCAAATGGCGCCATTCGGCCCAAAGAATATGGCTCCTGTTTTTGGCACAAAAAATGTAATTGTCGATGCTAAACCAAAGCTGATAAAGGATAAACACATTAAAGGATCTGTTCGTGAAGAGAACAGCACAAAGCTTTTTGAGTTTATCGGGTTTGGAATGGCCGATAAAATGGATTCAATTGCTGTTGGATGCCCATTTCATATCGCCTATCATTTGGAAGAAAATAATTACCTAGGCAATAAGTCACTCATCCTAAACCTGAGGGATGTAAGATTTGATGCATAAATTGCAACTCTTTTATGGAATTACGCGCAGAACATTTAATCAAGAAGTACAAAAAAAGGAAAGTTGTAAATGATATTTCCGTTACGGTAAAAACTGGTGAGATTGTGGGTCTCCTAGGGCCAAATGGAGCAGGGAAAACAACATCTTTTTATATGATAGTGGGCTTGGTCAAGCCTAATGAGGGTCATATCTTTCTTGATCAGGAAGACATCACTGATTTACCTATGTATCAGCGTGCTAAAAGAGGAATTGGGTATCTGGCCCAAGAAGCTTCAGTCTTCAGAAAACTAAGCGTGGAAGACAATATCCTGGCTGTTTTAGAAATGACTGGAAAGAGTAAGCAGGAACAGAAGGAAAAGTGTGAAAGTTTACTTGAAGAATTTAGCCTTACCCACGTGAGAAAAAATCTGGGACAGGTCCTCTCAGGAGGAGAGAGAAGAAGAACAGAGATTGCCAGAGCACTTGCAGTAAATCCAAACTTTGTATTGCTAGATGAGCCGTTTGCAGGAGTGGACCCGATTGCAGTAGAGGAGATTCAAACAATCGTGGCACAATTAAAAAACAAGAATATTGGCATACTGATTACAGATCACAATGTGAACGAGACTTTATCAATTACAGATAGAGCTTACTTGATGTTTGAGGGTAAGTTGCTCAAAGCGGGTACGGCTGAAGAATTGGCCAATGATGAACAAGTAAGAAAAGTCTATCTTGGTAAACACTTTGAATTAAAAAGAAAGATCTAGACTAAGCCATGGAAATTCTGAACTCCATATTATCATGGGTAATGAAGAAGCGAATTCATCAGATCGAGCTTTTCATGAAATACCCACACGAAGTTCAGAACGAGCTTTTGGAAGACCTTGTAAAAAAATCTTCTAAAACTGCCTACGGAAAGCAATATGGTTTTAAAACGATCGAAAATTACGAGCACTTCAAAAGCAAGGTACCCATCGTAAATTACGAAGAGCTCTTTCCTTTTATCGAAAGATTAATGAAAGGAGAGCAAAACGTGCTATGGCCGTCAGAGGTGCGATGGTTTGCAAAATCCTCTGGTACAACCAATGCACGAAGTAAGTTTATTCCGGTATCCCAAGAAGCACTGGATGATTGTCATTATAAAGGCGGAAAAGACCTTTTAAGCATCTACTTCAATAATTATCCGGATGCAAAGATGTTTGCAGGAAAGGGGTTAGTTATTGGTGGTAGCCATCAATTGAATCAATTTGATGAGAATGCTAATTCATATTATGGAGATGTTTCAGCAGTTCTTCTAAAGAATTTACCCTGGTGGGCGCAGATGGTGCGAACACCCAGCTTGGATATCGCTTTAATGGATGAATGGGAAGGGAAGATTGATAAAATGGTTGATATTACCTCCTCTGAAAATGTTACGAACATATCTGGTGTGCCAACCTGGATGATCGTTCTTCTAGAAAAGATGATCGAAAGAAATAAGGTCAATAATATTCTTGATATCTGGCCTAATCTCGAGGTGTTTTTTCATGGAGCTGTTTCATTCACCCCTTATGAAGAGCTTTTCAAAAAACTAATTCCGTCCAAAAAGATGAGATATATGGAGACATATAATGCGTCCGAAGGATTTTTTGGGATTCAAGATCAAACTGATAGTAAGGATATGCTCCTTATGCTAGACTATGGCATTTTTTATGAATTTGTCCCTTTTAGTGAGCTTGATCAAAAGAATCCAAAAACGCTTACACTCGATGAAGTTGAAGTTGGAAAGAACTATGCAATTATTATCACCACAAATGCCGGGCTTTGGAGGTATCGAATTGGAGATACAGTCACTTTTACCAGCATCAACCCTTATCGTATAAAAATCTCCGGTAGGACTAAACATTTCATCAATGCTTTTGGAGAAGAGCTGATCATTGAAAATGCAGAATCAGCAATCGCTGAAGCATGCAAAAAGACCCATGCTACAATAGACAATTTTACTGCAGGCCCTATTTATCTGGAAGAAGGTCAAAAGGGTGGACATGAATGGGTCATTGAGTTTACGCATGAACCAAACGATTTGACTCGCTTTAAAAAACTTCTTGATGAGCATCTCAGAGAAATAAATTCTGACTATGATGCCAAAAGATACAAAGATATCGCGCTGCAGGAGCCTGTAATCCATGTAGTACCAAAAGGGTCATTTTATGAATGGATGAAGAACAGAGGCAAGTTAGGGGGGCAACATAAAGTTCCAAGGCTAGCAAATAATCGAGAATATTTGGATGAATTAGTCGGATACAGAACCCACTCATCATAAAAAATCTCAGCACCCTCGATCTTGACTATTATCTTTAATCTATAAATTGATTCGTGAAACTTTGAGAAATCAATTGGAGTTACTAGGGAAGATGAAAAACATATTTTTCACACGTATTTTAGTTTTTGTTCTCTGTTTTTCTATGATGGCTGAAATTTCAGTATCTGTCATAAACCAAGATGTAATTTCTATTGAAGCGGATACAGAAATAGAGCATGAAGAGGGTAGTGAAAAAGGCAAGGAAAAGCATGCAAGTAATAGGTATCTGTATTTACAAGAAATAGAAATCATGCCCCAGTTAGCAAAAATCACTAGCTATAAAGACTGGTATTGGAATACACCTTCTTTAGACTTCCAAACACCCCCGCCTAAACTGTGTTGAGTTAATCCGTTCCTCAATTATTCTTTACTCAACACAACTTAAATTATGGACTTAAATAAGACCGGTCTATTCAGCAATTTTAAATCTGATCTATCTGCCAGTGTGGTGGTATTCTTAGTAGCTGTTCCACTTTGTTTGGGAATAGCACTTGCCTCAGGAGCACCGCTATTCGCCGGGGTTATATCCGGAATTATCGGAGGAATTATCGTGGGGATGATTAGCGGCTCATCCGTAGGAGTCAGTGGGCCAGCTGCAGGTTTAGCAGTCATCGTTTTAGGCGCTATTCAAGACTTAGAATCATTTCCTATTTTTCTAGCTGCTGTAGTTATTAGTGGTATTATTCAAATCATCTTAGGACTTTCTAAGGCAGGTATTATAGGTTATTACTTCCCCTCCTCTGTGATAAAAGGGATGCTTTCCGCCATTGGAATTATCATCTTTCTAAAACAAATACCTCATGCTGTAGGATATGATGCTGATCCAGAGGGTGATCTTGAGTTTTTTCAACCGGATGGGGAAAATACATTTTCAGAGCTCTATAAAATGCTTGACTATATCCAAGAAGGAGCTTTGATCATTTTTGTTATCTCAATGATTATTTTAATTCTTTGGGAATCTCCATTCATGAAACGAATCAAGATTTTCAAAGTAATTCAAGGGCCGCTTATTGTTGTAATCACAGGTATAATAGCAAATATCCTATTCAAGGGTTCTTCACTATATATCGATGAGACTCACATGGTAAGCCTACCAGTTGCAGGATCTTTGAATGAATTTATCAATCAATTTACCTTTTTTGATCCTTCAGCGTTGCTAAGAAAAGATGTACTTCTACTTGGCGGAACGATTGCGGTAGTAGGATCTCTCGAGACGCTATTGTGTGTTGAAGCAACAGACAAGCTAGATCCACAAAAAAGAATTACTCCGACTAACAGAGAGCTCATTGCTCAAGGAGCTGGTAATATTTTCTCAGGAATGATTGGTGGACTACCAATCACACAGGTAATTGTACGTAGCTCTGCCAATATACAATCAGGTGGAAAAACCAAGATATCAGCCATATTTCACGGCTTACTTCTCTTGATATCAGCCATATTCATACCAAACATATTGAACTTAATACCGCTTTCAAGTCTAGCCGCGATTTTAATTGTGGTAGGTTACAAACTTGCCAAGCCTTCTTTATTTAGAAAAATGTATTTCGCTGGAAAGTCAGAGTTTATCCCGTTTATGGTCACATTGCTTGGAATCATATTTACTGATCTCTTGATTGGAATTCTAATGGGGCTAGCAGTAGGTATTTTCCAAGTTTTGTATAATAATTTCAAAAAACCATACGCACTTCAGACAGTAGAAGAAAATGGGATAACTAAGCTGAAATTGGAATTATCAGAAAACCTCACCTTTCTAAACAAGGCAAGCATAATTGAAACCCTTTCTCATCTGCCAGATGAATCTGATATTGTCATTGATGCGTCCAGATCTCATTTTATCCATCCAGATATACTTGAGATTCTTCAAGACTTCCGGAAAAATGCTGAGTACAGAAAGATTAAGTTGGAAATCATTGGAATGGATAAGGAGCATGAAAATCCAGTACAAAAGCTAAAGAACGTAACAAAGGATTTCTAATAAAATGGCTGTCTTAAAACCTTATGAACGTCATAGCGAACCTGCCTGCGGCAGGCAGTCGAAGTGAAGCTTTCTCTTAAATGAGAGAAGAGATTTTTCAACATGAGATCGCTTCGATTCCTTTACGATGACGACTTTTGAGACAGCCCCTTTTAGTCTATATGATCAATGTAATGCTTCCATTTTTCTAGCACCAATGAAAAATCTTCGGGAAGGTCCGAGTCTACAAAAACTTGTTTTTTGGTTACAGGATGAACGAATCCCAATGTTTTCGCATGAAGGGCTTGTCGAGGTATAACCTTGAAACAGTTCTGAACAAACTGTTTGTATTTAGTGAATACTGTTCCCTTTACGACCTCATTTCCTCCATAAGTAGCATCATTGAAGAGAGGATGCCCTACAAATCTCATGTGAGCCCGTATTTGATGGGTTCTTCCCGTTTCCAGATTGCATTTTAAAAGTGATACATATCTAAGATCTTCCAGTAATTTGTAATGGGTAACAGCATGCTTGCCGAAATCACCTTCAGGAAACGCACTAGTTATCCTCCTATCCTTTAAGCTACGCCCAACATTTACATCTATAGTTCCTTGTGCTTCTTCTGGTACTCCCCAAACCAAAGCATAGTACGTACGCTCGATTGAATGATCAAAAAATTGCTTTGCTAAGCCATTCATCGCCTGTTCGGTCTTAGCTATCACTAAAAGACCAGAAGTGTCCTTATCAATTCGATGAACCAAACCAGGCCTACCATCATTTCCTTTCATTTCAGGTAAGTTTTGGAAATGAAATGCAAGGGCATTTACTAGAGTACCTGACCAGTTTTGATAAGCCGGATGTACCACCATACCTGCTGGCTTATTAACCACTAACAGGTGCTCATCCTCCATCATGATATTTAATGGAATATCCTCGGGAACCAAATCTTCATCTCTGGGAGGTTCCGGTAGCATAACAGATATTTCGTCTCCTGGATGTACTTTATAATTCGGCTTTATCTCAGCTTCATTGACCTTGACAAATCCCTCTCTTATCCCTGATTGCACCTTATTACGTGTGACATTTGGCAATCTATCCATCAAGAATTTGTCGATTCGCAGTAAATCCTGACCAGCATCCACTTTGATATGATGATGTTCATATAAGTCCCCCTCGATTTCACTGCGTTCGTCTGTCATGGATGTAAATTTAAAGTATGGTTGCACTTCCTACACCAACACAAGAAATCATTCACCCTTTACTTAGAGAAAAGCACATCCGCTTATTTGTAAAGCGTGACGACCTGATCCATCCAGAAATCATGGGCAACAAATGGAGAAAATTGAATTATAACATTGAAGCTATGCGACAGGAAGGAAAGAAAACCCTAATCACAATGGGGGGTGCATTTAGCAATCATATTGCAGCAACTGCAGCGGCAGCCAAAATTTATGCATTTGAAGCTATTGGGGTTATTAGAGGCGAAGAGTTAAATACAAAAAGTAATACAACACTCGAACTGGCATCTAAAAACGGAATGACGCTTGAATTTATAAGCCGACAAAATTTTAAAGACATAAGAGAGAAGCCCTCATTGCTTACCGATAAATATCCAGACTATTACTTTTTACCTGAGGGGGGAACTAATGACCTAGCAATTAAAGGAACAAAGGAAATCTTGGAAGAGATTGAAATAGAATTTGATGTGCTTGCAACTCCAATTGGAACAGGTGGAACTTTTGCTGGTCTTTTAGCTTCTTCCTCATCCGAAAAAATTCTTGGAATAAGTTCCTTGAAGGGTTCTTTTATGCACAAGGAAATTGCTGACTTACTGAAAAAAAATTCCATTGACAGATCTAATTACCAACTATCAACTGATTATCATTTTGGTGGGTATGGTAAAACAACTTCCGAATTAATCGATTTTATCAACTGGTTTAAAGAAAAATTCAACATCCCCTTAGACCCCATTTATACCGGGAAGTCTTTTTTTGGCGTTTGGGATATGATTAAAAAAGGTAAATTTGAGAAAAATCTTAAAATAGTCCTATTACATACTGGCGGTTTGCAGAGTATATCAGGGTTTAATCGAAAAAATGAAAATATTATTCAATAAGACTTAACTTTAGATCAATTTGTCGGCGGTGAAAAAATTTGTGTGCATTATTATTACCGTATCTCTCTTTGCTTCGTGCAATGTCAACGAACTAGATTTTGACAATATAGAGGTACAGCCCATCACTGGTGTATTTAGCTTCCCTCTTGGGGAAACTACTTACCTCATGAGGGATATATTGACTAAGCAAACTGGGGATTCTCTGGATTTGTTGGAGGACAGTACATCTCTGTTTACACTTCAATACTTTGATACAATTACCTATAACGCTCCTGACGACTTCATTCAAATCAATGATATCACAGAAAGTGGGAGTATATCTTCTGTGCCAACAGCAAACGGCCCCATTACTATAAACTTTGGAGAAACATTCGTGTCTCTATATGATCCACAAAATGGTGAGCAGTTGGACTCTGTGTTTTATGAAAGTGGCGATCTTACCATCACTACAAATTCATCGATAAACGGAACTGTTGACTATAACTTTACTATTTCTAATACTACACGCGTAGATAATGGCACTCCCATAAGCTTAGGCGGCAGTATTCCTGCAGGTGTTGGCTCTGATACACAATCTGCCTCGTTAGAGGACTACAAAACTTCATTGACAGACATGAGTGGTGATAATAGATACATCATCATTTTTGATGTTGAAGTTACACTTGCTACAGGAGATATGATGGATCCTACTGATGACCTATCTTTCGATCTTACTTATGGAAATCAAACTTTTAGCTTGATCTATGGAAAGTTTGGACAGGATACAGTTCAGGTTGGAGATCAATCAATCGAAATAGATTTTTTTAGCCAAGCTGCTAGAGAAGGAATTACTTTTGGAAACCCCAGCTTGACCTTTGATTTTAGAAATTCATTTGGTGTTCCTGTAGAAGTTGATTTTTCTGGATTATCAGGCCAAGATGCTGAAGGAAATCAAACGTTTCTTACGGGTGACATTGTACGAAACCCTCGACAAATAGATGGATCCGATGTTAATACTCCTACAAGAGACGCCACTGGAGAGACGGTGCAATCAATTATTGAAATAAATAATACTAATTCTAATATCATCCAACTATTCGGCTCGTCTCCAGAAAGACTTTTGTTCGATGTGATAGGTCGTTCAAATCCAGATGACGTAACAGCACTTAACTATCTTCATGCAGAAAGTCAACTAACCGCCAATGTGCAATTGGAGGTTCCCATGGAAATTCAGCTAGAAAATTTCCAAGAGTCGGGCTTCTTTAGTTTAGATGGGGGTGTAGATCTCGAAAACATTGACTCTGCATTTATCAGAGTCGTAACAATCAATGAGCTGCCTTTTTCAGGGACGGCTACCTTGGAGATTCAAGATGCTGACAGTACCACACTCTACATCGCAGCAGACAATATTATTTTAAAAGCTCCTCTTATCAATATACAAGGAGTAGTTACAGATCCAGGAGGAAGCACAGCGGATATCCCATTATCTCAAGAGGGTGTAGATGCTTTGGCAATTGCGTCTCATGTTAAAATTACTTTGACTCTCAATACTCCTGTAAGTCAGACTTCAAGAGAAATATACGTGAAGGTTCTGGCCGATTACACACTTGAATTAAAAGTTGGAATAGGTGGCAAGTTTAATCTTGAATTATAGATGAAGAAATACCTAGCCGCAATAATATTCTTCTTGATCAGCCTGACCTTAGTTAAAGCTCAGACAAGTGTTTCATTTCAACACTTGGGCAATGCTACTTTTCAGAATAATCTATTAAACCCCTCTCTTATACCTGAAGGGCGATGGTTTGTAGGGCTCCCCATTTTATCTGGTGTCCACGTCCACGTAAACAATAAAGTAAGCTACAATGAGGCTTTTACTAAAGAGGCGAATCAAACGACAATAAATATTGACAAAATACTCGGAGAATTACAAAATCAAAACTTATTGAGTATTCAAGCTAATGTGAATCTTTTACATATTGGCTATCGTCTTGATTCTGGGCCTCTTGTCAGTTTTACTGCTAATGAACGTATTGAAGGTGATTTTCTTTATCCAAAAGAAATGGTTGACTATGTTTGGAATGGCAATAATAATTATCTGAATGATGAAGTAGTGGTCTCTAAGTTTGGAGTACGGGCTACTCATTTCAGGGAATTCGGTTTAGGGATAGCTGCTCCAGTAAGCGATCAATTAACTGTTGGAATACGGGCAAAATTTCTTGTCGGATTTGGCAACATTAGCACACCAGGCAACTTCAAAGCTTCACTTACCACAAATGGGGAAGCATACCAGATTGATGCGGATTGGAAAAATGCTTCATTAAGAACTTCTGGACTTGACATTTACCAACAAGAAGATGGTTTTACGAGCAGTGATCTAAGCTCTCATTTGATCATGAATGGCAATACAGGTTTTGCTATAGACCTTGGAGGAACATATAAATTGAATCGGTATTATACCCTCACTGGAGCCATCGTAGACTTAGGATTTATCAACTGGAAAGAAAATATAAATAACTACGCTCTAGGTGATACCACTTTCAATTACAGCGGTGTTAGCTTAGCTGACCTTGGTAATATTCGGCAGACACTTGAGGATTCGCTCTTCAGTAAGTTTGAGACTACTGAGAATAGCGAAGCGTATCGAAACTGGCTACCCATAAGAGCGCATGGTAGTTGGATCTATCATTACAGTCCAAACATGGATTTCTATGTTACAGCTGGAACACGACTGGTCCAAAGACAATTTAAGATGATGTATGGAGGTGGAGTCACATATAAATTTGGCAGGGCATTTACCGCATCTGCAAGTGCTACAAAACTTCCTCAACAATTCTTTAATGTTGGAGCAGCACTAACGGCCAAAGCTGGTCCTGTTCAGATGTATATGGCAGCAGATCAGATTGTCAACTTCTCAGTACCAGATGCTAAAGCCATTGATTTCCGTTTTGGAATGAATTTCGCCTTCGGGCAACTTGGTGGAGGCAAGGAATCTCCAAGTGGATTATCACGAAGTAAAATAGCAGGAGCAAGAGGATTGGATACAAATGTCTTCTTGGGCAAGAAAGTAAAAACCAAAAAACGTGACGGCATTTATTCTATCATAAAACGTCAAAAACCTAGGGAGCTTAAAAGCAGAAGAACAAAACGAAATGGTGACGTTAAAAAGAAAAGCTTGAATGGTAGAAGTGGCAAGAAAAATACCAACGGCTCAGAATAGGCTATTTTTTACACTCCAGAAAAGCTAATCCCCAATCGACAGAAAAGTAATTAGCTTTTTTTGTCCCTAGCTCTTTTAAAGCTTCCATTAATTCATCATTTGATGGATTTAAGTCTAGACAGAATAAAAGACGAAAAAAATCCTGGGCTTCTTCTTGATTTTCAAAATTCCACATGTAATCATCTTTGGCAGAGGTGACGTCAAAGCCTGCTTTAGAAATTTCTTCTATATCACTATCCTGAATAAACCTCCCAGCATGCCCCATGCTATTCCACTTATTAAGGAATCCATTTAAAAAGGAATCTAATTTTCCTCCTACAAGCGCATCCCCAATAATCAGCTTACCTCCCGGCTTAAGGACACGATACATTTCACTATAAAATGCTTCCCTGTCTACAATGTGATGCAATGCAGCAAGGCTAACTATTTCATCAATAGTTTCATCTTCAATGTTGACTTTTGACTCTTTACATTTTTTGATCGACGAGTGATTATCATCAAATTCTCCAGAAAAATCATATGCTAAATAAGTAACGTCTGGATTTAAGTATTTTTCAAGATAACCTCCGCCGGCTGGTAAGTCCAGAACAATACTTGTTGGTTTTTGATCAAGTCTTTTTACGATTGCTAAAAATTCAGCATCTCTGGCCAATGGATATTTCTCCATTGCCAGCTGGTAAGATTTTCCTCTCTTATTAAAAATTTCCTCATACCCCTGCATCCACAAATTCTTTTACATCCTTACAAGTTTGACATTTACCACAGGCCTGAGGAGGCTTGCCTTCTTTATACACAGGTCTTCTGCACCACCATGTGCTTTTTCTTACTTGCTCAGGCAAAAATTTCCAGATTTCCCCTTTCGTAAAATCAATTACAGGAAAAATATACTCCGGAAGATTCGTGTTCTCTAGTGACATCACGCTCTTAAAAATAGCCTGAGCTCTTTTCATACGAACCATAAAATTATCTCCACCAGAGTCTACATCCGTTTTCGTCCTACCCATGGCTACAAAATCTATTTCTTTTCTAGCTGCGCATATATTTCCAGAAAAGAAAGCGCACACATCCATATCGAATGGAAAACGGCTTGATTGAAGCGGAGCGAACCCTGTTGTATTAAACGTACTCTCTGTTACCAGAAACTTTCTATTTACATTTTTATGATAGTAATTCAGAATTGAACTAACAGCTGCCGCTTCTGCTTTAGCTCTATTTTCCCTATTAAAAATATGAATATGATGAACAATTAACGGGTGCTCTGTAAATTTTTCATTGGTCATTAATTGATGCAAAACACCCGTTGAATCAATCCCTCCTGAAAACATACAGAGTATAGCCGGCTTCTTTTCCATTAAAATAGATGTCTAAATGTATCACTGAGTTTAGAGAAAGAAAGCACCTTAATCTTGAATTGATCCATGTCCTTGGCTTTAAGGTTATGCTTTGAAATATATATTTCTTTAAATCCTAGTTTCTCTGCTTCATTAATTCTGTTTTCAATACGGCTAACGGGTCTAATTTCTCCTCCTAAGCCTACTTCTGCAGCAAAGCAAACATCATCTCCAATTGGAGCATCTTCAAAAGAAGAAAATATAGCAGAACAGATAGCTAAGTCTAATGCTGTATCCTGGACTTTAAGTCCACCAGCAATATTCAGAAATACATCCTGAGTACTCAGACGAATACCTAGACGTTTCTCCATTACAGCTAAGAGCATGGTTAATCTTTTATAGTCATATCCGGTTGTACTTCGTTGAGGGTTTCCATAACTAGTAGGGCTAACCAAAGCCTGTGTTTCAAGTATCAAAGGCCTGTTTCCTTCTAAGGTCGCTCCCAAGCCAATGCCGCTTAGTCCAGGTTCTCTTGGCGAGATGAGTATTTCTGACGGATTGGTCACTTCCCTCAGCCCATTAGCATTCATTTCAAACATGCCAAGCTCTGAAGTAGACCCAAATCTATTTTTGATCGTTCGTAAGATCCGATATGAAAGATGCCTATCACCTTCAAATTGGAGCACAGTATCAACCATATGTTCCAGCACTTTCGGTCCAGCAATGGCACCATCCTTATTCACATGGCCAATTAAAAAAATTGGAATTCCTTTTTGCTTAGCAAACTTCATTAGCTGCCCAGTACATTCTTTGACTTGAGAGATTGATCCGATTGCAGCTTCTAATCGTTCTGAATGCAGCGTTTGAATGGAATCAATCACAAGAATATCTGGCGCTAAGCTTTCTGCTTGTTTAATAACTTCCGATAGGCTTGTTTCAGCGAACAAAAAACACTGATCAGCAGTAGTCCCTATTCTATCAGCTCGCATCTTTATTTGCTCCGCACTCTCTTCACCGGATACATAGAGCGTTTTCTTTTGTAGCCTGACAGCCATCTGCAACATAATGGTCGACTTCCCTATTCCAGGTTCACCGCCAACCAAAACAAGAGAACCTGCAACGATACCTCCCCCCAAAACTCTGTCCAATTCACTAATTCCTGTGACCATTCGCTTACTCGCAGCATTTCCACCGGCTTCTTTAATGTTGATGGGAATACTTTTTTCTACTGAGAATTCTGGCACATTTGACGTGCTTTTTGAGACTACCTCTTCTACATAAGTGTTCCACTCACCACATGACGGACATTTTCCTACCCATTTTGCAGACTCGGTACCACATGATTGACAATAAAAGACGGTTTTAACTTTTGCCATATTAGCTTGAGATAAAAGCTAAGATATAAACTGTCTCATATAATTTTACGGTATGCAAAAAGATCAGAAAGTTTTCGACTTAATAAAGGCTGAAGAGAAGCGACAATTGGAGGGAATAGAACTGATAGCCTCAGAAAATATTGTATCACCTCAAGTGCAGGAGGCCGCAGGCAGTGTGCTTACGAATAAGTATGCTGAAGGTCTACCCGGAAAAAGATATTATGGAGGATGTGAGGTAGTAGATCAAATTGAAGATCTCGCCCGTGAAAGAGCCAAGGAACTTTTCGCAGCTACATGGGCAAATGTTCAACCTCACTCAGGTGCGCAAGCGAATGCAGCCGTGATGCTCGCTTGTCTAAATGCTGGAGATGAGATATTAGGATTTGACCTTGCTCATGGCGGTCACTTATCACACGGTTCCTCAGTCAATCTATCCGGAAAGCTTTACAAGCCAAATTTTTATGGAGTAGATAAGGAAACAGGATTGCTTGATTACGACCAGCTGGAGAAGGTAGCTCGAGAAAAAAATCCTAAGATGATTATTTGCGGAGCTTCTGCCTACAGTAGAGACTGGGACTATGCAAGATTTAGAGCAATAGCAGACGAAGTAGGCGCAATACTACTTGCCGATGTTTCACATCCATCAGGATTGATAGCAAGAGGATTGCTAAACGATCCTTTAGAATACTGTCATATCGTTACTACTACCACTCACAAGACGCTACGAGGACCTAGAGGTGGAATGATTCTGGTACGAGACGATATGGATAATCCTTGGGGTATTACCACTCCTAAGGGTGTAGTTAGAAAATTGAGTTCACTACTCGATTCAGGTGTATTCCCCGGAACCCAAGGTGGGCCACTGGAACACATCATTGCGGCTAAAGCTGTTGCTTTCGGGGAAGCTCTCTCAGAAGATTATATGAACTACCTTCTTCAAGTAAAAAAGAATGCTTCTGTCATGGCGGATGCTTTTTTGAAAAAGGGATATGATGTTATTTCTGGCGGAACTGAAAACCACTTAATGCTCATAAATCTTCAGTCCAAAGACATCACAGGGAAGGATGCTGAAAATGCACTTATCAAAGCAGATATAACCGTAAATAAAAACATGGTTCCTTTTGACGAAAGAAGTCCATTTGTTACCTCCGGCATGCGAATAGGAACTCCCGCCATTACAACTAGAGGTATGATGGAAGATGATATGGTCAAAATCGTGGATCTTATAGATACAGTCATCACGAATAAAGAAAACGAAGGCAAAATCAATGAAGTAAAAGCAGAAGTCAATCAATGGATGACTGGATTCCCATTGTTTAAAGGTTAATATGCCGCTAGATCAAATACCAGATGATAAAGAGATGTCTTTCCTGGACCATCTCGAAGAGTTAAGATGGCACATTATTCGTTCATTGATCGCCATAGTGATTTTTGCTATTGCTGCTTTTATCGCAAAGGATTTTGTAGTAGGCACAGTAATATTAGGTCCGTCCAGAACTGATTTTTGGACATATACTAAGCTTTGCGAACTAGCAGACTTAATTCGAACGCCTGCCTTATGTATTGACACGCTTTCATTTGAACTTGTAAGTAGGAAACTCAGCAGTCAGTTTATGACTCATGTGTCAGTCTCCTTTATTGTGGGTTTGATTATTGGTTTTCCATATTTATTCTGGGAAATTTGGCGTTTTATCAGGCCAGGATTGCATCCAAAAGAACGAAAAGCTTCAAGAGGAGCTACGTTTTCGGTAAGCGTGTTGTTCATTTTGGGAGTACTATTCGGCTATTTTGTTATTGCACCTATTTCAGTCAGGTTTTTTGCTACCTATCAAGTAGACCCATCACTTCAAAATCTATTTGACCTCTCATCCTACATTAGCACAGTCACAATGATAGTTTTTGGAAGCGGTATTTTATTCCAACTTCCAGTAATCGTCTATTTTTTGACTAAAGCTGGAATTGTCAGTTCTTCTTTGATGAAATCGTATCGAAAGCATGCAATCATTGTAATTTTAATACTTGGAGCTGTAATTACTCCTCCAGATCCTTTTAGTCAGGTACTCATTGCATTACCATTAATGCTACTTTATCAACTTGGCATTGTGATAGCAAAACGGATAGAAAAAAGAGAATCAAAACAAAATACGGAAACATGAAATGAGCATACTGCGAATTCCATCTGACTCAATTAAATAAATACTCATGAAAATAGCTATAGGTGGCGATCACGCCGGATTTCAGTATAAAGAGAGACTAATCAAGTACCTAGAAGGTGCCGGACATGATGTAACAGATTTTGGCCCTGATTCAGACGCTTCTGTTGATTATCCAGATCATGTACATCCACTAGCTTCCTCTGTGGCTTCAGAAGATCACGATCTTGGTATCTTGATCTGTGGTAGTGGTAACGGCGTGGCGATGACAGCCAATAAACATGAAAATGTTCGAGCTGCCCTGTGTTGGAATACAGAAATCGCATCATTGTCGCGGCAACACAATAACGCTAATATTATTTGCTTACCTGCAAGGTTTGTAGCCTATGAATACGCTGAAAGTCTAGCAGAGACATTTGTCAATACTGAATTTGAAGGTGGAAGACATGGACGAAGAGTAGAAAAGATTAATTGTTAATCTTTCGGTACTTTTTTTGATCTACTGCTTCGTAAGATTCTTCAATTATAGGAAAGCGATAAAAAAGCTTATCGATAATATCAATTTCATCGATAATATAATCCGGTTCCGTTTTCTCTAAAAGCTTGTAAAGTCTACCGGCAGAACCGTAGTATTCTAATCCATGAAAAGCTCTTTCTGTAAGAATATTGTGAAAGCATGGGGTGTAAGCAGGAATATCTGCGTAGTAATCGATATTCTCTCCTAGTATCATTGTTCGTTCCTTGGGTGCCTCATTTCTTTGTATTTCAAGTGGTACATAGAGGTTTTCGTATGAGTAAAAAGAAAAGGCTAAAAGACCTAAAACCATCAATACAGGCATTAAAAATCGGAATACACGTCTCTTTAGAAGAATGAAGTAATAGGTCCAGAAATAGGCTATCCCCGGAATTAAAAAAACGAGCTCGTGAAGTGCTTTTTCATTGGATAAAAAGAATGTGCCACCAGCTCCTAAAAACATCAACCAAATGACTTGTTGAATTTTTTGCTGAAAATTTGTCAGCCTGGATGAGCTCCAGGTTTTAAGAATAGACAGAAGGAAAATCACAATTAACCCAGAACTAATAATCAACCCCTCGACTATCGATAAGTTAGATTGAGCTGATAAAATGAAATTTTGGGTAATGTAACTGTCAAAAAAGATGGATAGATCATCTCTCCAATAGAAATATAATGAGCAAAGAGCAAAGACAAGTAGAAAACTAAAAAGGTATAATATCAACCTTCTTGCTACTGCTGTAGAAAACAGAATAAGAGCAAATAAGAATACGATTAGAAAAACTATTGCCGGAAGGTAAATCATTGTGGCAACTCCGATGTAAATACCAGAGTTTAAGAATAATTCATCTGTTACTTGATTATCTATTCTCCTGAGGACATTTCGCAATGACATCAATACGAAAGTTAGACTAAGCAATTGTGGGGAAAGAGTCATGAAATCAGGTACTGAAACCATCAGAATCACGTATAGAAAAGCCGGCAAGTAGCTGTTTTCATCAAACGCTTTATTCCGCAAAAGCAGTTGGTTAAAAATTCCTGCTTGAAAAATGATTACCAAGGAACTCACACCGTAGTGTATAAATTCTGTCCTGCCTAATAGAAAAGTCAGGTACTTATAAAACAGAACTGCAATGGGGCCCGTGTAATCAAACGCCTCGCTATACATACTATAGCCTTGATTGAGCCAATCTCCTAGTAACAACCACTTTAACCCAAAGTGTGATTGATCACCTATAAAGTAGCTTTGAACAAAGCGAATCAAAATCATCAAAATAAAGATGATTACTAGTCTATATGGGTCATTTACTCTAAAAAATCGAAGCAAAAGTTCCTTGATTTGAATGGATGAATGTTAGAATTATTTCGAAATTAGAATATTTGGATAAACCTCGTAACCAATATCTTCGGATATTTGCAGATATATGGAAAGTAAGCGCCAAGTAAAATATGGAAAACAACTTCAAAAAGATATAGCTGAGATCTTTCAGAAAGATTCATCTCATTATTTTGGTTCTGCCCTGGGAACGGTCACTGGAGTTTCTGTATCACCAGATTTAGGTCTTGCAAGAATCCACCTTAGTATTTTCCCAATAAGTAAATCAAAAGAGGTTTTTGAACATATCAATGAGATCAAAAGTGAAATTCGATTGAAACTTGGGAGAAAAATTGGCGACAGAGTACGAATCATCCCGGAGCTAGCTTTTTTCCTTGACGATACAGAAGAAAAAGCTTCACACATTGATAAGTTGATTGACAATCTCAATATTCCATCTTCGGAGGAAGAAGAATGAATTTTCCCTTTTTTATAGCGAGGAAGTACTTTCTGTCTGGGAAGAAAAAAAACTTCATCAATGTAATCTCGATCATATCAATGATTGTGGTGGCTATTGGGACAATGAGCCTCATCCTATCTCTTTCAGTATTTAATGGGCTGGAAGGGTTGTTAAGATCGATGTATGGCAATTTTGATCCAGATATTGTTATTACTCCCACTGCTGGAAAATCTTTTGAATTTGACTCTAGCTACGTTAAAAAAATTAAATCCATAGAAGGAGTTGTTGGTGTATCTGAAGTAATCGAAGATAATGTGCTTGTAGAATACAAAGAGGCGCAGCGATTGGTTAGAATGAAAGGTGTAAATCGAGATTTTGATCAATACAGTGGAATTAAAAACGTCATGGTTTCTGGCTCATTTCCTTTAGTCAGAGATAGTATTGGGTATGCTCTGATTGGTAGAGGTGTACAATACGATCTTTCATTAAGTCTTAGAAATGATTTCTATACTCTCCAGATGTATTATCCAAAGGATATTGGTCCTGGCGTAATAAATCCATCCAAAATGTACAACCTACTTAACATCATACCTGGAGGTATTTTCGCAATTGAAAAGTACTATGATGATAACTATGTCTTTGTGCCCATCGAGTTTGCCAAAGAACTTCTTGAATACGGAAATAAGATATCGTCGATGGATGTATACTTAGCGCAGGAAAAAGATGCAAAGACTGCAAAGACAGACATACAGGAAATCCTTGGATCGTCATTCCAGGTAAAGTTGGGAGAGGAGCTTCATAGTGATCTATACAAAGTCTTAAAAATCGAAAAATTATTTGTCTTTCTGATTTTAGTAGCAATCATAGGCATTGCATCAATCAACATTTTCTTCTCACTTACAATGTTGGTCATTGAAAAGAAAAAAGACATCTCTATTCTTTTTGCTCAAGGAGCCCAACCAAAGCTTATTCGAAATATCTTTCTTTATGAAGGTTGCATTGTTGCTTTTTCTGGCGCGCTCATTGGTCTTATTTTAGGCATAGGCATTAGTCTTGTACAGCAAGAATTTGGATTAATAGGAATGGGTATGGGTTCTGCGGTAATAAATAGCTACCCAGTTAAGATCGAAGTTTTGGATGTTGCATTAGCTATTCTTGCTATCATAATTATCACTATTATTGCTTCTATTCAGCCAGCAATTAAGGCTAGTAGATCATTTTCTACACATACATTACAATAAGTCTTAATTTCTTCACAATTAATTGATTGTCAAATTTCGAATTTTTACTACTTTCGAAGTTTATCTGATCTAAAAAATTTGTGAAAGTATCTCCTGACGAACCATTTGAGCTTATCTATTCTCTCTATGATCATGAATACTTAGGGTATCTCATTGAGTCTTTTGTTGTACAACTGAATGATAAGAATGAACTGACTTACTCCCATCAGAACATTTCTTCCAAAAACGCCGAGGAATTTAGTGCTAAGCTTGATGAAAACGATTACCAGATCATTAAGCTCATGGATCAGATTCAGCAAGACCGCATTGCCCATCATTTTCAAAAAAAGCGTCAAAAACCTGAAGAATTTTTTCTTAAAGTTTATGACAGTGAAAATGGAGATAAAGCGCTTAGGAGTGAAATAGATGGATATATTGAGCGCAGAAGATCTCAGATTTTAGCTCTCATACATGGAAAACGTCTTTTTGAGATGGGTAAAGACGGTGAGCCAACATGGAAAGAAATAGAAGTAGTCGATGAGAAAGCTACTGTCTTGTTTCACTTCAGAAAGAATGAAGACAATACTCATTATTTTCCCACGATTAAGCTTCATGATGAGAAGGTAGAGTTCCTAAACAATGGAAGCTACCTTTTGTGTAAAGAGCCCGCTTGGTTAGTTGCCAATGATCAACTTTTTACTTTTAAAAAGCCGGTAAGCGGCGGTAAGTTCAAGCCCTTTTTGAAGAAAAAATTCATTCTTATTCCTAAAGACATAGAAGAAACCTATTACCAGAAATTTGTAGCTCCTCTTATTTCTGAATTTGATGTTTACGCAAAAGGGTTTGATATTATCACTCACAAGCCGAAACCTACGCCAAAAATTACGGTTAGTGAGCTTCAAACAAGTCGCAACGCAACACTCTTCGACACTGCAGTTGATAGCCAGCCCGCAGATAGTGAAAAATTGCTACTAGAACTTTCCTTTGATTATGGGAAACATAATTTCAATGCTGACAAGCTTAGCAAAGTGAGTGTTTCCATGGAAAAACAAGAAGACAATTACACTTTCCATCGAATAAGTAGGGATCATGAGGGCGAGAAAGGGATCATAGAGCAGCTTGCAACTACTGGACTGCCTTTAAGAAACTCTCGTGTGACCCTTCCAAAAACAACTGCTTTTGATTGGATAGGCAGAAACCATGATCTACTTCAAGATTTTATAATCAAGCAAAACCAACAAGGCAAAAAGTTTTTTGTAGGAGAATCAACCATCGACCTGGAAGTAAATGAAGGAGTTGATTGGTTTGATTTAAAAGCTAAAATCCGGTTTGGCGACTTTGAAATTCCTTTTGAGGCTATAAGAAAATGTATTCTTAAAGGAAAGACGGAAGTTATGCTTCCTAATGGTGAGGTTGGTGTTATTCCAGAATCATGGATTGAGAGATACAAAGATTTATTGGCGTTCTCCTCAGAAATAGATGGAGGAATCACACTAAATAAAATCCACGTATCTCTGGTTCAAGAACTTAAAGACGGAGACTATGCTAAGGTGACAATGGACCGGAAGCTTGAAAAGCTATTGGACTTTGAAAAGCTAGAAGAATATGAGGTTCCGGGTTCATTTAAAGGTGATTTAAGGCCTTATCAACTGGCTGGATACAATTGGCTAAGATTTTTGGAGGACTACAACTTTGGTGGGTGCCTAGCAGACGACATGGGGCTAGGGAAGACGATTCAAGCACTTACTCTGTTGCAGCACCAGAAGAATGAAATTCCTGACAGCACAAGTCTGCTTGTTATGCCTACTTCCCTTCTTTACAACTGGGAAATGGAAGCAAAGAAATTTACCCCTCAGCTAAAAATCTTGAATTACACAGGGATCAATCGAGTAAAGGACAGTACGCTATTTGGGAAATATGATATTGTAGTAACCAGTTATGGAACAACCAGAGTAGATTCTGAAATTCTCTCCGAATTCTACTTTAATTACATCATTCTGGATGAATCACAAGCTATAAAAAATCCGGATTCTCTGATCTCCAAGAAAGTAAGAGACTTAAAATCCAGGCGAAAGCTAATTCTTACAGGTACTCCCATTGAAAACAGTACGCTGGATCTGTGGTCACAGATGAGCTTCTTAAATCCTGGGCTTTTAGGTAATGAAGCTTACTTCAAGAAAGAATACCTGAAACCTATCGAGAAAAAAAGAGATGAAGCCAAAACGAAAAAACTTAATGCCCTCATAAAACCTTTTCTACTTCGCAGAGAAAAAAGTCAAGTCGCTGCTGACCTTCCAGAGAAGGTCATTAACATTAGGTATTGCTCCATGTCTGAAGCTCAACGAGAAGCCTACGAAAAAGAGAAGAATGCTTTCAGGAGCAAAATCATGGATGTGATTGAAACCGATGGTATAGGTAAATCTCATATGATCCTATTGCAAGGATTAACTCAACTCCGTCAAATCGCTAACCACCCGAAGATGGTAGATCCTGACTATCAAGATAGCTCTGGCAAACTGGAAGAGGTTACTTACATGATAGAAAACTCCATTTCCAAAGGGCATAAGGTCTTAATTTTTAGTCAGTTTGTGAAACACCTGAAGATTGTATCTGAGTATCTTCAAGATAAGAGTATGGCATTTGCCTATTTAGATGGGTCAACTAAAGATAGGCAACATCAAGTAGAAAAATTTCAAAATGATGTCAATGTATCCATTTTCTTGATCTCCCTTAAAGCAGGGGGCACGGGACTCAATCTTACTAAGGCAGATTATGTTTTCTTACTAGATCCCTGGTGGAACCCTGCGGTAGAAGCTCAAGCAATAGATAGAGCACATAGAATAGGGCAAACCAGAAAAGTCTTCGCATATAAGTTTGTGACGAAGGATACAATAGAAGAAAAAATCATTAAACTACAAGAACATAAGCAAAAGCTGGCTTCAGATTTGATTTCTGTAGAAGAAAGTTTTGTAAAAAGTCTGTCGCAGAACGACATTAAGGATCTGTTTGACTAATTTTTATTGTTCAAATAAGGGTTGGTTTTTGTCCGTGTTGTTAAATGAGTGTAATTCACTACCTAAGAGACTTCCATATGAGAAATCCGATTTTAAGTCTGATTGCATTCTTTCTATTCATCAACGCTTGCCTTTGTTCCACCGTCTCTGGCCAGAAAGAGTTTGGATTCCGAATGCCTGCTAGCGTTAAGAAAATCAGCATCCCTTTTGAGCAACACAATAATCTTATCATCATACCAGTAACGGTCAATCGCTTCTTGACACTCAAATTTATCCTTGATACCGGAGTGGAAACGGCGATTCTTACGGAAAAAGTCTATGGCGATATTTTAAATGTAAACTACATAAGGGAAATAACTATTGCAGGCCCTGGGCTAGCAGATTCTGTGGAAGCGTTTGTGGCTAATCAAATAACTTTTGGACTTCCAGGAGGAGTACTTGGCAAGAACATGAACATGCTTGTGCTAAAAGAAGATTACTTGAAGTTATCAGAGAATATAGGAGATGATGTTCATGGCATTATTGGATATGACATATTTTCAAAGTTTGTAGTAGATATCAACTATGATGAAAATATATTGACACTCTCGGATCCAAAAAAGTATAAAAGAAACAAGAAGGCTGTTGCAATTCCCATTGAAATAAGAGGTTCTAAGCCTTTTATAAGCGCTACTATAAGGCAGGATAATAAAAAAACCAATCTAGATGTCATGGTAGATACAGGGGCAAGTCATGCTGCGTTGATTGATTATGCCTACGTTGATGGTGTAGACATGCCCAAGGATAGAATCGTGACTCGACTTGGGAGAGGTATAGCAGGAGAGATTCCCGGTTACGTTGGGAGGATGGATTCTGTACAAATTGAATCATTTGATTTCACTGAGATGCTAGTCTCAGCGCCATTCGATGGTGCTTATAATAAGGTAATAAAACGTGGCGCAAGAGTGGGGACTTTTGGTGGAGAGCTACTCAATCGCTTTAATGTAACCTTTGACTACTCTTCAAGAAAAATGTATCTCAGGAAAGGAGAACAGTATAGGTCCGCATTTGAATATGACATGAGCGGGATGACTGTAAACGCAGTGGGTAAAAATCTTGATACACTCAAAGTTGTGAATGTCGACAAAGACAGACCAGCTTATCAAGCTGATATTAGAAAAGATGACATTATTATGATGATAAATGGTAGAAGCCTTAAATACCATAGCTTATCCGACATCTATACGCTACTCCAATCTAAGGATGGAAGGAGAATAAGAGTTAAAATTTTAAGAGATGGAGAAAAGATTAAGACCTCTTTCAAACTTAAGAGAATCATTTAACCAAAAAATCAGCCTTCTCTAACTTGAAGAGCTGCCCAGTTCTCTTAAAATATCGTGTCAAGAAAACGGACAGAATAACAGGTTCAGATAGAACTCCGAGCTTAAATTCCACATGAGTTGATGGGATCTTCCTACAATTGAATGAATGTTCAGTATCAAGCTTTAATTGATACTACCAGTACATAACAAAAAAGGGATGACTACTGTCATTCCCTTTATCACAAGTGATTAGGTATTAATCTCTTACTATCACCCGATAGCTAATAACATTATCTTTTGGACTCTCTCGATCGAAGAACCTTAAGATATAAACACCTTCAGAGAAGCCTGAAACATCTATTCTTATTTGTTCATCAAATCCATTTTTAAGATCGGAAGACCACTTAGTATTTCCTGATAAATCCACAAGCTGAGCAGTCACATCGTTCGACTTAAGATGTCTATAGCTCACATTCAAGAAGTCTCTTGATGGATTGGGATAGATCTGAAGTTCTTTGAAGTAGTCTAGAATCACTCCTAGAGCTTCTTCTATCGTTACTTCAATACCATCTTCGGTAGCAAAGGCAGCAAGCTTAAAGTCTGTATCTCCTATACCTGCTTCGCCTACAATAAACTGTACTTCCGAGTTCTCATCTAATGGAATACCAGGGTATTCTACAAAGAATCTGTAAGTTCCTTCTGGAAGAAAGCCAAACTGGAATTCTCCATTATCATCTGTTTCTCCATAAGCGATCAATACAAACTCATCATCTTGATTTGTTCTTCCCCCTCTTCTTCTCTGTTTCAACCCACACTTACGTTTTTTCGCTCTCCTCCTCGCTTCCGTTCTCGCTCCATCATCTCCAAAGTCTTCTTCAATGGTAACACCCAGGGTACCTTCTCCATCGTCAGCTGTTAGTTCTGGTGGGTCAGCTGTCATTTTAATTATGAGTGTAGCGTTTTCTCTGAGCTCTATTGTATCAGCTTGATCCCACTCGAAAACATCTCCAAAATATGTTGGAATTAAGTCTTGCTTATTGTTGGGTTCAATACCACACAAATAGTTTGCAAGAACGACATCTTCGAATATAAATTCAGCAGAAACATTTCCATTTGTGCTTGCCAATGTATCATATCCAGCTGGTCTTCTAATAGCCTCAAGTAGTGCCCCTGTAAAAGTCTCACCACTTAAGAGTACCTCATCAAAGTCCGTAAGTCTCATCGTAATATCTGCGGTAGCTAATACCGCTTGAGGATCAATATTGATTGTTAAGCCTGGCACCACTGTACTCGATACCTCAGCTCTGAATGTCCCCATATTATCAAAATCAATTTCAACAATCTCAGTAACACTATTTAAAACATTGAAATCTGCAGTTGTTGATATAACCACATCATCCTTATACCAAACAAAAGTGTTTCCAGCTCCATCGATTGATATGTTTAAAACATAGTTCTCTAAGTGAGGAACAATAATTAAATCATCTCTCAAATATGCTGGTCGAATCTCTGGATCAAACTGGATACTTGCTTGAGTTTGATAATCTAAGCTCGAAATTCCCAGCCCTATAAGAGGTTCTAAATCTCCAAATGTTAGGCTATTATTTGAAACATTTAACAAATCAATACTTGTGGAAGCAAAATCTATTAGGCCAGTAATCTCATTGCCAGATAAGTTCATATCTATCAAATTCGAAAGACCTCCATCTGTCAATGCATCACCTGTGAATGGGTTTGGCATATCTCCAACAGAACTTGTTCCATCAAGGTCAACTAAAGAGACTCTCGTTTTACCAGCATCGAATTGGATACCATCCCAATCTCTCAGTCTGGCAGTTTCCCAATTCAATCCTTGTGGATTGATTGCGTCAAATATTTGTACCAATGCCAAGGAATCTGCCAACGTTGGAAGGTCAATTATTGTTTTTAAGGAAGTTGTGTTAGAATTCGCTAAAACTTCATCAGCTGTATTGACTACTCTTACGCGATAGAAATACTCTTGAGAGAAGTCAAGGTTTGTCAAGGTTTCATTGGTAGCTGTAGTCTCAAAGTTTTCGTAACTACTTACGAAAGTGGAAAAATCTGCTACTTCAGAAACATCAAGTTGATAAGTCTGAACATCTAGTCCCTCACTCCAATTGGCTTGAAAAGATGTAGAAGTAATATTTGACGCATTAATTGCAATAGTAGTCTGTGAAATAACAAGCTCATCCACTGTGGCATCTGTACCTACATTACCAGCTGCATCTGTACCAGTAACGATTACATCATATGTTCCATCTGTTAGAGTGGCAATTATCCCAGCAGGCAATGTCCAAGTACCATCACCATTATTTACTGCAGAATAGGAAGCTCCATCTACCTCAACATCAATAGTCGCTGTAGCATCATCTACTGTTCCGGTTAATTGCGGGCTAGTGATTGAAGTGCCGTAAGTATCAACTGTAACCACAGGGGCAGTCACATCACCAGATTGAATAGTAAATTCTCCTCCAGCATCTAAGGAGCCTAATGCATTCGTCTCTTGTACTATTCCTACCTGTTCCTCCAAATCAACAGCCAAGATTCTGAAGGAGTTGTTTGGAGTTGCACCCGCATCTATATCTACAGATGCATATATATATGTCGGAACACCTGGAGAAAGAACTTCACTAAAAAGAAGTGCTACCTGATTTGCGGGAACAGATCCTCCATCAGGAAGCATGTTACCAAACTCAAATGCACCTATCTCCGTTGCGGTAGCGAAATTTTCTTCCGCTGTATTGATCCAAACTTTAACCGGATTCGGAGCGAAATCATCGACCGTATAGTTGGGAGCGTTATCATCCAAACTTAGTATAAACCCTATCGTTTCGACTGGCGCTGATGGGTTCATACTGAAAGCATAAATCAAATTATTTATGGAGCCTATTTCCAGATTCACATCTGGGACAACAACCTGGTCGAATGTAATACCAACAGGGGTAACGACCGCATCGGAACTTACTTCATCAATAAATAGTGGATTAGAACCACTTTCATGTTCAATCCTGATAGGGCCTATAAGTGAAGGATCAAATAGCGAAACTAAATCAAAAGTAAACTCCTGGTAAGTCGGATCTGGATTGATTGTTCCCAATTCGTGAGGAAATGTAGCTCCCCCATCATTAGATGCCAGAACTCTATAACTACCACCAGTATTTTGCCCTTTAAATCTAAAATTAAAACTTGTCGCTTCATTCAAAGATGGGGTTTGTATATAGTTTCCTCCTAGAGGCTCCAATCTCAATGCGTTTCCAGCACCATCAAATGCATCTAAAGCTCCTGCCTCCAATGCATTTACGATTTCCCAAGTTCCCGAGGAAAGAAGAAGAGCCCCCGTTGTAGCAACCCCGGGAAGTGTTCCTTCATCAAAATCTTCAAAGAAAGTATCTGGACCTCCCGGATTAGAAAAGTTTAAGAATGGGCCTTCTACCCAATCCGTGTTTTCATCCATATTGGTAAGTGAACCATCAGGCCCTCCAACCAGGTCTGTGACTGTGATACTTCCAGGACCATTATCTAGTTGGTAATACGCCAAAAGACCCGCTTCATCTCCTATCAACCTTTCGTCTTTTTGTGATGTAATCTGAATATCATCCTTGGCAAAGTTCCAGATTCGTACTTCATCTATTTGACCATCAAGAGGGAAATCGCCATTCTTACTGATACCTAGTCTAAACGCTCCATCGGTACCTTCAGGCACTCGGGGTGCCTCAACTTCAAGCACTCCATCTATATAGGTTCTAATATCCGATCCATCAAACGTAACTGCTAAATGATACCATGTATCTATTGCCAATGTTGTCGTGCCAGTGGTATTCGCGCCTTGATTTGAAGCAAGGTTCTGACCAGAAAAGAACAAGTAAGCTCTACCAGTTCCTGTCCCATCTTCCTGAACAATCAAGTTGTTTGTTCCTGTAAATGCATCTGCTTTTGCCCAAAGTTCCACTGTGAAGTTATCCGTATTGGGATTCAATGGAATGTTTGGCAACTGCACAAAGTCATCCGTTCCATCAAAATCCAAAGCAAAATTTGAAATTGGATCAGATGTTCTAAAACTGATTGGGTTATTTACTTCCGTGTTTGTATTGTATGTATCGAATGTTGGAGGTCCATTTACACTTAAGACAGCTATTTCATAATCTGTGCTACCACTTAAGTTTTCAACGCTTGCATTATTCCCATATCCATTGTAAACCACAAACCATCCGTTATCCAGGTCTGAACCTAAACCATATTGATCAGCCGTTCCATATGAGCCATCTGCTGGAAAAGGAAACGGGTTTCCTAAGCCATCATGCATAAGCACCACTGTTCTGTCTCCTTCGCCACTTGTCCAGCTTATGTCTGCTGTGAACTCGGCCACATTAAATACAGAGATATTAGATGCCTGTGTTATAGGAGCTGTTGGCGTAAAAGAAGTGTTCCCTGAAGTCACGAAGTTTGAGGTCGCTCCAGTGAGTGCAAATCCATTCAATCCTCCATCAAGTGCACTAATTGTCTGATCAAAGATTGCAGTTTCACCGGTGTTGTTACCTCCTGCACTTCCTTGGTTGAAATTATAATGAAGTACAAGATTTCCGGAATTTGAACTCCCTATTAGGTCATCGTTATATAAAAAATTTCTTATTTCATCTTCAGGAAGAGCTATATCCCAGATTCTAACTTCATCAATATCTCCTGTGAAGAAATTATCGTTACCCGTGCCATCCAGGAAGCTACTTCCTACCCGATTGGCAGAAATGCCCGTCGA